>JAAWCJ010000031.1 GCA_022793195.1 Lachnospiraceae bacterium | reverse complement strand
TCTATGTGTTGCTCACCGATACCCGCAACAGGGAGGAGGTGTTCACATGGAGTTATTTGCATCCTTTTTAATCGCCGTTATGGCTGGTGTGGCTTGCCACTACATCATCAAATGGTTAGACGGTGACGACAAGAGCAACAGATAGCCTAGCGGGTGCTTTGCCGCTATAAAAAGAAAAGAAGAATCCCCGAACTGTGGTGCAACACGGTTCGGGGATTTCATTCTTTGTTCACATGGAACTTTTGCATCTCTTTTGCCTAACGGCATTATAGCATATGCAAGAAAGTTATTCAATATGCTTTTTTATAAAAACTTTATCCTTATCTGGTATCGGTCAACCTGGAATACACAATATGGAAATCCAAGGATTATTTAGCAAGTTGACATTCTGCGCGGACACCGATACAATAGTAACGGAGAAAAAATCAAGGGAGATTTATTATGCCGGCATTTACAAAAAAAGCCATTGCGGATTCTTTTTTAAAACTTCTGAGGGAAAAGCCGCTGGACAAAATCACCATAAAGGATATTGTGGAGGACTGTGGCATCAACAGGAATACCTTTTATTACCATTTCAGCGATATTCCGGCGCTGGTGGAAACGATTCTGAAAGAGGAGACGGAGCGTGTGCTGGGGGAACGGCTGGGGGAGGATTCCTGGGAGGAAGGGTTTATTGCCGCCACCAGGTTTGCCCTGGAGAATAAAAGGAGCATTTACCACATTTACAATTCCGTGAACCGGGAGATTTTCGAGCAGTACCTGAACCAGATTGGGATGGATGTGATGGAGCGCTTTGTATGGAAAGCGGCAGAGAGATTTGACGTGTCGGAGGAGGACAAAAAATTGATGGCGTCTTTTTACAGGGCGGCCCTCACGGGGATGATTTTAGACTGGTTGGCCTCCGGTATGAAATATGAACCGGAGGAGGTTGTCAGGCGCCTTGGGGTTATGCTGGACGGCAGCATTGAGGCGGCTTTTGCGAGGGTGGCCGGTACATAATTTTTAGGCAAATACCAGTCATGTGTCTGGTTTTCGGGCAAATATGGTCCGGTGTACGATTTTTGTACACCGGCCTTTTTTTGTCCGTTTCTTGTTCAGAGGAAAAAGGATAGAATAAAGCAGTAAGAGGGAGGTGTGATTATGGGAAATACAAAAACGGTGAAAGCGGCAAAGGTTGGGTATATTGTTACCTCATTGATCTTATGCGGAACGGGAGCGTTTTTGATGGCGCAGCCCGGGCTTTCCATAAAGCTGATTGGACGGATGACAGGAATGTTGCTGATTGTCTGCGGGATTATCAAATTGGTTGGATATTTTTCCAGAGATCTCTACCGGCTGGCTTTTCAGTTTGACCTGGCTTTTGGCCTGCTTTCGGTTGTCATGGGCTTCCTGCTTTTGTTTCGCACAGAAGGGGTGGTTTTGACGTTGCATGTGATCATCGGAGTGATGGCGCTGGCAGATGGGCTTTTTAAGCTGCAGACCGCCCTGGATGCCAGACGGTTTGGCCTGGAACGCTGGTGGATGATCGCTGCCATGGCGGCGATATCGGCTGTGTTCGGGCTGCTTCTGGTGGCTGCCCCCTTTGCCGGGGCCGTGGCCCTGATGACACTGACAGGTATTACTTTTTTCGCTGAGGGGGTTTTGAATTTATGTGTGGCCCTCTGCGCAGTTAAAATTATTGAGAACAAAAAGGAGGAAAAGGGATGAAATTCGGGAAAACAGTGGTCAAATGCCGGATTCCGATTCTGGTAGCCGCCATTCTTTTGATGATTCCTTCCGTGATCGGTATGGCAGCCACAAGGATTAATTACGATATGCTGACCTATCTGCCGGAGGATATGGATACGGTCAAGGGACAGGATATTCTCATGGAGGACTTTGGAAAAGGCGCTTTTTCCTTTATCATTGTGGAAGGGATGGAAGAGGAGAAGGTGGCTGCAATGAAAGCGGCCATTGAAGAAGTGGAACATGTGGATACGGCGCTCTGGTATGACAGCGTCATGGACTTGTCCGTTCCTATGGAACTACTTCCAGATAAACTGTATCAGGCGTTTAATGCAGGGGATGCCACGATGATGGCCGTGTTCTTTGACAGTTCCACCTCTGCAGACGAGACCATGGAGGCGATTCAGGAGATTAAACAGGTGACAAAGAAGCAGTGTTTCGTTTCCGGGATGTCAGCCCTGGTTACGGACCTTAAGGAACTGTGTGAGAAAGAAGAACCGATTTATGTGGGGATTGCCGTGGTTTTGGCTTGTGGTGCCATGATGGTCTTCATGGATAATTTTCTGATTCCCTTTGTGTTCCTCTTAAGTATCGGAATGTCGATTCTTCTCAATATGGGAACTAATTATTTCCTGGGGGAGATTTCTTATCTGACGAAGGCGCTGGCTGCAGTGCTTCAGCTGGCAGTGACCATGGATTATTCCATTTTCCTGTGGCACAGTTATGAAGAACAGAGGGAAAGTGCTTCAGATAAAAAAGAAGCCATGGCGGAGGCCATAAATAAGACGCTTACCTCTGTGGTGGGAAGTTCCATTACCACAGTGGCCGGTTTTATCGCCTTATGTTTTATGAGCTTTACTTTGGGAAAAGATTTGGGGATTGTCATGGCAAAAGGAGTCATCCTTGGGGTGATTGGCTGTGTGACAACGCTTCCGGCTATGATTCTTGTGTTTGATAAACTGCTTATGAAAACAAGGCATAAGTCCCTGATTCCCTCCACGGAAAAACTGGCAGGATTTATTACCAGGTATTACCCGGTTTTTCTTGTACTGTTTGCGGCGCTTCTTATTCCGGCTTATGCAGGGTATCGGGAAACGGGAAAAGAAGTTTATTATGAACTGTCCGACAGCCTTCCGCGGGATATGGACAATATTATTGCCAACACGAAACTTCAGGAAGCTTTTGATGTGGGTTCCACCCATATGATACTGACAGATGTGTCGGTTCCCATGGATGAAAAACGGGAAATGATGAAGGAAATGGAGCAGGTGGACGGCGTAAAATATGTGCTGGGACTGGAATCCGCCATTGGTCCGCTGATACCGGAAGAGATGATACCGCAGTCCATAAAGGAGATTTTGCAGAGTGATAACTGGGAGCTTATGTTAATTAATTCGGAATACAAGACAGCCAGCGATGAGGTCAATGGACAGATCGACAGCTTAAATAGGATTCTTAAGAAATATGACCAAAAGGGAATGTTGATCGGGGAAGCACCCTGTACGAAAGATATGATTGAGGTGACAGACCGGGATTTCAAGGTGGTAAACGCTGTCTCCATCGTGGCGATTTTCCTGATTATCCTGGTGGTGGAACGGAGTTTTACGCTACCTGTTATCCTGGTGGCGGTCATCGAATTTGCCATCTTCATTAACCTGGGGCTGCCCCATTATACAGGCACTTCTCTTCCTTTTATCGCCCCCATCTGTATCAGTACCATTCAGCTTGGCGCCACGGTGGATTACGCGATCCTGATGACCACCAGATATAAGAGTGAGCGGTACAATGGAAACGGAAAAAGGGAAGCAGTGGCGACGGCTCTTGCGGCATCCATCCCTTCCGTCATTGTCAGCGCCATGGGATTGTTTGCAGCTACTTTTGGAGTGGCAGTTTATTCGGACATCGACATGATCAGTTCCTTATGTATGCTGATGGCGAGAGGCGCCATTGTCAGTATGTTCTCTGTGATTTTAGCGCTGCCGGCCATGTTTATGCTGTTTGACCGGATGATATGCGCCACAAGTATTGGGATGAAAAATAAGATGAGAAGGAAATCGGAGGTAACGATATGAGACAGATTCCTATGAAACATAGAGAGGAGAAACAGGTGAAGACAGTAAATATGAAACATGCGGCCGGAAAATCGAAACAGCTTCTGGCAGTGATTCTCGGAGGAAGCCTGATTTTCGGAATGACGGGAGCGGGAGCTTACGCTTCCGGGCTGAAAAAAGGAAGTTCTTGCGGCCCGGAAATCATCGAGGGGGAAGAGGTGGAAACAAAGAAAACGGAAGATGCCGGAAAAAGCTCCGGAAGTTCCGTGGAAGAAACTGTTTATGTCATTGCTGAGGCAGATGGAAAACCCCGGAAAATCATTGTCAGCGACTGGATGAAAGGCGGAGACGGGGAGGATACTTATACTCAGGAAAATCTGGAAAAAGAACTCCCCGTGGATATGGCTGTCAGCTATAAGCTGGATGGAAAGGCAGTGGCTGCAAAAGACATGGCCGGAAAGAGCGGAAAGCTTACCATGCGGTTTGACTACACCAACAATCAGTATGAAGACGTGGAAATCGAAGGGGAGGTTAAACGGATTTATGTACCTTTCGTCATGGTGACAGGAATGATTCTGGACAATGGGCATTTCGCCAATGTGGAGGTTTCCAACGGCAGGGTCATCAATGACGGGGACCGTACCATTGTGGCGGGCTTTGCCATGCCGGGGCTTCAGGAAAGCCTGGAACTGGATAAAGAAAAAATGGAACTTCCCGGGTATCTGGAAGTGACGGCGGATGTGACAGATTTTAAGCTGGAAACCACCATAACTTTAGCTACCACGGAGGTGTTTGCAGAACTTGATATGGATAAGACGGAGGCTTTTGATGAACTGGATGAGTCCATGGATAAGCTGACGGATGCCATGGGCGAACTGACAGACGGTTCTTTGGCCCTTTACGACGGACTTACGGAACTGTTGGAAAAATCCGGCGGGCTTACCGACGGCATTGACAGACTGGCTTCGGGGGCTTCTTCGCTGGCTTCAGGGGCGGGAGAGTTAAAGTCCGGTGCAGATGATTTAAAAACAGGCGCGGGAACCCTTAAATCTGGTGCAGAAAGCTTAAAGTCAGGAACAGAAGCCTTAAAATCTGGTGCATCGGAACTGAAAGGTGGCCTGGGACAGCTTGTGGACAACAACGATGCTATAAACGGCGGTGCAGGTCAGGTATTTGATTCCCTTCTTGCCGCGGCAAACAGCCAGATTCAGGCAGCAGGGCTTTCTCTTCCGGCTCTCACCAGGGATAATTACAGCCAGGTGCTGGGAGGAGCTATCGGCTCCATGGATGAAGGCGCTGTGCGGGAACAGTTCAGGCAAGGAGTTGAGAAAGCTGTGAGAGAACAGCAGGCGGCCAATATCGTGGCCCAGGTGACAGGAGGCATCCAGAGCTCGATACTGGATGAGGCTCTTGCCCAGGCAGGGATACCGGATCAGGCCACTTACCAGACCATGTTGGGGAACGGAGATGCAGCAGCGCAACAGATCGCGGATGCAGTGGCGGCGAAGATGGGCAGTGGTGAAATCCAGGCGCTTATTTCACAGAAAACAGAAGAAACCATCCAGGGGATTGTCGGGCAGCAGATGCAGAGTCCGGCAGTGGCGGAACAAATTGGGAAAGCAGTGGAAAATGCGAAAAACGGGGCAGCCAGCCTTACGGCTTTAAAAGGGCAACTGGATAGCTATAACCAGTTCTATCAGGGGCTTTTGACTTATACGGCAGGGGTGGCCTCTGCCAGTGACGGGGCAGAGCAGCTGGTAAACGGAGCCGGACAGCTTGTAGATGGGGCCGGCCAGCTCACCGACGGAGTTTATAGGCTGGAAAGTGGAGCCGGGCAGCTTGCGGACGGAGCCGGACAGCTTTCGGATGGGGCGGATACTCTCTATACAGGTATCGGACAGCTTCAAAGGGGAGGCGGAGCCTTGACCCACGGCGTAGAAAAGCTTCAGGATGGGGCTATGCAGCTTTCTGATGGCGTGGAGAAATTTAACGAAGAAGGGATTGAAGCCCTGGTGGAAGCTTTTGACGGGGAGATAAAAGAACTGAGGGATCGTATGAAAGCGGTGGCGGATGCCGGGAAAAATTATAAATCCTTCAAAGACAGTAACGGAAATAAGGGAGAAAGTGTAAGGTTTATTTATAAGACAGAAAAAATCGGGGAGGATTGATTCCTCCCCGAAAGGGGTTACAGACTTAGAAGTAATGGTAGTTTCTCCGCCTGGCAAAGAGAAAAATCACAGAGATGATACAGGCGCATATTTCCGCCACGGTGATGGCCCACCATATGCCATCGACCCCGAGAAGGAACGGAAGAATCAGGACGGAGGAGGTCTGGAAAACCAGAGTCCTCAGAAAGGAAATGGCAGCCGAAACGGCACCGTTGTTGAGGGCGGTAAAAAAAGAGGAAGCAAAAATATTAAAGCCGGCCAGCAGGAAGGAAAGGGAAAACAGCTGGAATGCATGACTGGTAAGGTCAAAAAGCTGCTTGTCATATCCTACAAATATCCCTGCAAGGGGCTTAGCCAGCAAAAATGCGAGGATGGTCAGCAGGATACCGGCCAAGACAGAGAAAGACACACTCTTTTTCAGCATATTTTTAAGCTCTGCGTGGTTCCCCGCGCCGTAATGATAGCTGATAACAGGGGCACTTCCGATGGAATATCCGATAAAAATGGCAATAAAAATAAACTGCACATACATTAAAACACCGTAGGCGGAAACACCGTCCTCACCAATATACTTGAGAAGCTGAAAATTGTATAACATGCTGACAACGGAGCTGGAAATATTGCTCATAAGCTCGGAGGAACCATTGCCGAAGGCGCGAAGGAGCGGCCCTTTTTCTAATTTTGTTTTTGTAAGCCTTAGCAAACTTTTGTTGGGGCGGATAAAGTAAAGGAGCGATAAAATTCCTCCGATACATTGACTGAGTCCCGTTGCCACTGCGGCGCCTGCACATCCCCACCGAAAGACACCTACAAACAAGGCATCGAGGGTGATATTGGTGATACCTGCGGCAACGGTGGCAGCCAGGCCCAGCTTTGGTTTTTCGGCAGCGATAAGAAAACTCTGGAATACGTTTTGGAGCATAAATGCCGCAGTGAAGCCGATGACGAGGCGGCCGTAAAGGACACAGTCTCCCATCATCTCTTCGGTGGCCCCTAAAAATGCGGCAATGGGCTCCATAAAAGCAATTCCGATTACAGAAAGCAAAAGCCCGATGATCAGTGTCCCATAGACCATCATGGAAAAATACCGGTTTGCCCGATCTTTGTCACCTTCTCCCAGTACTCTGGAAACAAGGGCAGTGCCGCCGGTTCCGATCATGAAACCTACCCCGCCGAGAATCATTACAAAGGGCATAACGAGGTTAACGGCGGCAAAAGCTGTCTTACCTGCAAAATTTGACACGAAAAAACCGTCCACCACGCCGTAAATGGATGTAAATACCATCATAATGATGGAGGGGAGGGTAAACTGAAACAGTTTTTTGTATGTGAAATGGTCAGATAATTGAATGTTCATAAGATGTCTCCTGATTTAATTCCTCTTTAGTGATTCGTCTTGTTTCTCTGTTTCTCGTTCTATTTTCCTGATTTCTTTCCGAAAATCTTCTAAGTAACGGCGCATGAGCCCGAGATAAGTGTCCACATCTTCTTTTTCCCAGGAGGCAAAGATGTGGTTTTCTGCTTCTATGACTTTTCCGGCCGTACGTGCAGCCAGACGGCGGCCATTTTCCGTGAGGACCGCTTTTTTGTTTTTGGCACCTTCCGGCTTAAGAAAAAGGATTCCGTCCCTTTCCAGCTGGCGAACGGAGGAATGGAGTGTTTGTCTGCTCAAGCCTGTCAGACGGCAGATATCCCGCAGGAGGCAGCCATCGTCACCAGTATCGTAAATGGTATATAAAATCTGCATGGCGCTGTCGGAAAGTCCAAGTTTTAAGGATAGTTCATGATATACTGCATCAGTTTCGCTTACCAGATGGTTAAACCGCCTGATATCCTTAGAAGAACGTGTGGCCATATGATTTCCTCCTTGATTGTCCGAAATCGTACAAAAATACATGAAAGTATTATAGTCCGAAATCGTACGTTTGTCAAGGGAGGTGACGGGACAAGCTGGAAAGATATTAAGAAAGGCAGGGAAATGATTACAATACACAAAGACAATTCGGGAGAACAGATTTATAATGTCAAATAATCTGACAATTCCGCAAAAAGTTTTTATTTACAAATCGGAAAAATCGTTGTATGATAAAACGCAAGTTGCAGCTTGGGAAATTTTATAAAGTGAAAATCTATGATGTTCCAACAGGACACAAAGGAGTGTCGGATACAGACGAGTCGTCTGTATCCCGCACTTCTTTTTTGTCGTATGGGATTCCACTGTCAAAAGACGTGGACTTGTAATGAAACGTCGCCAGACAACCTCCACATCTTTTGGCAGCGGCATCCCCACACGGCAAAGGTGACGGAAAGGAATCCTATTATGGTAAAAGAACAGACATTACAAAGAGAGACGAAAAGACATCTTCCGGGACTATATGAGGCGGGCTTTGAGCATGACAACTGCGGCGTGGGAGCCGTGGTCAATATGAAAGGGCTTAAGACCCATCAGACAGTGGAAAATGCTTTGAAAATTGTAGAGAACCTGGAGCACAGGGCAGGCAAGGATGCGGAAGGAAAAACAGGAGACGGAGTCGGTATCCTTTTACAGATCTCCCATAAATTTTTCAAAAAAGCGGCAGGAGAATGTGGCATTTCCCTGGGGGAAGAGCGGGAGTATGGCGTCGGCATGTTTTTCTTTCCCCATGATGAGCTGAGACGCCGACAGGCGAAAAAAATGTTTGAGATCATTGTGGCAAAAGAAGGCATGAAGTTTTTGGGCTGGAGAAACCTTCCCACAGTGCCTTCCATCCTCGGGAAAAAAGCGGTGGACTGCATGCCGCATATTGAACAATGCTTTATCAAAAAGCCGGAGGATGTGGAAAAGGGGCTGGATTTTGACAGAAAGCTCTATGTGGCGAGGCGTGTATTTGAACAAAGCAACGATAATACATATGTGGTATCCCTGTCCAGCCGTACCATTGTGTATAAAGGGATGTTTATGGTCAAAGAGCTGCGCCAGTTTTTCCCGGATCTTCAGTCTTCCGACTATGAATCGGCCATTGCCGTGGTTCATTCCCGTTTCAGCACAAACACGACGCCCAGCTGGATGCGCGCCCACCCTTACCGCCTCATTGTACATAACGGGGAAATCAATACCATCCGCGGCAATGTGGACAGGATGATTGCCAGAGAAGAGAATATGGAGTCGGAATTCACAAAGGAAGAAATGCTGAAAGTCGTCCCGGTGGTCAATGAGACCGGTTCCGATTCCGCAATGTTAGACAATACCCTGGAATTTCTGGTGATGAGTGGAATGGAGCTTCCTCTGGCGGTGATGATCACCATACCGGAGCCATGGGCCAACGACAAGTATATGAGCCAGAAGAAAAAAGATTTTTACCAATATTACGCCACCATGATGGAGCCCTGGGACGGCCCCGCCTCCATTGTGTTTTCCGACGGGGATATCCTGGGGGCGGTCCTGGACAGAAACGGCCTTAGGCCTTCCCGGTATTATGTGACGAAAGACGGCTATGTGATCCTTTCCTCTGAGGTGGGAGCCCTGGAGATTCCTGTGGAAAACGTTGTCAAAAAGGAACGGCTGCGGCCGGGAAAGATGCTGTTAATCGATACGGTCAAGGGAGAGATGGTGGATGATGAGACCTTAAAGAACCGTTATATCACCCGGCAGCCCTACGGGGAATGGCTGGACAGCAACCTGGTGGAACTTAAGGAACTGAAAATCCCCAATCAAAGGGTGGAGAGCTATACGGAGGAGGAGCGGGCAAAGCTCCAGAAAGCTTACGGCTACACCTATGAGCAGTACAGGACCATGATTTTGCCGATGGCCAGAGACGGCATAGAAGCAGTTTCTTCCATGGGCGCAGACAGCCCGCTGGCGGTACTTTCCAAACAGCACCAGCCCCTGTTTAATTATTTCAAACAGCTGTTTGCCCAGGTGACGAACCCGCCCCTCGACGCCATACGGGAAGAGATCATCACGTCCACATCCGTTTATATCGGATGCGACGGGAACCTGCTTAAGGAAATGCCGGAAAACTGCCGTATCCTGAAAGTCAACAATCCCATCTTGACAGGAACAGATCTTTTAAAAATTAAAAATATGAAGGTGCCCGGGTTAAAACCGGCGGTCATCCCGATTATCTATTATAAAAATACTTCCCTGGAACGGGCCATCGACCATCTGTTTTTGGAGGTGGACAGAGCCCACCGGGACGGGGCCAATATCCTGATCCTCTCCGATAGGGGAATCGATGAAAACCATGTGCCCATTCCGTCCCTGCTGGCAGTGTCGGCGTTGCAGCAGCATCTGGTCCGCACGAAAAAGCGGACTTCCGTGGCCATGATCCTGGAAAGCGGGGAGCCCAGGGAGGTTCACCATTTTGCGACGCTGCTGGGTTACGGCGCCTGCGCGGTCAATCCCTATCTGGCCCATGAGTCCATCCGTTCCCTGATTGAATCAAGAATGTTGGACAAAGATTATTACGCGGCGGTGGACGATTACAATTCGGCAGTGCTCCACGGCATTGTGAAGATTGCATCCAAGATGGGGGTTTCCACGCTCCAGTCCTACCAGGGTTCCCAGATTTTTGAGGCAATCGGCATTTGCAAAGAAGTGGTAGACAAATACTTTACCGACACGGTCAGCCGGGTGGGCGGCGTGACATTAAAAGATATCGCAGCCGATATGGACGCCCTCCATTCGGCGGCCTTTGACCCCCTGGGGCTCCAGGTGGACTTGACCCTGGAAAGTGTGGGAAGCCATAAATCCCGTTCCGGGAAAGAGGAACATCTGTATAACCCAAAGACCATCCACCTTCTCCAGGAGTCCACAAAGACAGGGAACTATGAGATGTTCAAGGAATATTCGGCCATGCTCCATGAGGAAAGGAACCCCATGAACCTGAGGGGGCTTCTGGATTTCAAATATCCGAAGAAAGGTGTGCCGTTGGAAGAGGTGGAGAGCGTGGATTCCATTGTGCGGCGGTTTAAGACAGGCGCCATGTCTTATGGTTCGATTTCCCAGGAAGCCCATGAGACGCTGGCGCTGGCTATGAATCGTATCCACGGGAAATCCAATACCGGTGAAGGCGGGGAGGCCCTGGAACGGCTGGGTACAAAAGGAATTCCCGGAAAAGACCGCTGTTCCGCCATCAAACAGGTGGCCTCCGCCAGGTTCGGAGTGACTTCCAGATTCCTGGTAAGCGCCGACGAAATCCAAATTAAAATGGCCCAGGGGGCAAAACCGGGAGAGGGCGGGCAGCTTCCCGGCAAAAAGGTTTATCCCTGGGTGGCCAAAACAAGACATTCCACGCCGGGAGTGAGCCTGATCTCCCCGCCGCCCCACCACGATATCTATTCCATCGAAGACCTGGCCCAGTTGATTTACGACCTGAAAAATGCCAATAAAGATGCCAGGATTTCGGTGAAACTGGTTTCCGAAGCCGGCGTGGGGACCGTGGCCGCCGGCGTTGCAAAAGCAGGAGCCCAGGTGATTTTGATTTCCGGCTTTGACGGCGGCACAGGGGCGGCTCCCAGAAATTCGATCTACAATGCGGGACTTCCATGGGAGCTGGGACTGGCGGAAACCCATCAGACTCTGATCATGAACGACCTGAGAGATAAGGTGGTTCTGGAGACGGACGGAAAACTGATGAATGGCCGTGATGTGGCGGTGGCGGCTCTTTTGGGAGCGGAGGAGTTTGGGTTTGCCACAGCGCCGTTGGTCACCATGGGGTGCGTCATGATGCGGGTATGCAGCCTGGATACCTGCCCGGTGGGAATCGCCACCCAGAATCCGGAGCTGAGAAAACGGTTCAGGGGGAAACCAGAGTATGTGATTAATTTTATGCATTTTGTGGCGGAGGAGCTCCGGGAATACATGGCGAAGCTGGGAATCCGCAGTGTGGATGAACTGGTGGGGCGGACCGATCTCCTGAAGATGAAGACAGAGTTTGATTCCCCCAGGGCGGGGACCGTGGACCTTTCCAGGCTCTTGGATAATCCATACGTGGGAAGTAAGATGGCCGGGTATCACAAAAAGAAAGTATATAACTTTGATCTCCAGAAGACGGCCGACGAGCGTGTGTTGGTGAAGAAGCTGCTTCCTGCCCTGGAGGTGGGACAGAAAAAGAGTATCGAAGTTGACATTAAAAATACGGACAGGACTTTCGGCACCATATTTGGGGCAGAAATCACCAGGCGGTACCCGGAAGGCCTTCCCGAGGATACTTTCACGGTCAAGTGCAGCGGAAGCGGCGGGCAAAGCTTCGGGGCGTTTATCCCTTCTGGGCTGACGCTGGAAGTATCCGGCGACAGCAACGACTATTTTGGAAAAGGGCTGTCCGGCGGGAAACTGGTGATTTACCCACCTAAAGGAGCGGGATTTGCGGCTGATGAAAATATTATCATCGGAAATGTGGCCCTCTACGGCGCCACCGGCGGAAAGGCTTATATAAACGGCGTAGCCGGAGAACGGTTCTGCGTCCGCAATTCCGGGGCCAGGGCTGTGGTGGAAGGCGTCGGCGACCATGGCTGCGAGTATATGACCGGCGGATGCGTGGCGGTCCTGGGAAAGACAGGGAAAAATTTTGCGGCCGGTATGAGCGGCGGAATCGCCTATGTGCTGGATGCGGACAACGACCTCTATATGCGCCTCAACAGGGAAATGGTTTCCATGGAGGAGTTGACCAACAAGTACGACGTTCTGGAACTGAAGAAAATGATACAGGATCACGTTGCATACACCAATTCTGCCAGAGGGAAAGAGATTCTGGAACATTTTGGCGAATATCTGCCTAAATTTAAAAAGATCATCCCTTACGACTATAAGCGGGTTTTGAACACCATTGTCCAGATGGAAGAAAAGGGACTGAGCAGCGAACAGGCGCAGATTGAGGCCTTCTTTGCCAATGCAAAAGGCGAAGAGGAAGGAGGACATTGACATGGGGAAGCCAACTGGTTTTTTAGATTATGAGAGGGAGACGGGAGCAGTGATCCCACCCCTGGAACGGATCAAAAATTTCAACGAGTTCCATAAACCTCTGCCCCCAAAAAAGCAGAAGCTGCAGGGAGCCAGATGTATGGACTGCGGGACGCCTTTTTGCCAGTCCGGAGCGCTGTTTAACGGAATGGTATCTGGTTGTCCGCTGAATAACCTGATACCTGAATGGAACGACCTGGTATACTGCGGCAACTGGAGACAGGCGTACAACCGCCTCAGAAAAACCCACAGTTTTCCGGAGTTTACCTGCAGGGTCTGCCCGGCGCCCTGTGAAGTGGCCTGTACCTGCAACCTGAACGGGGAGCCGACCTCCATCAAAGAAAACGAGATGAGTATTATAGAGACGGCTTACGCCAACGGGTATGTGAAACCCATGCCCCCGGCAGTGCGGACAGGAAAACGGGTAGCCATTGTAGGCTCCGGCCCTTCGGGTCTGGCGGCGGCTGACCTTCTCAATAAACGGGGACACCAGGTGACGGTATTTGAGCGCCACGACAGAATCGGAGGGCTTCTCCGGTACGGTATCCCCAACATGAAGCTGGAAAAACATGTCATTGACCGGAAGCTTGCGGTGATGAAGGCGGAAGGCGTGGAGTTTGTGACAAACGCCAACGTGGGGGAAAATTACAAAGCGGAAGATTTGATAAAACAGTTTGACAGCGTAGTGCTGGCTTGCGGCGCCTCCAACCCCAGGGACATCAAAGCGCCGGGAAGGGAAGCCAAAGGGATTTATTTTGCGGTGGATTTCCTGACAGCCACCACAAAGAGCCTTTTGGATTCGGAGTTAAAAGACGGGAAGTATATTTCCGCCAAAGGGAAAAAGGTCATGGTTATCGGCGGCGGCGACACGGGAAACGACTGTGTAGGAACCTCCATCCGCCACGGATGTACCTCTGTAATCCAGCTGGAGATGATGCCTGAACCGCCAAAGGAGAGGCTTCCTGGGAATCCCTGGCCCCAGTGGCCCCGCGTTTTGAAGACGGATTACGGCCAGGAAGAAGCCATCGCCGTCTTTGGCCATGACCCCAGAATCTATCAGACAACAGTGAAAGAGTTCATAGCAGACGGCAAGGGAAATCTGAAAAAGGCGGTTTTAGTGAGCCTGGAAGGGAAAAAGGATGAAAAGACAGGGCGGACGATGATGGTTCCGATTCCGGGAAGCGAAAAGGAGGTCGAAGTGGATCTGGTTCTCATCGCCGCGGGATTTTTAGGAAGCCAGGAATACGTCACCAAGGCATTTGGAGTGGAGGTGGACGGGCGGACCAACGTGAAAACAGAACCGGGAAGATATGCCACCAATGTGAAGAATGTGTTTACCGCTGGAGACATGCACAGGGGGCAGTCCCTGGTGGTATGGGCCATCAGGGAAGGGCGCGAAGTGGCCAGAGCCGTGGACGAGAGCCTGATGGGATATTCCAATCCGGTGTGATCGGAGAGGATATAGGAAAAATCGGTATGGGGAGGCTGTTGCAAAATACGATCTGTTCTAATATTTATGCCCGGCGCCCAGCCTGTTTTTGCTTTCGTCCACGTTGATTTTTTGGTTTTGCAGCGCCGCCTATTGCCGTCATCCACCGCTTCCATAAAAACCGGTCAGCGGGGCTGCCGCCGCTATGCAAAGCACTAGAGCGCGAAAATACCTTGCTAAGTGCTTTGCATGTATCGCACATAAGCGCCCAAACTACAGGCGCTAAGTGCTCATAACGATGCTCACAAAACCTGCAAAATCTGCCTATCGGACAAACGCAAAGACAGGCTGGGCGCCGGGCATTATACATCCAGATATTTTGCAGCAGCCCCCCTTTCTATAATTTCAAAATTTTCAGGAATTCTTCAGGATCATATACCGGAACCTTGGCGTTTTTATAGTCTTTTATATTCCTTGTGATGATACAGCTGATGCCCAGGCGAATGGCTGTCTCAACCATAACCGCATCTTCAAAGTCTGATACCGCGGAGGAAATCGCATGAAGAACATCTTCAGCGCATATGTCGAGTATTCCAACGAGGCTTAACAGTTGGGTTAATTTGCGGCGGCTCTCTTTCTCGCTGTGGATGGAACGACGTATCAGATAATAAATATCAGTTGCTGCTTTTGCCGTAATACAGCCGACAAATTTTTCGGTGGCAGCGGCCTGTAAAATCTGTTTCGCAGCTTGTGCAAAGGGTTCTCTTTTTTGCAAGAAATCAATAACAACACAGGTATCAATCAATACTTTCATATGTTTCCAACTGTTCCTTCCTGGCTTCCTCCAAAGTGATGGTGTCCGGAATGGATCCGAAAAGAGAATCAATCATGTCAAGTTTGTTTTGGTAGGGTGATGTCAGTTTGGCGATTATCCTGCCATTTTTTGTAATAAAGATGTCTTCAGTAGCTGCCAGAAGTAAATATTTACCGAGATTAGCTTTTAATTCAGTTGCAGTGATGGACATCATTGTCACCTCCTTTAGTTTCTATTATATTAAAATAAAAGGAAAACATCAACAGAATCGTACAATTCAAAACAAAATTTAGTACGTTTTTTGTATAGACGTATACGAATTATTCAGGAGAAATAGTCCAACCGGGAAGAAATTTGAAAACCGAAATTTTCATAAAGGCTAAAGGCGGCCGCGTTTAAGGTGGAAACCTGCAGAAACAGCCGGGAGTGTTCCGGCATCAGGGAAGGGAGAGCCTTAAGCGCAGCCTTAGCCAGGCCCTTTCTGCGATGCTCCGGGAGAATCCCAAATCCCATCAGGTAGACAGCCTGTCCGGGATTTAGACTGTTTTTGGAAAAAGTCAGGTGGAACAGCCCGACGGTATCGTCGTTTTGGCAGATGAGATAAGAGGTGGTTTCCTTATCCCGGGAGACCATGTCAATATAGTCCGCGGAAAAATCAGGAGAAACCTCAAAAACTCTCCGGTGAAGGGAAGTAAACGTTTCATATTCCCCCGAAGGGACAAGGCGGATAAGCGGGGCAAAATCGGAAGAAGAAAGAATAGAAGAAGAGAGACGGCCGGAGGATTCTTTTTTGGGAACCCATTCCATGATACATTCGGAATGGGAAAAGGTAAGGCGGCGGGACTTGCAGAAAGAGACAGTATCGGACTCAGAGGAAAGGCACTGAAACAGAAATGCCACATTCCCGAAGACTTTTTTTGTCTCTTTTTTGACTTCCCTGAGAAGAATGGAGAAAAGCCCCCGGTTTCGGAATCCGGGAGCGGTAAAGCCGGAAATCTCGGCCGTCTTTCCATCCGGGCAGAAACAGGAAAGGAAAGAGACGAGAGTATCTTCTATATAATATAAAGCGTAAAAGCTATCCTCCTCTTCGGTATCCGCTTCCGGCAACACAAGCCCCAGCTCCGACGGGCCGGAAACTTTCTCCATGCAGGCGGCGTGAAGGGCTTCAATCTGACACAGGACAGCCTGGGACAACTGGCGATAAATATGACTTTCCATAGATCATACCTCATTTCGGGATAAGTGTAGCACAAGAAAGAGCTGTTGACAAGAAGACGAAGAGGACGATATAATCGGATATGCAGAAAAAAATGGGGCGGCAGAATGATTGTACAAAAGAGGCGGAGGAGTCAAGTGGAAGGCACAGGAAAAAGAAATATCGTATGGCTGGCGAATCTGGGGATGATTCTGACAGCTTTTATCTGGGGATTTGCTTTTGTGGTGGTAAAGGATTCGGTGGACAGTGTACCGCCCGTATATATGTTGGCTTTTCGGTTTACAATAGCATTTGTGGGGCTGTCTCTGGTGTTTTGTAAAAAGCTTGTAAAGATTACGAAAAGCGATTTATTTTGCGGAGGATTTTTGGGGTTCTGGCTGTTTATCAGTTATTTTTTTCAGACAGTAGGTATTCAATACACGACTGCCGGGAAAAATGCGTTTCTTACTACGATTTATGTGGTAATCGTGCCGTTCCTCCATTGGATTATTAATAAGAAGAAACCGGACAGGTACTGCATTATGGCGGCGTTTTTAGCAGTGGACGGAATTGGGCTTCTATCCCTACAGGGGGATATGACCATCAATATCGGTGATATACTGACCATTGTTTGCGGCTTTGGATATGCATCTCATATGATTTATATTGATAAGTATACGGAAAGCCATGACCCGGTTATTCTGACCATCCTTCAGATTGGGACAGCGGCTGTGATTTCCTGGGTATTCGCCCCCTTTTTTGATGGGGGATTTCCCATGGCAGTCTTTTCCAGGCGGCTCTTGTCGGGAATGTTGTACTTGGGCCTTGGAAGTACGATGATTGCGTTCCTTTTGCAGAATGTGTGCCAGAAATATACAACACCTACTTCGGCATCCCTGTTTCTGTCCTTGGAATCTGTATTTGGCGTTCTTTGTTCACTGGTGTTTCTTGAAGAATATCTAACCATGAGGATGACAGCGGGCTGCGTGTTGATTTTTGTGGCGATTATTATGGCGGAGACAAAATTTTCATTTATAAAAAGAAGGAGAGAATAAGTCATGGGGCATAAGAATATAATCAGAAAGAGAGTGGACGTGCCTGTGGAATGTACCTGGGCGACGGAGGATATTTTTTCATCCGATGAAGCATGGGAGCAGGCATTCGCCAGGACAAAAGAAAAAATCCCTGTTTATGGGGAGTTTAAGGGACATTTGGGAGATTCAGCAAAAAAACTATATGACTGTTTGAAATTCGACCGGCAGATGGGAGAAGAACTGGACTTGATCTATGGATACGCCCATTTAAAGGCTGATGTGGATACGGGAAACCCTGTTTATCAGAAACTTGTGGGGCGGGCAGCCAGTCTGTGGGCGGAAGCTTCAGCGGCTTCCTCTTTTATGGCTTCGGAAATCCTGGATATTCCTCCTGAAAAACTTTCGTCTATGCGCCAGACGGACGAGGCCGACCGGGATTTTGACCGGGCCTTTGACCTGATTCTCCGGGAAAGAGAACATACCAGAAGCCCGGAGGTGGAAAAGCTCCTGGCCGACGTGGCCGAAGTAACAAGCGGCCCTTCTCAGATTTTCAAAATGTTCAACAATGCGGATACGAAATTTCCCATGATAAAAGATGAAAACGGAGAAGAAGTGGAACTGACCCATGGGCGGTACGTAAACTTTCTGGAGAGCAGAAACCGTCAGGTGAGAAAAGATGCTTTTCTGGCCATGTATGAGACATTTGGGCGCCATAAAAATACACTGGCGGCGGCGTTTCAGGCCAATGTAAAGCAGGCACTTTTTTATGCAAAAGCCAGAAATTACTCTTCAGCCAGGGCATATTACCTGGCAGACGCCAATGTTCCGGAGGCGGTTTATGATACACTGATTGATACGGTACGGGAATATATGCCTTTGATGTTCCGTTATGTGGCCCTTCGCAAGAAAATGCTGAAGTTAGAAGAACTTCATATGTATGACCTTTATACCCCCATTGTGCCGGAAAACAGCCTCCATGTTTCCTATGAGGAAGCTAAGGAAACTGTCCTGGCGGCGCTAGAGCCTATGGGGAAAGAATATCTGGCGGCTTTCCGGGAAGGCCTTGAAAATCGTTGGATTGATTTCATGGAAAACGAAGGGAAGCGGAGCGGCGCTTACTGCAGCGGCCCTTACGGTGTCCATCCCTATATCCTCATGTCTTACCAGGAGAATTTAAGTAATGTGTTTACCCTGGCCCACGAGATGGGCCATGCCATGCACTCTTATTTCTCCAATGGAAACCAGACATTCACCAATGCCCAGTACAAAATATTTGTGGCGGAAGTGGCATCCACTTGTAATGAGTGCCTGTTAAACCATTACCTTTTAGCAAATGCGGGAAGTAAAAATGAGCGGGCATTTATCCTGAACCATTTTCTAGATGGTTTTAAAGGAACGGTGTTTAGGCAGACCATGTTTGCGGAGTTTGAAAAACTGGCCCATGAAAAAAGCCAGGCGGGGGAAGTGCTGACAGCAGACGTGCTCTGTGACCTGTATAAAAAACTGAACCAGGATTATTTTGGGGACGGGATTGTCATTGATGAAGAAATTGCTATGGAATGGGCGAGGATTCCTCATTTTTATACGCCCTTTTATGTGTACCAGTATGCGACAGGGTTTTCGGCGGCAGTGGCTCTTTCGGAGCGGATTTTAAATGGCGGGCCGGAGACAGTGGAAGATTACATGGGATTTTTAAAGGGCGGAAGCAGCAAAGACCCCATTGACCTGTTGGCGGATGCAGGGGTGGATATGCGGACAAGAGAGCCTATACAGGCAGCCATGGAAGCTTTCGGGCGGTCGCTTTCGGAACTGGAGCGGCTGCTGTTGTAAAAAAGATACCGGCATAGGGGTAACGATACATTTTGCAGAGAAAAATACGAAAAAGTTAATAAAATATTTCCTTATTTTCCGGTGTCAGAATCAAAAAAATGTGGTATGCTGAGTAAGGAATGGAGGTGGGGCAGAAGAATGAACCTGTATGAGGCAGTATACAACAGAAAATCTGTACGGCATTATAAAATGGAACTTCTGCCTCAGGAGTTTTTTCGGAATCTCCGAAAGTTTGAGCTGGGACTTCAGCCATTTGTACCGGAACTAAAATATTCGGTGGAACTATTCAATGCCATGGACAATGAGGCAAAGGTCAAAGGGCTGTTTCATGTGAAAGCCCCCTATTATCTGGTGTTTTTCTCTGAAACAGGTGAATACGCCATGACCAATGCCGGATATTTGATGGAGCAGATTGTGCTTTACATGGCCAGCCATGGTGTCGGAACCTGCTATCAAGGAATGGCAAAAACGGTGGGGCTTCAGGGGCCGGCAGGTATGGAGGCCCTCATGGTGATTGCTTTTGGATATGCGGACGAAAAGCTCTACCGGGAGTCTTTTCGGGCAAAGCGCCTGTCTTTGAAAGAGTTGTGTGTGTTTAAAGAGGATCCCACGGAAGAAACCAGGCTGATGATGCAGGCGGCCCGCCTGGCGCCATCTGCTTTTAACGGGCAGCCCTGGAGATTCCTCATTTACCAAAACAGGATTCATGTGTTTGCCAGAAAAGAGCCGTTTTTCCTGTGGTCCAGGGAAGGGCGCATTGAATTTGATATGGGGATTATGCTTTTCCACATTACTTTGGCTGCGGAGGAATGTTGGAGAGACATTGAGTTTGCCAGAAAAGAGAACATTGCATCAAAAGAGGTGAAAAATAATCAGTATTTCCTGAGTATTATGCTGGTTTGAGGAAAGATATTTTTTGCCACGCAGGATGTTCGATTCCCGGCAGGCAAAATATTTGCATAAAAATTAATATAATATATTAAAAAACGCGAAAATTTCCATAAAAAGGTATTGACAAAAATCACCACATATAGTATCATATTATTTGTTCGCAGAACAGAAGCGGATAAAACAGAATAAGCGCGAGTGGCTCAGTGGTGGAGTATCGCCTTGCCAAGGCGAGGGTCGCGGGTTCGAATCCCGTCTCGCGCTCTGAAAAGTCAGGTTAGTACCTGGCTTTTTTGGCGTATGGGAAATGAAGTTTTCCATACGGATTCAGGTACGGGAAGCCATCTTTGAAGGTGGCTTCCTGCACCTGAATCTATATAGACTTTGAGTTCCAAAAGCTGTATCACTTTTTCCCGAGAATATCTGCCATTTTCCGCAACATGTCGATACGGGACTGTTCTTCAGGATTCATATGTTTTTTCAATACATTGAGAAGCAGGCTGGTTTCGGCATCGTTAAACTGTAATCCCATGGAGTTGGCATTCTGGTTGGCAGAGATTAAAAATGGAAGCAGGGCATCCAGAGGCTTATTGCCGGATTCTGCCACCAGTTCCGATAAAAAAGCCAGTTTTTTGAGATCCATATTTTTCAGTGAGGGGTCATTTTGCCAGCCGGAACCTCCTTTTTTCGGTTCGGGAGGCGGAGTCGCTTGCCCCTGAGTTTCCGTTTGCGTTGAAGATTGTTCCTTATTTTCTGAAGCCTGGTCAGGCTGTGGCTTGTATTGGGGCTGACTTGCTTCCGGGGAAGGATTTTCAGAGGAAGAAGCAGCAGAAGGATGATAGCCGGAATTGTATCTTGGTCCCTGGCTGGGGTAAGGATTTCGGTAAGGATTGTGATAATTATTCATGGGTTGTTGTCTCCTTTCCAGAAATGGTGCCGGATGAGTGGAACATGGCGCTGTAGGAATCAAAAAGTATTTTGTTTTCCGGACTTAAGGCGTCCCGGATATATGTGCGGAAGTCCGTATTTTTATTGGTACTTTGATTGCCGGAAGGACTGCTCAGGCTTGCCGCCGTTAAATCGGAAGAGAGTTCCTCCCTTATCTGTGTTTCTTTGTCGGGGGGCTGTTGAGTCTGCATCTGTTGAGTCTCTGCCACAACGCGCTTCATTTGTATTGGCTCTGCCTGTGGTGCTTCCATCGGAGCATATACTTTTTGCAGGATATCTTCTGCCTGGAAAGAGGGAGATTCCGGGAAATTTGATTCTTTGGGGGCAGCCTGGGTCATTTGTTCGTACATGCTGGAAAGCTGGATGACCTGGTTCAGGCGGTCAAATACTTTTTTCTGTTCCGGGCTGCCGTAATTCCTCAGTTCATTCCAGATGTCAAAAAAACCTTGCTTGGGGGCGTCTTCCGGTGTAGAGCAGATGCTTAAAGAATTCATTCCGTCGGGGGAAGAAATAAGGCGAAACGTATTTTTAAGTTCCTGCATTTTGACCAATATGGATAGAAGACGTTTTTGCTGAGGGGGAAAATAGGTGAGGGCGGCCTTCAGCATTTGAAGGTTATAGCTGCAAGTCATTTTGTCCAATTCTGTTGCTTTCAAATCATTTTGTTCCAAAAGGACACCTCGCAAGTCTTATCTATTTAAAGTATGCAGCGACAAACATGGATATGTATGTCCCTGTTAACCAGCGATGGTATGCGGTATCAGAAATAAAAAACAAGGCATACGATATATCAGCACGAAACAGTGTTACAAGGGGGTTTTATGAAAACCAGATTAATCATTGATGAAGATTCTGTTTATGAAATAGATGAAGAATGTGATGAAATCAGAAAAGAACAGGAGAAAAAAAGACAGGAAAGAGGACGGGAAGGAAATCGAAGGAGACGGAAACAGAATTAAGTCTTGACAATCTGCTGCAGTGGTGATTAAATAATCATATGAACATTTATTCATATGAAGCAAAAGAGATGCCTTTTTAGAAAGGGATTTTGGGAGGACGGTTATGAAGTATCCGCTGCAGTTTTTGGAGCATTATCACGGAGAGGAATGTGGCTGCGGCCATGAGCATCACCATGAAGAGGAATGTGGCTGCGGCCATGAGCATCACCATGAAGAGGGATGTGGCTGTGGCCATGAGCATCACCATGAAGAGGGATGTGGCTGCGGCCATGAGCATCACCATGAAGAGGGATGTGGCTGTGGCCATGAGCATCACCATGAAG
>JAAWCJ010000030.1 GCA_022793195.1 Lachnospiraceae bacterium | reverse complement strand
TATTTAAGCCTTTTACAGATCAAAGCGGCGGATACGTAGTAGAATTTCCGGACTTGCCCGGTTGTGTAACAGAAGGTAAAAACTTAGAGCAAGCTATTGAAATGGGAATTGACGCGGCTAGTGGTTGGATATTGGGAGAACTGGAAGATGGAGAGCAAATACCATGTGCTTCTGATTATTCAGAAATAACCGCTGAAAGTGGGTGTATGGTAAATATGTTATTACTGGACATTGATTCCTATGAAGAAAAGTATGGTGAAAAGGCAGTAAGAAAAAACCTTACTATTCCTGCGTGGCTGAATACTTTTGCTGAAAAAAATAATATCAATTTCTCTAAACTTTTACAAGAGGCTTTATTCTCAATGGCACAAGAAAAATAAATAGATATAGGGAGCTGCCCTTTATAGGGTAGCTTCTTTTTGAACTGCCCATGCGTCCATTCCCTGACGGAAATGGACGCATGGGCAGGATGTGGCATAGTCTGCTCCTGGGCCGTTGGAAGGAGCTGTTTTTCTGGCTGCCTATCGAAGAACTTATTCAATCCAGGCAGGATGAGTATTATGATGCGCTGGGACTGTCCCACCGACCCACATTCCGAAAAAATTATCTGGCTCCGGCTTTGGAGCGCGGATTGATTGAACGGACAGTTCCGGACAAACCAAAAAGCCGGAACCCAAAATACCGAAAAGTAAAATAAAAATGTCTCGGATTTCCGTATGATTTATTTAAACAAGAAGAAGACTGGCTCTTTTTCATTACAAAACACTCGCTTAGAAAAAGATCCAATCTTCTGTCATTTATCTGAAACCAAAATACAAAAAATCCAAGAAATTTTTACCTTACATTTCCCCAAATACCTGTTTTTTTAGCAGGATCCCCGTAGGGGTGGCGGCCAGCCCGGCCTGGGAGGTTTCCTTTAATGTGCAGGGGAGCATGTCCCCCACCTGACGCATGGCAAGGATACATTCATCCACCGGGATCTTACTTTCCACACCGGCGAAGGCCATGTCTGCGGAAGTAAATGCGATGGCGATTCCAGATACGTTCCGTTTAATACACGGGATTTCCACCAGCCCTGCCACCGGATCGCAGACTAATCCCAACTGGTTTTTAATGGCCATGGCACAGGCGTGGGCAGCCTGGGTGGGTGTCCCTCCTGCCAGTTCCACCAAGGCTGCGGCAGCCATGGCAGAGGCGGAACCACATTCCGCCTGGCATCCGCCCTGGGCCCCTGCGATGGAAGCCTTTTTGGCGATCACCATTCCGATGGCCCCGGCGGTGAAAAGCGCCATAACGGCAGCATGTTCATCACAGCGGCCTTCCTCCAGCATGGACACGACAGTACCCGGCAAGATGCCGCAGGAACCGGCCGTCGGAGAAGCTACGATCTTTCCCATGGCGGCATTGTATTCCGATACGGCTATGGCCCTGGCCATGGCATGATTCAGAAATTTCCCTGAGATACCGCCGGTTTCGGCATAGGTTTCTACCTTTGCCGCATCGCCCCCGGTGAGGCCGGAGGTGGAGCGGAGATCTGGATTTTTTCCTTCCTTTACAGCTTCCTGCATCACATGCAGGCTTTTCTTCATACGTTCGTATAATTTTTCTTCCGGTATTTCCATCTGCTCAGCCTGGTCAGATAACGCCAGGACGGATATGGTTGTTTGTTTTTCTTCGGCGGCTTCGCAGATTGCCGCAATGGAATCATAATCCAACATGGATACTGCTCCTTTCCTGCCCCTCTTTTGCAGCGTGGAGTTTCGCGCTGCAAAATTCTGTCAAATGGCGCGAATCAGGATGACATTGATGACGTTGGGAAGGATGCGCAGGCTCTGGATCAAGCTTTCTTCCACGCCTCCGTCCACTTCTATGGTCATGACTGCCTCCCCGCCCTTTTTGGGGCGGGAGAGGCGGAAGTTTCCGATATTTGTCCCTGAATAAGCCATGAAATTTGTCACTGCCGCGATGGTGCCCGGTTTGTCATAATGGAGCACCATCAAGGTGTTGTACTGCCCGGTGAAGGAGACTTCCATTCCATTGATCTCCGATACCAGGATATTTCCGCCTCCGATACTGGCCCCCTGGACCGTACATTCAGCGCCGTTTTCCCCTTTTAAGTGGATTCTGGCCGTGTTGGGATGGGCGTCCTGGATATCCTGGGCTGTAAAAGAGTAGACAAGTCCCTCCTGGTCGGCAAGGGCCAACGAGCGGCGGATCCGTTCGTCGTCGGAGTGCATTCCCATAATGCCGGCAATCAGGGCCTTATCTGTGCCGTGTCCCTTATAGGTCTGGGCGAAGGAGCCGGACAAACTGATATCTGCCTGCACCGGTTTTTCCTCCAGTATTTTCCATGCCACGCGGCCCAGGCGTACCGCCCCTGCCGTATGGGAGCTGGAAGGCCCGATCATAATCGGACCGATAATGTCAAATACATTCATAGAACCATCCCCTGTTTTTATTTTTTAATCCATTTTTCGTAAATTGTGTTTACAATGACGCCGATAGCATTGTCACCAGATACATTACATGCGGTTCCGAAGGAATCCTGGGTAATGTAGAGAGCCACCATGATGGCGCAGATGGGGCCGTCGGGATTGCCTGCTTCCGCGCCGAAAATCATGTACAGGAACGGTAAAGCCGTCATGATGGAGCCGCCGGGAGCTCCGGGAGAAGCCACCATGGCGATGCCCAGAGTCATGATAAACGGAATTACCGTAGTAATACTGATGGGAAGCTGATTCATGAGACAGACAGCTGTTGCACAAGCTGTGATTGTGATCATGGAACCTGCCATATGGATATTGGCGCAAAGAGGCACCACGAAATTGCGGATCTGCTCTGTGATTCCGTCGTTTTTTGCACATTCCAGGTTGACCGGGATGGTGGCTGCGGAAGACTGGGTCCCCAATGCCGTAGTATAACCGGGAATCTGGTTTTTGATGAGGGTGAGAGGATTTTTCTTGCTGATGGTTCCGGCTACGATAAACTGAATCACGATATAAACCAGATGCATGATGATGACCACCAGGAATACTTTCCACAGAATACTTAAAATCGCAAAAGTTTTGCCGGATTTAGTCATATCCGTGAAGGTTCCGCAGATATAGAGCGGCAGCAGCGGAATAATAACGGTGTGAAGCACTTTATCAATAATACTGGAGAAATCTTTCATGCCGTTGTAGAGGCTGTTGCCGATTTCCTTTTTCCCTCTCATGGTGGACAGGCACAGTCCCAGGACGAACGCGAGGGCTACGGCCGACAGAGTGTCCAGAATGGGAGCAAGGTTAATACTGAAATACGTCGCCAGGGAATTATCCGCGGTCGCGGCAATCTGCTCCATGGCTTCCGGGCTCATAAAACTGGGGAACAACCCGCTGGCCACCAGATAGGAGCAGGTTCCGGCAATCAGTGTGGAACCATAGGCGAGACAGACGGTGATCAGCAGAAGCTTCCCGGCTCCCTGGCTTAAATCTGCGATACCCATGGTCACGTAAGCGACAATCATTAACGGAATCACGAATTTTAAAAAGGTACTGAACAAACCGGAAGCGGTGACGACGACGCGGCAGATACTTTCCGGCAGGAAAGATCCAAATAAAATACCGAGAATAATGGCAATGATGAGTTTTGGCACAAGGCCCAGTTTTTTCTTTTTCATGATACATTCCCCTCCGTGACATAAAAACAAAAATGGTATAAATGTATTTCTGCGAGATACACTTATACCATAACGGTTTTTGACAAGAAAAGCAAGGCTTTGTAGCAAAATAAACAAAAAAACCTACGAAAAAAGAAAAAAATATAAAAAATAACCAATTCTATAAAAACAAATTCTGGTCAAACAGAATATCGCTGATATTATTGAGGACCAGGACCCCGGCGCCAAGGAAGGCGGGATCATGATTTACGGTGCTGAGGCGCATGGTGACTTTTTCGGAAATCTGCGGAGTCACCCGCTCGGCCACAAACCGGCGGACCAGAGTTAAAAGCAGGTCCCCGACGCCATAAGAAACCATTTCATCGCCAAATACGATGATGCTGGGATTGTAAAGATAAATAATATTGATAATACCGGTGCCCATATACTGCATGGCGGAGTCAAAAATGGAACGGGCTAAAGGGTCGCCATCCAATACAGCCCGGAAGAATTCCTTCTTTGAACAGTCGGGGGAGAGGCAGGTGTCCGCGCCTTTTGCGGCCTCTTCCCTGGCTTTCTTTGTCATTACCAGGGTGGAAGTATAGAGCTCCAGGCAGCCCCGGTTTCCACATTTACAAAGGGGGCCGTTAAAATCCACGGACATGTGGCCGATCTCCCCTGCCACGCCCTGGCGGCCGCGAAGCAGCATGCCGGCAGAGACGATACCGGCTCCGGTTCCTTCAGCAGTTGTGATATAGACCAGGGTGTCTTTGTCCGTGATGGAACTGTCTTTCCACCACTCATAGAGGGCGCCGATATTGGCGTCGTTTTCTGCATAAACCGGAATGTGGAATTCCGTCTGTATCTCATGGCAAATATCGATACCTTCCCAATTTACCAACTCTCCGATCAAATCAAAACTACTTCCTTTGTCATAAGGCTCGGGAAGGGAGATCCCGATGCCCAGAATCGGCGGCTCCAGCCGGGACGAAAGCTCCTGCCCGACGGCATCTTTTAATTCCCGTAGCAAATCATGACGGCTTGTGGAATCCGTATAAGAGATGACCTTATATTTCTGCTGAACCTCCTGCAGATTATAACGTCCCAGAAAAATGCTGGAGACGGTAATCCTGAGATGGATAATGTGGAAACGGTCATAATTGATCTTTAACCCGATGGAACGGCGGCCGACGCCGTTTGTGGCCATGGGATATTCATAGAGAAGGCCGATGTGGATGAGGCTGTTTACAATATTGGAGACAGTGGCGGCACTGAGGCCGGTTTTTTTTGCCAGTTCCACTCTTGTATGGGCTTGCTGTTTTCGGATTAAATTAAAAATAAGCTTCAGGTTAATTCTTTGTATGGTACTGCTGTTGTAACCGTGGGGCATAATAATCTCCATTTCCCAAATATTTTTTTATCAAATAAAGATATTATAAGCCATAATAAGAGAAATGAAAAGAGATTTTTTAGAAAAAACAAGGAAAACTCTTGACAAAATCAATGCGATCTGATATTAATTAATTAAATGAATAAATAAATTATAGGGAGACGGAATTTCCGAATAGCAAAAAATGCAGAGAATAGAAAAAATTCCGGCAGGATAAAACAGTTTTATGGTGAGGAGGGAAAGAATGACGAAAGGAAACAGAGGAGAACAGGAGGTTATACTGGAATTTTCTGAAATCACAAAATCCTTTCCAGGCGTGAAAGCATTGGACCATGTTTCCTTTTCTGTGGAAAAGGGGACAGTGCATGCACTGGTGGGGGAAAACGGGGCTGGCAAATCCACCCTGATGAAAATTTTAAACGGGCTGTACCATGCCGACAGCGGGAAGCTGTATCTGGAAGGAAAAGAAATCCAGATTAAGGATTCCATCCATGCAGGGCACCTTGGAATCGGAATGGTACACCAGGAGCTGAACGTGGTGGGGGAGCTCACCATTGCCGAAAACATTTTCCTTGGGAAGGAGCCAAAAAACAGGCTGGGACTCATTGATCACAAAGCCCTCAATAAAATGGCCGGGGAATTCCTTAAAAAACAGGGACTTTCCTACAGTCCCCAACTGAAGATGAAGGAAATGTCCGTAGGGGAGCAGCAGATGATCGAAATCATCAAGACTGTGTACTTCAACTCAAAAATCATTGTGATGGATGAACCCACTTCATCTCTCAGTGAATCGGAGACGGAGCGGCTGTTTGCGAAGATCCGGGAGCTCAAGGCCCAGGGGGCTACGATCATTTACATCTCACACCGCCTTGAGGAACTGGATGAGATCTGCGACCGCCTTACGATTATGAGGGACGGCCAGGTGATACGTACGGCCGAAGTCAATGAGATCACGAGAAATGAAATCATTGCCGAGATGGTGGGCCGGGCCATTGAAAACACCTATCCGAAAGTAAAAGTGCAGATCGGGGAGGAAGTGCTCCGGGCGGAACACCTCCAGAATGAAAAGGTGAAAGATGTAAGCTTTTATGTAAAAAAAGGAGAAATCCTGGGGTTTGCCGGGCTGGTGGGAGCCGGGAGGACAGAGACGGCCAGAGCGGTTTTCGGAATGGATGCCTTGGAGTCCGGGGAAATTTATATGGAAGGGAAGAAAATTTCCATCAAAAAACCTGCCGATGCCGTAGAACAAGGAATCATGATGGTCTCCGAGGACAGAAGGAAATTCGGGCTGGTGACGAAACGGAGTGTACAGGAAAATCTTTCTTTGCCCAACTATGACCGCTTCAGCAAAACTCCTTTTTTAAACCACCGGGCGGAGAAAAAGACAGCCATGGAGATGGTGAAAAAACTGAATATTAAAACGCCGGGGCTGGACACGGCGGCGGCCTCCCTCTCAGGAGGGAACCAGCAGAAAATCGTCATTGGAAAATGGATTGCGGCAAACCCGAAGGTATTTATCTTGGATGAGCCGACCCGCGGCATCGATGTGGGGGCGAAATATGAAATCTACAGGCAGATGTGCGAATTTGCGGCAGAAGGCATGTCGATCATCATGATATCTTCAGATTTACCGGAGCTTTTGGGTATGTCGGACAGGATTTATGTGATGAGTGAAGGAAAGATCACAGGGGAACTTTCCAGAGAAGAAGCCACCCAGGTGAAAATCATGAGCTATGCCACGGCAAATCATCAGGAGGGATAGGTAGGATGAAAGAAAAACAGATAAATATCAAAAGTATTTTGGGAAAATACGCCATTTATGTGGTGTTTCTGGTCATGTTTGTGGCATCAATCTTTATGTCGGAAAATTTTATCAAGCTTAGCAACTTGATTAATATTCTGGTGCAGGTCAGCCCGATTTTGATCATTGCCTGTGGGGAAACCATGGTGATCATTGCAGGGATGACGGACCTGTCGCCGGGCGCCGTTATGGCGGTGGCCGGATGCGTGGGAATCGGCGTGACCATCCAGACGGGAAATGCCTTCGTCGGTATGATAGTCTCCATTTTGCTGGGCGTCTTGTGCGGCCTGGTCAATGGAATCGCCGTATCCAGGTTCCGTATCCCTCCGTTTATTGCAACGCTGGCGGTTATGAATATTGCCAGAGGCGCCGCCTATGTGTATACGGATGGAAAAACCATTTATAACATCGGTGATTTCGCATTTTTCGGACAGGGAAGCATCCTGGGCATCAAGGCACCCATTGTTTTTATGGTGGTTATCACGGTGGTCAGCTATGTGATCTTAAAACATACAAAATTTGGAAGATATCTATATGCGGTGGGCGGCAATGAATATGCGGCTATAGCCTCCGGTATCAATACGAAGCGGATTAAGCTGACAGCCTATTTGATTTTGGGAGGATTTTCCGGGTTTGCAGGGGTAGTTTTATGTTCCAGAATCAACAGCGGTTTACCTTCGGTTGGCCTGAATTATGAGTTCGATGCAATTATCGGCGCAATCATTGGCGGCACGTCTTTTTCCGGCGGAATCGGTTCCATGGGAGGAACCGTGATCGGCTGTCTGATCATTGCCCTGTTAAACAACATGATGAACCTGATGAATGTGCAGTCCTACTGGCAGTCCATTGTAAAAGGAATCGTGATTATGCTGGCTGTCGGTATTGATATGGCAAAGAGAAAAGAATAAAAAGAAAGGATGGAACGTGTATGAAGAAGGTATTGGCAGTATTGTTGGCAGCAGTTATGATGTTTTCACTGGCGGCCTGTGGAGGAGGCAAAGAAGCAAAAGAGACGAAGGCACAGGAAACAAAAGCGAAAGAAACAGCGGCAGCTAAGGAAGATGGCGGAGCGAAAAAGTATAAAGCCGGGCTGGTGGCGAAAAACCAGACAGACCAGTTTACGGCATGGCAGGCCAATGAGCTGGTGGCTGCGTGTGAGGGAGAATTCAGTGACAGATTTGATGTGGAAGTGATTGACGGAGCAGGGGACAATGCAAAGCTGATTTCCGGTATGGAAACCTTTATTTCCAAAGGTGTGGATGTGATCTTTGTCCAGCCCAATGACATTGAGTCTTTGATTCCCACCATCAAACAGGCATATGAGCAGGGAATTATCGTCATTACCCTTAGCGAAAAGGTGGATGATGGAAACAGTACCTCCATTCTTTCCAGTGAGAGAGATATGGGACGGCTATTGGGAGAAAAGGCAGCAGAAGTCCTTCCTGAAAATGCCAATGTGGTGCTGATTGAAGGTCAGGCAGGGTTGACGGCAGTGGTTGAGAGGACGGCAGGAATCGAAGAAGCGTTGGCGAAACGGGACGACATCAATATTTTAGTGGTACAGAATGCCAACTGGGAAAGAGATAAGGCCATGAACTACATGGACGACTGGTTGACGGCCTATGACAAAATCGACGGAGTACTGTCCCACGATGATGTGATGCTTTTAGGTGCGGTAAAAGCCATTGAAAACGCCAAGCGTCTGGAGGAGTTCAGTTTCCTGGGCGGCATCGACGGGCTTCCCGAAGGCTGCGAAGCCGTGAAATCGGGACTGACCACCTGCTCTGTGGCACAGAACGCGCCGGAACAGGCAAAGGCGGCCCTCAATATGGCGATTCAGACCCTGGAAGGCGGAACACAGGAAGATGTGGTGGTCGATACGGAACTGATCACAGCAGAAAATGTGGACAAGTGGCTTGAAATCCATAAAAATTCCGGGAACCTTGAGTAAATAAATGCAGGAGGACGAGACAAACATGAATATGATCAGTACAATTAAAGGGACATTATTTGAACAGCTTTATCCTGCAGGATGGGATTTGGAGCGGCTTTCCTACTGTGTGACGAGTGATCCGGCAACAGTCTGTGAGAGGCAGTCTTTCTGGCACCCGGATTTCAAACCTGTCCCTGTGGACGGTTTAAATGCCATGGCAGTGCAGTTTGGACATGAGATCGCCATGCAGATTCGTATGGCAAAAGAGGAAGGAAAAGAGTTAATCCTGATTCTTCCGGTGGGCCCCATGGAAATGTACCGCTGGACCGTTTATTTCTTAAAAGAATGGGGAATTACATGCGAACATGTCCACGGTTTCAATATGGATGAGTGGGCGGATGAAAAGGGAAACACACTTCCCGCGGACAATCCGGTGACATTCCAGTATGCCATGGAACACGCGTTTTACGGCCCGTTGGGAGAAGATGGAGTCCCCGAAGGGCAGCGGCATTTCGCCACAAAAGAGGAGCTTCCCCGCTATGCGGAGCAGATGGAGGCCCTTCGGGCCAAAGGAGCCAGGCAGGTGATGGTTTACGGCGTGGGAAGGGCCTGCCATATCGCTTTCTGGGATCCCCATTTCGCCAAAGATTACCCTTCGGAAAAAGAATGGAAAGAAGACACCCACCGGGTGGGGGCCATGTTACATCCCCTGACCATTGAGCAGAACGCGTATCTGACTTTCCATGGAAATTACATACCCATGAGCTGCTACGCCAACACCATAGGCCCCGGCCTCATGTTCCGCTCCGATTTTGCCATCGGAGGCTGCGACGGCGTCCTGGGCCGGGGGATGAGCTGGCAGGGCCAGAGCCTCTGGATGACGCTGCGCTACGGGCCGAACCCCTGGATTACCTCCAGCTATATCCCCACCATACCCGGAAAACTTCTGTTCTTAGAAGAACTGGCGGGAGCCTGCGGGGAGATCGCACCTCATTAAAAAATCTCAATAAATAAACAACCCAATCCCCCGGTTGGTCTTGCAGTCGGACACGTCGGTTTTTGGATTTTTCCGCGCCGCTTATGGCCGTCGGCAGCTGCTTCCATAGAAGCTTGTCAGCAGTGCCGGCGACGCTAGGCGCAGAAAAATTCTGCAAAACCTTCCTACCGTCCGCCCGCAAGACCAACCGGGGGGATTGGGTTGTTGTTTACATTTCTATCTCAGTCCTCGTACTTCCGAAGGACTTCTCCGCCTTATTTTTGGATTTTCCCACAGCAAGCGCCAGGCAGAGGATAGCGGTGGCAAAGGCCAGTTCCATGGCAAAGGAGCGCCAGACAGGAGCCATTGTTTCTTTATTTAAAACCGTCAGGCGGCAAATATCCGACACCGCCTCCGAATACCAGTAGACGGGGGTGAAACGGGATACGGCCCGCAACCCTTCGCTTAAAAATTCCAGGGGGACAAAGGCTCCTCCCAGGAAACTTAAAGCCAGACCCAGGAAGTTGGCGATGGCATTCTGGGTGTTGGGATTGGATATAAAATAGTTCAGCAACATGGCGATGGAAAGAGCCGTCAGCGTATACAGGAAACTGTTTAAAAACAGCAGGGCAATCAGCCGCCCGTCCGTCCCCTGAAGGGTCGGCAGGGAGACGAAAAATCCCACGGCGCTGGTGAGGAGCCAGACGGCGAACCCCACGAGGGCGCAGTAGAGAAACAGGCCGAGATTTTTCTGGCGGGTGGTAATGGGAGCGCAGAGGTTCCGCATGTGCAGGTCCGGACGCCGGAAGGACATGGTAATACTGCTTACGCAAAGGAGGGTCAGCACCATCAGGATATAAGACTGGACACGGCTGTAAGACTCATACAGCTCACTGACCGGCTGGCTTTCGGAAAAACGTACCATTTCCACGGAAGCTTCCGTGGAAAGTGCTTCCAGGGCCATTTGAGAGACGGCGGCCCGGTCGAGGGACGGGTCCGCTTTGTGGTAAACATTTACAAAGTTCCAGTACTGGTTTGCCAGGCTGTCCAGGTAATAGCTTTTTCCCGTTCCCGGCACGGATACGGCTTCCAGGGAGAGAGGGGAGCCGGACCAGACAGATTCATCAAAACCTTCCGGTATGATCAGGATATATTCCGTGGCATGATAAAAAGTCGCATCCTGAAGCTGCTTCTTTTCATCGGGGAAAACCTGCTCTGTGCCGCGTTCCCGGAGAAACTCCAGAAGACCGTCCGTCAGAGGCGTATCCTGATCCCGGTTGATGACGGTGAAAGAAGGACGGACAGCAGAAAAATCCGTTGTCACCTGATCGGAATAAAAAGAAGCAATGATGATAAACATTGCGGTGAACATGGAAAAGTAAACAGTCACCTGCGCCGCGCGGCGCCTTAAAATCAACAGAGAAGCCTTAAATACTTTCATAGCGCTGCCTCCTCAGGAAAAATGCGGTAATTACAGAAAACACAAGAGCCATGGCGGCCAGGATTCCCAGATTCAGGAAATACTGGCTGTATCCGTCATAGTAATACAGGCAGTAGAGGGCGTCGGAAATCCGAGCCGCCGGATTCAGCCAGGAAAGGATGGGGATGGCCTGAGCGATCTTATAATTGATACCGGAAACCATCATGCCTGCGCCAAAACTGCAGATCAGGGAGACGGTAATAATAACAGCCACTTTCATGCCTTCCTTTGCACGGGAAACAGCTGTGACAAAAGCGCCAAAAGACAGTCCCAAAAAGCTTCCGAAAAGGCAGGTGACAATGACAGGCAAAAGGCTGGCGCCAAAGTCAACACCCAGGATGAACACCAGATAAGCCAGCAAAAACAGCAGGCAGGCCATATGCACCGTGAGGGCGGCCAGCAGGTCAAGAACCACCATGGGAAACCGTTTTACAGGGGAAATAGTCCTTCTGATACCCATGGGAGAAAGGTTGGCCTGGAGATAGGAAACACTGTCTAACCCCTGGAAGCCTCCGTACAGACACACCATGGCGAGGAGCGCAAAAAAGTAACTGACCGTCTCGGAAGGCGGGTTTTTGGAAAGAGAGAGGGCCTTGGTCCAGGCCTCCGTGTCAAACAGAGACAAAATCCGGGAAACATCCCCAGTCCCTTCCCCGAGAAGGGATACGACTGTATGTTTTGTCTGGACATACTGGTCCAGAAAACTTTTTAAAATGGTCTGATTCAATTCATTTTTGGTGGCGGCAAGCTTTGGGGAACCGTTTTCCAGGCGGATAAAACCTTCAATTTCCCCGCCTTTTAGAGCCTCTTCTGCCGCCTCTGCCGTGTCATATTCCGTGAGGGCAAGGAAACCTTCCTCCGGGTCGGAAACGGCCGTGAGGGTGGTTTGAAAGGCCGTATCGTTTTCATACTCGTCCGAGGTTACAATTCCCACGGGAATGGTTTTTAAAAGCTCCGCGTCGTTAAGACCGGAAAAGGCGAAATAGAAGAGGGTCGCCATCATCAGCGGGAAAATCCAGGTCCATATGAGTGTGCCTCTGTTTCTGACGGCCACGAGGATTCGTTTCCAGTAAATATTTGCAAACATATACGTCCCTCCCTTAATCCCGGAGCTGCTTTCCGGTGATTTCCAGAAATACGTCGTTTAAAGTGGGCGGTTCTGAGTAAACCTGGCCGAAGTGCACACCCGACTGGCGCAGAAGGTCCAGGACGTCGATGACAGGATGGCCATCCCCCTTGCAGTCGGCTTTTAAATGGCCGTCGGCATAATCAGCCCGGAGAACCTCCGGCAGGTTTCGTATCTGTTCCAACACGGGGAAAGGAAGGTCGGCCGCCTCCACCGTCAGTTTTTCTCCGGTGTGGATGAGGGCTGTCAGCTCTTCCTTGGTTCCGGTGGCGATGGCGCGCCCTTTGTCCATGATCATAATACGGGAACAGAGCTGCTCCACTTCTTCCATATAATGGGAAGTGTACACAACTGTGGCGCCGGAGGCGTTTAACGCCTTGATACCCTCCAGGATATTATTCCTGCTCTGGGGGTCCACGGCCACGGTGGGTTCATCCAAAAAGATGAGATCCGGCTTGTGGGCGATGCCGCAGGCAATATTCAGACGCCTTAAAAGGCCGCCGGAAAGTTTTTTGGGCAGGAACTTCCGGTAATCAGAAAGCCCGGCAAAAGCGATGGCCTCCTCCACCAGATCTTTTCTTTTGGCCTTATCCGGCACATACAGACTACAGAAGTAATCAATATTTTCGAGGACAGTCAGTTCATTGAACACGGCCACATTTTGGGGCACGACGCCGATTCTCCGCTTGCTTTTGTAATTGGTGGGGGACATGCTCTCACCGAATAGAGAGATTTCTCCCTTATCGTAAGTGAGGAGGGAGAGAATACAGTTGATGGCAGTGGTTTTCCCGCTTCCGTTGGGCCCCAGCAGCCCGAAAATTTCCCCGTCTTTCACATCCAGGTTAAAATGGTCCAGGGCAACCAGTTTCCCATAGCGTTTCACTAAATTTTTTACATGAATCATATCCAAGGTCCTTTCTTTTGGCGGTATATCCCTATCATAAAAGAATACGGGAGAAAAAAACAGTGAAGGATGTCAATAGATTAAAGTGACATATGTAATGTTTGTGTTGCTTATTTTGGGGGGATTCGTTAAAATATACCCAGGAGTATTTATAAAGGCGGACAGATTATGATAGAGACATGTTTGAAGTCCTTGGCATTGGCGGGGTATCGTTCCTATGACAATGACCTGGAACAAAATAAAGTAACTTTGGGAGACATTAATATTATCATCGGAGCCAACGGTGCCGGAAAAAGCAACCTGATTTCTTTCCTGGAAATGATATCCTATATGATGACCAGGGGGCTGAGGCATTATGTGGCAAGGCAGGGAGGCGCGCAGTCTCTGTTTTATTTTGGCGCAAAAGAGACGGAGCAGATTTTGGGAGAACTGCAGATCCACGACGCAAACGGCAGAAAGGAAGACAGTTACTCTTTCAGCCTGGAGCGGAGCGCGACGGACCAGTTGTATTTTGGAAAAGAACAGATTGTATATCAGGACGAAGTACATCCTAAGCCTTATAAAAAAGAGTTTGGGATTGGGCATCAGGAGGCGGAGTTGTCAAATTCCCGGGACAATACGGCGAAGACATTATGCAAGTATCTGGAACGGCTGAGGGTATTTCATTTTAATGACACTTCCATCAATGCGCGGATCCGAAGCACGACCAATGCGGGAGAAGGGAGATATCTGCGGTCGGACGGGGGGAATATTGCGGCGTTTCTGTATCAGATGAGAGAAGACCCGGCAGATCAGCCTTATTATGACCGGATTGTGAGGTATGTGAGGATGGTGCTGCCTCAGTTCTTCGATTTTGTGCTGGAGCCGGACGAAAATGGTAATCTGCCTCTTGACTGGAGACAGGAGGGGGCGGAAGAGATATTTGGCCCCCACCAGTTTTCGGACGGGGCGCTTCGGTTTGTGGCCCTTACCACATTGCTGCTTCAGCCGGTGAGGACGGCGCCCATGACGATCATTTTGGACGAGCCGGAGATCGGGCTGCATCCCTATGCCATTTCGCTGCTGGCAAAAGAAATACGGATGGCCAGCAAGACATCCCAGATCATCGTCTCCACACAGTCTCCGCTGCTGTTGAATGAGTTTTCCTGTGAGGACATCATTACGGCAGAATATGATAATATCAACCAGAAGAGTATACTGCGAAGGCACAGAGAGACTGATCTCAGAGAATGGCTGGAAGAGTACACGTTGGGAGAGCTCTGGGAGAAAAACGTACTGGGAGGGCTGCCGCTATGATACGTGTCAATGTTGTGGCAGAAGGGCAGAGTGAGATGAAGTTTGTTAAAGACTCTTTGAATCGGTATTTCGGAGGCGTTCCCCTGATGGATTCCCGTTCTGTGCTGACCAGCAGAAATTCAAAAACAAATTATGAATACCGTGGCGGCCTGCTGGAATACCGGCATGCAAAGGGGGATATTTTGCGCTGGTTTAAAGAAGATCCAAAGGCACATATTACGACCATGTTTGATTTTTTCCGCCTTCCCAGCGATTTTCCGGGATATGAAAAGGCGATGGCGTGTCAGGATCACCGGGAAAGCGTCCGTATTTTAGAGGAGGAATTGAAATCAGATATTATATCAAAGTTGGAAGTCAAAAATCCGGAACGCCGTTTTATTCCTTATATACAGCTTCATGAGTTTGAAGCGCTGTTGTTTACAGATATTAAAGTCCTGAAATATGATTACATATTGCCGGAAGAGATTGCACAGATTGAGAAGCTATATGAGGGCACAAAGGGAATCCCGCCGGAGGAAATCAACCATGGGGCGGAGACAGCTCCATCTAAACGGCTGCTTCAGGCGGTTGATTATAAAAAGGGGGAAACGGTATCCGAATTGTTGAATTTCATAGGAATTCCTGCGATCAGAAAGAAATGCCCCCATTTTTCAGAATGGCTTGAGAAACTTCAAAATCTCCCGGAGTTGTAATTTCCAACGGGAACCAGGAGGATGGCAATGCAGAAACTTGTAGACAAGCTGCTTTTGTTTTTCTTATGTTTCCTTCCCCTGTTGTGGGAGAATAGGGAGGCGGGATTTTTGGTGGTGGCGGCATTTCTGACAGCCCTCGTGATTTCTTCCCTGGGAAATGTGCTGGAGGCGGACAGATGGAGGGGGATCGGCGCCCTCTACTGCCTTTTGGGATTGTGGAGAGGGGAATTCTCTCTGTTCCTGGCGCCGGTGGCTTATGACTGTTTTTCCGGGCAGGACAAATGGTATTTCCGCTTTCTCTGGGCGTTTTCCATGCCTGGATTTGCCATAAGGCGGGATTTGAGCGGGTTTTTGACGACCCTTCTTTTCTGCGCCATGGCCTGCCTTTTAAGTGTCAGGACAGCGGCCCATGAGAGGGCTTTGGGAGCTTATTTCCGGATGCAGGATTCCACCAGGGAACAGGCTCTTTATCTGGAGAAGAAAAACAGGGAACTGATGGAAAAGCAGGATTATGAGGTGCGGTTGGCGACATTGGATGAGCGAAACAGGATTGCCAGGGAGATTCACGATAATGTGGGGCACCTCCTGACCAGATCCCTTTTGCAGATAAGCGCCATGATGGTGGTCCACAGACAGGAGGAGGAAATATCCGGCCAGCTGGGAGATGTGAAGGAGACGCTCTCCGAAGCCATGGACAGCGTCAGGGAGAGTGTCCATAACCTCCACGACGAGGCGGTGGACTTGGAGCTTCAGTTAAAAAAGCTGACGGAAGAGTTTCGGTTTTGCCCGGTAACTCTCCATTATAAAGCGGGGGCACTTCCTGCCCAAATCAGTTACTGTATGATTGCCATTGTAAAAGAGGGGCTTTCCAACATCGCGAGACACAGCAATGCCGACCAGGCGGAGGTTTCCGTGGTGGAGCATCCGGCAGTGTGCCAGCTGGTGATCCGGGACAACGGGACAGGGAAAGATTTTGTACCAGGCGGCGGGATTGGCCTGGAGAATATCCGGGAAAGGACGGAAGCGCTGGGAGGAAACTTCCGGATTGACAGAGAAAAGGGATTTCGTCTCTTTGTGTCGCTCCCCCTCCCGGGAAAGGGGCTGAATACATGAATATTATCATCGTGGATGACGACAAACTGGTCTGCATGTCTTTGAAAACCATCCTGCAGGCGGAGGAGGGAATCACGGTCTTGGCGACGGGCGGAAGCGGCCCGGAGGCAGTGCGCCTTTATGAGGAATATGAGCCGGACATTCTTCTGATGGACATTCAGATGGGCGGCGGAAGCGGGCTGGACGCCGGGGAGAAGATTTTAAAAAGCCACCCAGGGGCCAGAATCCTTTTTTTGACCACGTTTTCCGATGATGAATACATTTGGAGGGCATTGACCATCGGTTCCAAAGGGTATCTCATCAAACAGGATATCGCTTCCATTGCCCCGGCTCTGAGGGCGGTGATGTCGGGCCAGAGCGTGTTTGGAAACGAGGTGATGGCAAGGATGCCGGAACTGATGAAACAGGAGGCAGGTGCCGACCTTTCCCATTATTCCATGGGGGAACGGGAAAAAGAGCTGATCCGACTGGTGGCGAAAGGGCTCAGCAACCGGGAAATCGCCGACGCCATGTGCCTGAGCGAAGGAACCGTCAGGAATTATTTGAGCGTTGTCCTGGAAAAGCTGGGCCTTCGGGACAGGACACAGCTTGCGGTCTTTTATCTGCGGGGAAGAGGCGAGACGGACGCGTGATAAAAATGCCGGTAAAACCGGATAAACATGGTGAGGGCTTTGGAATGGACACTTTGACTGTTGCAGGCAAAACCAATGGTGCGTCCGGGGATGGGCGGCGACATGGGAATTTCCACAAAGGTGCCGTTTTCCAGTTCTTCCCGGACAAAATTTTTGATGACACAGCCGGCGCCCAGGCCGATTCTGGTAAAGTCCACCAGAAGATCCATGGTGGAGACTTCCAGGAGATGGGCAGGCTCCAGGTGTTGCTCCCTGAGATAGTCTTCGATATACGTCCGGCTTACGTTGCCTTTATCCAGCATTAGAATCGTGCCGTTTTTAAATATGTCCGACTGGGCGGCGCCTTCCCGGAGGCGCATGTTGGTTAAGTAGGCGGGGGTCGCCACGAAACCGTCTTCAATATCCATTACTTTATCAAAGGTAATGGTTTTTTTGTTGTGGGATGGTTCTGCTGTCAGGCCCAGGTCGATCTGCTGTTTTTCCAGAAGTTCCAGGGTCTGGAGGGTGGACTGGTTGTGGATTGTGAATTTCACATGGGGATAACGGGCAATGAATTCTTTCAGGCAGGGGAGGAGCACATATTTACAAAGGACCGTGCTGACGCCAATACGGATATGGCCCACGCCCAGTTCCATCATCCGTTTCAGTTCGTCTTCCCCGTGGTTTAAAGTCTCGAAGGCTTCCTGTACATGTTCGTAGAGAATCTGGCCTTCGTCGGTCAGCTGGACTCCGCGGGAGTTGCGGATAAACAGGGGAAGGTGGAGATTATCCTCCAGGCGGCTGATGGCTTTACTGATGGCCGGTTGGCTGATATAAAGGTTTTTGGCGGCGCGGGAGATGTTCCCGGTCTGGGCCACCTCAAAAAAAATACGGTATAACGATAAATTCTGTTCCAAAGAAAGCCCTCCTTTCAGACAGATTCATACCCATGTTATAACATAACCTGAAGGAATAGTAAACATTCAAAATCTGTATTTCAATTATAATGGCTCCGATGGTATAATGAGTTCCAGAATCAAAAGGCCGGAGAAAAGGCATCAAAGGCCGAAACCATTTTCTTCGGAATCGTGAGGATTTAATTAAGGAGGATAAGCATTATGGGAATGACAATGACGCAGAAGATTCTGGCGGCTCATGCGGGACTTTCATCCGTCGAAGCCGGGCAGTTAATCGAGGCGGATTTGGATTTGGTTTTGGGAAATGACATTACTTCCCCGGTGGCAATTCATGAGATGGACGGAAAGATGAAGGACAGCTCCGTATTTCATAAAGATAAAATCGCCCTTGTGATGGATCATTTTGTGCCCAATAAGGACATCAAGTCCGCGGAGCACTGTAAATGCGTGAGGGAATTTGCCGCAAGACATGAGATTACAAACTTCTTTGATGTGGGGGAGATGGGGATTGAGCATGCGTTGCTCCCCGAAAAAGGCCTTGTGGTGGCCGGGGATGTGGTGATCGGCGCGGATTCCCACACGTGTACTTACGGTGCCCTGGGCGCGTTTTCCACCGGAGTGGGAAGTACGGACATGGCGGCCGGCATGGCCACCGGGAAAGCATGGTTTAAGGTGCCTTCAGCCATTAAGATTGAGCTGACCGGGAAACTGCAAAAATGGGTCAGCGGGAAAGATGTGATTCTCCATATCATCGGCATGATCGGTGTGGACGGCGCCCTTTATCAATCCATGGAGTTTACCGGGGAGGGAGTTTCGGAGCTTTCCATGGACGACAGGTTTACCATTGCCAATATGGCCATTGAAGCCGGCGGCAAAAACGGGATTTTCCCGGTGGATGAGAAGGCGGAAGCATACATGAAAGAACATTCCATGCGTCCTTTCAAGGCATACGAGGCGGATGCGGATGCAGAATATGCCAGGGTCATCCGTCTGGATCTCTCCAGCATCCGTCCCACCGTGGCTTTCCCCCATCTTCCCGAAAACACCCGCAGCATTGATGAGGTGGGCGACATTGCCATTGATCAGGTGGTGATTGGTTCCTGTACCAACGGACGTATGGACGATCTTAGGGTGGCAGCAAAGATTCTGGAAGGCCGGAAAGTGAAGAAAGGTGTCCGGGCCATTGTGATTCCCGCCACCCAGAAAATATATCTGCAGGCCATGGAAGAGGGGCTTTTAAAAACCTTCATTGAAGCCGGGGCCATTGTGAGTACCCCCACCTGCGGTCCCTGCCTGGGCGGCTATATGGGAGTGCTGGCAGAAGGGGAGAGGTGCGTCTCCACCACCAACCGGAACTTTGTGGGCCGGATGGGCCACGTGGCTTCGGAAGTCTATCTGGCAAGTCCCGCAGTGGCGGCAGCCAGCGCTGTGACCGGAAAGATTTCCGGCCCGGAAGAACTGGGAATGTAAAGGAGGATATTATGAAAGCACAGGGAACTGTTTTTAAATATGGAGATAATGTGGACACGGATGTGATTATTCCGGCCAGATATTTGAATTCCTCCGATCCGGCGGAACTGGCTACCCACTGTATGGAGGATATTGACAAAGATTTTGTGAAAAAGGTGAAAAAGGGGGACATTATCGTGGCGTCGAAGAATTTCGGCTGCGGCTCTTCCCGGGAACATGCGCCTATTTCCATCAAAGCGGCAGGCGTGAGCTGTGTCATCGCCGAGACCTTTGCCAGGATTTTTTACCGGAACGCCATCAATATCGGCCTTCCCATCATTGAATGTCCCGAAGCTTCCAAAGGGATTGAGGCGGGAGATGAGGTGGAGATTGATTTCGACAGCGGGATGATCTACAATAAAACCAGGAGCACCCAGTTCAAAGGCCAGGCATTTCCTGAATTCATGCAGAAAATCATCGCGGCAGAAGGACTTATGAACTACATTAACGAGACAAAAAAATAACCATAAATGACAGATGCCCGCAGAAGGGGCTGTTGCAAAATATAAATGATTCTGATATTTATGTTTGCCCGGCGCCCCCGCCTGTCTCTGCGCTTGTCCACGTTGATTTTTTGGTTTTGCTGCGCCGCCTATTGCCGTCTGCCGCTGCTTCCATAGAAGCTGGTCAGCAGAGCAGACGCCGCTGTGCTCACAAAACCTGCAAAATCTGCCTACCAGACAAGCGCAGAGACAGGCGGGGGCGCCGGGCATCTATAAATGTTTATATTTTGCACAGCTACCTTTTGTTATTAGTATATAGGATTCAGGAGGAGCGCGGTTTACAGAGAAGAAATTAGCCTTTCAGGCACCGCTCCTGCGTGGCGATTGCGAGGAGTGCAATCTTTTATGCCGAGACTGTCGCAAAATATCCGAATTGTCTATACTTTGCGACAACCCCCTTCCGGGGGATGACAAATATCCCTTGCTGTGTTATGATAAAACCCAGTAAAAAGACTGCCGTTTTTCGGCAAATGAGACAGAGAGGAAAAAAACATGAGTGAATTGTTATATGGAAGTACAAGAGGAGGCGGCGGGAAGGTGACGGCTTCCCAGGCGATCTTAAAGGGGCTGGCTGATGACGGCGGACTGTTTGTACCAGACAGTATTCCGGCTCTGCCCATGAGCATGAAGGCGATTTCGGAACTTTCTTATCAGGAGACGGCGCTGGCCGTGATGAAGCAGTTTTTGACGGATTTTACGGAAGAGGAGCTTCGTTCCTGTATTGCCAATGCATATGATGATAAATTTGATACGGCAGAAATCGCGCCTGTTAAAGAGGCCGGCGGTATTTATTACCTGGAGCTGTTCCACGGCTCCACCATTGCATTTAAAGATATGGCGCTGTCTATTCTTCCCCATCTGATGGTGACAGCAGCTAAAAAGAATAAAATAGAGAATGAAATTGTGATTTTGACCGCCACTTCGGGGGATACCGGAAAAGCGGCCCTGGCGGGATTTGCAGAAGTGCCGGGGACAAAAATCATTGTTTTTTATCCTAAGGACGGGGTAAGCCCTATCCAGAAAAAACAGATGGTGACACAAAAGGGGAAGAATACCTTTGTGGTGGGCATTAACGGAAACTTCGACGATGCCCAGAGCGGGGTGAAGGCTATGTTTGGCGATAAAGAACTTAAAAAAGAGCTGAACAGCCATGGATATCAGTTTTCTTCGGCAAATTCCATCAATATCGGCCGCCTTGTCCCCCAGGTGGTGTATTACGTATATGCTTATGGAAAACTGCTGCAAAAGGGTGTCATTGCCGATGGGGAAAAGATTAATGTGACAGTACCCACCGGGAATTTTGGAAACATCCTGGCGGCATATTATGCCATGTTGATGGGAGTTCCTGTTGGAAAGCTGATCTGTGCATCCAATGAGAATAAAGTGCTGTTTGACTTCTTCCATACGGGTGTTTACGATAAAAACCGGGAGTTTATTTTGACCAGTTCTCCTTCTATGGATATCCTGATTTCCAGTAACCTGGAGCGGCTGGTATATAAGATTGCCGGGAATAATGCCGGGCAGGATGCCCTGTTCATGCGGGAGCTGTCAGAAAAAGGAAGCTATAAGATAACGGAAGAAATGCGGGAGGCTCTGGCTGATTTTACCGGCGGTTTTGCAGATGAGGCAGAGACGGCAGAAGAAATTAAGACGGTCTACCAACAGACCGGTTATGTGATTGACACCCATACGGCGGTGGCTTCCTTTGCAGCGAGAAAGTACCGGGAAGCGACAAAAGACACCAGGAAAATGCTGGTTGCGTCTACGGCAAGTCCTTACAAATTTACGAGAAGTGTCATGGAAGCCATTGGAGGGAAATATGATGAGATAGAAGATTTCGCCCTTGCCGACCGTCTGGCGGAAATTTCCGGTGTGCCGGTTCCGGCAGCTGTCGAAGAAATCCGCACGGCGCCGATTCTCCATAAAACAGTTTGTGAGATTTCAGAGATGCAGGCTGTCGTAAAATCCTTTCTTGCCGTATAGGGAACGGAGTTCCCTATACGGCAAGACCCTCCGGGGGAAGCGCAGTTCGCGGAGAGGAAATTAGCCTTTCAGGCACCGCTCACGCGCGGCGATTGCGCGGAGCGCAATCTTTTTTATCGTATAGGAAACTTCGTTTCCCATATGACAAAAGCCCTTGAAGTAAGAAAATTGTCATATTTTGTTAAGGGCATCTTCAAAAATATGTGTTAAGGTATTTACAAAGGTAATTACAGTACAAGATTAAGTTGAAAGAGGTTGAAACTATGGTACAGGATGGCAGAGGCGAAAGAAGACAGGAAAATCTGCGGCTTTCTCATAGATCCAGAAGTAGTATTCAGTCAGGAGGCAGACGTGACAGGGAAGAGGGGTATCCGGTGGGAGAAACACCAGATACCAGAGACCGGAAAACCATAGAGATGGAAATGAGGGCAGAAGCGCAGCGTGTGGTAGAAAGCCGGCGCAGGGCGCAGGCACAGCGCGAAGCGGAAAACCGGCGCAAAGAAGAGGAGCAGCGCGCGGCGGAGAGTCGGCGCAGGGCAGAAGCACAGCGTATGGAAGAAAGCAGGCGCAGAGCAGAAGCACGACAGGCAGCAGAAGTACGACAGGCAGCGGAGGCCCGGCAAAGAGTAAAGGTACAGCCGGAAGAGAGCCGACAAAGGGGCGCACAGCGTATGGCGGAGAATCAGCACATGCAGGAAGTACGGGATTCGGGTGAACACCAGGGAGGAAGAGGCAGCTCCGAGGCCCGCTGGGCCCGTTGGGAAGAGACGAAATACCGCAGACAGAAGAACGAGGAGAAAGAAAGACAGCGGAAGCAGAAAAAAATTGTAGGGATTTCCCTGGGAGCTGCGGCAGCAGTGCTGCTTTTGGCGGTGGGGCTTTGGATGGCTTTTGGCAGAAAAAAACCGGAAAGTACACCTGCCGCTGCCACGAATGACGGGACAGAGACAACAGAAAGCGCGGAAAAGCAGCTTTCGGACGCAGATTTTGTGTTTACGGTTCCGGCAGAGAAACAGGAAGTCGGTACGGCACAAGTAAAAAAGGAAATTGCAGATTATGAGGGGTACGCCATTCAGTATCCGGTTATGGGTAATGAAACCATGGATGCAGCCATTGCCAAAAGAGTGGATGATATGGCTTCCGTGTTTAAGACTCAGGTACAGGCCTTAAGGAGCGACGGCAGAACCCGCATGACCATGACGACAGATTATGAGTCATACCAGACAGGGAATACATTGGTTTCCGTTAAATTTAATGTCCACAGGGAGCTTCCCAAAGAGGATGAATCCGGCGACAGTATAGAGACGTATACGTACCGGCTTTCCGATGGGGCGGAAATTGCCCTTTCCGATGTGTTTACAGAAGGGTATCTGGAGTTTCTTGCGGGAAAAACAACAGAATTTGCAGGGACACAGACAGGTTCCATGAAGGTTGGGGCGGCCGAAGCTGTTGATACGAACTTCCGTTATTATACATGGAATGAAGACGGCCTGACGTTATATTTCCCTGGCGGAACGCTGATGGATGGAGTATCGGAAACACTTTCCTTCACAATTCCCATGGAAGAGCTGGCACCTTATCTTACTATGGATTTGACCGGAGACGGACAGGCGGCCCAGGGGCCTGTTTCCGGAAAGGTGGATCCGACAAAGCCTATGGTATGCCTGACTTTTGATGACGGTCCGAAAGCGGCGACGACACCAGAGCTTTTGGATATCCTGGAGGAAAATGACGCGCGGGCGACTTTTTTTGTGGTGGGCAGCGCCCTGAAAGGAAATGGAGCCGAAGATATTATACGCCGTGAGCTGGAACTGGGTTGTCAGGTTGGCAACCATACGGCGGAGCACAAAAATTTTAAGGAAATAAGCGACGAGGAGATTGAACGCCAGATCGAGGGTGTCAATGACATGATGAAAGCGTGGGGATTTCCCATATGCAGCACAGTCCGGCCACCCTACGGTGGATGGAATAACCATGTCATCGGACAGGTGAAATATCCCATGGCCCGTTGGAATGTGGACACGGAGGACTGGAAGACGAAAGATACGGAGGCTACAATCCGGTGTGTACTTTATGATGAGAAGATGCAGGCAGCGGACGGAGACATTATCCTGATGCATGATATCCATCCGGAAACCATTGAGGCATGTAAAACCATTATTCCGGAGCTTAAGGCAAGGGGATTCCAGTTGGTGACGATGGAAGAAATGTTTGCAGCAAAAGGGATTCCTTATGAGGCCGGAAAGGTTTACTATTCCATCGGAGATATCCGCACTGACTTCGGATCCTGAGTGATACAAAGAAGGGGTTGTTATAAACAATCTGGATTTATGTATGTCCGGCTTCCCCCTGTCTCTGCCTATCGGATAAGGGCAGAGACAGGGGGAAGCCGGACAGATATAAATATCAGCACATTTTATCGTTTGCAACAGCCCCTTCTTTGCATTTTCGATATTCTCTAGGCGTCATCTGTACGATTTCTTTGAAGGCTTTCGTAAATTTTCCCTGATTTTCGTAACCCAGGTTTTTGGCAATGACAAAAATGGTGTCGTCTGTCCGGCGAAGTAGTTCCATGGCTCTGCGAATACGGAATTCTTTCATATAAGAGGCGATGGGTTGTCCGTAGGCGGCTTTAAAAAGGGATTTCAAAGAGGAAGTATTGATTAAATATTTTTTAGACAATTCTTCGATAGTGAAACGTTTATCTAAATGCATAGTCAAAAAGTCATGTATGTCTCTGATCAATGCTTCTTGTGACGAAGCTTTTTTCTCTGACTGCCCATGTGATGTGTCAACATGCTTCTGTAAAGGAAGCGTTTTTGGTGAAAAGGCTTCCGGCTGCGATTCCCGGGGACAGGAGAGCGCCATTGTTTTTTCAATCATTTCATGGAGAAGCTTTGTCTGAGCGGTGTCTGCAGCTTTATAATACACTTCTTTTCCGTCCCGGCGGTATGTGATGAGGCCATTCATCCGAAGCAACTTGAGATGATGGGCCACTGCCGGACTGCTCATCTTTACAAGGGAGGAGATATTTATGACACATTCTTCGCAGTGGCAGAGGAGCCAGAAAATGCGGGTGCGGCTGGGGTCGCTTAACTGTTTAAAAAGTGTGGATATGACAAGGAAGTCATCATCCGGGGGCATTTGATAAAGCAGAGAATCAGGAAGTTCTTCATGATCATGGGGAAGCGTACATTTGGACATAAAACCACTCTCCTTTTCTTGAATATAGCATATTTTATGAAAAATAAAAAGGCCAATCGAAAGCCAGTCGGCAACAATTAATCCCATTAGAAAATATTTTAATCCAAATAGAATACAAATAAAAAAGTTCGTTGACTTTTTACAAAATACAAATATAATACAGCTATAATAATTAAATAAATGATTAAATATTCATTTGTAAAAGGAGAGAATAAAGATGAAAAAAACTTACAAAATTGAAGTAGACTGTGCAAACTGTGCGAATTTGATGGAAGGAGCGGCATACAGGACAAAAGGCGTCAAAGCCGCCACAGTGAATTTTATGACGCAGAAGATGATTGTGGAATTTGAGGAAGGCAGCGATGTGAGAGCTGTTATGGAAGAAGTGAAAAAGGCTTGTAAAAAAGTGGAACCTGACTGCGAGATTGAACTTTGATGATCAGAATGGGAAGCCTGCAGCATAGAGGAGGAATTGATTGTGAACAGAAAGCAAAGACGGATGTTGATCCGTATCCTTATTTCAGCAGCCATGATGATTGGCCTGCAGCTTATCCCGGCGGATGCTTTTGGCCCAATGGACAGATATCTGTTTCCGTCTGCCGGGCGGTTCATAAGACTTGCCCTGTATTTGATGAATTATCTTTTAATTGGCCATGATATTTTGGGAAAGGCCTTTAAAGGGATCCGAAATGGGAGAGTGTTTGATGAAAATTTTTTGATGGCAGTGGCAACTGTGGGCGCAATGTCATTGGCTGTCTGTGAAAATGGAGATTACCTGGAGGCCATTGCTGTCATGGTGTTTTATCAGGTGGGAGAATGGTTTCAAAGCTATGCGGTGGGGAAGAGCCGCAGAAATATCAGCGAGCTTATGGATATCCGTCCTGATTATGCAAATATGGAGCGCGATGGAAAGCTGGTACAGGTGGATCCGGATGAGGTGGAAAACGGAAGTATAATTGTGGTGAGACCGGGAGAAAAAGTACCCATTGACGGCATCATTGTGGAAGGGAGTTCCAGTCTGAATACCAGCGCGCTGACAGGGGAAAGCCTTCCGCGGGAAGTGATGGCGGGGGATGAGGTCATCAGTGGCTGTATCAACATGACGGGAGTACTAAAACTTCAGACCACAAAAGAATTTGGGGAATCCACAGTTTCCAAAATTCTGGATTTGGTGGAGAACGCAAGTTCACGCAAATCGAAATCAGAGGATTTTATTTCCCGTTTTGCAAAAATCTATACCCCGGCAGTCTGCATCGGAGCGTTGGTGCTGGCACTATTCCCACCGCTTGTCAGGACTTTACTTTTAGGGATTCCTGCAGATTGGGGAGTTTGGATTTACCGGGCTCTTACATTCCTGGTCATCAGTTGTCCCTGTGCATTGGTCATCAGTATTCCCTTAAGTTTTTTTGCCGGAATCGGCGGGGCCAGCCGGGAAGGAATTTTAATCAAAGGCTCCAATTATCTGGAAAGCCTTTCTAAAACAAAATATGTGGTATTTGATAAGACGGGTACGCTGACACAGGGAGTTTTTGAAGTAAACGGAATCCATCACAGCGGGATGGAGGAGGAAAAGTTAATTGAATATGCCGCTTTGGCAGAATGTGACTCTTCCCACCCCATCAGTAAAAGCTTACAGCGGGCTTATGGAAAAGAACCGGATCGCAGCCGTGTGACAGATATACGGGAAATCAGCGGAAACGGCGTCATTGCGAAGGTGGACGGCATGGAAGTGGCTGCCGGCAATGGCAGGCTGATGGAGAGACTGAAGATTCCTTATGAAAAATGTAGCCAGGCAGGGACAATTATCCATATGGCGGTAAATGGGGACTATGCAGGCCATATCGTAATTTCCGACCGCATAAAACAAGATTCCGGTGCGGCAGTTTCTGCCCTCAGGGCAGCGGGAATTGAAAAAACAGTGATGTTGACGGGGGATATGGAAAACGTGGCGATTCAGGTGGCATCCCAGCTTGGAATTGATGAGGTCCGAAGTGAATTGCTCCCGGGAAACAAGGTGGAAGAGATAGAGAAACTTTTACAGGAAAAATCTGCTCAAGCGAAGTTGGCCTTTGTGGGAGACGGAATCAATGACGCCCCGGTTTTGGCGAGGGCGGATATCGGTATTGCCATGGGGGCCATGGGTTCTGACGCTGCCATTGAAGCGGCAGATGTGGTTTTAATGGACGACAATCCCTTAAAAATTGCAAAGGCCCTTAAAATTTCCAGGAAATGCCTTCGGATCGTTTATCAAAATATAATTTTGGCATTGGGGGTAAAATCACTTTGCCTGATACTGGGCGCCGCAGGAATTGCAAATATGTATCTGGCAATTTTTGCCGATGTGGGCGTCATGGTTCTGGCGGTACTAAACGCAATCCGATGTCTGTTTGTAAAAAAATTATAAACATTACCACCAAAGACAAATTGTCAGGGACTTTTCAATTAATTCCATAAAAAATTCACATTTCCCGTGTCCGATAAACCTGCTCCATTTACATCTGCCGCCCCTCCCCGCATTTCTTACAGTGGAAAAGACCGGGTTTGGTGATTAGAAAAAAGAGGTTTTTGATAAAAAATTGACAAAAGAAAAAAGAAATATATAATAAAAAGTAAGAGAAACAGTAAAAGCGGGAGGTGGGATTTTTTATGGAAAAGGTAGTATGGGATGATAAGTTTAATATCGGTGTGGAGATTGTGGACAAGGCGCATGCCAAGCTTTTTCGGATTATGAAGAAACTGATGGATGTTTCCGAAACCACAAAGGATTATCAGCATACATACAAAGAGATGTTAAAATATCTGGAAACCTATTCCATGACACATTTTTTAGAAGAAGAGGCATACATGCGCTCAATCCGTTATAATGGGTATACGCGGCACAAACGGATTCATGATAATTTCAGGGATAAAACTATAGTTTCCCTCAAGAGAGACCTGGAAATGTCAGGTTATTCCGTGATGGCTGTCCAGCGCTTTGTGGGGATCATGAATAACTGGCTGACAGAACATATTATGAGGGAAGACCAGGCCATCGTGGGAAGGATGACGAACCAGAGAAGCCACAATTTTTCATCGCAGATAGCTGTCATATCAAAGGCGGTGAACCGCTCCATGCAGGAGATCTTTCAGATAGAGTCGAAACTGGTCAATACAGATTATAAAGGGCAGAATATAGGAAGCGGGTTTTATGGCCGCCAGCGGTATGATATTGAAGGTGGAATCAGGCTGCAGCTTCTCCTGGGTGTAGAAGACCCCCTGGCTGTCCGGGGGGCGAACCGGATATTGGGTACGCAGATGACGGAGAGAAGCGAGATAGAAGAGCCAGTCATTTTTCAGATATTTGAACAGCTGTTTGAACATATGGGCAAACTGTTCCAGGCTGAGACAGCGGAAGAGCTTACCAATGAAAACCTGCTGACCAGGGATGAATTCCGTACCGATTTTATGAAGGGATACCCCTGCAGCCTGCTATTTAATACGAAACTGGGATATTTTATTTTCTGCTACCGCAGCTGGCGGGTAAAAAATCCAAAAGCCGGGGCCGCATCGGGCAACAGGAGGACAATCAACTGATTGCAGCGTGAGATTTGAATTTCTAAATAAAACGGTGAGCCACTGTCAGAAATATGGCAGTGGCTTTTTGTGTACATGGGGCAGAAAGGAAATTCCCTGGAATTTCTTGGGTTACATGTTTTTAGCACTCAGACCTTGACAGTGCTAACAGCATGTGCTATGATACGGATGAAAAGAATTGTTATAGTACAGATATAACAGCATAGGAGGTATCCCCATGAATATCAATAAATTTACACAGAATTCCCTGCAGGCAGTCCAGAACTGTGAAAAACTGGCTTACGAATATGGAAACCAGGAGATAGATGAAGAACATCTGTTGTCAGGGCTTTTGGAGCTGGAGGACAGCCTGATCAAAAAAATGATCGTCAAAATGGAAATACAGCCGGAATATTTTATGAACCGGGTGGAGGAAGCCCTGAACCGGAAAGTCAAAGTTTCCGGTGATGCGAAACTTTATGTCAGCAAAGAATTAAATAAGGTTCTGGTGAGTGCGGAAGACGAGGCAAAGCAGATGGGGGACGAGTATGTGTCGGTGGAACATCTGTTTTTGGCGTTGATTAAATATCCCAATGAGGCAGTGAAGGCGCTGTTTACAGAGTTCGGCATTACCAGGGAGCGGTTTTTGCAGGCTCTTTCCACAGTCCGCGGAAACCAGCGGGTCACCAGTGACAACCCGGAAGCCACTTATGATACCCTGGTGAAATACGGCACCGATCTGGTGGAGAGGGCCAGAAAACAGGAGATGGATCCTGTCATCGGGCGGGACACGGAAATACGGAACGTGATTCGGATTCTGTCGAGAAAGACAAAGAATAATCCGGTTCTGATTGGCGAGCCGGGTGTCGGAAAGACAGCAGTGGTAGAAGGCCTGGCCCAGAGAATTGTCCGGGGAGATGTTCCGGAAGGATTGAAAGACAAAATCGTATTTTCCCTGGATATGGGCGCCCTGGTGGCTGGGGCCAAGTACAGGGGGGAATTTGAGGAACGTTTAAAAGCGGTACTGGAGGAGGTGAAAAAAAGCGAGGGAAAAATCCTCCTGTTTGTGGACGAGCTTCATACCATAGTGGGTGCAGGAAAGACAGATGGGGCCATGGATGCAGGAAATATGCTGAAACCCATGCTGGCCAGAGGGGAACTGCACTGCATCGGGGCCACAACCTTGGATGAATACCGCAAATATATTGAAAAAGATGCGGCGCTGGAGCGGCGTTTCCAGCCGGTTTTGGTGGATGAGCCTGCGGTGGAGGACACCATTTCCATCCTGAGGGGGCTAAAGGACCGCTATGAAGTATTCCATGGCGTCAAAATTACAGATTCGGCCCTTGTGAGTGCGGCCGTGCTGTCCAACCGTTATATTTCCGACCGGTTCCTGCCGGATAAGGCCATTGACCTGGTAGATGAAGCATGTGCCCTGATTAAAACAGAGCTGGATTCCATGCCGACGGAGTTGGATGAATTATCCAGGAAGATTATGCAGCTTGAGATTGAGGAAGCGGCCCTTAAGAAAGAGACAGACAACTTAAGCCGTGACCGGCTGGAGGCAATCCAAAAAGAACTGGCAGATTTCAGGGATGCATTTGGAAAGATGAAGGCTCAGTGGGATAATGAAAAGACGTCTGTGGAGCGGCTTCAGAAGCTTCGCGGGCAAATTGACGATATCAATACCCAGATTCAGCTGGCTGAGAGAAACTATGACCTGGAAAAGGCGGCAGAACTTCAGTATGGGATGCTTCCCGGCCTGGTAAAACAGCTTGAGATCGAGGAGGAAAAGGTCAAAAAAGAGGATATGACGCTTCTTCATGAAGCGGTTACAGAAGAGGAGATCGCCAGGATTATTTCCAGATGGACGGGGATTCCCGTGGCAAAACTGACGGAAAGTGAACGGAATAAGACACTGCATCTGGACGAAGAACTTCATAAGCGGGTCATTGGCCAGGAAGAAGGGGTGACGAAAGTAACGGAAGCCATTATCCGTTCCAGGGCCGGAATCAAAGATCCCACAAAACCCATTGGTTCTTTCTTGTTCCTGGGACCTACCGGAGTGGGAAAAACGGAGCTGGCGAAAGCGCTGGCGGAAAGTCTGTTTGACGATGAACAGAATATGGTCCGTATTGATATGAGTGAATACATGGAGAAATATTCTGTGTCCCGCCTGATTGGGGCGCCTCCGGGATATGTGGGCTATGATGAAGGCGGGCAACTGACGGAAGCAGTCAGGAGAAAGCCTTATTCCGTAGTGCTCTTTGATGAAATCGAGAAAGCCCATCCCGATGTGTTTAATGTACTTTTGCAGGTTCTGGATGACGGACGCATTACGGATTCCCAGGGGCGGACGGTGGATTTTAAGAACACGGTGCTGATTATGACTTCTAATCTGGGCTCCTCTTACCTTTTGGAAGGGATTGATGAGGACGGCAACATTCGCCCTGAAAATGAGAAACTGGTTATGGATGACTTAAAAAACCATTTCCGACCGGAGTTTTTAAACCGTCTGGATGAAATCATCATGTTTAAGCCGTTGACAAAAGAGAATATCGGACATATTATCGGGCTTATGCTGCAGGATGTGAATAAACGTCTGGCGGAACGGGAGATTTCCATCCGTCTGACGCCATCTGCCGAAGAATTTGTGGCTGAGAACGGATATGATCCTGTCTACGGCGCAAGGCCATTAAAACGGTATCTGCAAAAATATGTGGAAACACAGGCGGCGAAACTGATTTTAGGTGATCAGGTGCGGGCCGGCGGCGTCATTGTCATGGATGTAAAAGGCGGGGCACTGACCGCCTATGTAGAATAAAAAATACAAATTCACAATAAGGAGAACGTTTATGGAACTGCCAAGGGACGCGGCAATGCTTCTTAGCGTTGTCAATTTGAAACTGCGGGATTTTTATCCTTCCCTGGAGGCCTTTTGCCAGGAAGAAGGAATCAGTGAGGAAGAGGTGAAGGAACGTCTGTCTGCCATTGATTATGAATATGACGTGAAAAGCAACCAATTTACGTAAACGGATTCCTGCATAGCAGAAACTTGTTTCACCATATAATTAAGATAAAACAGACTGCCTGAGAGAGGACAGAAATTTGGGCAAACGGGGAGTCACGATTTTTTTAACACTTTTATTGGCTGTATGCCTCATTGGGATGGAACGGGTAAAAACGGAACGGGAAGAAAGGAGCCTGGAAGCCGGGGCAAAGCAGGAGGGACAGACAGGGAACGAAAATAATCAGGGAAAGGCGCCGGAATCCGAAGGGGCAGAAGGGCAAGCCGGAACAGAAGGAGAAAAGCTGGTGGCGCTGACCTTTGACGACGGACCGCATGGAGATACTACCCAAAAGTTGCTGGACGGCCTGAAAGAGCGGGATGTAAAGGCGACCTTTTTCCTGATTGGGGGAAGTGTGGAAGGAAATGAGGAGATTGTAAAACAAATGGCGGAGGATGGGCATCTCATCGGAAGCCATACCTTTCATCATGTCCAGCTGACAAAGCTTTCCCTTGAAGAAGCCTGTCAGGAGATCACCATGACCAATGAGGCTATTGCCGCAGTGACGGGACAGCCTGTGGAATATATAAGGCCGCCTTATGGTTCCTGGAATTCCAATCTGGAGTGCGCGGTTAATATGAAGGAAGTGGGATGGACCGTGGACCCGCGGGACTGGGACGTGAAAAGCACGGATGCAGTCGTGAAAAAGGTGCTTCAGGACGTGAAAGACGGAAGCATCATCCTGCTCCATGATGTCTATGACACGTCCGTGGAGGCGGCTTTTCAGATTGTGGATGAGCTGAAGGCCCAGGGATACACCTTTGTGACCGTGAACCGTCTCCTGATCGACTAGTGACTGATCATAAGGGTATCATCACGCTAATCCTTGCGGAGCCACTCCAGCCAATTTTTAATGTTTTTTTCATAGCCCTGCTCTGTGGGAGCATAGAATACGGTTCCCACAAGTTCGTCGGGGAGATATTGCTGCTTAACATAATGGTTGGGGAAGTCGTGGGCGTATTTATAATCCAGACCGTGCCCCAGCTTGGCGGCCCCATGGTAGTGGGAATCCTGAAGGTGGGGAGGGACAGTCCTGATCTGTTCGGCGCCGACCCGCTCCATGGCAGCACCGATGGCCAGGCAGCAGGCGTTGCTTTTGGGGGCGGAAGCCACATAAATGGCGGCCTGGGAGAGAATTAACTGGGCTTCAGGAAGGCCGACCCGCTCCACTGCCTGGGAAGCGGCCACTGCCACCTGAAGTGCCTGGGGATCTGCGTTTCCCACATCTTCTGAGGCACAGATCATAATACGGCGGGCGATGAACTTGATATCCTCTCCGCCATAAAGCATCCGCGCCAGGTAATAGACGGCGGCATCCGGGTCGGAACCCCGCATGCTTTTGATGAATGCGGATATGGTGTCGTAATGGTTATCACCGCTTTTATCATACTGGATTGACCGTTTTTGAATACATTCTTTTGCCACGTCCAGAGTGATGGCGATTTGCCCGTCTTCCCCCCTGGGGGTGGATAAGGCGCCCAGTTCCAGGGCATTTAAAGCGCTTCTCGCATCGCCGCCGCAGATGTCTGAAAGGAAGTCCAGGGCGTCGTCGCAGGCCCTCACCGACAGGGCGCCTAAGCCCCGTTCCTTGTCTGAGACCGCCCGCAGGAGAAGCTCTTTGATATCGTCTTTCGTGAGGCTTTCCAACCTGAAAATTAAGGAACGGGAAATCAAGGCCCCGTTTACCTCAAAATAGGGATTTTCCGTGGTGGCTCCCACCAGGGTGATGGTTCCGTCTTCCACAAAGGGCAGCAGGTAATCCTGCTGTCCTTTATTGAACCGGTGGATCTCGTCGATGAACAGGATTGTTTTTTTACCAAACATACCCATACTGTCTTTGGCTTTAGAGACAACTTCTTCCATATCTTTTTTGCCGGCGGAGGTGGCATTGATCTGGGTGAAAGAAGACTTCGTCGTATTGGCGATGACTTTTGCGATGGTGGTTTTTCCGGATCCTGGCGGCCCGTAAAGGATGATGGAACTCAGCTTGTCACTGGCGATGGCACGGTAGAGAAGAGTGCCTTTGCCGATGATGTGTTTCTGGCCCACGATCTCCTCCAGTGAGGCGGGGCGCATCCTGGCGGCAAGGGGGGCTTCCTTTACCTGTTTACTTTCTCTCATATAATCAAATAAATCCATAAAAACCTCCGAAGACAGATTGCAGGTTCAAACATACGTTCAATTTCTTCTATTATAACCATTCTTTTTCCTGATGGCAAGCAAAATCCCTCTCAGACGAAAGAGGGGGGCATCATCTGAGAGGGATTTTAACAGATTTAAGGTGTTTTTAAAGGGTCTGGTAAATCTCTAAATGTTCTCCGTCCGGTCCGCGGAAAGCCTGGTATTTCACACCGTTGTCAAAAACCAGGTCGTCAAAATAGATATCCGCTTCAAACTCAATACCAAGGCCTTTCAGCTTCTCGCTGGTTTCTTCGATATTTTCCACTTCCATGGCAATATGATCGAATAAACCGTCTTTTCTGTCCATCCACACTTTATGCTGGATCAGTTCAATGATTAAGTTTCCGCTTTTCACGAAAGCCATCTTGTTTCCTTCCAGGGATACAAACTCACAAATGGTTTCAAACCCCAGGACTTCCGTATAAAACTTTTTGGAACGTTCAACATCTTTAATATACAGCCCGATGTGGGATACGCCTTTTACTTTCACTCCCATGGCGATACCTCCTATATCCCGAATACGTGGCGGACGAATTCCACGGCGCCTTTTGCGTCTCTGTCCAGAATTTCCTCTGTCACATCCGGCACAAGATCTCTCCAGACTTTGATTTCAGAACCAACAGTTCCGCCCTTCATGACGAAGGGTTCCATAACTGCCGCGCCCTGGTAATTGATATCACGCAGTGCCTGTCCGATTTCCTGCCAGGGCATACTGCCTTTGCCGGGAACGCGTCTGTTCTGCTCTCCCAGGTGGAGATGCCCCAGCTTGTCGCCTGCCAGGCGGATGGCGGCAGCCATATTGTCCTCTTCAATATTCATATGGAAGGTATCCAGCATCACCTTTACATGGGAACTGCCTACGGCATCGATAAACTGCAATGCCTCTTCACAAGTATTCATCATATAACCTTCATAACGGTTCAGTACTTCCATGCCCAGTGTTACATCGCAGTCCTCAGCGACCTTGGACAGCTTTCTCATATTTTTAATGGCGCGTTCCGTATCTTTTTCTTTGTCCATGGGCATAGTGGGATCCAGGGGCCAGTAGGAATATAACCCGCCGCCAAGTACCTTGATATCCATCATCTGCAGTTTCGGCAGTATCATTTCAAAGAAGGCCATGGCCTTTTTTACAACTTCTTCGTCAGGAGAGCATAAGTTTTGTTCCTTTGTGGGACCGTATCCCGCTGTTAAAATAATGCCGTTGTCATCGGCACATTTTTTGAGGTCACGGATTTTCTCATCTGTGGCATAATCCCTTGTCAATGCCGCACAGGAAATCTCCAATACATCAAAGCCCAGCTTCTTTACTTTGGGAATATAATACTCATAGTTTGCAGACCACTCATGGGTCCAGTATGCATTGTAAATACCGTATAACATAGCTTATTCTCCTTTTTTAGTTTTTATTATAAACAGCATAGCACGAAATCCCGGGCTGGTCAATGAAAAAGAAGGCGGGAAAATATCCGCTGGAAAAATCCGCCTGTTCGTGGTAGGATGAGAGAAATACGGCTCCGAAGGGCCATGTGCCGGAGAGGAAAACGGGGGAATGAAATATGATTGAAAAGATAAAAGGAAACTACGGACATACGATTTATGCAGCTTATATCGGCTACATGACCCAGGCCATTGTGAATAATTTCGCCCCGCTTTTATTTTTGACATTTGCAGGCAGTTTTGGGTTGACATTGGAGAAAATTACGCTGCTTACGACGGTGAATTTTCTCATTCAGCTTTTGGTGGATGTTTTTTCGGCAGCCTTTGTGGACAAGATCGGATACCGCGCGTCCATTGTGGCAGCCCATATCCTGGCGGCCGGCGGACTTTTGGGTCTGGCGGTCTTCCCGGAGATTTTTGGGGATTCTTATGTAGGGCTTTTAATGGCGGTGGCGCTTTATGCCATAGGCGGAGGGATTATAGAGGTACTTTTAAGCCCCATCGTGGAAGCATGCCCCACCACCAAGAAAGAGGCGGCCATGAGCCTGCTTCATTCGTTTTACTGCTGGGGCCATGTGCTTCTGGTGATCATTGCCACGGTATTTTTTAAATTGTTTGGGATTGAAAACTGGAGGATATTGGCGTTTGCCTTGGCGATGATTCCACTGGTAAATGCCGTTTATTTTCTGCTTGTCCCCATCTACCCTGTCCTGGGGGGCCATGAAAAGCTGTCTTTTGGAAAACTGGTCAAACAGAAGACTTTTTGGCTTCTGGTTCTTTTGATGGTCTGTGCAGGGGCGTCGGAGATGGCCATGAGCCAGTGGGCGTCGGCCTTTACTGAGTCGGCGCTTCACGTGCCGAAAGCCGTGGGAGATTTGGCGGGGCCTTGTGCATTTGCCGTTTTTATGGGAACAGCGCGGACTCTTTATGGGAAATTCAGTGAGAAGATTTCTCTGAAATGGTTTATGGCAGGAAGCGCAGTTTTGTGTATCGGGTGTTATGTGACAGCGGCCTGTGCAAAAATCCCGGCCCTGGGACTTTTGGGCTGTGCCCTGTGCGGTTTTTCCATTGGAATCTTTTGGCCGGGAACCTTCAGTATGGCTTCCGCAGCGCTTCCCGGAGGAGGGACCGCCATGTTTGCCCTCATGGCCCTGGCCGGAGATGTGGGTTGTTCTTCAGGGCCTACCCTGGTGGGGATGATTGCGGAGAGGGCCGGGGGAGGTTTAAAGAGCGGCCTGCTGTCAGCAGTGATTTTCCCTGTGGTTATTCTCATTGGAATTTTCTTTCTGGGAAAGGGGAAAAAAGGAGATAAGGCGGATTAAGATGGAGTATGAGTTTTCAAGGACAAGGCGTCTGCTTGGGCAGACAGCGATGGAGCGGTTAAAAGACAGCCATGTTATGGTGTTCGGTATCGGCGGCGTAGGTTCCCACTGCATAGAGGCCCTGGCCAGAAGCGGGGTGGGGCGTTTAAGTTTGGTCGACCATGATGTGGTGTCGGTTTCCAATATTAACAGGCAGAGCATCGCTCTTCAAAGTACCATTGGGCGCCATAAAACCCGTGTGATGAAAGAAAAAATCCTGGATATTAATCCACAGGCCAGGGTACGGCTTTATGAGGAGTTTGCACTTCCGGAAAATGTTGCGGGATTTTTTGAAGAAAGGCCGGATTTTGTGGTGGATGCCATAGATACGGTTTCTGCAAAAGTGGCGTTGGCCGTTTTTGCCAAAGAGCAGAAAATCCCCATCATCAGTTGCATGGGGACGGGAAACAAGCTGAACCCGTCTGCCTTTGAAATTGCAGATATTTATGAAACCAGCGTCTGTCCCCTCTGCCGGGTTATGCGCCGGGAGCTGAAAAAAAGAGACGTGGAAGGATTGACGGTCCTTTATTCTAAAGAAGCACCCGTTTCTTTTGCAGAAGAAGCAAAACACGGGGAGGACAAAAACGGACGTCCCGTGCCGGGCAGCGTCGCTTTTGTCCCTCCGGCCGCCGGGCTCATGCTGGCGGGATATGTGATTATGAAGCTGTGCGGATGAAACGGGATGGAAAGCATGTGACGGATTAATCCTTTTCGGCCGGGATTTGACCGCCGGGGCCAAGGTACAGGGTATCCAGACATTTTAAACCGGAAGCAGTGCGGAAAATTTTTTCGCGGACACTTTCGATGGAATGTCTGGTGTGGCCTTCCTCAAAAAGATTCACAAGGAAATCTGCTTCCACCAGAATCTGGTAGTCCGGGCCGTCCATATTTTCATAAGTATGGTGGTGGGCGATAAGATAACAGATGCGTTCGGTCTGTTCCGGTGTAAAGCCGTGGCGCTCCAGGATAGGGCGAGCCACAATGGGCCCTTCTGTCTCCTGGTATTTCCCGGCAGCAGAATGATATTTTTCTTCACTGGGCCTGATGCCGATATCATGCATCAAGGCAGCCACTTCTAAAAGAAACTGCATTTCTTCCGAAAGGCCTTCGGAAAGTCCCAGATGGCGGGCATAAGCCCAAACCTTTAAAAAATGATTTACACGATGGGTGGCATAGCTGAACCATGCAGTCATTTCCTCCATGATGGCAGTGAATTGTCCTGCACGGCCGGGCGTGGTTTGATATTCCATGAAACACCTCCAAAAGAAAAACTATGCGATATTATACCATATTTCAGGCCGGCAGTGGTGCAGAATTTTAAGTTTTTCGTCAAAAAAACGGTTTTCTAGTGCGAAGCCTGTCTTTTTATGATAGAATACAGGGGTAAAGGCAGGTGACACAGAGGAAATGAAAGAAAGAATCAACCGTTTGGCAAAGGGTCTGATGGATTACGATGAGACGCAGGTGTCTTTTTCAACGACAGGTATTGAGACATCGGTGATTTTTGATGACAAAATGAGGGATGAGTTCCGCATTGTCTGCGAGCAGGGGAAAACGGTGAAGGGACTTGTGTATTCGACCAATTACAGGGTGAGTCTGTTCAGCGACAATTTTGTGGGAAAAGACTGCCGTGTGATCTATGAGGTTGATGCCTCTTATGCAGATGAGGATATTACAGGTGAATTTCAGATCGTATGCAGCGGGGGAGAGTTTCGGATTCCTTATTGTTTTCATGTATGTATGACTGACCCGGAAGGACAGCAGATTGAGACTCTGGAAGAATTTGCCGGACTGGTGAGGGCAGATGAAGAGGAGGCCCTCCGGTTTTTTGAGTCCTCTGATTTTGCAAAGTGCCCTTTTATGCAGGCGCCCAGTGTGCGGACTCTTTATGACGGGCTGTGGGGACGGGGAAACCGCCAAAATAGCTTGGAAGAATTCCTGGTGGGGACAGGGATAAAAGAGCCTGTCCGGTTTTCCGTAAAGGAGAAGAAAAAGGAATATATTATACCCGATGAGCCTGTTTCCGATACAATTACGATAGTGAGGAATACCTGGGGATATATGAGGCTGGAGCTTACATCCGAAGATAGCTCATGGCTTAAGCTGGAGCGGAAGGTGGTGACAGACCGGGATTTTGACGGTGAAACCTGTAAGGTGGCCTATATTGTGGATGTAAATGAACTTCATGCCGGTAAAAATTATGGGAGAATTTTTATCAGAGGTATTTATGGGGAGGAAATGGTTCCCGTATCGGTGACGCTGCGCTCCAACAGGCTGTGGGCCGACGGACTTTCCTGGAAGCGTGACTTCGGAAATTTCGTTTCTCTTTATCTGAAACAGGAGACAGGGGAATATGAGCGGAATTTTTTGCTGAACAGCATGCAGACGGCCCTTTCCAGGGCACATTCGACGGCGCAGGATCCTCTGCGGATCCGTCTTTACCAGGCTGATGTTTTTCTGCTCCAGGAGAAGGGAGAGCAGGCCCGCGAAATCCTTGCGCAGGTGCGGGAGGAGATTTTAGACAACAGAGACCAGGACATCGCTTCCTACTGTTATTATACATATCTCAGGGCAAAAGAAAGCGGGGAGGCGACCCAGAGACAGACTTTGGTGAAGCTTCTGAGGCGGTACTATGAGGATGGCACTGCTTTGGATTTGGTATTTTATGTGTTGATGCAGATGGATGATGAGCTTTTGGAAAACGACAGCCTGGCCCTTTCCAGGTTGAAAAGCCATTACCGGAACGGGTGCAGAAGCCCTTATCTCTATCTGGCCGTGTGCAGGATTCTTACGAAAAGCCCTGAACTTCTCCGTGTGATGGAGGATTTTGAGATTCAGAGCCTTTGGTTTGGCTGCCGCTATCATATGGTTACGGAAGATGTGGCCAGGCTGGCGGCCCTCCAGGCTCTTCAGGTGAAGGCGGCCCGGGGGCTTTATCTGCGGCTTTTAAAAAAGCTGTACGAAGAGTTTCCTTCAAAAGAAGCCCTGACGGCGGTGTGTGCCCTGCTGATTCGTGGGAACTGCCGCACCAGGGAGGCGTTTTCCTGGTATGAGAGAGGGGTGGAGGAGGATATCCATCTGACCCGGCTGTATGAATATTATTTATATGCCCTGCCGGAGGATTTTGCAGGGGCGCTGCCCCGTATTATTCTTTTATATTTTTCTTATAATCATACGCTGGATTACAGGGCGCGCGCAGTGCTTTATCTGAACGTCCTGAGATTCATGAAGGAGGACGAAGAGGTTTACCGGGCCTATGAAGGGCAGATTGAGAATTTTGCGGTGGAACAGCTTTTTCAGAGCCATATGAACGGAGATCTGGCCAAAATTTACCGGGAAATGATTTTCCCGGAAATGGTGGATGAAAAGATTGCCCGTGTTCTTCCAAAGCTCCTTTATGCAAAAGAAATCCGCTGTACAAATGATAAAATGTGCCAGGCGGTAGTCTGTTATGAAGAGATGCAGGGGGAAACACCCCCCGTGCCGTTGCAGAGGGGACGCGCTTATATCCCTGTGTATTTGAAAAATGCTTACGTACTGTTTCAGGACGATTATGGAAACCGTTACTGCGGCGTACCTTACGCCATGGAAGATATGATGGAAAGTACAGAGCTTTGCGCCCGTACCCAGGAGCTGTATCCGGCCCATGAGATGCTGCGGCTGTTAAAATGCCAGAAAGTTTTGGAACGGAAATTTTATGAGGCGGAAGATATTGAAGTGCTCAAAGATATTTCCCAGGAGGAAAAGATCAGCGAACTTTACCGCAGAAAGCTGGTGTCGGAGATTGTTACCTATTATTATAAACGGGAAGAATCCGATGAGTGCGACGAATATCTGCTGGCTCTCGACAAAAAGTTTCTTTCCGGTGAAGACCGGGTTAAAGTGATGGAAACTTTGATTACGAAAGACTTTTATGAGGAAGCTTATAAAATGGCGGTTCGTTATGGGTATCGGAAGGTAAATATCAGCCGGGTCTTTAAAATGACTGCCAAAATGATTTTAAAGCGCCATTTTGAAAAGGACAGCGTCCTTCTGGAAATGGCCAATTACTGTTTTGCGGGAGGCCGGTATGACGGCGTAGTGGTGGAATATTTGTGTTACCATTACAATGGACTGGCAGGTATTATGTACAGGATTTTGTCGGCGGCCGCCTCTGCGAAGGTTCCTCTTTACGATATGCCGGAGCGCCTTTTGGCCCAGATGCTTTTCGACGGGGGCAGCAGCCACCTGGATCGGATATTCCGGTATTATATAGAAGGAAAATCCGTGGATGAAAGCCTGGTGAGGGCGTATCTGGTGGTAAAGAGCAGCCGCTATTTCGATGAAAGCGAGCCTTTTGACCGGGATGTGATCGGTTATATCGAGGTGCAGGCGGAGCAGTATGAGGTGAGGAGCGGACTGCCTGAGATTTGTATGCTGGCGCTGACAAAATATTACAGTATGGCGGAGAATTTGACAGAGAAGCAGGCGGAGCTTTGCCAGCATATCATTGACGAGCTGTTTTCTAAGAAAATCGTATTTGGGTACTATAAGCATCTGGCCCGTTTTATCCGGCTTCCCCGGGATTTGATGGGGAAAACGGTGATTGAGTACCGGGGAAAGAAAAATCAGAGCATCTGGATTCACCAGAGGCTGCTGCCTGACGGCGGTGATGTGGTAGTGGAAACCATGCCCCATATGTTTGACGGGCATTTTGTCAAAATGGTGTCTTTATTCTATGGGGAAATCATGGAATATGAAATTTATGATGGGGGTAACGAACCGGTGGAGGCAGGCAGGGCCGCTTACAGTGGGGACGGAAATACCCCTCCTGAAAGCCGCATTGGGAGGCTTGACGGGATTTTGCGGGTGCAGGCGTTTGAAGATGATACGCTGCGGCAGCGGATGGAAGCTTATGCTATCCGTGATGAGTTGACAGAAAGGCTGTTTGAATATTTGTAAGTTCGAGGTGAAGAAATGCAGGAGCTAGTATTGGGAATCGACATATGTGATGATTACAGCCAGATCAGTTATTATAATCCCCAGGCCCTTGATGTGGAAAATATCGGCCTGACCGATGAGGAAAAGTCCTGCATGGTGCCAACGGTGATCTGTAAAGAGAAGGGGACAGATTCCTGGTTCATTGGAGAGGAGGCATACCGTTGTGCTCTCTATGGCAGGGGCACTATGGTTGACAAGCTGGTGAAGCTGGCTGGAAAAGGGGGGACAGCCACTATTGAGGGCGTCAAGTATACGGCTGGCGACCTGCTTCAGATTTTTGTCCGGCAGATGTTGGAGATCCCCATTACCCGTTTGGGGGCCCGGGAAATCGGGGCGGTGGTTTTCACTTTTCAGAATAAAAGCAGTCTTTTGATGGATATTATGCTGCAGGTGACAGAGGCCATGGGGATTCCCAGGGACCGGGTTCATATGGCAAATCACGCGGAAGCTTATCTGTTTTATGTGATCAGCCAGAAGAGGGACCTGTGGATTAACCAGTCATGTCTATTTGACTTGTCGGAGACGGGGCTTCATTATTATGAACTGAATGTGATCCGTGGCAGGAAGCCGCAGGTGGTGGAAGTGAAGCATGAGGAGCTGGAAGAGGGCTTCAGTCTGGAAATTTTGGAAACAGGAGCCGGGAAAAAGCTGGGGGACACGATTCTTACTTCTTGTGCGGAGCGGCTTTTACAGAAAAAAATTGTCACTTCCGTATTTTTGACAGGAAAAGGGTTTGAGGATGGCCAGTGGGCTTCCGGGTTTCTGCGGTTTGTCTGCAACAAACGCAGGGCCTTTGCGGGGCCGGGGCTTTTTGCCAAGGGAGCGGCATATATGGCGTGTGATTCTGTCCAGGAGACGACGTCTTATCCTTATGTATGTCTCTGTGAAGGCCGCCTTTCTTCTACCATCAGTATGCAGGTGAACCATGAAGGGCGGGAGAGGCAGCTGGTATTGGCTTCGGCGGGGAGCGACTGGTATGAGGCGCGGGCGTCAGCTTCTTTTATCCTGGACAATACGAATCTGTTGGAATTTATGGTGACGCCAGTGGGAAACGGCCGGCAGACGAAGCTTGCCATTTCGCTGGATGAGTTTCCGGCCAGGCCCAATAAGACCACCAGGGTGGAAGTCATTGCGGCGTTTTCCAGTGAGTCCCAGGTCAGTATATGGGTCTTTGACAGGGGGTTTGGGGAATTCTTCCCTGGTACGGACCAGATGATCAGGCAGGATTTTCAGATATAGACTTCTGTAAAGCTGCTACAAATTTCGGGAGAAGGCCGGTTGTGGCAGTAGATGAAAATTCAGGAGACAGTTCAAGATAAAAGAGGAAATTATGAGTGGACTAATATTATGTAGCGGCAGGAAGGTGAAAAACCCTTATCCTGTGGCAGAGCTGGGGATTTCTCTCCATTCCGGCGAGGAGCTTTGTTACTTTATTTATAATTATGTATTTTTGCTGGAGCCGGATTTTATCAATGAGCATCTGCTTTACTTTATCCGAACGGAGCTTGGTATGGTGAAGCTGGAAGAAAAAATTCGCAAATGGATTGCGGACCGGTCGGATATGGCGCAGATTCTTTATATGATTCTTCAGGATATTCATTATTACAGTGAGGCGGAGCTGGGAGGTTTTAAGGCTCAGCTTGAGTGGATGCGCCGTGCAAGGCCTTCGGAGCGGGCAAAGAAAAAAGCGGATTACCTGCTTCAGAAGCGGAAATACGCGGCGGCCATCCAGCTTTATGACAGCATCGCCGGGGGAGAGAAGGACCAGGGGATGACAAGGGAATTTATGGGCGCCCTTTACCACAATAAAGGCGTGGCCTGCGCAGGGCTTTTTGAGTCGGAGCGGGCGCTGGAATGTTTTGAAAGGGCCTATGAGCATCTGGAAAAGGAAGAAATCCTCAAGGAGATTTTTATGCTTTGCCAGATGGATGAAAGCGTGGAACTGCCGGAGGCCATGATGCTGGCTGTCCCGGCGGAGCAGCAGTATAAATGGCAGGAGGAGTATGAAACCCTCTGTAAGCATTTAAAATATTCCGGGAAGGCGAAAGTGATCGGAGAATTCTGGGAGAAGGACTCTGTCCGCAAAAGAGCCGGAATCCAGACGCTTGTAACTGAGTGGAAGCAGGAATACAGGGAGATGGCAAAGCTGTGAATGTGGCATTGATTGGTTTTATGGGAGTGGGAAAAACAACAGTTTCCCGGTACTTAGGCAAACGGCTCCATGGGGAGGAAGTGGATGTGGACCGGTGGATTGTGGAAAAGGACGGGCGGCCTATCCCTGAGATTTTTGAAAAGGACGGAGAGCAGGCGTTTCGGGATATGGAGACGGAAGCCATCAAAGAACTCGGGAGCAACGATGGTAAAGTGCTTTCCTGCGGCGGTGGCGCCGTGCTTCGGCCGGAAAATGTGGAGGCGCTAAAGAAAAACGGGATGATCGTGCTTTTGACTGCCAGGCCGGAGACGGTTCTTAAGCGTGTGGGGGATGGGAAGTCGAGGCCGGCCCTTGGAGGGGAAGTGACGGTGGCCCATATCACAGAGTTGATGGAAAGGCGGCGGGCGGCTTATGAAGCGGCGGCCGATGTCACGGTGGCCACCGACGGGCGAAGCCCCGAGGAAATCGCAGAGGAGATTGCGGGGATTGTGGAAAAAATTATTTGTAGCGCCACCAGAAAGAAAGGTGAAGAGTGAACAAACATATTAAAAAATACTATGAATTATTTGAAAAGGCGATCACATCAAAACTAAGCCCGGAGACATTTCATGTTCGGCTTATAGAGATTACTTCTTCGATGGAGATGGAGGCCATGACTGTCCCGGATCGGGTCGCTCTGTCTACGTATGCTTTAAAGCTTTTATCAAAAGGACAAAGAATGTATTTGGCAAAAGTCCTTATAGAGGAACAAATTGTTAAACAGCGCCAGTTATTAACTCATTGGAGTATGATCACCGCACAATCCTCTATGATAGATACTGGCTATATTGCGCAACATTTAGTATCTCTCCAAACGCAGATTGCTGGCCAAGGTATGAGAGGGAAAGGCGATGACTTATGTGACAGTTCTGAAGTAAAAAGCGCCAATTTCCTGGATTCATTGGATAAAAAAGGGGAGACCAGGCCCAGGTGGAATTTTACGGCCAACACTATGGAGATCATGGAACGCTTTTTAAACTATAAAGCTATTTATTTGTTATCGATTGACTACAATGTTAGCCATAATTATCGCATCCGTATATGGAAAGTCAATATCCATGAACACACAATTCTCAGAACACGTTATATTGAGTGGATGGATAAATTGGGGTATCCCAAATTTGCTGATACAACCGGAAAACCAAGTGTTAATTTCCAACTTTTTCCACCTAATTCCGGAACAGAGGAAAACTACGCCCGCCATGGAACCGGACGGGTTAATGGATTTAGTAAATTACATATTCCACTGGAAGATACTCCAGGTTCTGAATTGATTTTTAAGGCTGAGGTAATTGATGGCCAGGTGGAAATCCTTGTTTTTTAAAAGTTCGCTTCTGCTTTAAATACGTGCTCCAACACATCTAGCTGTGTATCAATAATAGTTTCAGATTCATATATCTTGTTAATCGCAGACTTTAACGTCTCTCCCATTTTGGCTAATTTTTCAATTTGACGCTTTTTGACTGGAACAGGAATCAAAATTTCGCTAAGCTGTTCTCTCTTGATACGGCTATGGGAGGAGGAGGTTCCTGATGTCATGCTTTGTATCTGGATTTTTACATGATCAGTCCGTAGTAAAAAGCACAGAGTATATGCATCTATACTTCCTTTTGGCCTGATTATCTCAAATTCGTTGGAACAGACTAATTTATAATTTTTGGATGGAATAACCGCCATTCGTGGAATTCGTGGATTTATTTTTGAAAAAATAAGATCCCCCTCTTCACAGCTTCTCCCCTTGGAAATAGGAGAAAACTTTTGAACTTCATTAAAATTTATCGTACAGTCGGTATTAATATGTAAAACGCTGATATGCTTAATATTTTCTGCCACCATATAACCTTTTCTTGAGGTTGTGACAAACTCTGCAATATCGGATAATTTCATGATCTGATATCCTTCGGCAAGTAGGCATGTCAGGCTGTTCACTGTCATATATCTATCGGCAGCGTAAAAACTTGGCTTCAATATGTTCTCAGTCAGATCTTTATATTCTATTTGTGTTACAGATGGTATCTCCGATAATATTTTTTCTTTGCGTCTGCCGATAGTTAAACATTTTGCAATATCGAGCATTTGGTTGGTTCCTTTTGCAATTTTTACAGGAACCCCCATTTTTTCTTTGACAATATATCCTAAATCTTTACATTCAGCCATGAACATTTTACAGCCATTTTCATTTTGCTTTTTTTGGATATACAAAATACAAGTGTTAGTCCTTGTGCCAGCCTGGGCAAAAGTGACTGCCGGCAATTCAACAACGCCTTTTACTAATATATTTTTTAATATTTGATCACGATATAACGAATTTAATCCCTTTGCTGCAAAAACGGAATCGGGAAGGACGATTGCTAAGTATCCGTTATTTTTTAATAATGAGATACATTTATCCAACATTAATAATTCAGAAGCGACATTGTTTATATTTAATTGTAAGTTGTTTAAAATTGGATAATCATTTATATTTAAATCGCCTATGGAATATTCCGCACCAAAAGGAGGGTTAGTAAATATGAAGTCAACTTTATGTTTATAATGATCAATGAAACTTTTTCCAACAATACTGTTTCCATTGTTTATGTTTGAGATATTGCAGCCTAACAGCAGAGCATTAATTTTAGACAGCCGGACCATTCTGTTAACTTTATCCTGACCGATCATTCCGTGTTTCCTGAAATGAGAGATGATATCATTTTTTTTATCCTGGTTGCCGATGGTATGCTCAATATACCTCGTAAAATGATTGGAACTTTCAATCAAAAGAGTTCCTACCCCACAGGTTGGGTCCATAATTGTAAAGTGGTTTAATGCGTCCCCTTCCAGGTATCCATCTCTTTCCATATCGCTGAAAATGATATCTAATATAGGTTCTGAAATTTCATAAGGCGTCATATACTGCGCATCTTCTTTGTTATTCCTGAAGTTTTCTCTGACAAAATGGCCAAAACATTCGTTGATAATATCAAAATCCGAATACCTGTGGGTTTTCAGCAAATATATGAAATCTATTTTTTCTATTTCACTTACCAACTTTTCAGCAAATTCATTTTCTGTTGGCTGAATGTTCAACGACGGCTTAGCCCCAAAGATATTTGTGCCATCTTCGTTATGAAATGCAGGTTCCCGGATTTCATTTTCAAAGACTTTAATCAAACCGGACGCAATGTTTCTTATGTTTCCGGTCTCTGATTCAGATACCCTCCTTACATATTCTAATCCAAATTTTTCGCCTCTTTTCGCAAGAGAATAACTAATGGAAATCAGTTTGATAATTTCATCTAATTTTGCATTTGAATCGTCTATTCTTCCATAACTATGGAAGTATTCTCTTAAGTTCAGTAGTATCTCATAAAACATAGAATAACTGACACCTGAATTCATTTTTGTGCCCCCTTCCGCCTCTGTACAAAAAGAGTAACATATAGGTGACAGAAAAGTCAAGATACCTATCGTACGCTAAGATATCTATCCGGTAGTAATAAGGCATGATGTTTGAAAACTATTAAAATCGTCCTCAATATTTTTTCGACAAAAAGTATGAAAAAAATATTCCAAATCAAAACAGAAGAAAATTATGGAAATATGAGATAAAATATTTGCAAATCAATAGAGTAGAAAGAAGGAAACTGAATTATGGGAAAGGTATTGGTATCTGCCTCACATTTTGATACGTTGTGTAAAGAAGCGTGGAAATTGTTGGAGGAACATGGGCATGAAGTGATTTTTGATGCGACCCGTTCATTTCCGTCTTACAGCTGCGAGGAATTGATTCAGATTCTTCCGGATGTTGATGCGGCTATTATTGGTATGGATGTCTATGACAAAAGGGTTTTTGCCCATGCGCCGAAGTTAAAATGTGTCTGTAAGTTCGGGGTGGGCGTGGACAATATCAACTTAAAGGATGCGTCGGAATATGGCGTAAAGGCATGTAATTGTCCCGGACAGAATTCCAATGCGGTGGCAGAGCTGACCATAGGCTTTATCGTCGGCGTACTTCGGGGGATGATTCCGTTACATAAAGCCATGGAAAAAAGCACGTGGCCCCGTTATATCGGTGAAGAGATGGAAGGAAAGACCGTGGGGCTTTTGGGATTTGGGGCAATCGCCAGGATGGTGGCGAAAAAACTGTCTGTCTTTGATGTAAAGGTGAAAGCCTATGACTTATACCCCAATGAAAAAGCAGCAAAAGAGCTGGGGGTCACGATGGTAAGCCAGGATGAAATCATAGAAACCTGTGATATCATCAGCCTTCATGCACCGGCGGTGGAAGCCAACTACCACCTGTTTGGTGAAGAAGCTTTTAAACGCATGAAGGACGGGGCGTTTTTGATCAATGCGGCCAGGGGCGCGCTGGTGGATCTTCCCGCGCTGGCAGCAGCTATCCGGTCAGGGAAAATTGCAGGGGCGGCGTTAGATGCTTTTGAAGAGGAACCGCTTCCGGCTGATTCACCAATTCTTCAATGTGAAAATGTGATACTGACACCCCATACGGGAGCGGAAACAAAACAGGCATACCATAAGGTCAGCATGGTGGCCGCACAAAATGTGATTGACACGCTGGATGGAAAAGAACCGAAATTCTGGGTGAACAAATAAATATGTCTGCCAGGTTTGCCGCAGACAGATCAGATGAGAGGGAAACAGAAATGAAAGAACAATCATCATTACAAAAAGTAGTAAGCAGGATGAAAGAAAAAGGAATGGATCTTGCAGTTTTGACAAACGCTTCCAATATCCGGTATGTAAGCGGATTTGATATGCCTGCCAATGCGGGATGGATGGGGGATGTGTCAAACGGCCTGCCAATGGCGGCCGCAGTGGTCAGCGCGGCAGAAGAAGAGATATTCCTGGTGGCTTCCGACCTGTACCGGAATATGGTTTTGCGCACAGGGATTATGGATGGGGAGTTTTATCGCTCCTTTACCCACCTGGAGGAGAATGACCCGGATACAAACTTCGCAGAGGCTCTGCAAAAAACCCTTGAAAAAGCAGGAGACGGGAAAGAAAAACCCATTGTCGGAATTGAGCCAAACGATACGACGCTGGCAGTGGCGGAACAGATCAAAAAAGTATTTCCGGCATGTTCGTTTGAGAATGTTTCACAGATTATAAAAGACAGCCGTTACATAAAAACACTGGAAGATATCCGGGGATTAAAAGAAGCGGCAAGGGCAGCGGATGCGGCGCAGATCAGGCTTTATGAGATCTCCAAAACAGAAGGGGATTATACGGAGCTTGATATCTGGTATGAAGTACAGAAGGCGGCGTCTTTGGCCGTAGGCTGCCCGGTTCCTTTTGTGGGGGAACTGGTGACAGGGGCGAGGACGGGACTGAGCGATTACCCTCTGGGCCCCACCACCAGAAAGGTGGAAAAGGGTGATATTGCCATTATGGACATCAGCCCCAAAGTAAACGGGTATTGGGGAGATTGTTCCAATTCTGTTGTTTTCTGGAAGGAGCCGGATGAAGAACAGATACGGTATTTCCGGGCGGTACGGGATGCATATGAGGCGGGGTTTGACGCCATCCGCCCCGGTGTGAAGTTTAACGAAGTCAACAGGATTATGGAAGAGCAGTATAAAAAACATGGACTGACATTCTGTAGTTACCAGGGCCATCAGATTGGCTGCAACGTAAATGAAAAGCCCAGGTTCACCTATGTGGACGACTCCGTCCTGGAAGAAAATATGGTGGTGTGTATTGAGCCGCAGATGTATACCGGGAAAGCAGGGAAAACCGGAGTGAGGCTGGAGCGTATGCTCCATGTGACCGGTAACGGGGCAGTGGAGCTGAACCGTTTCCCGTGGGGCCTTGATATGGGTATTGGCTGAAAAGCTTACCAGATAAAAGTATATTATTAAAGGAGGAAAAACATGAAAAAGAAAGTAGTAGGCATTTTGTTGACGCTTGCTTTGACTCTTTCCCTTGTGGCATGTGGTGGAGATTCCAAGACAGATACGACTACCGCGCCGGCAAAGGAAACGGAAAAGGCAACAGAGGCAGCGAAGGAGGACACAAAGGAAACGGAAAAAGCAACAGAGGCAGGAACTCAGGCAGCAGAGACGAAGGCAGAAGAGGGAAATGCCGAGGGAAAGACAGAGACGGAAAAGATCAATCCCACCGGAACCAAGTATAAGATTGCTTTGAGCAATTCCTTTATGGGAAATGACTGGAGACAGCAGATGGAGCGCGTTGTGGAATATGTGGCAACACAGGAACCCTACGCCAGCAGATGTGAGCTGACCATCGTAAACTGTGAAAATGATGCAGAATCCCAGTCCGCGTCCATCGATGCATTGGTACAGCAGGGATACGATGCAATCCTTGTGGATCCGGCTTCTGAAACAGGCGTTAACCAGGCCATCCAGCGTGCATGTGACGCAGGTATCACCGTGGTAGTATTTGACCAGCCTGCATCCGTATCCACAGACAAGTGCTGGCATATCCGTTTCGACGGTGCAAGAAACTACAGCATTTTAGCAAAATGGATGGCAGAGGCCATCGGCGGAGAAGGCAATGTGGTTCTTGACCAGGGACTTCAGGGCGCAGCAGAGGCAGAGCTTGAATATAATGCTTCCAAAGAGATGTTTGAAACTTATCCCGGAATCAATATCGTATCCGATTATCAGAGCAACTATGGCCTCTCCGAAGGCGAGCAGGCTCTGGCAAGCGTAATCGCAGCAAACCCCGATATTGATGCGGTTACCACACAGGGTTACTGCGGTTCCGTAATCAATGCTTTCAAGAAGGCAGGGCTTGATATCCCTGTAAGCTGCGGCGGCGGTTACAACGGCAACATGAAAGCCCTCCTTGAGAATAACGCGGAAGGTATCATTGATGTTTATTATGTAGGTCTCAGCGCAGACGCCCTGAACTATGCAATCCGTATCCTTGACGGCGAAGAAATGCCGGAAGAGACAGTACTGGATGTGGCATTTGTGGCAACATCTGTGGATTATGACATGGGTGAGTACTCTGATGTCAAGATCGAGCTTGCTGAAGAAGGAAAGAACTTCTTTAATGACCAGCCGGATGAACTGATTTACCCGGCAGTGGGAAGCAATTTCGGTATTGATATCCCCCTGGAAGTAATTACCGGAGAATAAGTTTGAACTGTTGACAACGAGGGGCTGTACACAAATACAGCCCCTTTCTTACGGAGCGTCCGGCAAAGTGCTTCGGAGGGATGTTTTGCCGGATTTTGTGAGAGGTAACGATATGCCTGATTTTGAAATGAGAAATATTTGTAAATCCTTTCCCGGTGTGAAAGCGCTGGACAATGCCAATTTTAATGCAGACAGAGGGGATATCGTAGCCCTTCTCGGAGAAAACGGCGCAGGGAAAAGTACTTTGATTAAGGTTCTGTGCGGGGAGCATAAGCCGGATTCGGGGGAAATCTTTTTTGAGGGAAAGAAACTGGAAATCCACAGTACCAGGGACGCGATTGAGCAGAAAATCTGCGCTGTGTACCAGGAGCTTTCTCTTGTTCCGGAGCTGACGATCGCGGAAAATATGTTTTTGGGTTTTTATCAGGTAGATCCGCTTCGCAGAGTAAATTATCAGAAGCTGGAAGAAAAGACAAAAGAGCTGTTTAAAAAATACGAGGCGGACGATCTGGACCCCAGGATGAAAGTAAAAGAATTGTCCCTGGCGCAAAAACAGGTTCTGGAAATTTTAAAAGCGTTAAACAGGGACGGGGATATCATTGTTTTTGACGAGGCGACGTCAGCCCTTTCCGATAAAAATGCGAAATGGCTGATGAATATTATCAGACGTCTGGCAAAAGAGGGGAAGGTCATTATCTTCATATCCCACAGGCTGGATGAAATCCGGTCTTTATGCAGCCGGGTGATCGTGTACCGGGCAGGGACGGATGTGGCGGATTTGAAGATTGAGGAGGCCGATTCGGATCAGTTGGTGTCATTGATGCTTGGAAGGGAGATTGGAGGATATTACCCGCAGAAAGAAAATTTTGTGCGGGAAGAGGAAATACTGGTGTCCTTAAAGAACGTGTGCAGCGGACACTCGCTTAAAAACGTGAACCTGAATCTCCGTGCAGGAGAGATTTTGGGAGTGGGAGGGCTGGCCGGACAGGGACAATCGGAATTATTCAAGTGTCTCTTTGGACTTCTGCCTTACAACGGGGAGATCACGGTGAAGGACAAAGAGATCCGTATGAACCATACGGCCACTGCCATGAAACAGGGCATAGCGCTGATTCCTGAGGAGAGGGGATTACAGGGTGCAGTACTCAAGCAGAGTGTCCGGGAAAATATTGTGCTTGCAAGCCTGGATAAAATCTGTAACGGACTGTTTTTGTCCAAGGCAAAGGAGAGTGAAATTGTCGGGCGGAGTATGAAGGCGTTAGCCATCAAGGCAGAGTCACCGGAAACATTGGTTGGCACATTGAGCGGCGGGAACCAGCAGAAAGTGGTTCTGGCAAAATCGCTGGCAATGGAGCCGGACATTATCCTGATGTATGACATTACCCGCGGCGTTGACGTGGGAACCAAAAAAGAGATGTTTAACATGACAAAGCAGTATGCGAAAGAAGGAAAGGCAATTCTGTTTTATTCGACAGATTCAGAAGAGCTTGTGAATGTGTGCAACAGTGTGGTTGTCATGAATAACGGCATGATTGCCGGAAGGCTGGATGGAGAAATGTCCACCAGGGAAAATATTATTCGTCTCTCCGTTGGTGAAGAAGCTGTGTCAAAGGAGGAGAATGATGAAGAAAATTAAAGAGATGGGATTCTGGAAATCTCCGGCGAAAGTGTCTGTAATTTTGTTTATCGTGGTGGAACTGATTACCTTTATGCTGCAGCCAAATGTCCTGTCGATGTCCTGGATCAGCCTGAAGGCAGAGTCGGCCATTACGCTGATGTTTGCGGCCATTGGTGAAACCTTCGTGCTGCTGACTGGGGGAATTGACCTTTCCATCGCGGGAATCATCAGTATTTCCAGCAGCTTTGCCGCAGTCTATATGAGGGATAATATTTTCTCCATGATCTTTATCAGCCTTTTGACCATATTGATCGGCACGATCATCGGTATGTTCAATGGGTTTGTAATCCAGAAGTTCAAGGTGCAGCCCTTTATTGTCACATTTGCCACATGGTACATTTTCGGCGGTATTGCTTACCTGGTGCTTCCAAAAGACGGAGGAGATGTGCCCCAGAGATTTGTGAAGGCGTTGACTTACCGCATTGGCGGGACATTTTCTGTGGCCCTTGTCATTATCATTGTCTGCCTGCTCCTTTGGATCTGGATTAAGAAAACAAGAATCGGAATTTCCTTATTTGCAGTGGGAAACAATGCCCATGCGGCGTCTTTAAACGGAATCAATGTGATGCGGACGACTCTTTTTGCTTATGCGGCTTCAGGGATGTTTGCCGCTTTATGCGGACTATACAGAGTAGCCGTGACAGCCACCGGTTCGCCGACAGCGGGAGAAAGTTTCTTCAATCAGGCCATTTCGGCGGCAGTGATTGGCGGAACGTTGCTGACAGGTGGAATCGGAGGGCAATTCGGAACCATCATTGGTGTGCTGGTATTTAAGGCAATTACAGACCTTTTGGTATTTGCAGGAGCTTCCTCCTACTGGTCGACGCTTTTCCAGGGAGCGCTTCTGGTCATTGCCGTACTGTTCTCAACAGTGACGGAAATTCTTCGTGAGAGAAAGGGGCTGACGGAATAATGGATATGAAAAGGGCTTTGAGAAAACATCAGTCGGTAATTTTCTGTTATTTGATTGCGTTTCTTCTGTTTGCAGCTTTCTCTGTTTATACGCCGGGATTTGCAAGCGTTTCCCATATCAGGACGATTTTTGTGGAGTCCGCCCTGATTGGAGTCGTGGCAATCGGTCAGACGCTTGTCATCATAACGGGGGGAATTGACCTTTCCGTTGCATGGATGATGACTTTGGCGGCGTACATGGTGACAAACATGATTGACTCTAAACCGGAAAGCCTGATTTGGGCGATTCCGCTGATGATGATTGTCACTTTTGCCCTGGGGGCCCTCAACGGATTCTGCATTGCGTATTTGAGAGTGCCGGCCATCGTTATGACCCTGGGAATGAACATTATTTTACAGGGAGCGTTGGTGGGAATCACCCAGGGAAGGCCGGGACAGGCGGCGTCTGACCCGTTGATCTATATTGGACAGAAATCCCTGGCCGGTATCCCGTGGCTGGTGATTATCTGGATTCTTCTCACAGTGATTGTGACTCTCATGTTGTTTAAGATGAAATTTGGGCGAAAGCTGTTTTCCATCGGAAATAATGCCGTAGTCGCAAATTATTCAGGAATCCGTGTGGGAAGAACCGTAGTGCTTTCTTATGCCATCAGCGGATTGACAGCAGGGCTTGCGGGACTTTTGATGGTAGGAAAAGTAGGTTCTTATTACCTGGCGATGGGGGACACTTATCAATTTCAGTCCATAGCTGCCGTGGCAATCGGCGGAACCTCCCTTCTTGGAGGAAATGGAAACTACCTGGGAACAGTTGCAGGGTCATTGACCATTACGATTCTTTTAGGAATCCTGGTGGCTTTAAACCTGCCCTGGGGCGTACAGAAGATGGCATATGGGTTGATTGTATTGGTTTCCGTTATTATTTCAGTAAGACGCAGCCAGAAAGTTTAAAATTTGGAGGATGAGAGAGATGCAGAAATTATTCGGGACAGTAGTTCCCATTGTGACGCCGCTTACAGACGAAGATACCATTGATGTGGAATCTTTAAAGAACCTGGTGGATCATGTGATCGCGGGGGGGCTTCAGTGCCTTTACCCTTGCGGTACCACCGGAGAGATGATGTACCTGAGTTTGGAAGAAAGAAAACTGGTGGCCGAGGTGACTGTGAAACATACGGCCGGCCGTATCCCGGTATTTGTACATGTGGGGGCGTGGAGCCTGAAAGATACCATTGAGCTGGCCCGCCACGCAGTGGAAATCGGGGCAGACGGAATTGGAGTGGTGACACCGGCGTTTTATAAACTGAGCGATCAGGGGCTGATCGATTTCTATGGGGCAGTGGCAGAAAGCGTCCCTGCAGATTTCCCGGTTTACATGTATGGAATTCCACAAAATGCGGTAAACGACGTCAATGTGGCGGTTTGCGAAGGCGTTGCCAAGCGTTGCCCCAATGTAATCGGAATCAAATACAGCTATCCTGATTTCACAAAGCTGCAGCAGTTTATGATGGTAAATGACCAGAAGTTCAGCGTCCTGGTGGGGCCGGATCATTTATTTGAAGCTTTGTGCGCCGTGGGAGGCGACGGCGTAGTATCCGGCAACGCCATGATCATCCGGGAACACTATGCAGCCGTATGGGATGCCATCCAGAAGAAGGACTTTGAGACAGCCACCAAGTATCAGCGCAGGACCAATATCCTGAACGCCATCATGTGTGAGAAAAATAATATTGCTGCCTACAAGGTGATCCTGAAAGACGAAGGAATCATTAAAACCAGCAATATGAGAAAACCCATGGAGAATCTCACTTCAGAAGAGGAAAAGAAACTGCTGGATGTTATGAAAGAGCTGGATTACAAACATGTAATAGTATAAAAGTCCGGTTTGTAAGGGAAAAGCAAGGGCTGTCTGCAAGATCGTTTTGCAGGCAGCCTAATTATTATTAAAAAGATTTGCCTGAGGCGTATAAGTCCTTCGGTAATCCTGGGGCGTACAGGTGGCCAGTTTACGGAAAACGGAGCTGAAATAGCCGGAGGAAGAAAATCCGAGGGAATATGCAATATCGGTAATACTCTGGTTGGTTTCAGTCAGCAGTTTTTTTGCTGCCTCAAATTTCTGAAGGTTGATATACTCCGCAGGGGTGATTCCCACTTCTTTTTTAAACTTGACTTTGAAAAAAGAGAGGGAATATCCGGCGATATCGGCCAGTTCGGAAAGCTGTAGTTTCTCTGACATATGGCTGTTGAGGTAGTCCATGGAAGCTTTGATATGGGGGTCAATGACCATGGTTTTATTTTTTTGCGTAGAGGTCAGAAAACGGAGACAGAATAAAAAACAAGTAAGGAACTGAACCGCCACCATTGCGGATTCCGGTGTGCCTTCTGAAACAAAATTGAAGGCGCTGCGAAGTTCGTCTATATGGGTGGAGCCTAAAACCAGCTGATGGTGGCGTAAGCTTGTCAACTGCTCATACAGCCCGAAGGAAAATCGCTTGTCCAGGCCAAACAGATGGTAGGGGTCAGTTAAATCAATCTGAAGGGAATAGAACTCACAAGGATACCTGGGGGTCTCTCCCGTACCATGGATTTCAAATGGAAAAGTAAGGAATGCCTGGTTGCTGGAGGTGGTGTAGTCGGTGATCTTACCATCTTTGGAAATTTGATTCTGACGGGTTCCTTTAATCATACAGTGCATTTCCAGCATGTTGGAATGATAATGCATGGGGACAGGCGGCAGGGAAGACGTCAGTGTCCAATGGGCAAAATTACCAAGCCCCTTGATTTTGTGTTTATCGCGGGTGATGGTTTTTTGTTCTTTTGTCCAGCAATATTCATCAAAAATTTCGTACATATACCCTCCTGAGACATTTTTCGTTTTTCTATTTTATCATAAGAATGATTATATGAAAAGTGAAATCAGATTTCCCGGAGTTTTGTAAGTACAAAAGGATGTCTTTATTTGGCGCTATACTGAGAGGGTCTCCAGGATTTGTTTCAGGATTCTGGCAGGAAGCTGTCCGGGGGCGGAAGCTTCCCCGGCGGTTCCGAAGGTTAGACAGGAACCGGTCAGTTTTCCACTGATGCGGCTTACGGCTCCCAGTTTCCCCATGGACATGGTAATCACCGGGCAGCGAAGGGAATCGGCAGCTTTCCGCGTGACTGCAAGAAGGGAAAGGACGTCGTTTTCACAGCGGGGCATGACAGCCAGCTTGGCCATATCGGCGCCCATAGCGTCCATCAGAGACAGGCGGTAAAGCAGTTCATCCTGCTTTGGGGTTTTATGGAAGTCATGGTTGGAAAGGATCACGTGGCAGCCTTTTTCATGGGCCAGGGAGATCAGAGATTTCAAAGGGGAGGTTTTCAAAATGTCCGGGGCCGACTTTGAAGCGTCGGAACCGGACACTTGGGCCTCCGGGGAAGCAGCATAGTAAGAACCGGTAAAAAGCTCCAGATCCAGCAGATCTATAAGGCCGCTTTTTGCCGCTGTCCGGCATATTTTCAGATAATCTTCTTCCGAAAGTTCATGAACGCCCCCCTCCTTTTTTGTACGGAAAGTAAAAAGGAGAAGGGAGTGGGGAAGCAGGTTTTTTAACAGCTTTAATATAGAAAGAAGCAGTTTTTCATCAGTTATGTTTTCATAATAATCAGCCCGCCACTCTACTACGTCATGGGGCTGGCCAGCGATACGGCCGGCCGCGTCTTGTATCTCTTTTTCGGTCCGCCCCGTTATGGGGATACAAATCTTGGGGATTCCTTCTCCAAATGTTTTATCCTTTATGGTCAGTGACGCCATTTGCTTTCCTCCTGCTGCAATAGTTTTAAAAGTTACCGCCGGTTGACAAGAGAGTGCATGTCCTTGTCAATCGACGGTAGAGTACATGGAATCTGCAATCTCTTTTGTAATCTCAGGGATTACGCTGTCGGAGATGGCGGTTTCCAGAAAAAATTCGCAGGCGTATTTTGCCTGGGCCACCAGCATGGAAAGCCCGGTGACACCTTTCATGCCAAGGGATTTTGCCTGAGCGGTAAGCCTCGTTTCCCCAGGATTATAAATCACGTCCAGCACAGCTTCACAGGAGGTGAAGGGAGAGAGATCCAGAGGAGAAGCTTCTACGGAGGGGTACATACCCACGGGGGTGGTATTGACAATCAGCGCCGCATCAGTGTGGCGGGAGAGACATTCCTCATAAGTGACGGCTTCTCCTTTTCCCGTACGGCTGACAGACACAATGGAGGTAGCGCCTTGTTTTTTCAGGACAGCCAGAATAGCGGCGGAAGCTCCCCCGGTGCCTAAAACGAGGACTTTTTTCCCGGCAGCGCAGATATGGTTTGCCTCCATCATATATGCAAAACCGGAAAAGTCGGTATTGTGGCCAATTAACTGTCCGTTTTTATTTACAATGGTATTGACGGCCCCGATGGAGGAGGCGTTTTCATCCAGATCATCCAGATAAGGAATCACGTCTTTTTTGTAAGGGATTGTCACGTTGATGGCTTTAAAATCCCGTTTTTCCATAAAAAGGGGGAATTCCTCCCTGGACAAAGGGCAGAGGTCATAAGTATAATCTGCCAATTTTTCATGTATCAGTTTAGAGTAGCTGTGTCCCAGCTTTTCACCGATTAAACCGTATTCCATAGACATTCCTTTCTCATGCTGTTGTCGATTGCACGGAAAGATTCGTTCCCTGTCAAGGCACAGTACACGAATTTTTCCGTGCAATCTGGCAACAACATACAAAGTCGATACGTTTCTGCCACTTAATCATAGCAGATGAGAGAAGGATTGGCAACTGACGCAGTTACGATTTTTTTAGTTGACAATCTTTGCCCCTTACCGCTATAATATACGGAAGATGAGGGAGTAGTTGGCGCTTTATGGCGTAGCGAAGTCAACATACTGATTCGTGGGATATTGCGGGATCTGGCTTTGTTTTAAATGATGAGACTTGTCTGTACAGGCTGTGTGCAGACAGGTCTTTTTTATCGTATAGGATTCAGGTGCGGGAAGCCGCCTTTCAGATTGGTTGCCGTCAAATTGCACAAAGATTCGTGATACTGCGACTTGACGACAGCCATCTTTGACGGCGGTATTATAAGTTCATATCTTCACATATGATAAAGCAAGTGGCAGAACAAACGAAAGGGGAAGAGGGCATGGCTGTTTGGGAATTATTTTTTATCGCAGTGGGGCTGTCCATGGATGCATTTGCCGTATCTGTCTGTAAAGGGCTGGCTATGAAAAAGATGTGTTGGAGGAATGCATGGCTGGCTGGGGTCTATTTCGGAGGGTTTCAGATGCTGATGCCGCTGGCAGGCTATTTCCTGGGAACAGGATTCCAGGATAAAATCACCAGCATTGACCACTGGATTGCCTTTATTCTTCTGGGGGCCATTGGGGCAAATATGGTCAAAGAATCTTTCTCCGGGGAGGCGGAGGGAGATTGTTCTTTTGACGTGAAAACCATGCTGCTTTTGGCGGTGGCCACCAGCATTGACGCTCTGGCGGTGGGCGTCACGTTTGCTTTTTTAAAAGTGGACATCGTTCCCGCCGTACTGTTAATCGGAGCGACTACCTTTGTACTGTCGGCTGTCGGAGTATGTGTGGGTAATGCTTTTGGAAGTAAATACAAGGCGAAAGCAGAGCTGGCCGGAGGGATTATTCTGATTGTAATGGGGGTAAAAATATTGCTGGAGCATTTGGGGATATTTTAGGATATAGAAGCCCTTTGGCACAGGGGTTCCTTTATTTATAAAGGGGGTGTTGCAAAATATGAACCATCCTGATATTTATATGTGCCCGGCCTCCCTTCCTGTTTTCGCTTTGTCCACGTTGATTTTTGGGTTTTGCTTCGCCGCCTATTGCCACCAGCCTCCGCTTCCATAGAACCGGTCAGCGGGGCTGGCGCCGCTAGCCTCACAAAACCTGCAAAATCTGCCTATCGGACAAACACGAAGACAGGAAAGGAGGCCGGGTACATATTAATCCTGATATTTTGCAACAGTCCCTTTTAAGATAAAGGGATCCCTGTACCAAAGACCAGGAGGAATCAATATGAGAATCATATGGGATTACATAAAAATATCAGACGGGATCCGAATCATCAAAGCTTGGGGGGAGGAAAGCTGCCTGCAGATACCGGAGGACATCGAGGGGATTCCGGTGACGGAAATCGGTCCGTATGCTTTTTCTGCTGCGGAGGTTCCCCGCAGGTTTCGGATAAATGCAGATGAACGGCAGAGGCTTGTGACGGAATGGGGCGTTCCGGTACAAAACGGCAGCGCCGGTATATGGATGACGGCAGAGGGCAGTCAAGCGGAGAGGCAGAAAACGCAGGAGGAGCCTGTGGCTGGAAACCGCCTTCAGGCAATCCGGCTGCCAGCCACAGTGACAGCCATTGGGGACTATGCTTTTTACGGCTGTGGGAAACTGGAGGAAGTGGCCTTTACGGATTCCCTCCAGAGGATTGGAAGCGGCGCTTTTATGGGCTGTGGGGCGGTGAGACGGCTGGAGGTCATAGAAGATGGTTCAGGAAAAAACAGCTTGTACCAGATGCTTTCGGAGCTTCGCTATGCCATAAAATTAACAATAAAAAGCCCGGGAAAAAAAGAAGAGTTTGTGGTGCCGGAATATTATGAAACGTCGGTGGAGAATATTCCTGCCAGGATACTGGAACTGCATTTCCAGGGGACAGGCTACCGTTACCGCCAGTGTTTCCGGGACGGGAAAGTCTGGTACAGGGAATATGACGAACTTTTCCGGCTGGCGGAAAGTCAGGAACCACCGGAGGTATTGACACAGCTGGCTTATTGCCGGATAAAATATCCCAACGGCCTTTCAGGGGAAGCAAAAAAAGAGTACCTGGAATGGTTCAGTGCCCATGTCAGAGAGGCTGGGGAATATTTTTTAAAACGGGATGATTTGGAATCTGTCCGCCTCATCTGTGAGTCCGGAGGCTTTGACGGGACAGCAGAAACAGAAAAAAGAAGTCAGGGAAACGACGGAAACAGGAAAGTGGTGGCTGATGGGGCCGGGGATTTTTATATGGCCTCCATGGGGGAAAATGTTCTCGGGGAGGAAGAGAATGTGCAGCAAAACGGGAAAGCCGGAGGGGAAAATGGGGCAGGGTTTTGGGAAAGCCCCAGGGCTTCCCTGGATGTTCTTATGGAGATGGCCGGCCGCATGGGGAGGACGGAAATTTTAAGCTGCCTGATGGATTACCGCCACCGGAAACAGGGAAGCGGGCGACAGAAAAAAGTATTTGAATTTTGATATAGAATTCCCGCACCTGAATTTATACAAGGAGGAAAGTTCAAGATGAGAATGATTTTTAAACAACGTTTTTTTTCATGGTTTGACAGTTATGATATTTATGATGAAAACGGAAATGTCCTGTATGTGGTAAAGGGTCAGTTGTCCTGGGGGCACTGCCTCAAGATCTTCAATGCAGAAGGGTATGAGATAGGGACGGTAAAAGAAAAGGTTTTGACATTTCTTCCGAAATTTGAATTATACATTGGAGATCGTTATGTGGGCTGTATCAGCAAAGAGCTTACTTTATTCAGGCCTAAATATAATATTGACTGCAACGGATGGCACATCGAAGGGAATTTCCTGGAATGGGAATATTCAGTCCTTGGCGCCGACGGTTTTTTGGTGGCAGAAATTTCAAAACAGGTTTTCAACTGGACGGATACTTATGTCATTGACGTGGCGCGCCCCCAGGACGCACTATGCGCCCTGATGTTTGTGCTGGCCATCGACGCAGAAAAATGTTCGGATTGACTTTATTAACGGGAGACGCCTTCGGTGATATAAGTCAGATGGTCGCCAAGCCTTTCTAAGTTGGATACCAGATTGATAAAGACACCGCTGGATTCAGGGCGGCACTGACCGGAATTTAACCGTTCAATGTGGTTGTCGATGAGCCGCTTGCGGAAAGCGTCGATCTCGTCTTCTGTCTTTGCGATCTGCGGGAGCAGCCCGGCATCCTTATTACGGATCATCTGTCTGGTCAGGCCATACAGGGTTTCAACACGCTGTACCATGGAGCCAATTTCCTCTTTCACAGTATCAGAGAATTCCAGCTTCTTTTCGATGGAGGTCTGAGTGTATTTGGTAAAGTTGTCCGCAATCTCTGCAATCCTCATAATGTCGCCGACATTGTTATATATATTTGAGATGCTCCGCTCGTCGGCCAGCTTACTTTTGGCAGACAGGCGAATCAGATAATTGACAATGGAGCAGGAGATATTGTTTGCCCGGCTGATTTGCTCCTGGGTGGGGGCGATCAAGGTGTTGTCTTTCTTTATGAAAGACCGGTAAGCAGTTCGGAATGCCCCCATGGCAGTATCGGACAAAACAACCAGCTCTTTTTCCAACTGGGATATGGCGAGGGAAGCGGAAGAAAGTATTCGCTCGTCCAGAAAAGTTTCCGGCTCTTTACCGGAGGTTTTTTCTTTGATCAGTTTTTCCGACAACTTTACAAACACGCTGGAAAAAGGCAGGAAAAGTACGGTACAGGCCACGTTGAAAAAAGTATGGAACATGGCGATTTGCGTGGCGACGGAGTCAAACCATTTTCCAAAAGTCAGCGCCATGAAAGAGGGCATGCAAGCCAAAAGAAGGAAAAAAATGGCGGAACCAAAGGTATTGAACATCAGGTGAATCAGGCTGGCCCGCCTTGCATTTGTCCCGGCGCCCAGGGAGGACATGAGGGCAGTGACACAGGAACCGATATTTGTACCGAGAATAATGTACAATACTTCATTGCCGCCTTTGCCGATGGTGAGTCCGGCCACAGACATGGCGATGATGACGGAGGTGGTGGCGGAGCTTGACTGAACCAGGGCGGTGAGGAAGATACCGATGGCAAACAGCAGAAGAGGGTTTGTCACGGTTTCAAATATCCCCTGTATCATATCACGGTTTGCTTTCATGGAATCGGACATCAGGGAGAGTCCAACGAAAATAAGGCCGAGTCCGGCAAGAATCAGTCCTGTTTTTCGGACATTATCACTTTTGCAGACCATATGAATCATAATACCGATGAAGATGGAAACCTGAATATAAGTGGTAATGGGAAAGGCACTGAGTGCGGCGATCTGGGCAGTAATGGTGGTGCCGATGTTGGCGCCCATGATCATGGCTGTCGCCTGATACAAATTGATAATTCCCACATTGACAAATCCGACAATGAGAACAGTGGTGACGCCGGAACTTTGGATGATGGCCGTAGTAGCGCCGCCTATGCCTACATTGACCAGCTTTTTACCGGCAGTCTTTTCAAATAGGCTTTTGATTTTTTCTGTGGCCAGCTGTTCAATATTGGAGGTTAACAGGTACACTCCCACCAGAAAGACTCCTGTTCCGGCAAGCAGTTTGACAAGAAACGCAGATAATTCTGAAAAAGTCATTTAAGTTCTCCTTCTCTGTAAAAGTATAGGGCACACGTGGCCATTTGGCCATTATAAAAGATATACCCTCCGGGTACCCTATTATGGCCATTCGGCCGTTATAAAAGGTATATAAAATAGGCTGCATATCCAAAGAGCATAAGAATTCCGTGCCAGCGCGAAAGGCGTTGTTTTTTTGTGCAACAGGCCAGAAGAAAAAGGGCCGCCACCCCGGATATAATGTGGTCGAAGCGGAAGGAAGCGGAATATGGCACAGGGGATATCACAGACGATACTCCGATGACAAAAAGGAGATTGAAAATATTGCTGCCTACAATATTTCCCATGGCAATATCTGCATTTCCTTTTCTGGCGGCAGTCACAGAAGTAAATAGTTCCGGCAATGATGTCCCGAGGGCCACGACGGTGAGTCCGATGACCCGCTCGCTGATTCCCAAAATCCGGGCGATGGCAGAGGCTGACTCTACGGTCATGGTGCTTCCTGCTATGATAATGACAAGGCCCGCGGCAGTAAAAAAGAGCAGACGCCATGGACTTTGGTTCAGGAGATTTACGCTGTGGCCGGATGGAACCATGCTGCTTTCACAGTCTTTGGCAGACAGGGCAACCTCTGGCATAGAAGGCCGTTTCACTGTTGTCAGAAGCAGGCAGGCAAGATATGCAGCAAACAGAAGAAGCTGAAGAATCCCGTCTGCAAAGCTGACAGCGCCGTCCAGGCCCTGTATAAAAAGAATAGCAGTAGTGCAGATTAGGAAAGGAAGCTCATATCGGATTGTCGAGGGTTTGACTGCCAGCGGGGTAATTGTAGCAGAAAGCCCCAGGATGATCAGAATGTTCAGGATATTACTTCCCAAAATGTTTCCGATGGTGATGTCCGCGTTTCCTTTGACGGCGGCAGAGATACTGACTGCCGCTTCCGGCATACTGGTTCCCATGGCTACCACTGTAAGCCCGATGATCAGCTGGGGTATTTTTAATTTTTCTGCCAACCCGGCGGCGCCGTCCACAAACAAATCTGCGCCTTTAATCAGGAGTACGAATCCAATGGCCAAAAATAACACTTGCAAACAGATTTCCATATAAAATTCCTCCTTAAATATTGTACGGCAATAAAAAAGCGAGATTTTGCCGTTATTTTATAACAGCAAAGTCTCGCTATTTCATCACAAAGCCGGATTCTTGAAGGAATCGTACTGACGGCCAGGTAAACACAAAAATTCTGTGCAAGCTACTCCCTTTGTATAATACAATATATAAGGTTTCCCAAATACTGTCAACCGGAATTTAAAAAATAATACCTTTATAATCTACCTGTTTCGGGAAAAACCGTTCAAAAGCCGCCAGCACTTGAAATTTTCAAGTGTTAGTGCAGAAAATTTCTTAGTACTGCTGCGAGCTTTTGAGGTGCCGGGTGTCAGTGGCACTCATTTAGCACAAACCGAAGCGGAGCGGAGACCGGAAGCGTGTTCCCTCCTGGACAGAACCGTATTTTTCCTGAAAAAGCATAATATTTGAACTTATTAAGTTTGATTTGTTGACTTTACAAACCTGATAGGTTATATTTAAAGAAAAATAAAGGAGGTAATTTAATGGCACAAGCAACTTTCAGCGTTCGTATGGACGAGTCGCTTAAAAAAAAGTTTGATGGATTATGCCAGGAATTCGGGATGAATACTACTACGGCAATCAATGTTTTCGCAAGGGCTGTAGTAAGACAACGGAAGATTCCGTTTGAGATTTCTTCCCCAGAAAGGAATATTACAAGAGAAGGTGCAATGCAGGCATTTATGGCTTTGCGGGCAGAAGCTAAGGAAAATGGCATTGCGGACATGAGTTTAGATGAAATCAATGAGGAGATTGATGCTTCCCGTCAGGAGCCCAATATATGATTTGCTATGCAGTAATTGATACAAATGTGCTCGTATCTGCATTATTATCCAGCAAGGAGGATGCGGCTACCGTTCAAATTGTTGGTAAAGTAATTGTTGGTGAAATCACCCCGCTTTATAGTAATATAATTACAAAAGAGTACCGTGAAGTTTTAACTCGTAAAAAATTCGGCTTTTCCAGTGACTCTATCGAATATTTACTTTCTTCTATGGAAAAATATGGAATACTGATTGAGCCGTCTTCATCAGGGGTGACTCTTCCAGATATAAAGGATCTGCCATTTTATGAAGTGGCTTTGGAAAAATGTAGCGACGGCGCGTATCTGGTGACTGGGAATATGAAACATTTTCCAAAAGCTCCTTTTATTGTAACGCCAAAGGAGCTTATCGATATTTTAAAAATAAAATAATTCCTCAAACTTTTTATCCAGGGCGATGCAGAGGATAAGGGCCAGTTTGGCGGTGGGGTTGAACTGGCCTGTTTCAATGGAACTGATGGTATTCCTGGAGACGCCAACCAGTTCGGCCAGCTGGCTTTGAGATAATTTTTTTTCAGAGCGGGCAGATTTCAGCCTGTTTTTTAATATTAATTTATCGTCCAAATGATCACCACATTGTGAAACGGCGGATGCCGCTGTCAGAGTATAAATGTCTCTGTTTTTAGTTTCATCACGGCTTCGCGCTCCCAAATTACCCTCATCCGGCCGTGTGTATCATTGTCAATCGACGGTATCAATGTCCCATAAAAAAGCGAACGGTGGCAAATACGGCAATGACAAGAGCAAAAAGAGCCATAATCAGATTAAATTTGTCTTTTGTTTTAATATAATAATAAATTCGCCCGGCGAAGACGGAAATACATACGGTGGCGCACAAATCCATGACAGGCTGGCCGTCAAGACTGCGGATATAGGAAAAAACTGCTGCGGCAAGTACCATGCCCAGATAGGTCCAGCGCATAGCCCTGTCCCAGATTCTTGCTTCCATCTCATTATTTTTTTCATTTCTGCTTCTTCTTAAAACTTCTTCCCTATCCATTGATACCTCCCTGTATGCTGTTGTCAATCGACGGTAAAGTTTAACAATATCCGGGAAACCCATGATGGAATCCAAGATATTACTTTTAAGAGACATGACAAGTTTACTTGTCAAAATCATTATATAGTTGACAAGTAAACTTGTCAACTATTAAAATTTTGTTTTTTGAATTTTCGTATATTAGAGAGAGTCAGGGAAAACCGGCCTTTTCCTACCCGGGACTATTAAAATACGCCGGTACTTGGGATTTTTAAGAGAAAGCGCAAAAAATCCCGTAGAACCGCTGCGTATTTTACTTAGCGAAAGCGTGTCCCGGAAGGAAAAGGCCGGTTTTCCCTGATGAATTTCTAAAATTCCGAAAAACAAGAATTTCTTGCAAGCACGGGGGAAATAGGGCATAATAGAATACAGCATGAAAATCTGGGAAAAGGACAAAAAAGAGGGACTTGGGAGGAAGAAAATGATTCAGGAGTTGCGGAGAAAACTATTTGCTTTGGCAGATGAGACATATAAAACTTTTAATGAGAAGCTGGTGCCGGGTACGGGAGAAACCATTGGGGTACGGGTTCCGAAGGTGCGTGAGCTCGCGAAAGAGGTGGCAAAGGAGGATGCGGACGGCTTTCTGATGGAAATGGAGGCGGCAGAGGGGGATGACTTTTACCAGGAGGAGCTGATGCTCTGGGGGATGGTGATCGGTTATGGAAAAATGCCTTTGGAAGAGAGGTTTAAAAGGCTGGATTCCTGGGTTCCGAAAATCAATAGCTGGGCTGTCTGCGACTGTGGGAACAGTACGTTAAAGTTTATGAAAAAGTATCCTGAGGAGAGCTTTGCTTATATATGCAAATATCTGGAGAGTGAGAATGAATATGAGGTCCGCTTTGCGGCAGTGACACTGATGGAATATTTTATTACGGAGGAATATATCGGCCGGTTGCTTGAAATTTACCGGAAAATAAGCCATGAAGGCTACTATGTGAAAATGGCGGTGGCCTGGGCGGTATCCGTCTGTTATATAAAGTTTCCCGGGCAGACGCGGAGGCTCCTGGAGAAGGAGGATAGGCAGGCGGGAGGCCTGGAAGACTGGACTCATAATAAGGCTATCCAGAAGATACGGGAATCCAGGAGGGTTTCGGAGGAAGAGAAGACATATTTGAATGGCTTGAAGCGAAAAATTTCGGGCGGGAAAATGGAGAGATAAGTGAAAGGGGTAAAGTCCGGTGTCACAGAAACTATCCGAAAAATGGGACAGTATAGGGAAAGAAATCCTGGGGACTGCCCGAAATGAACTGTATTTGAATATGCGGTTTCTGGATTTGGCTCTTTGCAGCCTGCGATATCAGATGGACACAAAAGCGCAGACAGCCGGTTGCGACGGCTATGTGATCTATTTTGAGCCTTACGGGCTTTCGGAGCTTTTTGAGAAAGACAGGAAACGGTTAAATCGGCTGTATCTCCATATGGTGTTCCACTGTCTGTTTCGCCATCTCACAAGGCGGGGGGCCAGGCTGGAGTACCTCTGGCATCTGGCCTGCGATATTGCAGTGGAAGCCATGATTGACGGTGTAAAAAAGCGGAGTGTCAAAATGGCTGTCGAAACGGGGCGGGCTGCTGTTTACAAAGCGCTCTCGGAGAGACTTTCGGTAGTCACGGCGGAAGGAGTTTATCATATCCTGCATGAGTGGAAGCTGACAAAAGAGCAGACGGACAAGCTTTCGGAATTGTTTTTGGTGGATGACCACAGCTTTTGGCCCGGAGGGGAGGAAGGGGGTCAGCCGCCGGAGGCTATATCGGAGCTTGAGCGGCACTGGCAGGACATCGCTGATAAAATGGAGACAGAGGCGGAAACTTTTGGCCGGGAACGCGATGAGGAAACAGGCGGGCTTTTGGAACAGGTGAAGCTTCAAAACAGGAGACGGCAGGATTACAGGGCCTTCCTGCGGAAGTTTTCTGTGTGGCGGGAGGAGATGCAGATTGACGCCGATTCCTTTGATTATGGGTTTTACAGTTATGGGCTGCGCCTTTACGGAAACCTTCCGCTCATTGAACCCCAGGAGTTTAAGGAGACAAAAAAAATCCAGGAGTTTGTCATTGCGGTGGATACCTCCATGTCCTGTTCCGGTGAGCTGGTACGGGCTTTTCTCACGGAGACTTGCGGAATCCTGTTTCAGACAGAAAGTTTTTTCAAAAAGGTAAAGATCCATATTATCCAGTGCGATGAGAAAGTACAGGAAGATACGGTTATTACCGGGAGGGAAGACCTTGAAAAATTTGCAGGGCAGTTTGAAATCAAAGGCGGCGGCGGTACAGATTTCCGTCCGGTTTTTGCCCATGTGGAAGCTCTCAGGGAACAAGGGGAGTTTCGGAGGTTAAAGGGACTTTTGTATTTCACGGACGGCCAGGGAATTTATCCGGCGAAGCGGCCGGATTATGATGTGGCATTTTTATTTATGAAAGAAGATTATACGGACATGTCAGTACCGGCCTGGGCCATGAAGCTGATTCTTACAAAAGAGGACCTTTTGGAGGAAGGGAAACGGCTGGATGTGGATATCCGGTTTGTGTGAAAGAAAGAGGCGATTTGGGTGAATATCAAGAGAGCAAAGGAAGAGATCAAGAATACCATAGAGGCATATCTTCTCAAGGATTCCTTCGGGGAATATGTGATTCCCGCCATCCGCCAGAGGCCGGTGCTTCTCATGGGGCCGCCCGGCGTGGGTAAGACGCAGATCATGGAACAGATTGCCAGAGAATGTCATATTGGCCTGGTTTCTTATACCATTACCCACCATACAAGGCAGAGCGCGGTGGGGCTTCCCTTTATAAAGGAGAAGGATTATGACGGAAAGACGTATTCTGTGACGGAATACACCATGAGTGAAATCATTGCCTCTGTCCATGAACGGATGGAGCGGACGGGAATCAGGGAAGGTATTTTGTTTATTGATGAGATCAACTGCGTGTCGGAGACCATGGCTCCCATGATGCTTCAGTTTTTGCAGTGCAAGACCTTTGGGAACCAGCAGGTGCCGGAAGGCTGGATTATTGTGGCTGCAGGGAATCCGCCGGAGTACAATAAATCGGTGAGGGATTTTGATGTGGTGACGTTGGACCGGGTCAAGCGGCTGGATGTGGAGGCGGATTATCAGGTCTGGAAAGAATATGCTTACCGGGAGAAGCTTCACGGGGCTGTGATTTCTTATCTGGATATCAGGAGAAATCATTTTTACCAGGTGGAAACCACGGTGGATGGGACATTGTTTGCCACGGCCAGGGGGTGGGAAGATCTGTCCCAGATTTTGTACGTTTATGAGCGGTTAGGAAAACCGCTGGATGCACAAGTGGTGGGACAGTATATCCAGTTTCCAAGGATTGCCAGAGATTTTGCCAATTACCTGGAGCTTTATTATAAGTATCACCGGGATTACCAGGTGGATGAAGCGCTGGCTGGAAATTTTTCACCTCAGGTTATTTCCAGACTGCACTTTGCGGAGTTTGATGAGCGTTTCAGCGTCATGGGGCTGATTCTTTCCAGACTGCGGGAAGAGTTTTCCTGCTGCTATCTGGAAGATCAGTTTGTCACAGACCTCTTTGGACGTCTGAAAGCAGTGCAGCAAAAGATTTCAGGACAAAATGTATCACCGGAGACGTCGTCTGCCGGCCCAGGCGTTTCTTCGGAAATGGCTTCATCTTCCACAGGTGCGCTGCTCAGGGAAGAACGGCTGCAGATGGAGGAGCGTTTTGAAAAAGACCGGGAGGCGGGACAGCTTGACAGGGCAGCGGAGACAGTGAAGCGGCGGGAGATTTCCTGGCTGGGAAAAATGGAAAGCGCCGATGGTTTTGATGAGGTGCGGGAAAACTTTAGCAAACTGGCCGACGGACGTCAGGAGATGATGGACAGGACGGCAGATAAGCTGGAATATGCCTTTGATTTCCTGGAGGCAGCCTTTGGAGAAGGGCAGGAGCTGGTTTTATTTGTCACGGAGCTGACGTCAGGATTTTTCAGCGCGTGGTTTATCAGGGAAAATGGGTGTGACCGTTATTACAAATACAACAGGGGTCTTCTTTTTGCGGAACGGCAGAAAGCGATCCATGAAAAAATCGAAGAAGCAAAGGACATGATGACAGGAGCCGGTTTCCACTAAAAAGACGGCTTTTGCAAGGAGATGAAAGGCAGGAGGAGATATGCTTTATTTGGAATGTTATTCCGGTATCAGTGGCGATATGACGGTGGCGGCGCTTCTTGACCTGGGCGCCAGCAAAGAGAAACTTTTGGAAGGGCTTTCCAGTCTGGGGCTTGACGGATATGAGGTGAAGATCGGGCGCCGTGTCAAATGCGGGGTGGAAGCCTGCTGTTTTGATGTGGAGCTTTCCGGCAGTGAGGACGGAGGAAGCCATGATTATGTGGAACATGGCCATGGACACGGAGATCACGACGGCCACCATGACCACATCCATGAGCATGGCCATGACGGTAGCCATGGGCATACTCATGAACATGATCACGATGGCAGCCATGGGCACACTCATGAGCATAGTCACGGGGACCACCACAGTCATGATCATAGCCATGTCCACAGGAATTTGGCGGATATTACGGAGATCATCCGTGCATCCAACCTGACAGAACGGGCGAAGGAAACAGCCCTGCGGATTTTTAAAATTGTGGCAGAGGCAGAGGCAAAGGTTCATGGAAAAGAAATTTCGGAGGTTCATTTTCATGAAGTGGGAGCTGTGGATTCCATTGTGGATATTGCGGCTGTGGCCATCTGCCTGGATGACCTGGATATTACGGAAGCGGTAATTTCAGATATTTGTGAGGGCAGCGGCCATGTCCACTGTCAGCATGGAATCCTTCCGGTTCCGGTTCCTGCTGTGACGGCTGTTGCCCAGGCCCACGGATTGTATCTGAGGATGACAGATACGAAGGGAGAAATGGTGACGCCCACAGGGGCGGCCATCGCTGCCGGGATTAGGACGAGAGAGTGGCTTCCGGAGTCTTTTTGTATCGTAAAAACAGGAATGGGGGCGGGAAAAAAAGATTTTCCCAAAGCAAATATTCTGCGGGCATATCTCATTGAGGAACGCCGTGATACGGAGGAAAAAGGTCTTTGGATGATGGAAACTAATATTGACGATGCCACCGGGGAGGCTCTGGGATATGTGATGGAAAGGCTTTTTAAGGCAGGGGCCAGGGATGTATGTTATCTTCCGGCATTTATGAAGAAAAACCGCCCCGCCTGGCTGATGAAGGTGGTTTGCGACGAGGTAAACAGGGAAGAACTGGAGGACATTATTTTCCGGCATACCACAACCATCGGGATTCGGCGTTATCCACTGGAGAGGACAGCGCTTCCCAGAAAGATTTGCACGGTGGAGACGCCTTATGGACCGGCGCGGGTGAAAGAGGTGATGCGGGGGGAGGCTGCGTTTTATTACCCGGAATATGAGGACGTGGCCCGGTACGCAGATATGGCCGGAAAATCGTTTCAGGATATTTATGAAGAAGTTAAGCGTCTGGCGGAGGTGCTTTAAATGTACGATTATATGGATAAAACGGAATCCTGTGGTGCAGGAAGCACCTTCTCTGATAAAGCAGAACAGTTGGAAGAAATGATTCATGAGGCAGTCAGGAAGGGTGTGTGTATTGCCTTTTCCGGCGGAGTGGACAGCAGCCTTCTCCTGGCCGTAGCCTGCAGGGAACAGAAACGGTCAGGGGGGACAGTGTTTGGCGTCATGTTTGACACATTTCTCCACACAAAGGGGGATGAGGAGGCTGCGCGGCAGGTGTCCATGGAGTGCGGAGCGGATTTTGCCGTGCTGCCGGTGAACGAGTTGGATAATACTGCCATTTTAAATAATCCGCAAGACCGCTGCTATCAGTGTAAAAAATATCTGTTTACCAGATTAAAGGAGTTTGCAAAAAAACATCAGTGCGCCGTGGTCATGGACGGCACCAATGCCGATGATTTGAAAGCGTACCGCCCGGGACTTACCGCCCTTAAGGAGCTGGGGATTTTAAGCCCTCTTAAGGAAGCCGGTTTTACAAAAGAAGATGTGCGGCGGATGGCGGCGGAATACGGAATTTCCGCTGCAGGGAAACCTTCCAATTCCTGTCTTGCCACCAGGCTTCCTTACGGGGAGAGGCTGGACGCCGCTGTGCTTGAACGGATTGCCGCGGGAGAGGATTATCTTTCCGGTCTGGGATTTTCCACTGTGAGAATCCGCCTCCACGGACAGGTCGCCAGGATTGAGTTGGAACCGGAGCAGTTTTCACTGTTTTTAAATCTCAGGGAGGACATTGCCGCACGTCTTAAAGAATTGGGATTTATCTATATTACGCTGGACGCAGAGGGCTTCCGCTCTGGAAGCATGGATTTATAGGGGCAACTCTCAAATTGTACAAAGGTTTCGTGTACGGCAGCAGGACAGGACACGAACCTGCCGAAAAGCCTATATTTTATAAGTTTTTAAAGAGATCATGTGATATTTCGTGTGATATATTGTGCCGGAATCTACCCCAGCGTCATCAGCTGGGTCGCAAAACTCACAACTGCCGCCCCTTGTCGCGGGAGATTTTAAAAGAAAAGAGCGGTGGCAAGTTCCGCTCTCTTTGTGTTATTCGTTCTTTTTCTGTTCCTCTGCTTCTTCTTTGAACCCGGTTGAATGTTTACGGATTTCTTTGTTCATTTCCCTTACCTCGTCCATTGTCTGGCATTTGTCCGTTGCTGTTGTAATAAGCCATGCTATAAACTGCATTTGTTTGTCCGTCATAACCTCCGCCATGTCCTTTCCTCCGTTCTTAATCAGATTTACTTGCCTTCATCTGATAATACTATTATACCGATATTGGTTACCAATTTCAAGCATTTACTTTCTTTTCAATGATTATTTTTCCATCCTCAAAAAAAACTAATACAGCCTTGTCCTCTTGTGTCACGCCTAAGTCCTTTACCATTTCCGCTGGGAGACTGATTTTATAATTGACTGAGTTCTTTCCAGCAGTTCCCCCAGCTTTCCCCATGATTATATTTCTTTCTACCATTTGCAAACCTCCTGTTATTGGTTACCTATCTATATAATAAAATAATTGGTTACCAAATGCAAGAAAAATATTTTTGAAAAAATTACTCGAACCTTTTTGTACAATTTGAAAGTTGCTCCATAAATCCATGTTGTCGGAGCGGATTTCCTCTGGTTACAAACCGGTTACACGCAAAAGGGTATTTTTGTGGTATAATGCAGCTAAAGGAGAACTGGTTTTTATGGGTGCAAAGATTCTGGTGATAGAGGATGAGGCGGCCATCAACGACGTCATCTGTATGAGCCTGGAGGCGGCAGGGCACGTGGCAGTCCCGTTTTTTGACGGGGAGAAGGCGGAAGAGTCTCTGAAAAGGTGCCATGATTACGGATGTGCCATTTTAGATGTTATGCTGCCGGGGAAGGATGGGTTTTCGCTGCTGCCGGAGCTTGTGAATTATGGGATACCGGTTATTTTTCTGACTGCGCGGGCGGAGCTTCCAGATAAGGTGAAGGGCCTTACCGGCGGGGCGGAAGACTATATGGTAAAACCCTTTGAAATGGTGGAACTTCTGGTGCGGGTCAACAAGGTGCTGGAGCGTCATACACCTTTGGAGACAGTTGTGACAATTCAGGACGTGGTCATTGACCCGGCGAAAAGGACGGTTTTGAAAAATGGCCAGGAGGTTTATTTAAAGCCCATGGAATTTGACTGTTTAATGATGTTTGTGCGCAACAAAAATAAGGCAGTCACCAGGGCGCAGCTTTTGGCTGCTCTTTGGGGTGTGGAGTTTGAGGGGGAGACCAGGACTGTGGACGCCCATGTGGGGCGTATCCGTAAAAAACTGGGGTTCCAGGAGGTCATAAAAACCATTCCGCGGATTGGATACCGGCTGGAGGTGGACGGATGAAATTATTTCGCAAAATATATTTGCAGGTTTTTGTGGGGATGCTTGTATTGGCTGTGGGCCTGCTGGCATTTTCAGCCTGGGAAGTAAAGCGTCAGGGGCTGGAGGAAGCGCGCCGGTATGGAACTGAGCGGGTTGAACGTAATGTCAGAGAGATTCGGGAAAAAAATGCAGAGGAAAAGATCACTGTCCTGGAGAGTCATGTCCGGGACATTGTTATTTCCAGCGAATTACAGGAATACTTCGGGAGCATGGCTGTGTTGTGGAAAAACGGGGAAGAGATTCGGAATCTTTCACCCTATTTCCTGGATTGGAACCTGCTGGAAGAAATGCAGAAAAAATCCCGGCTGCCGGAAACAGAGATTTTGGTGGAAGGCCCCTTTATGGCGGGAAACAGGCGCCTTTTGATATTTTATAAGAAGGAAAGCGGTTTTGGGGCAGGGGATGAATACAGCTTTGCAGTTTTTCAGGATGTTACGGAGCTTTATGAGCGTACAAAAAAGCTGATTCTTTATGGGGCGGGGGCCTCAGGAGGCTTGCTGCTTTCCATAGGGTTTTTACTTTATCGCCTGCTCTACCGACTGTTTTTACCGCTGGAAGAATTAAAGTCCGGTGCGGCCGATATCGCGGAAGGAAAATATGGAGGCCGTATCCCTGTTCGCAGAAAGGATGAAATCGGGGATGTGACAGCCAGTTTCAACTGTATGGCGCAAAAGGTGGAACATCATGTGGAAGCGCTTCGGGAGGCCAATGAAAAACAGAAGCAGCTTTTGGGGAGCCTGGCCCATGAGATGAAGACACCGCTTACGGCCATTATTGGAAATGCGGATTTGCTTCTTACGGTACGGTTGAAAAAGGAACAGGAGGAAAAAGCGCTTTCCTACATTTTAAATGAATCGAGACGCCTCTCACGCCTGTCGGAAAAGATGCTGGAGCTGACGGGACTATACGAAAACGGAGGTATGGGGGCGGTCATGAAGGAAGAGGGGCTTAATTGCCTGTTTCAAAGGCTGGAAGCTTCTGCCGCCTTCAGGCTGAAGGAAAAGGGAGTTTCTTTGGAAACAACAGTCCGGGCAGAAGGGCTTTCTGAGGTAATGGATGCGGATTTGATGGAGAGCCTTTTGTTAAACCTTGTGGACAATGCCTGTAAGGCTTCTGAGCCGGGAGGAAATATCCTGGTGTCCGCAGATGAGCGAGGGATTTATGTACAGGATTTTGGCCGGGGAATTCCGGAGGCAGAGATCGGGAGAGTGACGGAAGCCTTCTATATGGTGGATAAGGCCAGAGGGAGGAGCGCGGGAGGATGTGGACTGGGACTGGCCCTGTGCAGCCAGATTGCCAGGATTCACGGTGCAGAGCTTCTCATTGAAAGCCGGGAAAGAGAAGGGACAAAGGTGTCGGTACTGTGGAGGGAAGAAAGAAAAGAGGCTGGTGAACAGGAAAAGGAATTTCTTTGAGGGAGGTTACAAAACGGTTACAGGCTGCGGCAGATTCGGTGTAGAAAATCCTGGTATGCTGGGGACAGTCAAAACAGCGGGGGACGGACTTTGGATTCATGGGTTCGGGAGTTTACCTGCAGTGAGGAGGAAAATCAATGAATCAAAAAAGGATAATCGGGATATGCAGCTTATTTTTGGCCTTGAGCCTGTTTGGGGGATGTGCCAAGACACCGGAGGATTCTGTGGTGAAACTGAAAGGTGAGGCGGCGGAAGGCGCATATGAGGCGGCGGAAGGCGCATATGAGGCGGCGGAAAGCAGTGGGGGGACACTGCGGGAAAGCCTTGAAGCGCCGGAGCATTATAAGAGTGAGACGGAAGATGCCACGGGGAAGCTTAAAGTCATCACAGATGCAAAGGTTGAGGTTCCGGATGCAGAGAGAGCGAATGTCACTGCAGTGAGCCAGCATCCTTTTGGACAGGAGGAGATCGACAGGATCACCGAAGTGCTTTTTGGAGATGCGGAAATTTATGATTATTACAGTTATACGGAGAGGACGAAGGCAGACTGCCTGGCCAGGATCGAGGAGCTGGAGGGTTATGTGGCTGTAGGAAACCTGGATCCTTTTAATGAGGGAATGGATGAAGACGGAAATTATGTCTATGACATCTATGGGGCAATCGAGCAGGCAAAAAGGGAATATGAACAAGCTCCGGAGGAGGCTTCGCGCGAAAAGGTCCGGCCCCAGTATGGGCTGGAAGTAGGTACCGGAATGGGAGAAAAGGAGGCGCAGGAAGATTCTTTTTCAGGAATTGTCGAGACGGCGGACGGAAAGATTTATGAGTATGAGATTTTTTCCTATGGCCCTGTTCCCATGGAAGTACAGATAAAAAGGCTTGGGGATACGGAGCATGTGGGGATGGAACAGCCGGAGTGGTCGGGATACAATGACATAAAAAACTCGGGGCTGCCTTATCCCGCTGAGGAAGAGCTGAAGAGTAGTATCGGGATTTCCATGGAGGAAGCTAAAAAGATGGCGGATGAGAGGGTGGAGGCCCTGGGGCTTTCTGATATGGATGTGATTTCCTGGGATTATGCCCTTAGGCTTCCGGCCGGAAGCGATTTTGGACCGGAGGGTTTTGTCCTCAATGAGCAGACCTGTGGGGGATATCTGCTTCATTACGGCAGGTGTATTGATAAAGTTCCAATTACTTATACCGTTGCGGACGGAGGGGCTTATGAGGATATGGAGGGCACGACGGAAACATGGAGTTATGAACGGCTGGATTTTTATGTGACAAAGGAAGGCATCGACCGGATGGGTTTTCGGAACCAGTACGATATCGGAGAAACGCGGACGGAAAATATCAAGCTCCTGCCTTTTGCTGAGATTATGAAAATTTATGAGAAGATGATGCAAATCCAAAATGCGGATGTATTAAATTATGAGGATTCCAGAACATACAGGATTGACAGAATCACCTTTGGTTATACCCGTATATATGAACCGTCCACGGACAGCAGGCAGGGGCTTCTAGTTCCGGTATGGGATTTCTTTGGAAGTTTTGAGGTGCCGGGCCGGGAGACTTATGTGGAGCCGAATCAGAGCTTCCTGACCATCAATGCGGCAGACGGCAGTGTCATCAACCGGGAACTTGGGTATTAGAGGATATGAGACAGATTATTTCTGTGGCAAAATTTAATTTTCGGGGATTTTTCAGGAATCCGAAGGTAATTTTAACTTTTTTGTTTGGTATGATTCTCTGTTATATGCTGAGCGGCAGGGTTATGGAGGTCATTCGGGCTTATGGGACGCCCATTCAGGTGGTGGAACCGTTTTTGTGGACATTTGGAGATGCGTCTTCTGTCCTGTTGAGCGCCGTCCTTTTGTTGCTGCTTTTTTCAGACCTTCCTATGGTAAGCAGTATAACGCCTTATTATCTCCACAGGACGGCAAAGCGAAAATGGCTTGCCGGGCAGATGGCCTATGTGGCCATAGTGGTTTTTTTCTATACTTGTTTTCTGTTTGGGGCGACGGTTCTCCTCTGCGGGAAATACAGTTATATGGGAAACCAGTGGAGTGAGACGGCGGCCATGCTGGCATACTCGAAACTGGGGCAGGAGCTGGGGGTGCCATCCACTGTGGGGGTCATGGAAAGTATTACGCCTTATGGCTGCATGGTACAGGTCTTTGGACTTCTGTTCCTTTACGCCCTGGCCCTGAGTTTCCTTGTCCTGGCCGGAAACCTGATTTCCGGGAAAAACCGGGGGATGGTTTGGGGGCTTTTGTTCAGCCTGTATGGATTTTTGCTGGACAGGGATGTGGTGGCTGCTGTGTTTGGTTTCCGGGAGTATGAAGGATATAAGACAAACCTGGTGATTGGGTGGCTCAGTCCTCTGAGCCATGCCACTTATGGGAGGCACAGCTTCGGCTATGACAAACTGCCGACCCTTTTCCAGTCCCGCCTTATGTTCCTGGGACTGCTCCTCATCTTCACAGGGGTTTCCCTGAGGGCGGTGAAACGCTATAGCTTCCACTTTTTAGGTTCATAAAGGAGTATTTTAGAAAAGGAGGAAAAGGGGCGGATGCGCTGTGAAATGAAACGGATGCTTTCCGGGCGGGGATTTCTGGCGGCGGCATTTCTTGCGTTTGTGGCTATTTTGTCCGGTACGGCATGGCCGGCAGGGGAGGAGAGCCTTCCCGCAGGGAATTTCCTTTTGCTGGCGAAACAGTCCTTTTGTTGCAAGGCAGTTTCTTTCCTTCTGCCGCTTACGGCGGTGCTGCCCTGGAGTGATTCTTTTCTGGCGGAGGTAAAGGGAGGCTTCTTAAAGGCATGTCTTCCCAGGCAAGACAGAAGGAGCTATACGGAAAATAAAATCCTGGCCGTGGCCTTCGGCGGGTTTCTTTCGTGGATGGCAGCAGGGATTTTGACAATATTTTTTTACTTTGTAGTGTTTTTTCCAATGGAGCAGACAGGAAGCCTCTCTTTTTCAATGGTATGGGAGTCTTTTGCGGTTTTGATTCGCTGTGGACTGGTGGGGGCAGTGCTGGCTTCCATTGGGGGAAGTGTAGCAGCCCTGTTTCGTTCGGCGTATCTGGCCTTTGGATTTCCCTTTGCAGGATATTATTTCTGCCTCATTTTACAGGAACGGTATTTCCCGGAAGCATTGTGGCTGTATCCGCCCCAGTGGATTTCGGGAAGCGCGGACTGGGGGACAGGGCAGGAAGGATTGTGGTTGTTTCTTCTTTTATTCCTCGCCGTGACGGTGGGGCTGCATGGCGGGATTTTGTATGGAAGGGTGGAAGAACTATAGGAAGGGTTTGAGAGGGCCGGAACGGAGGAAAGAAAGGTGGAAGCATGTGTTGAGGTCAGAGGACTGACAAGGCGTTTCGGGGATGCCTTGGTGTTAAAGGAAGTGAACCTTACACTTCAGACAGGGCGGGTGTATGGAATCGTTGGAAATAATGGTTCCGGGAAGACCGTACTGATGAAATGTATCTGCGGGTTCCTTACACCGACCACAGGGACGGTCCATGTGTTTGGAAAGCAGATTGGGAAGGATGTGGATTTTCCGGCGGAGCTCGGGGTAATCATTGAGTCACCGGGGTTTCTGGTCAACTTGACGGGAAAGAAAAATCTGGAAATACTGGCGGAGATCAGAAAGAAAATATCAAAAGCGGAAATCCGTTTGGCCATGAAAAAGGTGGGGCTGGATCCGGATATGAAAAAAGCAGTGGGAAAATATTCCCTTGGTATGCGCCAGAGGCTGGGAATTGCGCAGGCCATCATGGAAGAACCAAAATTTTTAGTGTTGGATGAGCCTTTTAACGGTCTGGATAAAAACGGGGTGGCAGAGATCAGGAAGCTTCTCCTGGAGCTTAAAGCGGAGGGCAGGACCATTCTTTTGGCCAGTCACAATGAGGAAGACATCCGTATTTTATGTGATGAAGTGTATGAGATGGACGGCGGGCTGTTAACGCGTCTTGGAGAAGGGAGGACTTAAAGTGAAGAAAAAGGGAAGGAGACAGGCGGCGGTCATTCTGGCGCTGTTTTTTATGGCAGTCTGGGCGGGAAATGTCCTGACCGCCGGCGCGGCAGAGCTGCAGACCCGGGAAACAGAGCGGGTTTATCTGGACATCGACAGCCATTATATATATGAAGGAATGGAACAAAGTTTTTCGGAAGGCTATCAGCCGGTGGTAAAAGACGGGCTCCTGTATTTGGTTATTCCCTTTATTGCGGATGGCAGCCTGGCGCAGGATCGGTTGACGGTCAATCTGGTGTTCCCGGAATCTTCCGCTTCTGCACTTTTATTGAAAAATTACCAAAAGACTGTGGAGAAGAAAAGCTATGTCTTAAAGGACGGAAAAATGATTTGCTGTGAGGGGAGAGAAGAAACGACGCCAAACCGGAGAGAAGCTTATCTGTACTGTTGCGAAATCCCACTTTCGGAATCTGCTGTCCCGGGACAATATGCCATAACGGTGCAGGCTTTTGGATATACGAAGCAGATGGAAAGGGTTTCACTGGAACGCCGGATTTTTGTTTCGATTTCTGACTTTAAAGAGCCGGGAAGCGGAGAGAATGGAAGCGGGAATCAGGGCGGAAATGGAGAGAATGGAAGCGGAAACCTGGATGGAAACGGGAACCAAAACGGAAGCGGAAACCTGGACGGGGACGGAGCGGGAGATCAGACGGGAACAGAGGATGGAGAAAAAGCAGGTGGAGAAAAAGGCGGACAGGGAGAAGAAGCCAATGGAGCAGGAGGAAGCTATGGAGGCGCAGGGAAGGGCGGCAGTCATGGAGAGGAGCTGATTCGCCAGCCTAAAATCCTGCTGGAGGAGTGTAGTCTTTCGGGAACGGAGCTTGTGGCAGGCAGTGAAGAAGCATTAAAAGTTACCTTTAAAAACTATAGTAGTGTACAGCCCCTTTACAATTTAAAGGTGGTTGTATCTGCCGAAGGGGCCGGAATAGGGCTTTCCCGGAATTCCTTTTATTTTGGGTCAGTTGCTGCGGGAGAAACCATTTTAATTGAAACCGGACTGGAAATCGCGCAGGATGCGGCATGCGGGGAGAGTCTGCTGGCATTTGAATTTGAATACGAGGATAAAACGGGGAACGTTATTTCCGGGAAGGAAACGGCGGCCTTATCGGTAAGCCAACCTGTGAAGATGGAGTTTTCGTCGGCTGAGATTCCTGGCGTTCTCTATGCTTCGGATACCCTGGAACTTTCATTGAAGGCGTGTAATGTCAGCCGCGCCCAGGTCTGTAATGTGCGGGCCAGCGTGTCGGCGCAAGGGCTTTTCCCGGATGGTGAAGTTTTTATGGGGAACCTGGAAGCCGGAGCGTCAGGCGAGGGAACACTGCGCGTTTACGTGGGCACCCGGACTATGGAGACAGTGGGAAGTGACTTAGGGGGGAGCGACGGGGAAAAATACGGACCGGTGGACGGGATGATTACGTTCCGGTATGAGGATGTGTACGGAAAAGTTTACGAAGAGACGAAGCCCTTCAGGACGGAAATCAAAAAGGCGCAGGTTCTGTCCTTTGCAGTGGAGGAGCCGGAGGAGACAAATACCTGGTGGGTGTCGGTGGCAGCCGTCGTTTTTGCAGGACTTTTGCTTTGGATTGTGTTGTTGATTGTACGGCTTCGCAGAAAAAATGAGCTGCTTTTGGAGGCCGGGAAGAAGTAGGTAACATTCCTGTGGGCAGAGAAGAAGTGGATGATATTCTGTAGGAACCGGGGAAAGATGCAGAAAGGAGCGGTGAGGATGAAGGGGCGGAAAGTGTCTGGAAGTGATGTGGTGTTTTGGATTTTTGCAGGGCTTTTGTCCGTGTTTTTCCTCATCTTTGGAATACGGATAGCCAGGCGGTTTCATGGGGAAAAAATGTTGTATCAGTCTGTTGTTTCTCTGGAAGGATTGGAGTGTGGAGAGGATTTTGAAGGGAAGCTGAAGGAAATACCGGGTATCTCTTCCTTTATACCGGTGATTGAAGTCCCCGTAACGTTAAAGGTGGAAGAATACCGGATGGAGGCCACGTTGGTTGGCGTGGAATTCGACAGGCTGGAAAAGCAGGTGTCCCGGTCGCGTAAGACGCCTTTGGGAAATACTGCGGTATTGCTTTTGGGGGAAGAGAGCCTGGCGGTCATGACAGACCAGAACGGCCATGGGATTTCAGAAGAGAAGAAAAAGGAATTTCTGGAGCGGTACGGAGAGTTGGAGTGGCAATATTGTATGGCTGGAGAAGAGGCAGAAAACTGGAAGCCCTGCCTGATAGCCGGAACCTTATCCTTGCCCGCCGGGGATATTTATATATCATACAGCCAGGCAAAGGAGATTATGGGAACAGAGGAAACCTCGAAGTTTCTGTTAACTGTCCGGGGGGAAGAAAACTATGAAAAGGCGCTGGGGTATTTTGGAGCAGGCTCTACACAATCAAAATAAATGGTTCATCGTAGTCAGAAATAAGAGAATCATGGGTGACAAAAAGCATATTTTCTATAGCCGCCTGGCAGATCAGCATCCGGTCAAAGGGATCTTTGTGGGGTGGGGCGCCTTTTTTGCGCCTTAAGCCTGCCATAGCATAAATGTGGCCTTTTTTGATTGGCATTAGGTGAAATTCGGACTGTTCACAATACTCTGTAAACTCTTTTGCTGAAATAGGCATTGCTTCAGGATGTGCCAAATGTTTTAGTTCCACTTCCCATGAGGAAATGATACTATAGTAAATTTCGTTTTTCCTGTTTTCAATCAGTTTTCTTGCCTTTTCAGGCAGTTTCATATCATTGGAAAGCGCCCAGAGAAGAATATGTGTATCCAGTAAAATTTTCATATTTCTCCTCCGAACATCTCTTCCACTTCTTTGTCCCACAGGTGAAATTCTTCCGGGACTTTGAATTTTCCTTCGGCTACGCCGATACGTTTTCCGGCAGGTTTTTCCGGGATTAAAGTCATCTGTACAACGGCTGTTCCATTTCGCGCCAAATAGATGATGTCTTCCTGCTTTGTTTCGAGCATCCGTACCAGCTTTGATAAATCCGTTTTGGCTTCCAGCATGTTTACCTGAGTCATCGCGGCACCTCCTTTTATTTCCTCAATTAATAAGTTAGCTAAACTAGCTAATTATATTATATGAAGTATTGGTGAAAATATCAAGTATGGAGATATAAATTTTTTGAAAGAATCTGAAATTTATAGAAGTCCGCCGTCCCTGCCTGTGTGGCCTCCATCCGGTAGGCAGATTTTGCAGGTTTTGTGAGCATAGCGCCGTCTGTCCCGCTGACCCGCTTTTTGCCGTATGGGGAAATACGCCCATACGACAAAGGCCCTCCGGGGGAAGCGCAGTTCGCGGAAAGGAAATTAACCTTTCAGGCACCGCTCACGCGCGAAGATTGCGCAGTGCGCAATCTTTATGGCGGCGGCAGACGGCAAAAGGCGGCGCAACAAAACCTAAAAATCAACGTGGATGAAGGCCACACAGGCAGGGGCGGCGGACTCCTATAAATATTAGAACTGCATAAGATTTATTCTTTTCCCAAAACCTTTACGCCCGCTTTTTTCAGGGCGATGGCGATTGTGCCGAATACGGACAGGATCGTCACCAGGTAGAAGGGAAGGATTCCATTGTTGCAGAGAAGATTCAGGCAGATGCCGAGTCCGAGTCCGATGACGCCCATCAGCAGACGGCCTTTGGCTACCATAATCCAAAGAGCACCAAAAAGTGCAGGCAGCAGGTAGTCCAGGCTCTGGCTGACGGAAGCCGGAAGCCCGTTTATAAGGGTAGCTCCAAAAATGGCGCCGATCAGTAAAACAACAATATTGAAAATAACAGACACGCCAACGCCAAGAGTGGCGGCGATATCAGCTTCCGGTGTGCCTGCTTCTGTCAGAGCGGCTTTCTGGGCGGATGTGGCAGCAGGGATTCTCAAATTGGAAACATTACCGGAAAGGAAACTCATATAAAAAGCAGGGATTCCAAGTACCGGGAAGAAAGAGACCGGCTCCATAAACCACATGACGCCTTCGCTGGATGCCACTGTAAGGAAACCGGCCAGCATGGCGGCCCATTCCGGGGCGGCGCCGTAGAAAACCATGAGGGCGATCAGGGGAAGGAACCCTAAAAGGGCGCCCAGGAAATTTGTCCACATCCCCCATCTCATAATATACGGGATAAAACTTTTTTCATAAACAGTTAAGTTTTTTTCTGTGTTTTGTTCCATTGGTTGCCTCCTCTATATCAGTGCCGTGATGATCATGCCGCCGAACAGTGCGATGGCCAGTCCCCATTCACGCAGGAATTTTATGCCTTTTTTCTCATTGAGATACATACAGATAAACATGATGACCGCACCGAATACCACCGCCAGGGTCCGCTTGTCAAACCCGATGATATAAGAGGGCATAAATCCGCCGAAAGCGCCGAAGATGGCAACGCCGGCAATCAGTTTAATAATGGTGTCATTTCCCTTGGATACATTTTTTTCCAGCTTATTGGCAAATTTAGGAAGAAACGCGCTGACGAGTACCCATCCGCTGGCACCGGCCACCATGGCCCATATGGCACATGCCAATGCATCCACATTCATGGCAGCCGGGTCACCCAGCGCAATTCCCATGGACTGAGTCCCGTAACTGGCCGCCATGGATTCAAACATGACAGAACCTACAAAAGAAAGCCTCATCCAGGCGACGGCCCCGCCGACTACGGCAATGAGGGCCACCATACCCACCAGGATTACCATGGAAGGGCCGATAGATGTGATCAGGCCTGTTTTTATCGCCGCTTTCATGTTTTCACGGGACATGCCGATCTCAATTCCTGTTTTCCATGCCTTTTTCATAAAAATGACTGACTGCAACACCACGAGAGCCACGGGAATCGCACATGCGATCCAGATAACCGGGCTGTTTGCTACTGCTAAATAATCCATACTGTTTCACCTGTCCTTTCGTATATATTATTTTGTTTACCACCTTCCCGGTGGTTCTATACCCTGCTTTTATAAGGCGCCATCCCTTTTCTGCTTTCCCTGAATTCCCTCTGGCTTTCTTCGATCACAGAAGGATCTGCCAGGGCATCGAAACAAAGCTGTGCCAGTCCTTTTGCAGCAAATATCATTCCCTTTTTACCGATTTCACTTCCGGCACAGGCAGTTACGCCCCAATGGTGTCCGGGAATACGTCCGGCGATTCCGAAACCGAAGGTGTTGATGGTGGGGCAGATCTGCGTGACGTCCGCCACATCGGTGGAGCCGCAGTCGGTGGTGTCTGTCACTCCCTTGGGAGGTACAATCCCCGTCTGTAAAAGGGATTCCACGTTTTCGGCCTCCCTGCCATGAATATTAATATATAGTGCGGAAGCATAAGCTTTGTCTTCCTCACTGTATTCGATGGGAGGGATTTTTTTCCAGGCCTCATATGCCGCGCGGTTTAGCCGGTGATTTACCAGATATTCATAGCAGCCGATCTGGGAGGCGATTTTCATGGATGTTTCCGTCATCATTGCGGCGCCTTCTGCAATCTTTGTCACACGGGCAACCACTTCATCACATGTTTTTCTGCTGTTTGCACGGACAAAGTAGTTGACCGCGGCGTATTCCGGTACAATATTGGGAGCCGTCCCCGCGGATAAATAAGAATAATGGAAAGTGACATCCTTTGTCACATGCTCCCTCAGGTAATTACACCCGACATTCATAAGCTCTGCCGCATCAAGGGCGCTTCGCCCCATGTGGGCATTATCTGCCGCATGTGCCGTCTTACCGTGAAATTCGTATATAATATTTGTAAGTGCGGTTCCGGCAAATTCAATCAGGAATCCGGGGCCACCGCCAGGATGCCAGGTGAGGCAGATATCCAGGTTATCAAAGGCTCCCATGGAGGCCATAAGTACCTTTCCTGAGATGGTTTCTTCTGCCGGACATCCATAATATACGATGGTTCCTGCAAGATTTTCCTGTTCCATTACATATTTGGCAGCAATGGCTGCGGCAGCGCATCCGGCGGCCAGCAGATTGTGGCCGCAGCCATGGACGGGCCCCTCTCTGCGCTCTTCACAGCAATTTTCCGACTGGGCCAGCCCGGGAAGGGCATCCAGTTCCCCTAAAATTCCGATCACAGGTTTTCCATGCCCGAAAATAGCTTTTAATCCATTGGGTTTTCCGTCCCCACTTCGGATTTTGAAGGTTTCCACCTGAAATCCATTCTCTTCCATATAATCGGCCATAATCCGACAGGAACCGGACTCTTCGTAAGCCACCTCCGGATGGGCCCAGAGGGCCCGGGCCGTTTTCCAGGCGCTTTCTTCATTGGCGGCAAACCATTCTCTTATATGTTCATTCATAAGCTACCCTCCTTATGTCTTATAACAGCTCTTTTTTATGCTTCTGGTTCTTTTTCCTTTATTTTTACTTTCCCGGATCTGTCACGCATCAGGGCATACACCAGAAGGGCGGCCATGATCACGAGGCTGACAGCCAAAATAAACGGGGTAACGGAAGCGGCTGCCGCAATGACTGTGACGGTCTGTATGAGAATTGAAATACCTACGATACAAAAGTACAGTTTCGTGGGAATACGGATACGGCGCTTCGCCCACTGTTCCGGCATAAGCTTCGGAACCCGCAGCAAAGAAAACATCATAAAATAGATCAGCAGGTAATCCAATAACATATAACTGCCGGTGATGGTGGCAATATCTAAACCCAAAAGAATCGGGAGGGCGCCCACCAGCCACAGTGCGGTGGAGGCCCCGATGGGGGTTCCCTGCTTGTTCCTTTTGACAAACACTTTTCCGAACCATCCGTCTTCAGCAGCCTGCTGAATGGGCTCCGTATAGGCCAAAAATAAGGAATTGATGTTGGACATCAAAGCCATCAAAGGCCCGCATAACATAAACAGGATAAATAATCCATAGGGGAATATCTGCTCTGCCACCCAGGTGAGGGGCTGTCCTGCCACCTGCTCCAAAGGGAGCACCCCCACTGCTATCATGCCGATTCCGGGATACAGGAGCAGTATGGTTCCCGCGGCGGCCAACATGGAGATGGGAATACTCTTTGTGGCGTCTTTTGCGCGGCCACCCTGGAACATGATAAAATAATATCCGGTAACAGAGTAAAACAGGATAAAGACGGCCTGTGCGAACCCTTTTATGCCTCCCTGGAAGAAATTTTCATTTGTTATGGAAAATGTTTCAGGGGAGACTTTCCCCAGGCCGAATATTACAAAACCGAACAGGGAACATAAGGTGACGGCCATCATGATTTTCTGCGCCCTGGCTATTTTTTTGATTCCCGCCAGATTTAACAGATAGAAGACAGTAAGGACGGCTGCCGCTAGGACACGGGCGGGAATGGCCGGCCACAGGGAATGGACATAATTCCCCAGTGATAAGGCGACGATGGCAATGCCGGGAAAGTAAAACAGAAATCCTGATATATAAATCCCCGCCGCTTTTTTTCCAAGCATATCTGCCACCAGGGTATAGACCCCTCCCTCAAGCTTCAGGGCGCTTGTGATAATAATGATGGGAAGGCAAAATAAAATCCCCATAATTACGGCAGTCAGGTAAGCCAGCCATGCAGAATATCCTGTATATCCGATGGCAATTCCAATATGGGTAAATGCTCCGGCACCCATGACACTGCCGACAGCCATGGGAATCAGTTCTTTTAAAGTCAGGTTTTCTTTCTTTTTCATCGTTCCCTCGTTTTATTCATTATTCATAGAAAATTCGTGTACTTTCTTTCTTTTTTATGATATTATTATAAAAAATTGGGAAACAAATGAGAATAAACACATTTCTCTGAAGTGTCTATTTTGGGAAATGGTAAGCAGAAATCACAGGACAGGGGTGTTCCACTGAGTTTGGAAGACCCTCGTTGTATTATAAGACTGATTGACAGACAGGAGGAAGCAATGATGAAAGAGACCGGGGCTTCCGTAACACGCAGGGATTTTAAGGATGCTATGCTGCGTCTGTACCAGACCATCCCTCTTAAGGATATTACCGTGCGGATGCTGTGTCAGACGGCCGGATACAACAGAAGCACCTTTTACCTTCATTACCGGGATATCATTGACCTGCTTCATGATATTGACAACGACCTTTTGGAATCGCTGTGGGAAAATGTTGTGAAAGTGCTTGATGCAGGCACTTTTGGCGGTGAAATCCCACAGGAGGTAAAAGATTTTTTCACTATAAATTCGGATCGCTTTGCCATCATGCTGCAGGCTGATGACAATTTCCAGGAAAAACTGGTATCGGCCATACGGGAACAGTTTGCCCAATACGCCCATTCCCAGATGGATATTTACCGCGCGGAATACACGATTGCCGCCATTGAGCGGCTGTTTATGACGTGGTTTGAAAGAGGGAGAGATCTTCCTGTAGAAAAGCTTCTCACCCTGCTTAAAGAAATCGACGTACATTATTTGTCCAGCTGTGACTGGGCGGCCGGTAAGATTTAAAGGTAAAGAAGCAACGGATATCAGAAAAGCTAAGGAGGCATACTCAGTGGAATTTCGGGTTTTACAGTATTTTTTGGCTGTTGCAAGGGAAGAGAACATTACAAAGGCAGCGGCATATCTGCATATTACGCAACCAACTTTGTCCCGCCAGATTCAGCAGATGGAGGAAGCGTCGGTCGGTACAGAATGAATTGGAAAACTGGTTCGGTTATGGAAAGGAGAAGCTTTATGTTGTATCGACCTGTAATCTTTCCCATTATAATCAGTGTGTTATGGTAGAAAGCGGTTGCGTACTGGTGTGGAGAAAGAGCGTGGTGCTTTCGCCGGCAATACTGCGTTTTATCGAACATGTAAAAAAATATCTGGCAGAAACAGAAAAACAGGCGCTGTAATGGAATCGGCCTGGCTTATTGGTTAAAACAATTCTATACGGCCAAGCAGCAAGTCTATCAGATTACAATGGAAAATTCCGTTGTCATCATAGAAGTTATGAGGAATATCCATGCGGACAATGATTTTTTTGAAAAAGTCTTTTGTCAGTATCAACGACGTAAGCTCGGAGGATTCTTTTTTATCCGTATCCATCTGGAAGGCTGACTGGATATAGATTTTTTTATCCGCATCATTTACAACGAAGTCAATTTCCTTTTGCATGTTTGCACCTCTGGTACGATCGGTCACAACGCCAATATCAACGGAATATCCCAGGCGCAGAAGTTCGTTGTAGATGATGTTCTCCATAATGTGGCCGGGATCGTATTGGCGATAGTTCAACCTGGCATTACGAAGGCCAATATCCGTGTAGTAGTATTTGTTCGGATACTTGAAATAGGTCTTTCCTTTCACATCATAGCGCTTCGCCATCGAAATAAGGAACGAATCGATGATGTGCTGTACATAGTTTGAAACCAGAGTGGAGTTAACCTTTTCATTCTTCATGCTGGTCAGCGCATTGGCAATATTCGTAGGGTTGGTCAGAGAACTGATCTGTGAAGCGAGGAAATCCAGTATGTCGTTCAGAATATCCTCACGCTCGATGCCGCCGCGTTCTACAATATCTCTTACATACAATTCACTGTACAGAGAGGACAGGTAATCCTTTTTATCTTTTTCATCTGTTAACGCCGGCAGACGTGGCATACCGCCATAAAGCATATAGGTGTCCAGGGCCTTTCGCTCGTCGCCGCCCACATGGGAGTAGAACTCCTCAAAGGACAGAGGGAATACATGGATTTGGGTAGCACGGCCGCGGAACTCTGTAGCGATGTCTTTAGACAGTCCTTTCGAGTTGCTTCCAGTCACATATACATCCAAATTCTTATATGCTTTGAGTTCATTCAGCATATCATAGATGGAGACATCAATATCACCATTTTCTTTGTCGATAACCTTGACGGTAAGCTGAACTTCATCAATGAAAAGATAAAACTTTTCCTCTTTCTTTTCTGAAACAAGGGATTCGACGTATTCACAAAGCGTGATCGGATTTCTAAGCTTATAGTAACGTCTTTGATCCAATTCGATTTTTATGATGTGGTCTTCCCGGACTCCCTGTGAGAGAAGGTACTCACAGAATAAGTCAAACAGCAATACCGACTTTCCGCAGCGCCGGATGCCGGTGATTACCTTGACTTCGCCGTTCCACATATGATGGATCATGCGCTTCAAATAAGAATCTCGTTTAATCATATTAGTCACCTCGTACTTGCGACGATTGCGTTGCTACTTTCTTGTACAGTATACCCTGGATTTCTCAAATTATCAATAGCGATGGCGAAAATTTTTGTTGGAACCGTTTGAAGGACTCTATATCATTCCGAAAAAGGCCCCGAATGAGACGGCGAAGAATAGATATACAGAACAGGCATATTTCTTAATACAATATAGGTATTAGACATTTAATTAAAGGGGATTTACAATAAATTTAATTTCCAGAACGGAAAGATTATCCATGCGTTGAGAAAGGAGAATGTTTGCAAAAATGATCATAAAGGAAGCGAGTGAACGGTATAAGGTTCCCCTTAAAATATTGAAAGAATACGAAAAATGGGAACTGTGCGGTGCAGTAAAAACAGTAGATAGAAATGCTTTGTAAAAACAGGATGACACGAGGAGGAATGATGAAAATGAAAAAATTATTGTCAGTAATTATGGCTTTTGCATTGGTGTTTTCGCTGGCAGGCTGCGGCAAAAACGAGACAGACGGCGGGGAAAGCAGCGCTGCCGCAAGTACTGCTGCAAATGAAAGCTCAGCCAAACAGGAGACAGCAGGGGAAACCGTTTCGGAGGCGGTGTCGGAGAAAGAGGCAGATGAATCGGAGGAAGAATCTGCCAGGGCAGGCGGCAGCAATGCTCTGGTGGTGTATTTCTCATGGTCGGGGAATACGGAAAATGTCGCAAATGCCATTGCAGATCAGACGGGAGCGGATGTGTTTGAAATTGTCCCGGAAGAAGCTTATACCTCCGACTATGACGAGCTTTTAGATATTGCGACAAAGGAAAAGGAAAGCGGCGCGCGCCCGACAATCGCGGGAAGCATAGAGGATATTGCACAGTATGACATTGTTTATGTGGGTTATCCCAACTGGTGGAGCGATATGCCGATGATCCTGTATACTTTTTTTGACAGTTATGACCTTTCCGGCAAGACCATTGCGCCGTTTTGCACCAGTGGAGGGAGCGGGCTTTCCGGTACGGTGAACAGTATCAAAGGGCTGGAGCCGGAGGCAGATGTCCTTGAAGGGCTTCATATTGGCAGTTCGTCTGCATCTGATCCGGATACGGCAGTAAGCGACTGGCTGAAAAATCTGGGCCTTGCGGAATAAGAAAGGAGTGTTACCGTCGACATGAAACGGACAGTTTTATTTTTATTAATGTTTTTGCTGGGCTTTTCATTGGTGGGATGCGGACGGGAACAGGCGCGAAACAACAGTAATGTGGAAAGCAGTGACGGAGCGCAGACCTCGGACAGCGCGGGAAGTCATGGAGAAAATACAGCTGGAAACAAATCAGAAGAGACGACACAGGGGGAGGCGGGAAGGATGGGAGAAGAAATGGCGCCTGCAGTCAAGAATTTTGTTCTCATAGAAGGCGGAACCTTTCAGATGGGAAGTCCGGAGACAGAGGCATGGCGCAGTCAGGATGAAATACAGCACAGTGTGACGGTCAGCGACTTTTATATGAGCCGTTATGAACTGACACAGGCGGAATATGAAGCCGTTACGGGAGAAAATCCAAGCAGCTTTTCCGGCGGGGATTTGCCGGTGGAAAATGTAACATGGCTGGAGGCTGTGGCCTACTGCAATGCCAGAAGCGAACAGGAAGGACTGACACCTGCTTATGAGGTGGCAGACAAAAGCGTAAGCTGGAACCGGAGTGCGGACGGCTACCGGTTGCCTACAGAAGCAGAATGGGAATATGCCTGCAGGGCGGGGACGGAAACGCCGTTTTACATGGAGAATTCCCCAAGTGCAGAAGAGGCGAATTATTATGGGCACTATCCCTACATGATAGAGGAAAATTATTTTTCCCAGGGAAATCTCACCGTACAGCCCGGTGAATACCGACAGACAACCGTCCCGGTGGGAAGTTTTGGGGCCAATCCCTTTGGGCTTTATGATATGCATGGAAACGTGGGGGAATGGACATGGGACATTTACGGCGAATATCCGGAGGAAAGCCAGACTGACCCAACAGGTGCGCAGGGCGGTACACGCCGTGTATACAGGGGCGGCGGCTGGAATGACTTTGCCAAAAACATGCGCTGCGCTTATCGGGCCATGATGGATCAGGATAAAGGTAGTTTTAATGTGGGTATCCGGCTTGTGAGAAATGCCGCTGCAGGAAACGGGAACGTGGAGGGAACGGTTTTGAAAGGCGGAACAAATACAGGAAGTGCAGAGGGGAGAGGTGTATTGATCGCATATTTTTCATGGGGCGGCAACACCCGCGGTATCGCGGAGGAAATTGCCGGCCAGACAGGCGCGGACCTCTTTGAAATCACACCGGTTAATCCTTATTCTGATGATTACAATACCGTGCTTGACGAGGCTCAGCGTGACCAGAATGAACAGGCAAGACCGGAGTTGGCGGCCCATGTGGAAAATATGGAAGATTATGACATCATTATCCTGGGTTATCCCAACTGGTGGGCATCCATTCCCATGCCGGTCGCTTCATTCCTTGAGGAATATGATTTTACGGGAAAAACCATCATACCGTTTTGCAGCCATGGCGGGGGACGCTTTGGACAGAGCCTGACGGCCATTGCAAAATTAGCGCCGGATGCAGATATGGGAGAAGCCTTGTCTGTTCATTATTCCGGCGGCTCATCCCTTGGGGATGATGTAAGCGCATGGCTTGAGGAAAATGGAAGAATTATCAGTTGATCTGAAAATGAAATGGAGGTATCAGAAATGATGAATTATCATGAAACGGATCCGGAATTTATGAAGATCATAGAGCATTTTACATTGGAAGAAGTGGTGAAGGAACCCGGTCAGGAGCTTTTGGAGGATACACGTTATCTGGTAATCCTTGCCACCTTATTGGGCTGTCAGGGGCTTGAGGTTTATAAAGATATTTTGCCGGAAGCGCTGGATAGCGGGCTGACACCTGTTATGGTGAAAGAAGTGGTCTATCAGGCGGTGGATTACCTTGGAATTGGCAGGGTTATGCCGTTTCTGTCTGTTACCAACGATATCCTGACTGTACGGGGGGTCAAGCTGCCGCTTCCGGCACAGGCGCGGGTGACCATGGAAGACAGGCTCATAAAGGGGGCAGAGGCACAGGTGGAGATTTTCGGGGCACATATGAAGGAAGCCTGGAAAGCGGGGCATATCAACAGGTGGCTGGCGGCGAACTGCTTCGGTGACTATTACACAAGGGGCGGCCTGGATCTGAAACAGCGCGAACTGATTACGTTCTGTTTTCTGGCGGCACAGGGTGGTTGTGAACCGCAGTTTACGGCCCATGCAAAGGGGAATATGAATCTTGGAAACGACAGGGATTTCCTGATCAGGGTGGTATCACAGTGCCTGCCTTATATCGGTTATCCCCGCAGCTTAAATGCGATAAACTGTGTCAATAAAGCTGTAGAATCATAAAGCTGACAGTTCAGGGAGTGGAGGTAATATGAAAGCAAAGGCAAAAATCAAGTGGATGCTGGATATCCTGATGACCATAGCGTTATTTTTCCTGATGGGTTATCAGCTCTGGGGCGAGACTGCCCATGAATGGATCGGGGCAGGGATGCTTGTGCTATTTATGGCCCATCAGGTCTGTAACCGGAACTGGTATAAAAGTCTGTTCCGGGGACGGTATACACCTATGCGCATCCTTCAGTGCAGTGTTAATATCCTGACACTTGTGGCAATGCTTGCGTTATTCTACAGCGGGATTATCATGTCCAGGTATGTGTTTGCCTTCCTTCCGATACAGGGCGGGATGGCGTTAGCAAGGCGGCTACACATCTTAGGCTCCTATTGGGGATATTTGTTTATGAGTCTGCATCTTGGATTGCACTGGGGGATGGTTTTAAATCTGGTTGTAAAAAGGCAGATATCGCAGCGTAAATATCAGGCGGCAGGTTTTATCACAGGTCTCATGATTGCAGTTTATGGAATATATGTTTTAATCAAACGGGATTTTCTGACCTATATGTTCCTGCGCAGTGAATTTGTTTTTTTGGATTATGAGGAATCAAAACTGTTGTTTTTGTTGGATTACCTGGCGCTTATGGGGCTTTGTGTTTTCATAGCGCATTACAGCGCAAAACTGGTTCGAAGGGCGGGAGCCAGACGGAAGGAGAATTTATGAAGAAAATAGTACCTTATCTGTTGGTAACATTGTTTATTCTGGCCGTTTCGGGATGTGGAAACAGTGGCAATAGCAGTGAGACGGAGCGGGATACAGGGCATGACCAAAGTGATATAACGGACAGAAATGAACCGATTTCCATAACGGACACTGCAGAAGCAAAGGAATCTGCGCCAGGGCAGCCTCAAAACGACACTGCCGTACAAACTACAGGTACGCCTGTTGTGTATATGACTACGGACATCAGCTCAGAAGGGCTGATGGCAGTTTATGAGAAGCTGGGGGCCTCACCTTCGGGAAAGGTTGCTGTGAAACTTTCCACCGGCGAACCGGGCAGTAATTATCTGCGGACGGATTTGATAGGAGAACTGGTGCAGTCGCTGGATGCAACAATCGTGGAGTGCAACACGGCCTATGGTGGTTCGCGGGCAAATACGGCGCTGCACTATGAGGTGGCCAGAGAGCATGGGTATACGGAAATCGCAGATGTGGACATTATGGATGAAGACGGTTCCATGACACTTCCTGTAGAGGGAGGGGATAATCTTACGGAAAATTATGTGGGAAAAAATTTTGCCAGTTATGATTATTATGTAATCCTGTCACATTTCAAAGGCCACGCCATGGCGGGATTCGGGGGAGCCATCAAAAATATTTCCATTGGCATTGCTTCCGCTGAGGGGAAATCCCATATTCACAGTGGTGGTACAGGCGGCAACATGTGGGGAGGCGAGCAGGATGCCTTTCTGGAATCCATGGCGGAAGCCGGAAAATCAGTGACAGATTATCTGGACGGAAATATTCTTTATATCAATGTGATGAACCGTCTTTCTGTGGACTGTGATTGTGATGGAAATCCGGCGGAGCCGGACATGCATGATATCGGCATATTGGCTTCGTTCGATCCTGTGGCGTTAGATCAGGCTTGTGTCGACCTGGTATATGGGGCGGAAGACGGGCAGTCGTTAATAGACAGGATTGAATCCCGTAATGGGTTGCATACGCTGGAACAGGCAGAGAAAATCGGGCTTGGCAGCAGGGAATATCAGTTGGTGAAAATGGATGATTGATATATTAAGACGTGAGGTCATTTATTTTTGGTATTATTTCAGCATCCAGTTTGAGCAGATCTTCAAATACTGGGTATTGGGAATGGTGCTTGGGAGCGTAATTTCCGTATTTTTTAAGGAGAATATTCACAGGGCCTTTCGTTCCATGGGGGAAAAGAAACTGGGGATTGTGGGAATTTTTGCCGCAAGCATCCTGGGAATCGCTTCCCCCTTGTGTATGTACGGGACGATTCCCATTGCGGCTTCCTTTTCCAAAAGCGGTATGAAGGACGATTGGCTCGCGGCTTTTATGATGAGTTCTATTTTGTTAAATCCACAACTGATTGTTTACAGCGCGGCGCTTGGACGGACAGCTTTGATTGTACGTATTGCCGCTTCTTTTATATGCGGCAGCCTCGCAGGTGTACTGGTACGTATTTACTGCGCAGGGAAAAACAGGGATTCCTTCTTTAATTTCAGCGGATTTGAGGAACCTGAAAGCAGGGATGTTGCCCCCAATATTTTGTTTCGATTTCTGAAAAATTTTGGAAGAAATATCAAGGCCACCGGCGGATGGTTCCTGGCCGGAATTGTATTGTCGGCCCTTTTCCAAAGATATGTCCCTGCTGATGCGATGACGGCGATTTTTGGCGGGAATAAGGCTTTTGGTGTCCTGATGGCGGCAACAATCGGTGTGCCGCTTTATGCCTGCGGTGGCGGAACAATACCGCTTTTGCAGGGATGGCTTTTGGGAGGGATGAGCATGGGGAGCGCTGCAGCTTTTATGATTACCGGCCCGGCGACGAAGATTACGAATTTAGGAGCTGTGAAGATCGTGTTGGGAATCAGGAGGTTCGTACTGTATCTTATATATGTGATGGTATTTTCATTTTTGACAGGGCTGGCAGTGAACCTGGTGGTTCATATTTGAATGAGGATACGTTGTAAATATTGACATTACAATAATGGCGGGCTAAAATAAAGCGGGAAGCCTTCTGGGGAGGAGGCTGTATCATATACAAATATGAGGACGGTGTACGATATGCAGATTTCAAGCAGGTTTACGCTGGCGGTCCACATTTTTGCCTGTATAGATGTTTTTGGAAAGGAATGTAAGGTGACGAGCAAATTGCTTGCGGGAAGTACAAATGTGAATCCTGTCATTATCAGAAACATATTGGGGCAGCTGAAAGGGGCCGGGTTGATTGAGGTGGCGCGTGGAACCGGCGGCGCAGTGGCGGCCAGGCCTTTAAATGAGATCAGTTTTTTGGACATTTATCATGCAGTGGAATGTATTGAAAATGGAGACCTGTTCCATTTTCATGAAAATCCAAACACAAACTGTCCGGTGGGAAAAAATATTCATCACATTCTGGATGACAAACTTTTACGGGTACAAAATGCCATGGAAAAAGAACTTGCATCTATTACACTGGCAGATGTGAAAAAGGATACGGAAAAATATCTTATGAAAAAATAGATGTAACTATTGACATTACATCAAAGCTGTGTTACAGTATACCTACAAGATGTAATAATTATTATTACATCAAAAATGATTAAAAATATGGAGGATACTAATTATGACACAGATCGAAAAAGCACAGGCACTTATTAACACATTTGCGACAGGAGATACGGACAAAGCCGCTTCTTTGCTGGCGGAAGGATATATCCAGCATAATCTAGCATATGGCACAGGGCGCGATGCTTTTGTGGAAAGTGTAAAAGCTCTAGCCTCTGCACCGGTAAAGACAACCGTAAACAATATCCGCGCTTACGAGGATGGGGATAAGGTATTTCTGCACACAGTGTACAATTTTGCCGGGACAGGTGAACAGGTGGCATTTGACATTTTCCGTTTTGACGGGGATGGAAAAATCGCAGAGCATTGGGATAACCTGGCAGCTTTGGAGGCGCCGAATCCCTCAGGCCATACACAGACTGACGGTATAGCCCCGGTCAAAGACTTAGAAAAGACGGAAGAGAACCGGCAGTTTATCAAGGAATTTTTGAATGATGTGATGATGGGGAATAATCCGGATAAAACACAGGATTATTTTGATGGAGATACTTATATCCAGCATAATACGGGGATTGCGGATGGGGTATCCGGCTTAAGCACTGCCCTTTGTGCGCTGGCAGAACAGAATATCCAGATGATTTATACGACGGTTCATCAGGTGCTGGCGCAGGGAAATTATGTGCTGGCCGTCAGTGAAGGAACTTTCAGGGGAGCGCCCACCAGTTATTACGATTTATGGAGAGTGGAAAATGGTAAAATCGCGGAACACTGGGATGTGATGGAAACGATAGCGGACAAAGAGAATTGGAAAAATGAAAATGGGAAATTTTAGGAAAATATCCGGCAGGAAAATTTCAGGACAGGAAAATATGGATGGCCAACTGAAAAAATTAGGTGAAACACTGGCAGAAGCGGATGCAGTAATCATCGGGGCGGGGGCGGGACTATCTGCTTCCGCCGGTTTTGTTTATACAGGGGAACGCTTTGAGAGATACTTCTATGACTTTGCGGAAAAGTATCATTTCAAGGATATGTATTCCGGTGGGTTTCACCCATACGATACACTGGAAGAACATTGGGCATACTGGAGCCGGTATATTTACATCAACCGGTATATGGACGCACCGAAGGCGGTGTATGATAAGCTGTATGAACTGGTTAAAAATAAAGACTATTTTGTGGTGACAACCAATGTGGATCATTGTTTTCAGAAAGCAGGGTTTGATAAGCAGCGGTTATTTTATACTCAGGGCGATTACGGGTTGTTCCAGTGCGGCAGGCCGTGCCATCCTCAGACTTATGACAATGCGTCTGTTATCCGGGAGATGGTTAAAGCGCAGGGCTATGTTATTGATACGGATGGTACATTGATTCTGCCGGAAGGCGCATCCCCTAAAATGGCGGTTCCGTCAGACCTTGTTCCGCATTGCCCGAAGTGTGGGGAGCCCATGAGTATGAATCTCAGGGCCGACCATACTTTTGTCGAGGACGAGGGCTGGCATCGGGCTGCGGGGCGGTATCGGGATTTTCTCAGGAGACGCCAGGATGGGAAGATGTTGTTTTTGGAGATTGGCGTTGGTTTTAACACCCCAGGCATAGTGAAATATTCTTTCTGGAGCATGACATCGGAGAATCCAAAGGCAGCCTATGTCTGTGTCAATTTAGGGGAAACCTGCGCACCAATGGAAATCAGAGACCGCTCCATCTGTGTTGATGCAGATATTGGGAAGGTACTAGAACAATTATAAGACAACAGAGCCAGTTACTTTGTTCATTTGTGGGTATATAAAAATATCAGGTCAAATCGTGTCAATCGGGTCATTTATATTGACACGATTGATCCGATTTCCTATTTTTCTCCTATATTACATAAAATTGTGCAAATACACAAAAAATAGGAATAACATATTGAAATAAGATTCTGCTTGTAGTAAAATAGTATTACTTAAAATAGTGTATTTGCATAAAAACAAGGAGTGGAAGAATGGAAATTGAAAGAAATGGTTACCTTCAGCAGCTTATTCTGAGAAAAGACAATGGAATGATAAAGGTGATTACAGGCATACGAAGATGTGGAAAATCATTTTTACTTTTTC
>JAAWCJ010000029.1 GCA_022793195.1 Lachnospiraceae bacterium | reverse complement strand
TCAAGAAATTTGTAGAACATTTTGATGAGATCTATGGTGATCGGGGACAGAAGTTCTCTGAAGAGGATGGACGACGGTATTTTATGCTTTATCTAAAGCCAATTATTTTGGCCCGGTGGCTCAGCTGGTTAGAGCGCCGCCCTGTCACGGCGGAGGTCGTGGGTTCGAACCCCATCCGGGTCGTTTCGCAGGTGATACCTGTGAGTTTTAAAACAATATGCCGGCGTGGCGGAACTGGCAGACGCACAGGACTTAAAATCCTGCGGCCCTTAAAGCCGTACCGGTTCGATTCCGGTCGCCGGCATTGTTTTAAAAATCATATTGGCGCTTGCAATTTTGGAAATTTATGGTATAATTCATTATTGGTAATATGCGGCAGTAGCTCAGCTGGATAGAGCACTTGGCTACGGACCAAGGTGTCGGGAGTTCGAATCTTCTCTGCCGCGTGAAGAAACAGCTACATTTTATTTTCTGAAGAAGATAAAATGTAGCTGTCTTTTATCGTATAGGATTCGGGCGGCTGCTTTTGCCACCCGAATCATAAAAGATAATGCCGAAACAAATGAATCAGTTCTTCTTGATTACGCAGGCCCAGTTTCCTTAAGATACTGTTTTTCTGGTTGGAGATGGTCTTACTGGAAGAACGCAGAGTGATTTTTGCTCCAAGCATAAGGTTCAGGACACTTTGTTCTGCCGCTGACAAGTCAGATAAAATCAGGGAGCGGATCAGTGCCAGCTGAGGGGTGGCCCCTGTGGCCATTCTCCGAAGATTTTCGGGGAGAGCCTCAAAATGGCTTTTAAAAATGTAACCGGAGGCGAAAGATTGCTTGCAAGCCTCGATAATGGTGGCAGGCTCTTCGTAAGCAGTTAAAATCACTAATTTGGCGTCTGTTTTCAAGCGGATATGCCTTCCGGCCAGGATACCGTCTGATGGGGAAGAAGATAAATTCAGATCCATTAGCACAAGATCCACGGGTAGGGAAGACAACTTAAAAAGAGCTTCCTTTTCGCTTGCCGCATGTCCAACTACGGTCATATCCTTTTCCCGGTTCAGGGTAGTCTGGATTAAATAAGCAAAATCGAAATCATCTTCTACTGTAAAGATTCTCAGTTTTTTTGTCTTTGGAAAATCAAGTATCATGGTCTGCTAAACCTCTCGTCAATTTTTTTGAAAAATGGCCTTTTTTGTTTTTTGTTCCGATTTCCATGGAAAGAAGAGGGAGAAGACCGTTCCTGCTTCCATCCTGCTGTTTACGGCGATTCGTCCACCATGTTTTTTCATAACCTTTTGACAGAAGAAAAGCCCCAGACCCATATGTCCGTTGGAGGTGGGCTTTGTGGTGGAATAAGGTTCAAAAAGCCTGGGCAGAAACTCCGGAGGGATTCCTTTTCCGGTATCGGAAAAGGAAAGCTCCAGCAGCCGGCGGCCGGGAATAACTTTTATGGACAAAGTACCGGAATGGTTCATTGCCTCTGCAGCATTGCTGATGAGATTATTAAATACTTCCTGGACAGCTTCTTTGTCGCAGAGAAGGATTATTTCAGGGTTACATTCGATTTCTATGGAAATACCGGGGTACAGATGGGAAAATTCATCTGTGCAGGCGTGAAGCAGGGGAAGAATGGGGCAGGACATTTTTTCCAGGCGGATTTCCTGCGAATAATACTGCATTTTTTCCATGCAGTTTTTTAAATGTTCCGTGGAACGGAAGATAATGTCGGCGTAGGAGGCGTTTTCTTCGGGGGAAACAGAAGAAGCCAGATTTTTTGCGCACCAGTTTATTTTGGATAATTCGTTTTTACATAAATGACGGATGCAGCGGGCTCCCTGGCCCATCATCTGCCCGTCTTTATCCCAGTCAAAGATTTCATGGCGGAAGCGGGTCCCCATAATGCCGCCACGGAAAGCGGCGGAAAGAAAGTAAACCAGCAGAACTAAAAGAATCAGAAAATTTCCCTGCCATGCTTTGAATAAATGGGTCAAAATCAGGGAATGGACAAGGAGCGCACTTATGATCCAGTACCAGATCGGAAGGAGGACAAGAATAGCCACACGTTTTTTCTGGGGATAATAAGGCTCTTTCCGTTCTTTGTAAAGGGTATGGAGAATCAGATACGTCAGAATAAGGCCATAAACAGCATTATAAATGGTGACTATGGGAAAAAATGGCCGGAAGTGGAGCTGAAAGTACCTGGTTTTTGAATAAGGGAACAAGAATCCCATGAGAAGGCCCGGAATAAAAGCGGCTACTTTCAGCCAGGAAAAAATTTTTGGAAAAATGATGTTTATCCGGCTGAAATACAAACTGAAGATGAGGGCGCAGGGCATAGAAAAATAGTAAAAAAATCCGGTTAATACAGAGTAAACAACCATGGCTCCTGATTCATCCAGCAGAGAAGGAAAAGCCTGGGACAGCCATGGAAAAAGGGTAAAATAGAGATATTCTTTTAAAACACCAATACTGAAGATCATACCGCTTATGAAACACCACCTGTTTAACACATTCTGAGGGTTTCCCAGGCGGATTATGATAAAAAGCATCCATATGATAACAGTGAAAAGAAGCAGAAGTTCACCGGGAAGACCGCTTTGGGGTTCAATGGGCATGTCAGACCTCCTTGTACGGCGAAAATTGCAGTGAAATCTGTAAAATTCCGGACAGTAGAAAAATTCCTGTAAGGCATAATCATTTAAAGTCTACCATACGGCCAGGACTGTGACAAGAATTATTCCTCCCGTGCCCACCTAAAATTTTTAGGAACAAGAATAAAATAGAAAATGATATAAAAAGGACAATAAATGTGGATGGGAAAAGTGGGAGGGACATTATGGAACATGTGGAGAAGGCTTCCGGTATACAGGGTGAACAGGCGCAACATCAGCTTTCTCCGGATACTATTTTAAATGGAAAGTATCTGATCAAGCGGGTGATTGGTGAGGGTGGTTTTGGGATTACCTATGAAGGAGTGGACCTGAACCTGGAACTGAAGGTAGCGATAAAAGAATATTATCCTTCCGGATTTGTCACCAGAGGAAACAGCGCCGTGATTGCATATGCCGGAAGCAGTGAAGAGTATTATGAGAAAGGGAAAAAAAGCTTTTTAAATGAGGCAAAAACCCTGGCGCGCTTCCAGTTCCTTCCGGGGATTGTGGGGGTCAGGGATTTCTTTTTAGAAAACAATACGGCCTATATTGTCATGGAATTTTTGGACGGAATGACCTTAAAAGAATATGTGAATCAGTCAGGAGGCCGTCTTCCGGCCAAGCAAATATTGGATTTTATGCGCCCTGTCATTGGCTCTTTGGCACAGGTACATGGGGAAGGGCTGATCCACAGGGATATCAGCCCGGAAAATATTATAATTACAAAAAAGGGGCAGGTGAAACTGCTGGATTTCGGAGCGGCGCGGGAGATTTCTCCTTCGGGTGAGAAAAGCCTTTCTGTGCTTTTAAAACCGGGGTACGCCCCGGAGGAACAGTACCGTACTCATGGAGAACAGGGCCCCTGGACAGATGTTTATGGATTGTGTGCAACGATTTACCGCTGTATGACAGGAAACGCACCGGAAGAACCACTGGAACGCGTCCGCTGGGATCGTTTAAAAGCGCCGTCTGCATGTGGTGCCCAGACGACAGAAAAGCAGGATGCAGTTCTGATGAAAGGGCTGGCCCTCTATGCAGAAAACAGGTATCAGACGGTTTCAGAATTGGAAATGGCTCTTTATGGCGGAGAAGAGGAGAAAGTTTTTGAGGAAAAGAGGCAACCATGTCAGAAGCAGGCCCAGGAAGCGCCGCCGGGAGAGCGGTATAACCAGACTAATCAAAGGAAAAGTCCACCTTCTCAGGGTAGTTTCCCGGGAAGACAGGGAAATGAGGAAAGGCAGCAGGGAACCTTGCCAGGGAAAAGTCCATATGAATCGTCAGGAGGGAAGAAGAAATGGATCATTGGCCTGCTTTTGGTTATTTGCATATTAAGTGGAGCGGCAGTGTGGCTTCTCTTTCCAAAGGAGGAAGTAGTCCTTGGTAACAGCAATGGAAATATCAGCAATTTTGGAGCCATAGCCAGTATGGATTCCAGATTGGTATACAGTAATGTGGATGGAAGCTGTATTCTGATTGAGAAAGAAAACAGTGGCTGGAAAACAGTGAAGACCCGTCATTTAGGTTATTTGAACTTATGGGAAAGCTGGATCTATTATTTGAACCCAGAGGGAATTATTGAACGGGTTCCGCAGTCCAATCCGGGGCAAGAGGCAGAACAGGTTGGAAAAGGGAATGTGTCGGCGTTCCTGATTGTGGATGGAATCATTTATTATAATGGACTTGACGGAACCATACATAGTATGACAGCAGAAGGAAAGCGGGACAGAGAGCTGGCGGGAGGAGTCAATTCCGGGATTAACTATGAGGATGGACAACTCTATTTCCTGCGGTCCGGCAGTACATCTGGAGAAAAGTGGAAAGTATGCAGGATGAATACGGACGGCTCAGGGATAAAAACAGTGGGTTCTTCTCCGGTGGAGGAATATATCGTCCAGGATGGCTGGATTTATTATATCAATCCAGATGACGATGATTCGATTTACCGGATGAAAACAGATGGAAAGCAGGAGTCATCCCTGGGGACGGGGGCAGCAGGCGGCCTCAATATCTGTGGGGAATGGATTTATTTTGCAGGTACGGAAGGGCATCCCGGCCTGTACCGGGTGAAAAAGGGTGGTTCTGACGAAAAGCAGATGGACAGCAGAACGCCGGATTTTTTATATGTTATAGATCAGACATTGTATTACGCCGTTTATGAACAGGATGTCGGCGGATACAATCTGTATTCCATGAATTCCCGGGGAAGTTCCAGTTTAGTATATGAAGAAAAAGAAAAAAATCCACCGGATGATGTGCCAAAAGATGTGTCGGAGGATGTACCGGATGATGTGTTTTTATATCAGGGGGAGGAAGTACAATCACTGGAATTGATTCTAAAGCAGATTGATGATGGAAATATGCAGGAGATCTCTTTAAGCCCGGTCAATCAGTTTGAAACAGGGGAAAAGGGAACCCTGGAGCCTTTGGACTACATGGTCAGTGCATATGAACTTGCGGCTGCGGCCAATGGAGATGGTTCCAAAGACCTGACGGTATATATGTCCCTGCACAGTTCAACGGATTTGAACATTACCAATGACGATTTTCTGGTGATTGCCATGAATGAGGATGATATGAAGTTTTGTGTGGCTAAAAGTTGCGAAGATCTGGAATTTCCTGTAAGTGTCAAGAAAGACAGCTCATATTCTGTGAAGATGAAGTACCAGGTTCCGGATGGTTATCAGTATCTCTTTGTTTATACAAATATTTTAAATAATACGGTAAACGGGCCGATGTATATGACCGGACTCGAGTAAACCGAAAAAGGAGGAAAAATAATGGATATGAAACGCTGTCCCAACGGACATTTTTATGATGCATCCCTTTATACAACCTGCCCCTATTGCCAGGGGGCTTCTGCCAACGTAAATCTGAATATGGGCCGGCCGCCACAGGGGATACCTGGTCAGCCACAGGGGATGTTTGCCCAGGCGCCGGGGATGTCCGGCCAGCCGCCCAGAAATGTTGGAGCTACCATGCCGGTGAGGCCGGAAGATGGAAGTGGGCCTGCAGGGCCTGAAAAACCGGAAAGAGGACAAAAAACCGTGGCAGTGATTGAACAAAAAACGGGAATCAATCCGGTAGTAGGCTGGATGGTTTGTGTAGATGGAGAAGGAAGAGGGAAAGACTATCATCTTCATGGGGGAAACAATTTTATCGGGCGGAATCCTTCTATGGATATCTGCCTGGAACGGGATAAAGCAGTTTCCAGGGAAAATCATGGAACCATAAGCTATGATGACCGTCACAAGGCTTATTATGCGGCGCCGGGAACAGGGCAGAATATTATTTATCTGAATGGCAAACCGCTGTTAATGATTCAAGAATTGAAAGCATATGACCGTCTGGAAGTGGGGAATACGACATTGATGTTTATCCCCCTGTGCGGAGAGGAGTTTCAGTGGGAGAAAGAGTAAAGTGGGAAAATGGATTCTGGAAAAAACCACTGGCAGGAGATGAAACGGAACCGGGAAAAAAAGAAGAAGCAACGGAAACATCGGAAGATATGGCCGAAAGCGTGGAAATACCGGAAACCACACAGGAGGTGAAAGAGGCCCAAGGGAAATCAGAGGAAGGTTCTGTTTCCTGGCTGTGGTTTGCTGCGGCAGGGACATTAATAATCATTGTGATTTTACTTTTGTATGTTGTACTGCGCAGAAAACGCAAAAAAGAGAAAGAAAAACGCTGTCAGGACAAAAAAGCGGGAGAAACGACTTTTGGGACCGGCGGGAATATAGGGACGGGATATTTTTATGATGTAGGCCGACAGACAGAGAACGTATCTATTGTATTGGCAGGGAATATTCACCATATCGGAAACCGGGAAGAGCAGCAGGATAGCTTTACGATTTCGGATTTTACCAATCCGGTTATCAGCCGGGAAAAAGGATGCCTGGCAGTGGTGGCAGACGGAATGGGCGGCCTTTCCGAAGGGGGGAAGATCAGCGCCATGATCACTGCTACCATGCTTCACAGGTTTGAAAAGGGAGGATGTCCGGGGGACCGGGGGATCCCGATGGAGCTTTTGCAATCTGTACAGGAAGCCAATGAGAAGGTTTTGCAGCTTTTGAAAGGAGATACAGGGAAGAGTGGATCTACCGTAGTGGCGGCCTGGATTTATGGCAGCCGACTCCATTATATATCGGTGGGGGACAGCCAGATTTGCCTGATACGGAGAAATACCCTGACTGTTTTAAACAGGGAGCATACATATGGATCGGAACTGGATGAAAAAGCGGCCCGCGGAGAGATTTCTCTGCAGGCTGCGCAGTCGGATCCACAAAGACAGGCGCTTACCAGCTATATCGGTGTTTACCCATTAAAGAAGGTTGACAGGAGCTTTCACGGGATACCGCTCCTTCCGGGAGACAAAATCCTGTTGATGTCAGACGGCGTATTTGGTACGCTTCCGGAAACAGAGATATTGGCGGAGGCAGGGCAGGATGCCATTGCCATGGCGGAAGGGTTACAACAGAGGATTTTATTTCATGGGAAACTGGAACAGGATAATTTTACGGCAGTGGTCTTACAGTGTGAATAACAGGAGGGGATAAAAATGAATTGTTCCAGATGCGGGAATCCAATACCGGACGGGGCAGGGCGCTGCCCGGTTTGTGGAAGTAGTGTCCGTTATGGGGGAAATACTGAGTTTTTCGGGAAAGCAGTTTCTTCTAATGTGCGGCTTAGCGGAGTGTTTTCAGATGTGTTTAAAAAGCATCCGAAATCAGATGGGGAGCGCTTGTTTATGGCAGGAACACAGCAAAGTACGCCCAGAGAAGATGAAATGCTCCGGGAATGGCGAAAACCCTGGGTATTTGCCTGGGTGGCGCTGGTGGGGCTGCTGGTATCGGTGATATTATATTTTATGTCTGCTTATACAGCGTTTTCTTACCCGGGATTTATGGCAGTGGGTTCTTTTGTAATGCCGGTGGCAACGCTGATGTTTTATTGGGAAATGAATATTCCCAGAAATATTCCACTTTATGGTGTACTCTTGATGTTTTTGGTGGGTGGGGCTTTTTCCCTGCTGATTTCCATTATTTTTTTCCAAATCATACCGATGGCAGATGAAATGGCCGCCCTTGCTGCTTTTTGTGAAGAGCCGGGAAAACTCCTGGCCTTAGCCTTTTTCCTGCGGAAGCCGGATAAAAAATATATTCTCAATGGAATTTTGATTGGCGGTGCGGTGGGAGCCGGTTTTGCAGCGATGGAATCCCTGGGGTATGCTTTTACTTACGCGGCAGCAGGAGCGGCGGCGGGAGAATCGGGGCTTGGGACTGCTATTGTTTTAATGAGAGGGGTATTGGCTCCGGGCGGCCATGTGGTATGGGCGGCCATTTACGGCGGAGCGCTTGCCCTGGCCAAAGGGAGGGAGCCACTTCGTGCCTCTCATTTCACGAATCCTGTATTTTTAGGTTGTCTTGGAATCTCCATGGCGCTTCATTTTACCTGGAATTCAGGAGTGTCTTTGGTGCCGCTTCCGGTTTTCGGAGATTTGCTTTATATTCTTTTGACCATAGCAGCATGGGCTGCGTTATTTTGGGTTATGAACAAAGGGATCCGTCAGGTGGTGGAAATTACAAACAGTTATGGAAACCCTCAGGCATATGGATACGGACAAAAACAGGAGGCGGCCATGGCGGCAGTCGGCGGCTGGTCAGGGCAGCCGACGGTGGTTGGAATCAGAGGAGTTTTCGCCGGGCAGACACTTCGATGCCAGGCGGGGATGATTGTATTTGGCCGGGAGCCGTCCCTGTGTAACCTGGTATTTCCAACAGATATAGAAGGAATCAGCCGGAAGCACTGTATTTTGCAATATGGAAAGGGATGTTTTTATTTATCGGACTGCAATTCTACTTACGGTACTTATCTGGGAGATGGAAGGAGGCTAAAACCGGGAGAGCAGGTTCCCCTTTCCAGCGGCCAGCAGTTTTATCTGGGAAATGAAATCTTTGAGGTCAGATATTGATAAACAGGCGGGAGTAAAAAATGAAAATTTGGACAGCAGACTGCTCTTCATCGGGTGGAAGGAGCTGTAATGAGGATACAGCCGGGTATATGGAGATAAAAGGGAACTATTTGGCGGCTGTGGCCGACGGCCTTGGTGGCCATGGCGGTGGCAAAGAAGCTTCCGGCTTGGTTGTCCGGTCGTTTTTTGAGAAATTCAGGGAACAGCCGGAAATTACAGAAGAGAATTTGATGAGGCTGATGGAGGAGGCCAATGGGGAAGTCAGAAAACAGCAGACAGAAAGTAAGAAAATGAAGACAACCTTTGTGGGATTTCTCTGCAATGGATATTGTTGGGCCTGCGTCCATGTGGGAGATTCCAGGCTTTATTGGTTCCAAAATGGGATACTGAAGTTCCGTACCCTGGATCACAGTGTCTCCCAGATGGCGGCCTTGGCTGGCGAGATTTCAGACCGGGGAATCCGTTTTCATGCAGACAGGAATCGGGTACTGAGAGCATTGGGGGGCAGTGAACTGGTACGGCCGGATATTTTTATTTCCGGAGGACAGCCGGAAAATTCAGCGTTTCTTCTCTGTACGGATGGATTTTGGGAAAATGTGTGGGAAGAAGAGATGGCGGCAGATTTGGTGAAATCGGAAACGCCGGAGGACTGGCTTTCTTATATGTTGGCTCGTATCGGTGGCCGGATAAACCAAAACTGCGACAACCTTTCGGCTGTCGCAGTATTTATCCATACTTAACCGTCGCAATTATTCAAGAATAACTGTAAAGGGACCATCATTGAGAAGCTCCACATCCATGTGGGCGCCGAAAACGCCATGTGCCACAACGGGTATGGTTTCCCGGCATTTTTCCATAAAATATTCGTAGAGGGCCCGGGCGGTTTCCGGTTTGGCCGCGGTGGTAAAACTGGGACGGTTACCATGGCGGCAGTCAGCATAAAGGGTAAACTGGGAAACCACAAGGAGGGAACCACCCACGTCTTTTAAGGACAAGTTGATTTTGTCATTTTCATCGGAGAAAATCCGCAGATTTACCAGCTTCTTTGCGATCCTGTCGGCGTCTGCTTTTGTATCATTTTCCCCAACCCCCAAAAATACAAGAAATCCTTTTTTGATTTGGCCTGTGACCTGGCCGTCCACTGTTACGGAAGCGTGTGAGACACGCTGGATGACTGCTTTCATTTTGTTTTTTCCTTCCTTTTGCCGAATGTGTCACCTTCGCCTGGACAGGCAGTAAATAATAAACAGGATAATAAACCAGACCCAGATCCCTTTGAAAGAAAACAGAAGGAGGGAGGCGGTCTTGAATACAAAAAACAGGATAGAAAAAATCAAAAGGCACACAAGAAGTAAAATTCCGAATACCATCCATTTATTTACATGAAAACTCTTTTGACGGAAATTCCTGTCTCCTTCATCGTCGTACAAGTCGCTGTCATATTCCGGGGAGCGGCGCTTTTTTCCATGCCGGTTTGAATTTTCTGCCTCTATGATTGTCTTTGCCAGAAGCCGCGGATCTCCCAGTTCATCCAGGACATCATTTTCTGAGCGGCCGTTTGCTGTCTCGCCTGAGATATAGTCGCGGTAATAATTTAGGTTTTCCGTAATCACATGGGGCGCTACCTGCCCTTTCAAAGCTCTCTGAAGTACATCTAAAAATTCTTTTTGTGTCATAAAAATCCTTTCCTGAATCTGAAAAAGGAAAGAGAAAACTAAAGGGGAGCAATAGTTTTCTCTTTGAAGGGAGTATAAAAATTAATAAGGGGTTAAAAATGAAAAAGAATTTACAAGTAAATTTCTTTTTCGTTATTTATTATAATAAGAAGACTTTTAAATGTCAAGAATTTTCTTTTTAAAAGTGCATAAAAAAACGGGGCATAGAGATACTAAGTACGCAAGATAAATTTATAACAGGAGGGATTAAATCATGGCGAATACCAGAAATTATTCCAACAACCAGGAAAACAGTTCCCAGAATTCTCAGAATAGTTCTCAGAACAGCCAGAATTCTCAGAAGAACAATTCTCAGAATAGCTCTCAGAACTGCCATACTCACAACGGCAGCTCTCAGAACAATTCTCAGAACAGCCAGAAAAACAGCTCTAAGAATAACAGCAATTTCTAAAGAGCGGGCGCCAGACGGCGCCCTTACATAATGAAATATTGGTGTCAAAAGCTTCGGAGAGTGAATAAATTATAGTGGGAAAGAAGAAATCTTCAAATATGGTGAGCTATAATGAAAGAATTGGAAACCATTGCTTTTCGAGAGCTGAATAAGTATAAAAATGATGCGACATGTATAATTATTGATTTGCGGAGCAGAGAATTGTATGAGGAGGGCCATGTGGACGGAGCATGGAATATTCCTTATGAACATTTGGAGAAAGCCTGGAAAATACTGCCCAGGGAGAAACTGATTCTTTTGTACTGTGAACGCGGCGGGACGGCCATGCTGGCCGGCAGGGAACTTATGGAAAAAGGGTTTCATGTGAGGGCAGCGGTAGGTGGATTTGAGCATTGACACAGGGGCGGGAAAGCTTTAGAATGGTATTGTGACTGACGGCCAGACCGTACAGAGGAGTACCGAATGAAGACATTTGAATTGATTGCCCCCTGCCATTTTGGCTTGGAATCCGTATTAAAAAAAGAAATTACAAACCTGGGATATGAAATCAGCCAGGTGGAAGATGGCCGCGTGACCTTTGCAGGTGACGCGGAGGCTGTCTGCAGGGCCAACATTGGTCTGCGGACGGCTGAGAGGATTCTTCTTAAAATCGGGAGTTTTAAGGCATTCAGTTTTGAGGAGTTATTTGACCGGACGAAAGAACTTCCCTGGGAAAATTATCTGCCTCGTGATGCCCGTTTTTGGGTGACAAAGGCTACTTCTGTCAAAAGCAGGCTGTTCAGTCCTTCCGATATACAGTCCTTAGTAAAGAAGGCCATTGTAGAACGGCTGAAGACTGTTTATCAAATAAATTGGTTTGAGGAAAACGGGGCGGCTTATCCGATTCGGGTGTCTTTGATGAAAGATATGGTGACACTGGCGCTGGATACCAGTGGAGATTCTCTCCATAAACGGGGATACCGGAAGTTGGCCAGCAGAGCGCCGATTACGGAGACTCTGGCAGCGGCCCTGATTCTTTTGACGCCCTGGCGGGGAGACAGGATTTTAGTGGATCCTTTCTGTGGCAGCGGGACATTTCCCATTGAGGCAGCTTTGATGGCAGCGCATATTGCTCCCGGCATGAACCGTTCTTTCGCAGCGGAAGCATGGGAAAATCTTATTCCGAAACGGGAGTGGTATGACGCTTTTGACGAAGCAGCGGAGGCAGTAAACCTGAATGTGGAGACAGATATCCAGGGGTATGATATTGACGGGGAAATTATCCGGGCGGCCAGGGAAAATGCAAAGCTGGCCGGTGTGGAAAAGCTGATTCACTTTCAGCAAAGAGACGTGTCGGCCCTCAGCCATCCGAAGAAGTATGGATTTTTGATTACGAACCCGCCTTACGGGGAACGGCTTGAAGAAAAAGAGCATCTGCCTGCACTTTACCGGACTTTAGGAGAACGGTTTAAAGAACTGGATTCCTGGTCAGAGTATGTGATCACGGCCTATGAGGATGCGGAAAAGTATATTGGACGGAAAGCAGACAAAAACAGGAAAATTTACAATGGAATGATAAAAACTTACTTTTATCAGTTTCCAGGGCCGAAGCCGCCGAAACGGAGCCGGCCGGATTAAAATTGGAGAATACAAGTGAAATTGAGATATAAATGGATATGCGGGCTGATTTCAGTCAGCCTTTTGTCCACGGCCATGACAGCTTGCAGCTATCCCTGGTCTTTTTTGAGTACGCAAAAGAAAGAGGAAACGACGTTAGAAACGCCGGGATTTGCAGCTGGCACCCCCAGGGGCAGGCATGGACAGGAAGAGACGGAGAGAGAAACAGAGACAGAGAGTAGTGTACAAGAGACAGAAAATGCTGAAAATGCCGTACCGCTGCCGGAGCGGTTTGATTACAGGGAATGGGGGCGCTGTCCTGCAGTGGGGAGCCAGGGGGATTTGGGCACTTGCTGGGCATTTGCCACAATGATTGCACTGGAATCTTCCATTCTTCCGGAGGAGGCCTGGGATTTTAGCGAAGATCATATTTCTCTCCACAACAGCTTTGGTATGAGTCAGGATATGGGTGGAGACTATACCATGGCGATGGCTTATTTGCTGGCCTGGCAGGGGCCTGTCAGGGAAGAAGATGATCCTTATGGAGACGGGGAATCTCCGGAAGGGCTTGAGGTGGTGAAGCATGTTCAGGAAGTGCAGATCCCTGAGCCAAAAGATTATGATGCCATCAAGCGGGCAGTCTATTTTCACGGCGGTGTCCAGACTTCCCTTTATATGGGTATGGAAAATGAGGACAGCGTTTCGGAATTTTATAAAGAAGAGACGTGTTCTTATTATTATAATGGAAGTGAAACCTCCAATCATGATATTGTCATTGTGGGATGGGATGATGCTTACCCCCGGGAAAACTTTTCTTATGAGCCGGGGCGGGACGGGGCTTTTATCTGTGTCAACAGCTGGGGGTCTGAGTTTGGGGAACAGGGGCTTTTTTATGTGTCCTATGAAGATGCCAATGTGGGAAAACACAATCTGGTTTACACCGGCGTGGAGAATTCGGATAATTACGATGCCATTTACCAGTCTGACTTATGCGGATGGCTGGGACAGCTTGGATACGGAGATGAGAGTGCATATTTTGCAAATGTCTATGAAGCAAAGGCAGATGAGAGCCTGGAGGCGGTAGGCTTTTATGCAACAGGGAAAGATACGGAATATGAAGTATACGCCATTGGCAATGTGGGAGAGGGGGAAAACCTCCGTCTGGGAAAGCGCATGGCGAAAGGGCGGTTTTCTAAGATGGGGTTTTATACCATTAGACTTGCGGAGCCTGTAAAACTGAAGGAGGGGGAACGCTTTGCGGTAGCTGTTTTGATCCGTACGCCGGGAGCGATTCATCCGGTGGCCATTGAATATCAGGGAGATGGGCATGAGGTTATGGCGCAGGTGGATGTAAGTGATGGAGAGGGGTATATCAGCGCTGACGGACATCAGTGGGTCAGGGCAGAGACAGACCAGGGCAGCAATATCTGCCTGAAAGCATACACCAGACGAAAATAGGAGTTTACGATGGGAAACAAAATCATATTTGCAACTTCTAATGAGGGGAAGATGAAAGAGATCCGCATGATATTGGCAGACCTGGGGCTGGAAATCCAGTCCATGAAAGAGGCAGGCCTTTGTGCCGATATCGTAGAAGACGGAGCTACTTTTGAGGAAAATGCCTGTATCAAGGCGTCCACGATTCAGAAACTCTCAGGAGAAATTGTCCTGGCAGATGATTCCGGGCTGGAAGTGGATTATTTAGGAGGCGCTCCGGGAATTTATTCTGCCCGCTATATGGGGGAGGATACTTCGTATGAGATCAAGAACCAGGCGATCATGGACAAGCTGGCCGGTGTAAAAGATACAGAACGGGGCGCCCGCTTTGTCTGTGCCATCGCAGCTGCATTTCCGGATGGAGAAGTGCTTACGGCCTATGGAGCCGTGGAAGGACAGATCAGCCGCAAGTCGGCGGGAGAGGGCGGCTTTGGATATGATCCGATTTTTTATCTGCCGGAGAGGGGGCTGACGACAGCAGAGCTTTCCCCGGAAGAAAAAAATGAGATTAGCCACAGAGGGAAGGCGCTTCGGGCAATGAAAGAAAAACTCAGGAAGAAGCTGGGGGATATGGGATGAGGATCTTGGTGGTAAGCGATACCCACAGGCAGAATGGAAATCTGTGCAGGGTATTGGCAAAAACCGGACAGGTCGATTTGCTGATCCACCTGGGAGATGTGGAAGGAAGTGAAGATTATATCCGGGAGATTGCCGGTTGTCCGGTGGAAATCGTTGCCGGAAATAATGATTTCTTTTCCTGCCTTCCAAGGGAACTGGAGCTGGAACTTGACGGTCGGCGTGTACTTTTAACCCATGGGCATTATTATAACGTATCTTTTACAATGGAGCGGCTCCGGGAGGAGGCCAGGGAGCGGGGATTTCAGATTGCCATGTTCGGCCATACCCACCGCCCTGTCATTGACCGGAGCGGCCCGGTGGATTTAATTAACCCGGGGAGCCTTTCTTATCCCCGTCAGGATGGCAGGAAGCCGTCTTATATCTTAATGGAAATCGACAGGGAAGGGGCTATCCACTATACTATAAACTATTTGTCACACAAATGACAGAGGCTGCCGTAAAACGGGAACTCCCTTCTGACATTTATGCCTGCCCGCCGCCTATCGCCTGTGTCTGGTAGGCAGATTTTGCAGGTTTTGTGAGCATAGCGGCGTCAGTCTCGCTGACGGGTTTCTATGGAAGCGACGGCTGACGGCAAAAGGCGGCGCAGCAAAACCCAAAAATCAACGTGGACATAGGCGATAGGCGGTGGGCAGGCATAAATCTTAGAGGCGCGTTCCTGTTTCACGGTAGCAAAAAAATATCCCCTGGGGAGGCTTGTATCCCGGGTTTTCCTTTGTTATACTTTTGTCATTGTATAGAGTATAAATGGAAAATAAACATAGGAGGCGGGAGAATTTCTTCCAGGGCAGATATGAGGAAAACAGGAAAAATACTGGCAGCATTGGGACTCATGGCAGCATTGGTTTTCGGGTTTATGGCCTGCGGCAAAAAAGAGAATGGAAAGGACACCACATCGGCGGGAACGACAGCAGAACGGACCACAGGGGCGGAAAGCTCCGGGGCAGAGAGTTCGGGAGCCGATGGGGAAACTGTTTCAGGGAAAACGGAAAAAAAGATTATGAATTTGGGCTCCATGGGGTATTTTGCCGCGGAGACGATGGATCCGGCCAATGGCTGGGATGGCTGGTATATGATGTACGATGGGGCGACGGAAACGTTATTTAAGCTGGATGAGAATATTACTCCGGCGCCCAACCTGGCCCTTACCTGCGAAAGCGATGATTTTATAACTTGGACCATCACTTTGCGGGACGATGTCACTTTCCAGAACGGGGAAAAGATGACGGGAGAGGCTGTAAAGAAGTGCTTTGAACGGACTTATGAGGTCAGTGACAGGGCCAGGGAGCAGCTTGCCATTGATTCCATAGAAGCAGACGGGCAGACGCTGGTTTTCCATTTGCAGCAGGAAAATGTGAGCCTTTTCAGTGATTTATGCGATCCCCTTTGGAGCGTATACGATTCTGAGAACAGCGATTATACCAGCGCCGTTTATTGTACCGGACCTTACAGGATCACCGAGTTTGAGCCGTATGTGGAGACTGTGGTGGAGAAATACGAAGGTTACTGGGGTGGCGAGCCGAAGCTGGATGAAGTCCATTTAATCACCATCAGCGATGCGGAGGCCATCACCATGGCTCTTCAGAATGGTGAAATTGACCTGGCTGTGGCTATGGCCACCTCTACGGCTTCTGTTTTTGAAAACAATCCTGATTTTGTGGTGGATGCCGTAACCACAACGCGGGCCAACCGGATGTATTATAATATGGAAAGGCCGGCCCTGAAAGACGTGGTTGTCCGCCAGGCCATTGAAATGTGTATGGACAGGGATGGGATTGCCGCCAGCCTTTATAACGGCATGGCGACTCCCTCTTGGGGAATTTACGCGGATCTTCTCCCTTATGGGGGAACAGAGGGCCTGGACCTGTCTGTGGATAAGTATGACCCGGAAGGGGCGGCGGCGCTTCTTGCCGGAGCCGGCTGGAAAGATACGGACGGAGACGGTATTTTAGAAAAAGACGGGGTAAAGCTGGAACTTAAGGCAGTGACTTTTGCTTCCAGGAAAGAACTGGGACAGGTATTGGAGCTTCTCCAGTCGGAGCTTTCTGCCGTTGGTATCAAGTTGAACGTGGAAATTTTGGAAAACACCAACGACGTGGTAGCGACAGGGGATTATGATTTGAACTGTGAAACGGGAGTACAGGCGCCCACCGGGAACGCCCAGTATTTTATCAATATGATGCTGGTGACAGGCGCCACCTCCAATCATTCCCATTATTCAAACCCGAGACTTGATGCACTGGCGGCGGAACTTGAAAAGACGGCAGATACCGACAGAAGGACAGAAATAATCCGTCAAATTGTCCAAATGGTTTTAGATGACCATGCGATGACAATTTTTAACCATCAGAAAATGATTAATATTTATTCTTCCAATGTGAAGGGTTACAGTACGCATCCTTCGGAATATTATCTGTTGGATGTGAACACAGATATAGAACGGCAGTAATGGCATAGGGACGGTGCGGTTTTTAGCTGCGCCGTCTTTCCGGCGTAAAAAGGCCTTATGGTACAAAAGGAAAGGAGAGGAACCGATGGCGAAATTTATACTGAAAAAATTCGGGCTTCTTGTTTTTATCTTTCTCGGCATCACCTTTCTTTCCTTCAGCCTGACTTATCTGGCCCCCAGCGATCCGGCGGAGATCAAATTAAATAAAACGGGGGTGACACCGACAGAGGAACTCCTGGAACGGACCAGGGAGGAAATGGGGCTAAACAGGCCCATGCTGGTTCAGTATGGAGACTGGTTGAGGGGAATGTTTAAAGGAGATATGGGAAATTCCCTGCGCAATGGAAAGCCGGTGGCAGGCGAGCTTTTAAAGGCCCTTCCCCAAACTCTTGTTTTAACAGCGCTATCTATGGCGGTGGTGATGGCAGTTTCCATTCCCCTTGGAATCTTATGCGCCAGGTTTAAAAATGGGGTATTTGATTTATGTGTCCGGTTTGTGACGTATTTATTCGCATCCCTTCCCTCTTTTTTCCTGGCCCTGATGGCTCTTTATTTTTTCAGCGTACAGTTGGGGTGGCTGCCGGTCATTGCTTCCAAAAGCGGGGGAAAGGGGCTTGTGATGCCGGTGCTTGTGCTGGCGCTTTCTTTAAGCTCCTGGTATATCCGCCAGGTACGGGCCATTGTTCTGGAGGAACTTTCCAAAGGATATATCGCAGGTTCCAGGGCGCGGGGAGTACCGGAATGGAAAATCCTCTTTTTCCATGTGTTAAAAAATGCCATGTTGCCGGTTATGACCCTTTTCGGGTTGTCCCTTGCCGGTATGCTTGGCGGAACTACCATTGTGGAAAATATTTTTTCCTGGCCTGGCCTTGGGAAGCTGGCCATGGATGCCATTTCTGCCAGGGACTACCCGGTGATTCAGGGATATGTGGTCTGGCTGGCCGTTGTTTTTCTGCTTGTGAATTTCCTGGTGGATCTGTCTTATGGGGTTATTGACCCCAGGGTAAGAAAAGGGCAGGTGGAGAAGAAATGAAAAAGGTGAAATTCCGCGCGGTTTTTATGATTGTGCTTTTAGCCCTGTTTTTGGTCCTGATTCTTTTTGGAAAGCAGATTGCACCAAACGACCCATATGTTTCCAACCTGCAGGCAGCCAATGAAGCGCCTTCGGCGCAATATCCCTTTGGAACGGATAATCTGGGGAGATGTATTTTGTCACGAATTCTTACGGGTGCGGCGGCCTCCGTCTATTCTGCCATATTTATTGTGGCGGTGGTGTTTTTTGCCGGTACGGTAATCGGCCTTGTGGCAGGCTATGGCGGGGGATGGGTGGATCAGGTATTAATGAAGATTACCATGGTCTTTCAGGCATTTCCCAGCTTTATCCTGGCAGTGGCCATTGCAGGAATGTTGGGGCCGGGACTTAAGAATGCGATGATTTCCCTGATGGCTATGTATTGGACCAGTTACGCGCGCCTGGCAAGAAGCCTTGTTTTGCAGGTGAAAAACGAAACTTATATCCGGGCGGCCTTTATGTGTGGCGCAAAAAAGAGACATATTTTATTTCGCCATATTTTGCCCAATATTATTTTGCCGCTTATGACTGCGGCAGTATCGGATATCAGTAATGTGATTTTAAGTATGGCAGGGCTTTCGTTCCTGGGGCTGGGGGTCCAGGCTCCCCAGGCGGAATGGGGCCTGATGATCAGTAATGGAAGGCAGTTCCTCCAGACAGCTCCGTGGGCCATCATTTTTCCCAGCGCAGCGCTGTTTGTCTCTGTTGTTTTGTTTAACCTGACCGGGGATTGCGTCAGGGATGTGTTAAATGACGGAGGGGGGAGGTGATTCTATGCTGAGGGTAAAAAATCTTTCCGTGGCATATGGGAAGATCCAGGTGGTGCGAGGGGTCGGCTTTTCTGTGAAACCCGGACAAATCGTGGGAATTGTAGGAGAAAGCGGAAGCGGCAAAAGCACCATGTTAAAAAGCCTCGCCGGGCTTTTGGAAAAATACGGGCAGGTTACGGAAGGGGAAGCTTTTTATGAGGGGGAAGACCTTTTGAAGCTTTCGGAAAAACAGTTCAGAAAGCTGCGGGGAAAGGAGATCGCCCTGGTGTTTCAGCATCCGGAATTGTCTTTGGACCCACTGTGGAAAATCGGGAAGACTTATTATGAATCGGTCAGGGTTCATCGGACCCTCTCCAGGGCAGAATCAGATTCTGAGGCAGAGAGGCTTTTTGAGGCGCTTCACCTGGAAAATCCCCGCAGGATTCTGGAATCTTACCCGTTTGAACTTTCCGGTGGGATGTGCCAGCGAGCGGCCATTGCCATTGCCATTGCCAACGGTCCCAGACTGCTTTTTGCCGACGAACCCACCAGCGCTTTGGATGTCACCATCCAGAAGCAGGTGATCGACACGATGCTGGAACTGCGGAAACAATTTGGGACTTCGATTGTCATTGTTTCCCACAATATGGGAGTCATAGCCGCGATGGCTGATCTGGTGGGAGTGATGAAGCAGGGGGAGCTTGTGGAATGGGGGACAAAGGAGCAGGTGCTGTACCATCCGAAACATCCTTATACAAGGGAACTGATCTGCGCCATTCCGAAAATCAGGGAAATCACGCCCAATATAAAAAGGGGTATGGCGTCTGATTCTGCCGGGGAGGAGGGTTCTCATGGCGTCTGATTTTATTTTGGAAGTAAGAAACCTGGAGAAGGTATTCCGTGACCGGATTGGACGGGACGGAAGGGTGGAAGAAGATGTGGCGGTAAAGGGGGTCAGTTTTCAGATTGAGCGGGGAGAATGTTTTGGCCTGATTGGGGAAAGTGGCAGCGGAAAAAGTACGACGGCTTATATGGCTGCAGGGCTCCTGAGGCCTTCCGGCGGAGAGATCCTGTTTCACGGAACGTATATGCAGATGGTATTTCAGGATCCTATGAAGGCTTTAAATCCCAGAAGAAAGGTCCTTGACAATATTTGCGAGGGCCTGCTTTACAGGAGAGGAGGACGCTCCAAAGAAGAAATACGTGAGGAGGCCCTTAAAGCCATGGATCTGGTGCAGCTGGACCGGAGGTATGCAGACCGTTTTGGCAGAGAGTTGTCGGGGGGAGAGTGCCAGCGGGCCACCATTGCCAGGGCCATCCTGATCCGTCCGGAGCTTTTGATCTGCGATGAAGTGACAAGCGCCCTGGATGTGTCGGTACAGGCCCAGATTATCCGTCTTTTGGAAGATTTAAAAAAGAAACTGGGACTTTCTTATCTTTTTATTTCCCATGATATTGCCCTGGTGGACAGTTTTTGTGATCGTGTGGCAGTGATGTATCAGGGAAAAATCGTGGAGATGGGAAAAACAAGAGATATTATCTTAAACCCAAAAGATGCATACACGAAACGGCTTATGGAGTCAGTATTGACGCTATAAAGATTTTTCCTGCGGTATCCGGGGCATGGGGATAGAAAAGCGGGAAATGGGTGAAAAAACCTGCATAGAATGGAGATAAAAATTTTTGAAAAAAATAACCGTGGGGGCGGCTTGCGGGCTGCCCCTGTTTTATGATAAGATTTTGCTTGTACAGGGAAATCCCACGATGGTATTTTCAATAAAAAAGCCCATTTATAAATCTCTAATACATATTTTAAAAGGAAGACAGGCTCTGTGAAAGCAGAGGCTGTTTTTCTCTCGGGCTGTCGGAAAATATCAGAATTCTTTTTCCCTCTTGTCATTGAAATTTTTCTTTTTGCATGGTACATTATAAAAGAGAGAAGAATTGTGAGGGAAGAGTCAATGAAAGTATTAACAAAGGGAAGAAAGGTTCAGAGACTGGAAGCCGGAAAAGGGAGAAAACCTTTGCTGCTTTGCGGACAGGATGTTTATGTTCTGGGAATGATGGTCGCATTGATTTCTTTTTTAGGGTTTTTGGTGGAGAATCTGTGGCTGGCCCTTACGAAGGGGTATATCAATAACCGTAACATGAATGCGCCGTTCCTTCTGGGGTATGGGATGTTGGTGGTGGCCATGTATTTCCTGTTTGGGACGCCGGAAGAGATGAACTTGCCAAAGCGGGTGAGGAAAAGGGCGACAAAATATAAACGGTATGCGTTTTATTTTCTGGGGGCAATGCTCTTTGTGTGTATTGGTGAAATTATTTTAGGAACTGTGGTGGAACGGCTTTGCGGCATTGAATACTGGAATTATTCCAAAATTCCGTTACATATCACGAAATATACTTCCATTCCCACCAGTGCGGCATTTGCTTCCATGATTACTCTGTTTATGGGGCGTTTTTTTCAGCCGATTCTTAAAGGAATATCCAGAATTGATTACCGGGTGGTCCGGGTGGTCAGTATGACGCTTTTTGTCATTATGCTGTGGGACTTTATGATCAGTTTTGGTGTTATGCTTAAGAAAAAAAGCTTCTATCTGAAATGGAAGGTTTTCCTGCGGTGAGTTTTTACCGCAGGCCGGGAGAGGATGATGGTTCTATGGGGATTTCAATTTGCATGATATAATCTTCGATCTGGTCAATGACGATTTCATTGATTCCCATTTCGTAGGAAAAACCGGACAGGGAAAGTCCGTGGGCATCTGCAAAAGAAAAGATGTCCTGATAGCGGAGTGGAAGGAGGCTCCAGTCTCCTTTATGAAAAGCTCTCAGATAAAGTCCGCCGGGCTGCATATGCAGTCCGGTTTTTTGTGTTTTGGGATTGATTTTTTCGGAGAACTCATGGGTGGAAAAGGGAAGTTCAATAAACAGTTTGGAATAATCCTCAAAATTTCCATGCCGGAGGTTTTCGACGGAGATCATGGTGCCGTAGGATGCGTCGTGGAGCCGGCGGAGCTGATATTTTTTTGTTTCCGCAGTAATTAATTCCACCTCTTTTTCAAAAGATATGTTTTTGTCAATATCCACTGTGATGAGGCGCTGCCGCTTTTTTTCTACGACCTGGATTTCCGATAAATCCATAGTAAGGAGAGTATTCATGTTCTGGCGGTGATTTTGAAGGGTTTTGCGGAGAGAATTCATATGGACAATGGTTTTGTCCAGTTCTTCTATTTTCTCACTGAGCAGCCGCTCCAGAGAGTTTGCGGAACGGTTTTCCATAAAGGTTTGTATTTCTTTTATGGAAACATCTAATTCTCTCAGAAGCAGAATGGTTTCCAGTATGGCAATCTGGTGGTAGTCATAATAGCGGTATCCGTTTTCAGGATGAATAACAGACGGCCGGAAGAGGCCGATCTCATCATACCACATCAGAGTCTTCTTGTTTATCCCCACTAATGTTGCAAACTGGCCGATGGTAAGCAATTTTGTTTTTTTCAACATTTTTAAAATCTCCTATTGACCGTACAGTTACTGTACGGTTTATTATAGGGCATAAGAGGAAAGAAAACAAGATGACAGGAGAAGATTTATGGAAAAACAAAATGCGTACAGTAGACCGGTTACCCTGGGGAATATTTTAAGATTTGCCGTTCCGACCATTATCATGTCGGTTTTTATGTCTTTTTATACCATGGTGGACGGATTGTTTGTATCGAACCTGATTGGTACGGAGGCTTTGTCAGCCATCAATTTGACTGCACCGGTTATCCAGCTTGTGACGGCCGTTTCCACTATGCTGGCCACGGGCGGCAGTGCAGTTATTATGAAAAAAATGGGAGAACAGAAGATAAAAGGAGCCAGGGAGGACTTTACTTTTTTGATTCTGGTGAATGTGGCAGTGGGGTTTTTCATGTGTGCCCTGGGATATGGGATTACGGAAAAAATTTTCGGTAGTATGAATCTGTCTGAAGCAGTGTCAGGGTACTGTATTACATATCTGAGAAAATATCTTTTGTTTACAGTGCCGATTCTTTTGATGAATAATTTTACCCTTTATATGATTGCTTCGGAAAAAGCTTCTCTTTCTCTCTGCTGTTCTGTGGCCGGGGGTGTTTTGAACATTGTGTTGGACTACCTGTTGATTGGCGTGTGCGGCCTGGGGATCAGCGGGGCCGCAGTGGCAACGGGACTTGGCTACAGCGTGACGGCAGTGGTGGGGTTGATTGTATTTGGCAAAAGAAAAAGCCTGCTGCATTTTACAAAGCCGGCTTTTCACATCAGGGTTCTTGGAAAAGCGGCCTTCAATGGCTGTTCGGAAATGGCGACAAGTCTTGTCACCGGAATTGTTACTATGATGTTCAACTGGACGATGTTACACTATGTGGGAGAAAATGGAGTTGCTGCCGTTACAATTATCATGTATGTCCTGATGTTTGCAAGTTCTCTCTACACAGGATATTCTTATGGAGTCGCGCCCATGATCAGTTATTATTATGGGGAGAAGAACCATGAAAAGTTGAAAAAGCTGATTTTACTCAGCCTGAAAGTAATAGCAGGGATTTCCATAGCAACGGCAGTCTTTTCTTTTGCGGCAACCAAACCGCTGGTGTCGGTGTTTGCCCGTCCCGACAATCCGGTATTTGGGCTTGCCGTAACAGGAAACAGGATTTGTACTCTGGCGTTGTGTTTCATTGGATTTAATATTTTTGCCAGCGGGATGTTTACGGCCTTGTCCAATGGAGCTGTCTCTTTTATCCTGGCTGTTTCCCGTTCTTTTGTATTTATGCTGATTACAATGTTGGTATTTCCTGTTATTTTGGGGGTAAATGGAATTTGGCTGGCCACCCCGGCGGCGGAACTTATGGCCATTATCTTGTCTGCGGTGATGTTTTTCAGATACCGGAAACGGTATAAATATTAAAAACCCAGAAATATTATTGCTTGCAAGCCTGCTTTTGATTCTGTATAATGGGAACGTGTAAAGAAAACGGCAAATGGCTTTGGAGGGGAATTCAGAGGTGAAAAAAGCAGGATTTGACAATGAAAAGTATCTTCAGATGCAGTCGGCACATATTAGTGAGAGAATTTCACAATTTGGCGGCAAATTGTATCTGGAATTTGGCGGAAAACTTTTTGACGATTATCATGCGTCCAGGGTGCTTCCGGGGTTTGAGCCGGACAGCAAATTAAAAATGCTGCTTCAGATTAAGGAGCAGGTGGAGATTGTCGTGGCGCTCAGTGCTTCTGATATTGAGACAAATAAGGTAAGGGGAGATTTGGGGATTACCTATGATTCCGATGTGCTTCGTCTGATTGATGAATTTCGGGGAATCGGCCTTTATGTGGGCAGCGTGGTTCTGACCAGATACCAGGGACAGCCTGCCGCTGCGGCTTTTCAGAAAAGACTGGAGACTTTGGGGGTGAAAGTGTACCGTCATTATCCCATTGAGGGGTATCCTTCCAATCTGTCTAAAATTGTAAGCGACGAAGGCTATGGAAAAAATCAGTATATTGAGACCAGCAGGGAACTGGTGGTGGTGACGGCGCCAGGCCCGGGAAGCGGAAAGATGGCCACCTGCCTTTCTCAGCTTTATCATGAGCACAAACGGGGGATTCAGGCCGGATATGCAAAATTTGAGACATTTCCTGTGTGGAATCTGCCCCTTAAGCATCCGGTCAATCTGGCCTATGAGGCGGCGACGGCAGATTTGGATGATGTCAACATGATCGACCCGTTCCATTTGGAGGCCTATGGGGAAACCACGGTAAATTATAACCGCGATGTGGAAATTTTCCCGGTGCTTTCGGCTATGCTGGAAAAGATTGTGGGTACATGCCCTTATAAATCGCCGACGGATATGGGCGTAAATATGGCGGGGAATTGTATTTTCGACGATGAAGCTGTGAAAGAAGCTTCCCGCCAGGAAATCATACGCCGGTATTATACAGCCCTTTGCGGTAGGCGGAAAGGGATTACACCGGATCAGGTGGTTTATAAGCTGGAGCTTTTGATGAAACAGGCGGGGGTGACGGCGGAAGACCGTGCCGTAGTGGAGCCGGCCCTCAGAAAGGAAGAGAGTACCGGGGAACCGGCGGCTGCCATGGAGCTTCCGGATGGGACAATCATTACCGGACGGACATCGGAGCTTTTGGGGCCTTCCTCCGCGCTCCTTCTCAATGCTTTGAAAACTCTGGGGGGAATCGAGGACAGTGTACATCTGATTTCCCCGCGGATTATTGAACCGATACAGAAATTGAAAGTGGATTATCTGGGGAATAAAAATCCCAGGCTTCATACAGATGAGATTCTTCTGGCCCTTTCCATCTGTGCGGCGACAGATGAGGAGGCCGGGAAAGCTATGAATCAGCTTTCAAAACTTCAGGGGTGCGAGGCCCATTCCACAGTGATTTTGTCTCATGTGGATGAGCGGATATTCCGAAGACTGGGAATCAATATTACATACGAGCCCAAATATCAGAGTTCTAAACTGTACCATGTATAATAGAGCAGGAGTTTCCGCCAATTACAGAAGCAATTTAGTGATTTTCATGCGCCGGGCGCCCCGTCGCGTGAAAATCGTTAAATTGTTTCTGATTAGCAGAAGCCTCTGAATTCATAACATCGCCGTCAAATTGTGCGGGAAGTTCCGTGTATTGCGCCTTGGCGGGAATGTTAGAAGTTCTTAATGTTCTGTGGATGACCCGGCAATTTCCGGACAGGACGTCCGGAAAAGGCTTATGACGCCATGGACGGCGGATCATAAGCCGGTTGCACGGAAATTGTTCTATCGGAATTCAGAACATTTAGAAATTCAACATTCACGACACCAGCGCAGCACACGGAACCTCCCGCGCAATTTGACGGCGTTATTATAAATCAGTCTGTTTTTGCGTTCGCCTCCTGAAATTCAAGGGCCGCCCCGATGAACCCACGGAACAGGGGGTGGGGCTTGTTGGGCCTTGATTTTAATTCCGGGTGGGCCTGGGTAGCCAGGAACCAGGGGTGGGATTTTAGTTCAATCATTTCTACAATGCGGCCGTCGGGTGAAATACCGGACAAAGTCAGGCCGTTTTCTTCCATAACTTTTCGGAAGTCATTGTTGACCTCGTAGCGGTGACGGTGGCGTTCATGGATGGTTTCAGTTCCATAGAGGGTATAGGCCTTTGTGGTTTTATCCAGTACACAGGGATAAGAACCGAGACGTAAAGTGCCTCCGATATCTTCGATGCCGTCCTGGTCAGGCATCAGATGAATGACAGGATGGGCGGTCAGCGGATCCAGTTCTACGCTGTGGGCATCTGCAAATCCGATGACATTGCGGGCAAATTCCACGATGGCAAGCTGCATACCCAGGCAAAGTCCAAGGAATGGAACATTATGTTCACGGGCATACCGGATGGCACAGATTTTTCCGTCGATTCCGCGGTTGCCGAATCCGCCGGGTACTAAAATTCCGGCCACATCTCCCAGAATTTCGGACACATTTTCTTCCTTTACGATCTCAGAATCGACCCATTTAATGGTCACATCGGCGCGGCAGGCAACACCGCCGTGGCGGAGGGCTTCCACAACACTGATATAGGCATCGTGAAGCTGGATGTATTTGCCCACCAGGGCAACAGTCACCTTTTTTTGGGGATGCTTCCATGCATTGATCATGGAAATCCAGTCTTCAAGGTCAGGGGCAGGGCAGTTGAGGCTCAGGCATTTACAGGCAACTTCGGCCAAATGTTCCTGCTCCATTGCAAGGGGAGCTTCATATAAAATATCAACATCCAGGTTTTGAAGTACATGAGTTGCGGGAACATTACAGAAGAGGGCAATTTTAGCCCGGATTTGGCTGTCCAGAGGATATTCAGAACGGCATACGATGATATCAGGCTGAATTCCAAGACCCTGTAGTTCCTTGACGCTGGCCTGGGTAGGTTTGGTTTTCAGTTCACCGGAAGCTTTGAGATAAGGAATCAAAGTGACGTGAATCAAAATGGCGTTTTCATGTCCGACATCTTGCTGAAACTGGCGGATGGCTTCTAGAAATGGCTGGCTTTCAATGTCGCCGACGGTGCCGCCCACTTCGATGATGGCGATTTCCGTGTCTTTGGTGGAGTAGTTACGGTGAAAACGGGCTTTGATTTCATTGGTAATATGAGGGATAACCTGTACAGTGCCTCCGCCGAAATCGCCACGGCGTTCTTTGTGAAGTACGGACCAGTAGATTTTTCCGGTGGTGACGTTGGAGTTTTTTGTGAGGCTTTCATCAATAAACCGTTCATAGTGTCCAAGATCCAGGTCAGTTTCGGCTCCGTCGTCGGTGACAAAAACCTCTCCATGCTGGATGGGATTCATGGTGCCGGGGTCAATATTGATGTAAGGGTCAAACTTTTGCATTGTGACAGAGTAGCCCCTGGCCTTCAAAAGGCGTCCCAGAGAAGCGGCCGTGATGCCTTTGCCCAGGCCGGATACTACGCCGCCGGTGACAAATACGTATTTTACAGGCATATTTTTTCCTCCTTTAACGTTGACGTATCAAAGATTGTGTATTCCTGGAGGGTTTTAGCCGTGGGACTGCCGTAAGCATGCGGAATCTCCGGTACGGCCTCCCATGATAAAACACAACTTATATAGTATACAGCCAGAGAAAAAATATTGCCAGGACTTTTTGTAGGAAATTTTATAAATCCTTAAGATTTGTGAACAATATTTCATGGGAGGCATATTGATTTCTTTTGGAAATGCTTTATAATAAAGACAATGCGCAAAGTTCCAAAGATGGGGCTTTCATGGAAAAAGGAGAAAAACATATGGATAATCCCAATCAGAACCGGAACCAGAAAGGGAACGGCAATGGGAACGGAAACAAACAGGGCAGGAATAATCAGATGATTTTACTTCTGGTGGTGGCGGCGGTCGTCACCCTTCTTTGCGTCTCTATGATGAGTAGTTTTCTTTCTGACGGGACCAGGACGGAAGTACCATACAGTGAATTTGTAAAGATGGTAAAAGAGGGAAAGGTGGAGTCGGTGGTCATCAAGCAGGATGAGATTACGTTTACTCCGGCTTCCGGTGTTGTGGTGGAGGATGAAAATGATTCGCCTTTTTACTATCTTCAGACAGAGTCTTTTTATACCGTGCCGGTGGAAGATGCCGACTTGACAGGGCTTCTTTTGGAAAATGATGTGGAAGTAAAAGGAAAGAAGCCCAGCACCAATTCCACTTTACTGGATTTTCTGTTGATTTATATTCTTCCGGTGGTGCTGGTGTGGGTGTTTATTATGTTTATCATGCAGCGGGCCGGAGGAGGCGGCATGATGGGCGTTGGAAAAAGTAATGCAAAAAAATATGACGTCCAGAAGGAGACGGGAGTTTCTTTTAAAGACGTGGCCGGGGAGGATGAAGCGAAGGAATCTCTCCAGGAGATTGTGGATTTCCTCCATAATCCGGGCAGATATTCCACCATAGGCGCCAAGCTGCCGAAGGGAGCCCTTCTGGTGGGCCCTCCCGGTACAGGTAAAACCCTTTTGGCAAAAGCTGTGGCAGGCGAGGCCAAGGTGCCGTTTTTCTCTTTGTCCGGTTCTGATTTTGTGGAAATGTTTGTGGGTGTGGGGGCTTCCCGTGTCCGTGATTTATTTAAAAAAGCCCAGGAAAGCGCTCCCTGTATCGTATTTATCGATGAAATTGATGCCATCGGAAAAAGCCGTGATTCCCGTTACGGTGGAGGAAATGATGAGAGGGAACAGACTTTGAACCAGCTCCTTTCGGAGATGGACGGTTTTGATTCCAATAAGGGCGTGTTTATTTTGGCAGCCACCAACCGGCCGGAGATTCTGGACAAAGCATTGCTGCGCCCCGGACGTCTTGACCGGAGGATTATCGTGGATAAGCCGGATTTAAAGGGACGGGTCAATATTCTGAAAGTACATTCCAAAGACGTCCTGATGGACGATTCCGTGGATTTGGAAGCCATTGCCCTGGCCACATCAGGGGCTGTCGGTTCCGACCTGGCAAATATGATCAATGAGGCGGCCATCAATGCGGTGAAGCATAAGCGGAAAGTGGTCAGCCAGTCAGATTTATTTGAGGCAGTGGAAGTGGTCCTGGTGGGCAAGGAGAAAAAAGACAGGATCATGAGTGAAAAGGAGCGGCGGATTGTTTCTTATCATGAGGTGGGCCATGCGCTGGTCAGTGCGTTGCAGAAGGATTCTGAGCCGGTCCAGAAGATTACCATTGTCCCCCGTACCATGGGAGCCCTCGGGTACGTGATGAATGTGCCGGAGGAGGAAAAATACCTCAACAGCAAGGCGGAACTGAAAGCCATGCTGGCGCAGTACCTGGGAGGCCGTGCCGCTGAAGAACTGGTATTTGAGACAGTGACTACGGGGGCGGCCAATGATATTGAACGGGCCACATCTGTGGCGCGGGCCATGGTGACTCAGTATGGAATGTCGGAAAAGTTCGGCATGATGGGATTAGAGTCTGTTGAAAGCAAGTATCTGGACGGAAGGGCAGTGCTCAACTGTTCTGACGTGACGGCGGCTGAAATTGACAATGAAGTGAAACGAATCCTGGAGGAAGCCCATGAGGAGGCGATTCGTCTCCTTTCGGAAAACAGGGAGGCATTGGATAAAATTGCCGCGTTCCTGATTGAGCGGGAGACGATCACAGGAGCTGAGTTCATGAAGATTTTCCGGGAAATCAAAGGAGAGCCGGAAGAGGAAAGTACGGAATCTGCTGAGGAGACAGCAAAAGAGGATACTTCTGAAAATTAATGCTTTTATGGAATCGCCGCCAAATTTTGCGAGAAGGTTCGTTTCCTGTACGGGGAGCGAACCTTTTATACAGTTATACAGCCGGATGGCAGCGCCGCCAATCAATGCTTTTCCGTACATGAATTTCATTTCCATCAAAAGGAGGCACTCATTTGTTTGATATTGAAGAAGAACTGAAAAAACTGCCGGGAAAACCGGGCGTCTACCTTATGCATGATGAAAAAGATGAGATTATTTATGTGGGGAAAGCCATCAGTTTAAAGAACCGGGTGCGCCAGTATTTTCAGAGTAGCAGGGGAAAAACGGCAAAAATCAATAAAATGGTATCAAAGATAGCCCGCTTTGAATATATTGTAACGGATTCGGAGATGGAAGCCCTTGTACTGGAATGTAATCTGATCAAAGAGCACAGGCCGCGGTATAATACCATGCTGAAGGATGATAAAAGTTATCCTTACATTAAAGTGACGGTGGGGGAAGCTTTTCCCAGAGTGCTTCTGGCCAGGGATATGAAACGGGATAAGTCCCGTTATTTTGGACCATATACAAGTGCAGGGGCAGTGAAAGACAGCATCGGAATGATTCATAAGCTTTATAAACTGCGGACCTGCCACAGAAAACTTCCTGAGGATATCGGAAAAGAGAGGCCCTGTTTAAATTATCACATTAAACAGTGTTGCGCCCCCTGCCAGGGATATATCAGTGAAAAAGAATACCGGGAATCCATTGATCAGGTGTTAGACTTTCTGGGAGGACATTACGATACAATACTGAAAAAGCTGGAGAAGGAAATGAAGGATGCGGCCGAAATACTTGATTTTGAGACAGCCGCCGCGGTTCGGGAACTTTTGTTCAGCGTACAGAAAATTGCCCAGACACAGAAGATTACCGACAGCGGGCAGGAAGACCGGGATATTATTGCCTATGCGGCCGATGGGGAAGATGCTGTGGTACAGATTTTTTTCATGCGGGAAGGGAAGCTGATTGGCCGGGACAATTTCCATTTGTCCATTGGAGAGGGCGACAGCCCGGCAGGGCTTATGACAAATTTTGTCAAACAGTTTTATGCGGGAACGCCGTTTATTCCAAAGTCATTGATGCTTCAGCATGATGTGGAGGCAGGGGAACGGGAATTAATCGAGCGCTGGCTCTCTGAAAAGCGGGGCCAGAAAGTTTCCATCCATGTGCCCAAAAAAGGAGAGAAAGCCAGGCTCATGGAGATGGCGGAAAAAAATGCCAGCATAATATTAAAGCAGGACAGGGAAAAAATAAAGAAAGAGGAGCAGAAAACAATCGGGGCTGTGAAGGAACTGGAAGAGGTGCTGGGGCTTTCGGGCCTTGTGAGAATGGAAGCTTTTGACATTTCCAACATCAGTGGATTCCAGTCGGTGGGTTCTATGGTGGTATATGAAAATGGGCGTCCGAAACGGGCCGATTACCGGAAGTTCCGTATTCAGACAGTGGAAGGCCCCAACGATTACGCCTCCATGGAAGAAGTGCTTACCAGACGTTTTGTCCATGGAAAGGAAGAACAGGCCGGAATCCGCCAGACAGGAGGATTTGACCGGTTTCCCGATATCCTGATGATGGACGGCGGGAAAGGACAGGTATCGGTGGCCAAGCAGGTCCTTGAAAAACTGGGGCTTTCCATCCCTGTCTGCGGTATGGTAAAGGATGACAGCCACAGGACCAGGGCGCTTTACTTTGAAGGGAGGGAGCTGCCTCTCGACCGGAAAGGCGAAGGTTTCCGGCTGTTGACCAGAATCCAGGATGAGGCCCACCGGTTTGCCATTGAGTACCATCGGAGCCTTCGGGGAAAAGATCAGGTACATTCCGTGCTGGAGGATATTAAAGGTGTGGGGCCTGCCAGGAGAAAGGCATTAATGCGCCATTTTGGGACCATGGAAAAGCTGCGGGCGGCTACGGTGGAAGAGCTTTCTGAAATTCCTCAGATGAATGAAGCGGCAGCCAGGGCAGTTTATGAGTTTCTCCACAGAGGATAAGGGCGCCGGAATGGACTTGCGCTTGTCTGTTTCCTGTGTTAGTATACATTATGAAACGCCAAATGGCCATAATGGAAGTTTAGAGAGGGAGGAACCGCATGAACAGTACGCCGGTGGTGAAGCTGGAAAAGTTTGTAGACAAATTGGAGCTTAAAAATCTGACGCCGGAAATTGACATTTCCCAGATTAAGATTATTCAGCCTGATATCAACAGGCCTGCACTTCAGCTGGCCGGTTTTTTTGACCATTTCAGCCATGAGAGGGTTCAGATCATTGGAAATGTGGAATATGCATATACCTGTAGTATGTGCAGGGATGCAAAAATAAACACTTACGGGGAAGTGTTCCGTCATAAGATTCCCTGTCTGGTATATGCAAGGAATCTGGAGCCGGATGAAGATATTAGAAAATTGGCAGTGGAGTATGGCGTTCCTCTTTTTTCCACGCCCAAGCTTACGTCAGATTTGATGGCGGAGACCATCCGGTGGCTGAAAGTGCAGCTGGCGCCCAGCATCAGCATCCACGGCGTTTTGGTGGATGTGTTCGGCGAGGGCGTTCTGATCATGGGAGAGAGCGGAATCGGAAAAAGCGAGGCGGCCCTGGAATTGATCAAAAGAGGGCATCGTCTTGTGACAGATGATGTGGTGGAAATCAGCAAGGTCAGCGACGTGACTCTGGTGGGGACAGCTCCGGACGTCACAAGGCATATGATCGAGCTTAGGGGAATCGGTATTCTCGATGTGAAGGCATTATTTGGCGCTGAAAGTGTGAAAAATACCCAGAGTATTGACCTGGTAATTAATCTGGAGGAGTGGGACAGGGACAAAGAATATGACAGGCTGGGGATGGATGACCAGTATACGGAGTTCCTTGGAAATAAGGTGGTGTGCCACAATATACCCATTCGACCGGGCCGCAATCTGGCCGTCATTGTAGAATCGGCAGCAGTGAATTACCGCCAGAAAAAGATGGGGTATAATGCAGCCAGGGAGCTTTATAACCGTGTGCAGAGGAACCTGATGCGGGGACAGATGGGAGAAGATGAATAAAAACAGAAAATAAAGGCGGGAAGAAAATGGACTTGTTTTATGGCAGGCTGAAAAAGCTGTCGGGGAATGTTTGTTCCAATGAACCCATGAAAAAGCATACTACCTTTCAGGTGGGTGGGCCGGCAGATTACTTTGTAACGCCGCAGGACGTTTCGGAACTGGCAGCCCTTGTCCGCCTGTGCCGGGAAGAAGGAAAGCCTTATTTTATACTGGGCAATGGAAGCAACCTTCTGGTGAGCGACGGGGGATACCGCGGTGTGGTCCTCCATGTGGGAAAGGCGCTGGGAAAGATCCGGGTTTTGGACAACCGGATTTATGCGGGTGCGGGCGCCACCCTCGCCCAGACGGCGGCAAAAGCCTGTGAGGCAGGGCTTTCCGGCCTGGCTTTTGCTTCAGGAATACCGGGAACCATAGGCGGGGCCCTGGTCATGAATGCAGGGGCTTATGACGGAGAAATGGCACAGGTGGTTTGTGGAGCCAGAATTCTTACGAAAGATGGGGAAGAAAAACGGCTGGAGGCTTCCCAGCTTCAGATGGGATACCGGAAAAGTTGTATTCTTCCTATGGAATACATTGTTACGGAAGTGGAGCTTCTTCTGGAGCCGGGCGATAAAACGGAGATTCGTTCCAGGATGGAAGAGCTGGCTGCCAGGAGAAAACAGAAACAGCCGCTGGAATATCCCAGCGCAGGAAGTACCTTTAAACGGCCGGAGGGGAATTTTGCCGGAAAGTTGATTATGGAAGCCGGCCTTCGGGGATTTTCCGTAGGCGGAGCCTGTGTTTCGGAGAAGCACTGTGGGTTTGTGATCAACAAAGATGGTGCAAAGGCAGCAGATATCCTGAAGCTTTGCAGAGAAATACAAAGGCGGGTACGGGAGAAGTTTGGTGTTTTCCTGGAATTGGAAATGCGCCTTTTGGGAGAATTTGAGGAGGGTTCCGGAATGTGAGATACGTAAACAAAAAATGTCTGTGGTTGACAATCCCTGCTTATGATGTTATAACAAAAGTGTTTTGAGGTGAGTTCATGTCTTTTTCGTCAGAAGTGAAGGCAGAGCTTTCCCGCCAGGTAAGCAGTGGGAGACACTGCCAGATTGCAGAGGCGGCTGCCATTTTCATCATGTGCGGCCAGGTGTCTGCGAATGGGGAAAGTATATCTGTGCGGATTGAGAATCCCGATGTGGGAAAAAAGTTCTGCATACTTTTGAAGCGGGCTTTTAAGATGACTCCCCAGGCGGAAGGAAAGGGCGGGACTTCCCTTTATGTGGTCAGGGGAAAGGAAGAAGTCGGGCGTTTTTTACAGACGGTGAAGCTTTCAGGAGAAGATGGAAGTTTTCAGGAGCGGGAGGACTTGATAAGCGGCATGGTGGTACAAAATGCCTGCTGTAAGCGGGCCTTTATCCGCGGGGCTTTTTTGGCAGGAGGCTCCATCAGCAATCCGCAAAAAGGCTATCACCTGGAAATTGTCTGCGACAGCGCCGGCAGGGCCGGGCAGTTGAAGGCCATGATAGGGTCTTTTGGTATTGAGGCAAAAACGGTGCTCCGTAAACGGTATCATGTGGTTTACATGAAAGAGGGCAATCAAATCGTGGATATGCTCAGAATCATGGAAGCCCATCTGGCTCTTATGGAGTTGGAAAATATCCGTATCCTCAAAGAAATGAGGGGATGTGTCAACCGGAAGGTCAACTGTGAGACAGCCAATATCAATAAAACGGTATCAGCTGCCGTAGAGCAGATTCATGATATATTATATATACGCGACAAAGTTGGTTTTGACAAGCTGCCGGAAAGCCTGGAGGAAATTGCTGTAGCCAGGCTGGAGCAGCCGGAAGCAACCTTGAAGGAGCTGGGTGACTCCCTGACTCCGCCGGTGGGAAAATCCGGTGTCAACCATCGTTTGCGGAAGCTGAAAGAATTAGCAAAAACGTTAAGGGATGAGGAGGAGAGTCTATGATTACAAAAACAATAACCGTGGGAATTCCGGCCGGGCTGGAAGCACATCCGGTGGCGATGTTGGTGCAGGTGGCGAGCCAGTATGAAAGCGGTATTTATATTGAAGATGGCTCCCGGAAGGTAAATGCGAAAAGCATTATGGGAATGATGGCGCTGGGGCTTGGAAATGGTGTGGATGTACAGGTCACAGTCAGCGGAGAAGATGAAGAACAGGCGGCTGAAGCCATTGAAAAATATTTAAAGAGTGAATCGTAAAAGGAGAAGTACCCCGCAGGAGACTGCGGGGTATTTGTAGAAACGGAGGTTTTCTATGGCGTTTACCCATCTGCATGTACATACGGAATATAGTCTCTTAGACGGTTCCAGTAAAATCCGTGAACTGGTGGCCCGGGCAAAGGAGCTGGGGATGGACAGCCTGGCCATCACAGACCACGGCGTAATGTTTGGCGTCATTGATTTTTACCGGGCGGCAAAGGAAGTGGGAATCCGTCCCATCATTGGTTGCGAAGTTTATGTAACAAGCGGCTCCCGGTTTGAAAAAGAGGGGAACAATTCGGAGGACCGTTATTACCATCTGGTACTTCTGGCGGAAAATAACACGGGTTATGCCAACTTGATGAAAATTGTTTCCAAAGGTTTTATCGACGGATTTTATTACAAGCCGCGGGTGGATTATGAGGTGTTGGAAGAATTCCATGAGGGGATTATCGCCCTGAGTGCCTGTCTGGCCGGGGAGATACCGAAATATCTTGTTCGGGGAATGTATGCGGAAGCATGTGAGACAGCCAGGCGGTATGAGGGGATTTTTGGAAAGGGTAATTTTTTCCTGGAGCTTCAGGACCACGGAATCCCGGAACAGCGTATGGTGGACACCCAGCTGGTGCGTATGGGGCAGGAACTCTCGATTCCCCTGGTGGCCACCAATGATATCCATTATACGTTTGCGGAAGATGCGACTCCCCATGATATCCTGCTTTGCATCCAGACGGGAAAAAAAGTCAGTGATGAAAACAGGATGCGCTATGAAGGCGGCCAGTATTATTGCAAATCAGAAGAGGAGATGCGCCGTCTGTTTCCTTATGCCCCGGAAGCCATCGACAATACTCAGAAAATTGCCGACAGATGTAATGTGGAAATTGAGTTCGGGGTTACAAAGCTTCCCAAATTTGATGTGCCGAAGGGAAAGTCTGCCTGGGAATATTTGAATGAATTGTGCATGGCAGGACTTAAGGAACGATACCCGGATGACGACGGGGCTATGAAACAGAGGCTGGATTATGAGCTGGATGTCATAAAGAGCATGGGCTATGTGGACTATTTCCTGATTGTGTGGGATTTTATTAAATATGCCAGGGATCATGGGATCATGGTGGGGCCGGGCCGGGGTTCGGCAGCCGGAAGTATCGTATCTTATACCCTGGGAATCACCAATATTGACCCCATCCGTTATAATCTGCTGTTTGAGCGGTTTTTAAATCCGGAGCGGGTGTCCATGCCTGATATTGATGTGGATTTCTGCTTTGAGCGGCGCCAGGAAGTCATTGATTACGTGGGGGAAAAATATGGAAAAGACAGAGTAGTCCAGATTGTCACCTTTGGTACTTTGGCGGCCCGCGGTGTCATCCGGGATGTGGGAAGGGTGCTGGATTTGCCCTATGCCCTCTGTGACCAGATCGCCAAAATGGTGCCAAAGGAGCTTAACATTACCATTGATGAAGCATTGAAAAGCCCGGATTTGGCGGCTGCTTATGAAAGCAATGAGCAGGTAAAATACTTAATTGACATGTCGAAACGCCTGGAGGGGCTTCCCAGGCATACTTCCATGCATGCGGCGGGGGTGGTCATCAGCCAGAAGCCGGTGGAGGAATATGTACCTTTGTCCAGGGCGGCCGACGGTTCCATCACCACCCAGTTTACCATGACGACCCTGGAAGAGCTGGGACTTTTGAAGATGGATTTTCTGGGCCTGCGTACGCTTACCGTTATTCAGAACGCGGTGAAGATGATTGAAAAAAGCAAAGGTGTTTCTATTGATATCGACCACATAGATTTTGACGACAAGGCGGTGTATGATTCCCTCTGCACAGGGAAGAATGACGGGGTATTTCAGCTTGAAAGTTCCGGCATGAAAAATTTTATGAAGGAATTACAGCCCCACAGCCTGGAGGATGTCATTGCCGGCATTTCCCTGTACCGGCCAGGTCCCATGGACTTTATACCCCAGTATATCCGCGGGAAAAGCCATCCGGATGAAATCACCTACCATTGCCCGGGGCTGGAGCCCATCCTGGAGCCCACTTACGGCTGTATTGTCTATCAGGAACAGGTTATGCAGATTGTCCGGGACTTGGGCGGCTACACCCTGGGAAGGAGCGACCTGGTGCGGCGGGCCATGTCCAAGAAAAAAGTGTCGGTCATGGAAAAGGAGCGGAAAAACTTTGTTTACGGCAATGAAGAGGAAGGGGTAAAGGGATGCATTGCCAATGGAATCGATGAAAAAACTGCCCATCAGATTTTTGACGAAATGACGGATTTTGCAAAATACGCGTTCAATAAATCCCATGCGGCGGCTTATGCGGTGGTGGCTTATGAGACGGCGTATCTGAAATACTATTATCCGGTGGAGTATATGGCGGCCCTTATGACTTCCGTGATTGATAACTCTGCCAAAGTATCCGAATATATTTTAGTCAGCAGGGCCATGGGGATTCCACTGCTGCCGCCTGATATCAATGAAGGGGTGGCAGATTTTTCTGTGTCCTCAGGAGGAATCCGCTATGGGCTTTCGGCTATCAAAAGTATTGGAAAAAATGTGATCGAGGAGATTGTAAGGAACAGGGAAGAAAACGGGCCTTATACCAGCCTGAAGGATTTTATTTACCGTCTTACCAACAAGGAGATCAACAAGAGGAGCCTGGAAAACTTTATTAAATCCGGCGCCCTGGACGGGCTGCCCGGAACCAGAAAACAGAAAATGCTGGCTTCCATGGAGCTTTTGGAGCAAAAGAACCGGGAAAAGAAAATCGATATCGCCGGCCAGATGAGCTTGTTTGACTTCATGGGCGAAGAAGAGAGAAAGGTTCACGAGGCAGGTTTTCAGGATGTGGGGGAATATGGGAAAGAGGAACTTTTAGCTTATGAAAAGGAAGTGTTAGGCATCTATGTAAGCGGGCATCCCATGGAGCAGTATGAGGAAAAATGGCGAAAAAATATTACGGCCATGACTTCCGATTTCAATGTGGATGACGAGAGCGGCGAAGCAGTGGTTACGGACGGGCGGATTGTCACTGTGGGAGGCATGATTGCGGGAAAGACGGTGAAGACGACGAAGAACAACCAGCTTATGGCGTTTCTCACCATTGAAGATATGGTGGGAACTGTGGAAGTGTTGGTGTTTCCAAAAGATTATGAGGCGAACCGTGCCGTGCTGACGGAAGACAATAAAGTTTTTGTGCGGGGTCGGGTATCCCTGGGAGATGAAGCAAAAGGGAAGCTGATCTGTGAAAAAATCATTCCTTTTGACGGCCTTCCCAAAACTTTATGGATTCAGTTTGCGGACAAGGCGTCTTATTTTACCGGGGAGAAAGAGCTTCTTGGACTGCTTTCCGGCAGTGACGGAAATGACAGGGTCGGTATCTTCCTGCAAAAAGAGAGGGCAAAAAAACTTCTGGGTGCTTCCTGTATGGTGCAGGCGGACACAGGGCTTTTAGAAAAACTGTCTTTAAAATACGGGAAAGAGAATGTAAAAGTTGTGGAAAAGCCTATTGAAAACAGGGGAATAATCAAATATAATTAGAAGTAATTCAATTTTGCAGTGAAAAGCTGTTTATACGGACGGTTTGGAGGAAAAAATTATGGCTAAAAAGATAAGCACCATTGGTGTATTGACCAGTGGCGGGGATGCCCCGGGTATGAATGCGGCGATCCGCGCGGTGGTCAGGACTGCGATCTTCAAGGGAATGAAGGTAAAAGGGATCCAGAGGGGCTATGCCGGGCTTTTGAATGAAGAGATCGTAGACATGAACAGCAGAAGCGTTTCCGATATTATCCAGAGGGGCGGTACGATCCTTTATACGGCCCGCTGTGAAGAATTTTGCCATGAAGAAGGGCAGGCCCTCGGCGCCGAAATATGCAGAAAGCATGGAATCGAAGGCGTGGTGGTTATCGGCGGGGACGGCTCTTACCGGGGAGCCGGAAAGCTGGCGGAACACGGTATCAATACGGTGGGGCTTCCGGGTACCATTGATTTGGATATTGCCTGTACGGATTATACCATTGGATTTGATACGGCGGTGAATACGGCCATGGAGGCCATTGACAAGATCCGCGATACGTCAACTTCCCACGAGCGGTGCAGCATTATCGAAGTCATGGGGCGCAATGCAGGATATATCGCCCTCTGGTGCGGCCTTGCAAACGGCGCGGAGGATGTCCTTTTGCCGGAGCGCTATGACAACAATGAACAGACCATCATCAATCATATCATTGAGCACAGGAAAAAAGGAAAGAAACACCATATTGTCATAAATGCCGAGGGCATCGGTCATTCCACCAGTATGGCAAAACGGATTGAGGCGGCCACCGGTATTGAGACCAGGGCATCTATCCTGGGATACATGCAAAGGGGTGGTATGCCCACCTGCAAAGACCGTGTTTACGCTTCCATCATGGGCGCCAAAGCAGTGGAGCTTCTGGCAGAGGGAAAGAGCAACAGGGTGGTTGGCTGGAGAGACGGCGCCTTTGTAGATTATGATTTATACGAAGCGTTGAAGATGAAGAAAGACATCAGTGAAGATGAATATGCGATCAGCAAGATGCTGACCCAGTAACATGTTTATGAAAATGTGGTGCAGAGGGAAGAATAAATACCAAAGGTGACGAATATATGGCGGAATGGAAGGAAAATGGACAGCAGAATAAGGAGGCGAAGCATCAGGGAAATTCCCTGCTGTTGGATGATGGCGCCCTGCGGCCGGTGGAAGAGGTACTTCCGGCAGGAAAGGACGGGGAAGAGTCCAAGCGCATCATTGCCGGTGGCGATACAATGCTGACTTCCACGACTCCGGAGGAGCTTTTTGATATTCTGATTGAATCCATAAGAAAATACCATCCCTCAGATGATTTGAGCATGGTAAGGGAGGCTTATGAAATAGCCAATGCCGCCCATAAAGGCCAGCTTCGTAAATCAGGGGAGCCGTATATTGTCCATCCATTAAGTGTGTCCATTATCCTGGCCCAGCTGGAGCTGGACAAAGAATCCATCATCGCCGGAATCCTTCATGATGTGGTGGAGGATACTGTGATGACCATGGAAGAGATGAAGGAGACCTTCGGCAGCGAAGTGGCCCTTTTGGTGGATGGCGTCACCAAGCTGACACAGCTTTCCTGGTCCGCGGATAAGGTGGAAATCCAGGCGGAAAATCTGCGGAAGATGTTTTTGGCCATGGCAAAAGATATCCGTGTGATTTTAATTAAATTGGCGGACCGTCTTCATAATATGCGGACCCTCAAATACATGAAGCCGGAGAAGCAAAAAGAAAAAGCCAGGGAAACCATGGAGATCTATGCGCCTTTGGCTGACCGGCTGGGAATATCTAAGATCAAAATAGAATTGGACGACTTGTCTTTAAAATATCTGGAACCGGAAATCTACCGGGATTTGCAGGAGAAAATTTCCCTGCGCCGTGTCACCAGGGAAGAATTCGTGCAGCACATTATGGAGGAAGTCCAGGAACATATGCGCGCTGCGGGGATTGAGGCGGAGGTGGACGGACGCGTCAAGCATTTTTTCAGCATCTATAAAAAAATGGTGAATCAGCATAAGACCCTGGATCAGATATACGATATTTTTGCAGTGCGGATCGTCGTGGAGACGGTGAAGGACTGCTATGCGGCGTTGGGGGTCATCCACGAGATGTATAAGCCCATACCGGGCCGGTTCAAAGATTATATTGCCATGCCAAAGGCCAATATGTACCAGTCCCTTCACACTACGCTGATCAGCAGCACCGGGCAGCCTTTTGAGATACAGATCCGTACTTACAGTATGCACAGGACCGCGGAATTCGGAATCGCCGCCCACTGGAAATATAAGGAGGGGCAGGACGGCCGGAGCATTGCCCAGAAAGAGGAGGAGAAGTTAAGCTGGCTTCGCCAGATTCTGGAGTGGCAGAAAGACATGTCCGATAACAAGGAGTTCCTTTCTTCCTTAAAAACAGACCTGGATATTTTCTCTGAGAATGTTTACTGCTTTACGCCGGGCGGGGATGTGAAGAACCTTCCCAGCGGCTCCACCACCGTGGATTTTGCCTACAGCATCCACAGCGCCGTGGGGAATAAAATGGTGGGAGCCAGGGTCAATGACAAACTGGTGCCCATTGATTATGTGATTCAAAATGGAGACCGGGTAGAGATCATCACTTCCCAAAATTCCAAGGGCCCCAGCCGCGACTGGTTAAAGTCGGTGAAAAGCGCCCAGGCTAAAAATAAGATCAATCAGTGGTTTAAGACCCAGAATAAAGAAGAAAATATCATCCGCGGAAAAGAAATGATCGAGCGGTATTGTAAGACCAAGGGGATCAATTTCAGCGACATTGGGAAGCAGGAATATCTGGAGAAAGTGCTGTCCAAGTACGGTTTCCTGGAGTGGAATGCGGTGCTGGCTGCCATCGGCCATGGCGGAATGAAGGAAGGCCAGGTGGTCAACAAGCTGCTGGAGATATATAAAAGGAGTAATCCTGCGGCGGCCCTGACAGATGAGAGGGTTTTAGGCGATGCGGCAGCGAAAGAAAAGCGGCCCCAGGAGAAGAAGAGGGGCGGTATTGTGGTGAAAGGCGTTCATGATTTGGCTGTCCGTTTTTCCAGGTGCTGCAGCCCTGTGCCAGGAGATGAAATCGTGGGCTTTGTCACGAGGGGCAGAGGGATTTCCATCCACAGGACAGATTGCATCAATATTATTAATCTGCCTGAGGAGGAGAGAGGCCGCCTCATGGACGCGGAATGGCAGATTTCGGAGGATGAAAAGCACAAAGAGACTTATTCCACGGAAATTAAAATCTTTGCGGAAAACAGGATTGGTATGTGTGTGGACATTTCCCGGGTGTTTACGGAACGGCAGATCGATATCACTTCCATGGTGGTGCGCACCAGCAAGCAGGGGCTGGCGACCGTGACCATGAGTTTTGACATCCATGGTGTCGATGAGCTTACAAAGCTGGTGGAAAAGCTGCGCCAGATCGAGAACATCATTGATATTGAAAGGACCACCGGATGACAGGGAAGGGGTATATAAGATGAAGAGAATAAGAATCGAAGGTGCGGTGCTGGGGATGCTCGGCACCAACTGTTATTTTATCAACAATACGGAGACGAATGAAGTCATCATTGTGGATCCGGCAGACAACGCGGATTCTATCCGGGACTGGTGTTTGAGTAATAAAAAAGAGCCGGTGGCGGTTCTTCTGACCCATGGGCATTATGACCATATGTTGGCGGCAGATCAGCTCCGAAGGGATTTCTCCGTCAAAATTTATGCGGCGGAGGTGGAAAAGGAGCTTTTGGAGGACGCCTCCATGAACCTGTCCGCCATGTGGAGCCGCCCGGTGACTTTAAAGGCAGATGTTTTCCTGAAAGACGGAGAGATTTTGCATATGGCCGGAGTCGATATCCAGGTGATCGCCACGCCGGGACACACGGCGGGCGGGCTTTGTTACTATGTGGAAGAAGAGGGCGTACTTTTCAGCGGCGATACGCTTTTTGCAGGTTCTTATGGCAGGACGGATTTTCCCACGTCCTCCATGGCGGAGTTGGCCCGTTCGGTGAGGGAGCGGCTCCTTGTGTTGCCGGAGGATACCACAGTTTATCCGGGTCACGGGGAAAGCACCACCATTGGGTATGAGAGGGCATATAATCCTCTCAGCAGATAAGAGATTAGCGGCAGGGGCTGAAAACCGGAGGAGGAAATGGGTATGCTGGGTTTTATCATCTGGATGCTGGCAGGCGGCATAATGATCTTTTACGGAATTTATGGATGTTTTTCCAAAAGGAAAACAGCTTCAGGATTCTGGGCAAATGCGAAAACATTTGAGGTAAATGATGTAAAAGGCTATAACCGGGCGGTGGGAATCCTGTGGTGCATATTTGGGGTTGTTTTTCTTTTGCTGGGGCTGCCGCTTTTGGCGGGGCAGAATTCCACTTATGCTATCATCAGCATTTTTGGCGTCATGGCGGAGAGCGTTGGAGCCATGGTAGTCTATACCGTTGTGATTGAGAAAAAGTACCGCAGATAAGTGTCAGGAGGGAAAGGTATGCAGGATATTTTAGTGGTTGTGGATATGCAGAATGATTTTATCACAGGAGCCCTCGGGACGAAAGAGGCTGTGGAGATTGTGCCGCAGGCTGTAAAGATAGTCCGGGAGTTTCCGGGGAGGGTATTATTTACCCGGGACACCCACGGGGAGGATTACCTGGAAACACAGGAGGGAAAGAATCTTCCGGTTCCCCACTGTATCCGGGGGACGAAGGGATGGCAGATCTGCCCGGAGCTGGAACCTTTCTGCCGGGAGGACCCCATCGATAAAGTGACCTTTGGTTCGTCGGGGCTTTCTGAGATATTGGCGGAAGCTGACGCGGCCGATCCTGTGGAAACCGTTACCTTTATCGGGCTTTGTACGGATATATGCGTGATTTCCAATGCGCTTTTGGCAAAGGCGTTTTTGCCGGAAGCGAAGATCATCGTGGATGCATCTGCCTGCGCGGGCGTCACAGTGCAGAGCCACCGGACTGCCCTTGAGGCCATGAAAATGTGCCAGGTCCAGGTGGTGGGGGAATTATGATTTATCTGAAGCTCAGTGAGGTAAATTTTGAATATGATGTGCGGGGGCTTCTGACTTCTTTTTATCCTGGGACGGAGATCGTACTGGGGGCAGGAGAGCGCTTCCTTCCGGGGGATAAATGCCTGGAAGTGGAATATGGGAAAAATGAGATCAGGGTGAGGCTCCATTCCTTCCGGGAGGAAACACTTGCGCCGGAGTCCGGCCAGGGAAATGGAGAGGCAGGGACGGACGGTAAAGAAAGGCGGCAGGAGGCGTCGGCTGCGGCGGACTCTTCCGATAGGAAAACGGCAAAATCCATACTGAAACGCCTGGTATATGGGCTGCTCTCCTCAGATACGGGAAAAACTCTTCCCTGGGGGACGCTGACGGGAATCCGCCCCACGAAAATTCCTATGGCTATGCTGGAGGAAGGGGCTTCTGAGGAAGAAATCGTCTCTTATATGGAAGATACTTACTTTACCAGCCGGAAAAAAATTGACCTTAGCATTGAGATTGCAAAACGGGAAAAAGAAGTATTGAGGCATATTGACTATAAAGACGGGTACAGCCTTTATATCGGAATCCCTTTTTGCCCCACCACCTGTTTGTATTGTTCGTTTACTTCTTATCCCATTGCCAAATGGGCGCCCAGGATGGAGGAATATCTGGAGGCGCTGTTTAAGGAAATTGATTATACGCGGGAAGCCTTTGCCCATAAAAAGCTGAATACCATTTACATCGGCGGCGGTACGCCCACCACCCTCACGCCAGACCAGCTTGACAGGCTGCTTGGGAAGGTGGAGGAAAGTTTTGACCTTGCAGACCTTCAGGAATGGACCGTGGAGGCGGGACGGCCGGACAGTGTGACGGAAGAAAAGCTGGAGGCGGTAAAGCGCCATCCTGTTTCCCGCATTTCCATCAACCCACAGACGATGAAAGCGGAGACCTTAAAGCTCATTGGAAGGAAACATTCGCCAGAGCAGATAGAGGAGGCTTACAGGCTGGCCCGGTCGGAAGGGTTCGACAATATCAACATGGATTTGATCATGGGGCTGCCGGAGGAAACCGTAGACGATGTCCGTTTTACCATGGAAAAGCTGTATGGCATGGCGCCGGACAGTATCACCGTCCACTCGCTGGCGATAAAGCGGGCGGCCAGGTTAAATACCATGAAGGAGCAATATGCCCATCTGAGGTTTGAGAATACGGAAGAAATGATGGAGATGACGGAATCTTACTGCCGCAGGCTGGGGCTTGAGCCTTATTATCTGTACCGGCAGAAGAATATGGCCGGGAATTTTGAAAACGTGGGGTATGCGCGGCCCGGAAAGGCAGGGATTTATAATATCCTGATTATGGAGGAGAAACAAAGTATCGTTGCCCTTGGGGCAGGCTCCACCACAAAAGCTGTTTTCCCGGATGGCCGGATTGAGCGGTGTGACAATGTAAAAGATATCGACTTGTATCTGGGAAGGATTGATGAGATGATTTCCAGAAAGAAGCAGCTTTTTTCCCAATTTTCGGATTTGTAGTTGAAAACAACAGAGGGTTCGTGTATGATAGACGGGGAATGTCCGGGAGACGGACAAAGCAGACGTAAGGAGAAACAGATATGGCAATGACAAAAAAGCCGGTGACAGGCATGAAAGATATTCTTCCCGGCGAAATGCAGGTGAGGGATTATGTAATCCGCCAGATTCAGGAAACATATAAGAGCTTTGGTTTTTCTCATATAGAAACACCCTGTATGGAGAACATTGGAAATCTGTCCAGCAGACAGGGCGGGGAAAATGAAAAACTGATTTTTAAAGTATTAAAACGGGGGGAAAAACTCCATATCCCGGAGGCGCAGACAGAGGCGGATGTGGTGGACTGCGGCATGCGTTACGACCTGACTGTCCCCCTGTCCCGGTATTATGCCAACAATTCCTCCGTGCTTCCTTCCCCTTTTAAAGCACTTCAGATGGGAAATGTATGGCGCGCCGACAGGCCCCAGAGGGGACGGTTCCGCCAGTTTATGCAGTGTGATATTGATATTTTGGGAGATGCCACCTGTCTGGCGGAGATTGAACTGATGTCCGCCACAACGACACTTTTGGGAAAGCTGGGCTTTGCCGGTTTCCAGGTGTGTTTTAATGACAGGCGGGTTTTGAAGGCCATGGCCGCCTGCAGCGGATTTGCGGAAAAGGATTATGACCAGGTATTTATTATCCTGGATAAGATGGACAAGATCGGTATGGATGGCGTGGCGGGAGAGCTTTTGGAAAGCGGGTTTTCGGAGGAGGCCGTAGATAAGTATCTGGGGTTATTCACAGATATTTCCAATGCAAAAGATGCCCTTTCCAGCCTGGAAGAGAAGCTGGAAGGCTTTATTGACGGGGCGGTGATCCCTTCCATGAAGACGATCATTGACAGCGTAAAGGCGGCGGCTTCCTGTGAGTTTTCCCTGGTGTTTGACCCGACGCTGGTTCGCGGCATGTCCTACTATACCGGCTCTATTTTTGAAATCAAGATGGAAGGATTCGGTGGATCTGTGGCTGGCGGCGGCCGTTATGATGAGATGATCGGGAAATTTACGGGGATGGATACCCCGGCCTGTGGATTTTCCATCGGCTTTGAGCGGATTATTACGATTCTCATGGAAAATGGGTTCCAGGTGCCTGGAGCCAGGAAGAAAAAAGCGTATCTTCTCGAGAAAAATATGGATGCCGAAGAGATGGTGCAGGTGCTTTCCGAAGCCGGGAAAGAGCGGGAAGCCGGTGTGCAGGTACTGGTTGCCCATATGAATAAAAACAAAAAGTTCCAGAAGGAACAGCTTGCAAAAGAAGGGTATGAGGAGTTTGTGGAGCGCTACCGCAGGAAATGAGCGGGGAGGAGCCGCAGATGGGAGCAGGCAGATAAATAGACAGAGATAGAGGAGATTAAGTTATGTTTCAGTCCAGGACACATACCTGTAATGATTTAAGAATCAAAGATGTGGGGGAAAAGGTGACTCTGGCCGGATGGTATGAAAATCTGCGCCGGGTCAGCAAAAACCTGGGATTTTTGATGCTCCGTGATTTTTATGGCGAGACTCAGGTGGTCATTGAATCTGAGGAAATGATGGAGAAAATTTCATCGGTGAACAGGGAATCCACCCTTTCCGTCACCGGGACTGTGCGGGAACGTTCCAGCAAGAATGGAAACCTTCCCACAGGAGAGATCGAGGTGGTGCCGGAATCCATGGAGGTTTTGGGTAAATGCCATTATAACGCGCTGCCTTTTGAGGTTTCCCGTTCCAAAGAAGCCGATGAAAACGCCCGTTTAAAATACCGGTATCTGGATCTCAGAAACCCGGAAGTGAAAAATAAGATTCTCATGCGTTCCCGTATCGTGGCGGAGCTTAGAAAACGGATGATGGATTTGGATTTTTATGAAATTACGACGCCGATTCTGACTTGTTCTTCCCCGGAAGGGGCCAGGGACTATCTGGTGCCGTCCAGGAACCATCCGGGAAAGTTTTATGCACTGCCCCAGGCGCCCCAGCAGTTTAAGCAGCTTTTGATGGCGTCGGGCTTTGACCGCTATTTCCAGATCGCCCCCTGCTTCCGGGATGAGGATGCCAGGGCGGACCGTTCTCCCGGTGAATTTTACCAGCTGGACATGGAGATGGCTTTTGCCTCCCAGGATGATGTATTTGCCATCATTGAGCAGGTGTTGCCGCCTGTGTTTGAAAAATATGGAATTTACAATAAAGCTTCTTCGGCTCCATTCACAAGGATTTCTTATCGGGATTCCATGGAGCGGTTCGGTACGGACAAGCCGGATTTGCGGATTAAACTGGAGCTTTCTGACGGGACGGAAATAATGAAAGACTGTGGCTTTGAACCCTTTGCAGACGCCCAGGTGAGGGCAGTTGTGTGCCCGGATTTCACAGAGAGCCGTAAGGTCATTGATAAGATTTGCGCCGATGTGGAAGTCCAGACCGGAAAGAAGCTTTACTGGTTCAAGGCAGGGACTGACGGAAGCCTTACCGGAGGTATTTCAAAATTCCTTTCAGACAGAGCAGGTGCCGTTATGTCCGCTTTGTCCTTAAAGGGCGGCGAGCTGGTGCTTTTGGCGGCAGGTACAAAGGCAGAAGCTCAGAAGGGTGCAGGAGTGGCGAGAAAGACCGTGGCCAATTACGCAGAGCGGTATATGGACAAAGAGTGTTATGAATTCTGCTGGATCGTGGATTTCCCCATGTATGAAATCGGTGAGGAATCCGGTGAGCTGGAGTTTTGCCATAATCCTTTTTCCATGCCCCAGGGTGGCATGAAGGCGTTAAAAGAGCAGGATCCCCTGGATATTTATGCGTATCAGTATGATCTGGTGTGCAACGGCATCGAGCTTTCTTCCGGCGCAGTGAGAAACCATGACCCGGAGATCATGATCGAAGCGTTCCGCATGGTGGGCCTGGGGGAGGAGGATGTGAAAGCCAAATTCCCGGCCATGTACAATGCGTTCTGTTACGGGGCGCCGCCTCATGCGGGAATTGCTCCCGGCGTGGACCGGATGGTCATGCTTTTAGCCGGAGAGGACAGCATCCGTGAGGTGATTCCCTTCCCTATGAATAAAAATGCCCAGGACATTATGATGGGTGCACCTTCTTTGGTGAGTCCGAAGCAGCTTGAAGATGTGCATATTAAGTTGGATATCAACGAATAATAAATTCAGATCAGGAGGAAAACCAATGTATTCATTTGATGAAGTGACCGCGTATGATCCTGAAGTTGCAAAAGCAATCCAGGATGAGCTGGGAAGGCAAAGAAGCCATCTGGAGCTGATTGCTTCTGAGAACCTTGTGAGCAAAGCCGTAATGTCGGCCATGGGAAGCGTACTGACCAATAAGTATGCGGAAGGGTATCCCGGAAAACGCTATTACGGCGGCTGTGAGTATGTGGATGTGGTAGAAGATCTGGCAAGGGAGCGGGCAAAGAAGCTGTTTGGCTGTGAGTATGTGAATGTGCAGCCCCATTCCGGCGCCCAGGCCAATATGGCTGTATTTTTTGCCATGTTAAAGCCGGGGGATACGGTGATGGGCATGAACCTGGCCCATGGCGGACACCTGACACATGGAAGCCCTGTAAACATGTCCGGAGCTTATTTTAAGATTGTCCCTTATGGCGTTACAGCTGAAGGTGTGATCGACTATGAGGAGGTTCGCCGTCTTGCCCATGAGTGTAAGCCGAAGTTGATTGTGGCCGGAGCCAGCGCTTATGCCAGAGAGATCAACTTTAAACTGTTCCGGGAGATTGCCGATGAGGTGGGCGCATATCTGATGGTGGACATGGCCCATATTGCCGGGCTGGTGGCGGCCGGCCTCCATATGAGTCCGATTCCTTACGCCCATGTGACCACCACTACGACCCACAAGACGCTCCGCGGCCCCAGAGGCGGTATGATTCTCTGCAGCAATGAGATTGAAGAGAAGTTTAATTTCAATAAAGCTGTATTCCCCGGCATCCAGGGCGGCCCCCTGATGCATGTGATCGCGGCAAAGGCCGTCTGCTTCAGGGAAGCACTGGAACCTTCTTTTAAAGAATATATGGCGAACACCAAGAAGAACGCGGCCAAACTGGCAGCCGAGCTTCTTTCCAGAGGGTTCGACATTGTTTCCGGCGGAACGGACAATCATTTGATGTTGGTGGATTTGCGTCCCGTAGGTGTAACCGGAAAAGCGGCGGAAAAGCTTCTCGATGCGGCCAACATTACCTGCAATAAGAATGCGATTCCCAATGACCCGGAGAAGCCTTTTGTCACCAGCGGTATCCGTCTTGGCGCCCAGGCTGTCACCAGCAGGGGACTTAAAGAAGAGGATATGGCAGTGATTGCAGAAGCGATTCGTCTGGTCATTACCCAGGATGAGGCCAACACTGCGAAAGCGAAGGCCCTGGTGAAGGAATTGACAGACAAGTATCCGCTGTATGAATAAAAACTTTTAAATGGAAGAAATAGCGCCTTACTTGCCAGAGTCGGGGCGCTATTTTTTGTCCTATAGGAAACTTTGTCCCCTGGGAATAAAGCATAACTTCGGTGAGGCGATTGCGCCCTGCTCGGCGATAAATTTTAAATGTTAACATGTGTTGCTTGTGGCAACGGGCAATCCCTGATAGGATAATGACAACGACTGGAAGAAAGGAGGTTACCGTCGGTAATGTTGAACGAAAACATGAAAGCAATCAGAAAATCAAAAGGACTTTCACAAGAAGGACTTGCTGTCAGGCTGAATGTGGTTCGGCAAACAATCTCTAAGTGGGAGCAGGGATTGTCGGTTCCTGATTCTGATATGTTAATCTCCATATCGGAAGTGTTGGAAACGCCTGTAAGTACTTTGCTTGGGGAGACTGTCAGTGAGCCGAAAGCTGATGATTTAAAAGTGATTTCCGAAAAACTGGAGATGATAAACTTACAATTTGCACAAAAGAAGGCCACAAGAAGAAAAATATTCCATTGGCTGTTTATTTCATTGTGTGCGCTCATAGCAATCGGTTTTGCGGTCTGGATTATATTAAATAGTCCTTACTTGGGTTGGGATTATAACGACCCGGAAACCGCTGTTGCCGGAGCAGTTTTCCATGCATTGGAATGGCTGTTTGTCAGATTAGCGCCATTTATCTTTATAGGGGCAATGGTTGGAATTTTTGCGACACGGAAGAAAGGATAAAACCATTCTGCTTTTGGGTATCCGGAGGGCTTTTGATACCTTAATCCTATACGACAAAAAAGTCTGGAATCATGGTTTTCCAGACTTTTTTCGTGGAGCATAGGGGACTTGAACCCCTGGCCTCCACACTGCCAGTGTGGCGCGCTCCCAACTGCGCTAATGCCCCGTAAGATAAAGGATTCATAAGCAGGGGCGGAAGGACTCGAACCCTCGACATTTGGTTTTGGAGACCAACGTTCTACCGACTGAACTACACCCCTGTACTGTAGCTGAAACCTACCTTACATTTATATCACAGGATTTTCCGTATGTCAACTCTTTTCTCCTAAATCTGATTTTATAGTGTTTTTGTAGGGATTTCTATGATAAAATAATAACAAAATATAGATTCTGAAACCATTACAAAATCTGGAAAAAGATGGGGAAAACAGGAAATGGGGTATAAGATTTTAATTGCGGATGACGAAGCGGATATACGGACGCTGCTGACAGACTTCTTCTGTATACAGGGATATCAGACGATGACAGCAAAAGATGGAAAAGAAGTATTGGAGAAGATTTCGGGACAGCCGGATCTGATTCTTTTGGATATCAATATGCCGGGAATGGACGGCCTGGAAGTATGCAGGAGGGTTCGGGAATATGTGGACTGCCCGATTCTGTTTTTGACTGCCAGAGTGGAAGAACAGGACAGAATCAATGGGCTGATGATCGGGGGAGACGATTATATTATCAAGCCCTTTTCCCTGGAGGAGCTTGGCGCCAGGGTGGCCGCCCATCTGCGGAGGGAGGCCAGGGCGGGAAAAAAAGATTCTCTCAGGTTTTCCGATGATCTGGTTATTCATTATTCCAGAAGGTGTGTTTACTGCGGCGGGGAAAATGTAGGGCTGACAAAGACGGAATTTGATATTGTGGAGCTGCTTTCCATGAACAGGGGACAGGTGTTTTCCAAAGAACGGATTTATGAGCGTCTCTGGGGATATGACAGTGAAGGGGATGAAGCCATTGTGACGGAGCATATCCGGCGGATTCGGCTGAAAATTAAAAAATATTCGGAAAAATCTTATATAGAGACAGTCTGGGGGGTGGGATATCAGTGGGTTGGCTGAAACGGAGATGGAAAGCGTTTCGGAACAGGCTGTTCCATCTGTCTTTAAAAAAGGCGCTGGCAATGTATATTGCCATGGGAACGGCAGGAACCCTTTTGGCGATGGTTCTCATTGGTTCTTTTTCCCAGAATATGTTAAACAGCCTGGAATGGAAGTATTTTACTATTTATGAGGAGGTTCCATATGAGATTCCATATGAGATTTCTCCAGATGCAGTTTTGCCGGATCAAGAAACAAAAATGGATGGCGCTGACAGAGCCCTTAAAAATATGCTGGATATGGTACAGACATGGAGTCCCTTTGTATGTGTAATAGGCGGCGTCGCCTGTGTCTGCCTGTTGTTTTATAAAAATAAACTGAAGAATCCTCTTCAGATTTTGTCAGGCAGCATGGAAAAAATCGCGGCCAATGACCTGGATTTCCGGTGTGAATATGGCTCCGACGATGAGATGGGGAGGCTTTGTGCAGGATTTGAAAAAATGCGGGGGAGCCTTAAGGAAAATCATCAGAAAATGTGGGATATGATGGAGGAACAAAGGCGTCTCAACCACGCATTCGCCCACGACCTTCGGACGCCTCTTACAGTGCTGCACGGCTATATTGATTTTCTTACGACCTATTACCCGGAGGGGAGAGTAAGCAGAGAAAAACTGATGGAAACCCTCGCCATGATGGACAGGCAGGTTCTGCGCCTGAAGCGGTTTGGGGACACTATGAAAAGCGTGGGCTCCCTGGAAGACCGAAAGGCTGTAAAGAAAGAGACGACGGGGGCTTCCGTATTTGCAGCATTAAAATCCATGGCAGATGCCCTTGACGGGACAGGCGGTATCCATATTTGGGCTGACAGACGTATCCCTCCGGAAAAAAGGTTGTATCTGGATGAGGAGATTTTTTTGGAGACTGCGGAAAATATTCTCTCCAATGGAATCCGCTATGCCAAGAAATGGGTGCAGGTGATCCTCACGAATGAGGGGGATTTTCTGGAGGTTTATGTGAAAGATGACGGCCCTGGTTTTACGGAGGAAGGACTTCGCATGGCGGCGAAGCCTTACTATAAAGATAAAGAAGCGACGGAGAAAGAGCATTTTGGAATCGGGCTTTACATCTGCCGTGTGCTCTGTGAAAAACATGGCGGTTCCTTGAGTATCCACAACAGCGTGGACGGCGGGGCCATTGTCTCGGCGGCTTTTGAAGCGGAAAACAGAGTAGAAGAAAGTTACTAAAAAACAGAAAAAAGTTGATTCTGGCGGCTTTTCAGTTTGCTGCCTTTGTAAATTTAGAGATGACACCAAACCTACGATTTTGAAAGGAACCAAATGACAGAAAAAACAAAAAAATACAGCAGTTCTCTACAGATCACATTGCTCCGCGGATTCTGGTTCGGCCTTTTGCTCAGTTTCCTGTCCGCGGTGGTATCATACTTCCTTTTTCTGGTGTTGCCGGGAGAGCTGACAGGAGGATTGTACCGGATCTTTCGCTGGCCATGGGTAGTGGGGCCGGGGATGGTTTTAGGAATAGCCCTGGTATTTTTCAGGCGGACCACAGTGGAAATTGCCGGGGAACAGGTTTTGATTCACAGAGTGGGACACCGGGAGTGTTTTGAGTTGGACGGATTTTTAAGACCTTCTGTGACCAGAAAAGCCCACATCGGTTCTTACAGCAAATGGATCACTGTAAAATGTTATCTGGTTTTTGAAAAACAGGGAGAAATCCGAAAAATACGTCTCTATGGATTCCGGGAAAAGGAATTGGAAACAGTGCTTGCAGCCCTCAAAAGAGAACAGACGGAACTTCTGACGGAGGAAGAAAAGACAGAGGTGGTCGGGCGCTACAGCGAAGCGGCTGCAGAGGCTTTGATCTATCATACCGAGGGCGAAAACGAGTTTCACCTTCCGGCTCCTGTATTGATTGCAAAAGAATGGGCCTGCCTGAAAAAAATTTCATTGGTTGTGGCAGGTGTTGTGATCATTGTCGGTATCCTGGACGTCCGGGCGGCTTTGGCGGGGGGAGCCTTCAGTTTCCAACTGTTATATCTGACCCTTCTCGCCTCCATGCTGCTTATTTTGCTTCTGGCCGTCGGGGCAGGGCTGCACATCAAACGGAAACACTGCGCCGAAAAAGTTATCATAGGCGGGGAATACCTGCTGGTGGGAGAACAGTATTATCCCTATTCACAGATTCAAAAAATCCGCCTGACGTCACCGCGGAAGCAGAGCAGCTCCGTATTTCCGGTGCAGCACTATCTGTATGTCACAGGCTGGGAGGGGACGAGGAAATATTGGCTTGGATCCGACGTTTCTTTTCCTGAATACGGGATCCTGTGCAAAAAGCTGGAACAGGCATTGGCGTTTTGGCCGGACAAACAAATATATGCTTTTCAGAAAAAAAGCGGTTCTGTCTCAAACTAGAGAAAAAATAGGGATTTCTTATTTAAAATAAACCCTGACGGTAAGAAAATGGCCGTCGGGGTTTTTGCCGTATCCGAATCCAATAAGGCAACCCCGCGGGGCGGCCGGGAAAGGAAACAAATTATGGAAATCAAGATCGAACATCTGGATAAGTTTTATGGGAAAAAGCAGGCGATTAAAGATTTGAACCTGACCATTGGAGAGGGAATGTACGGGCTTTTGGGAACCAATGGTGCCGGAAAAACAACTCTGATGAAAGTGATTACAACACTGACGAAAAAAAGCGGCGGAGAAGTAAGTATCTGCGGAGTACCGGTGGAGCAGGCGAAGGAAATACGGTCCATGGTGGGGTATCTTCCCCAGGATTTTTCCATGTATGGCAGTATGAGTGCCTGTGAGGCCATGGATTATCTGGGGGTGTTGTCGGGACTTACGAAGGCACAGAGAAAAGAGCGGATTATGCCGCTTCTTTCACGGGTGAACCTGAAAGAAGAGGCAAAGACGAAAATACGGGCCATGTCCGGCGGAATGAGGCGGAGGCTTGGCATTGCCCAGGCGCTTCTCCATGATCCGAAGGTGCTCATTGTCGATGAACCGACGGCGGGGCTTGACCCGGAGGAACGGGTGCGGTTTCGGAATTTTCTCTGTGAGGTGGCCAGGGACAGGATTGTCATTTTGTCCACTCATATCGTAGGGGATGTGGAGGCTGCCTGTGAGCATATCGGAGTATTGGATAAAGGAGAGTTGATTTTTAATGGAACAGTGGAGGAGCTTCTCTCCCTGGCGGACGGACAGGTGTACCGGGCGGAAATTTCCAGGCTGGAGCTTCCAAAAGTCCAGGAAATGTATCAGGTGACTTCCATCCTGACCACAGGCGGTACGGCTTCTATCCGGTTCATTTCCGAGGAACCGCCTGCATTTTCGGCCGAAAAATGCAGTGCCGGTGTGGAGGACGCCTACCTCTATCTCATGCATATGGAGAGGAGGGGATTCTGATGTTTGGGACGCTGTTTTTAAAAGAATGTAAGCAGACGGTAAAAAGCCTTGCTTACTGGGCCTATATAGTCTGTCTGATTTTGTTTTTTGCCAGCCAGCTGGGGGAAGAAAGCTGGAGTCTTGTGGAGCCTCAGCCGGGGCAGGAAGGGCAGTATGGATATACGTATTCCACTGATGAGACTTTGATTATGACAAAGACATTGAGACGGCTGACAGAGGATTATGCACAAAACAGCTATGCCGCTTATCCATTGGGATTTTATAAAAGGGTAAGCCTGGGAGAAGAGAAAAAGGAGAAGATGGGCGATATCCTGGCAGAGCTTACGGGGAAAAGCAGGGAAGAACTGGAACAACTGGGATATGACTATATTAATGAAGAAAGCGCTTTTTACGAGGAGGCACAAAAAGCCGGACTCGAGATGGAAATAGGGGCCCCGCCACAGATCGACTTAGAGACGGACTTGGCAGAAGGAGTATCTTTTGAGCGGTTTCTGGAGCTGATGGAAGAGACAGATGATCTCATTGGGGGAGGTTCCATGTATGCAGCTGCCAGAGTAAAGCACGGGGTGCAAGTGCCCCAGACTGATGAGGGGGCGCTGAAAGAATATCACGATATCGTTGAAAAGGACAGATATTCAGGGGCATTTGCGCGGCTGTTCTGCGACTATATGGGACTGATGGCGGCCATCCTTCCGGTTTTCCCTGTGGTGGCGAGGACTTTGAAAGACAAACGTTCCAAAGGGCTTCCCGCCCTGTATTCAAAAAAAATGTCATCGACAAGTATCCTTCTCGCGAGATACCTGGCCCTTTTGGTGATGACTGTGGCCCCGCTTATGATTCTGGCAGTATTTTCACAGATCCAGTGCAGCATGGCGGCAAAATCGGCGGGGATTTCGGCAGACTCTTTTGTATTCCTCAAATATGTGGGAGGGTGGATATTTCCTGCGACGGCTTTCACAGTGGCTGTGGGGCTTTTTGTCAGTGAATTAACGGGAAGTGTCACAGCAATATTGGTACAGGGCATTTTCTGGTTTGCCAGCGTCTTCCAGTCGATTGACACGTTGGTTGGGAACTTTGGCTTTAAATTTATCCCGCGGTTTAATGCACTTGGAAATACGGAACTTTTTGAAAAAGAACTTCCGGGACTCATAGCCAACCGCCTGTTTTACGGCATTTTAAGCCTGGGATTTGTGGCGGCGGCCGTATTTATCTATGACTGGAAACGGAAAGGAGGGGAAATCAGAATTGGAAGATTATTTAAAAATCGGTAAATCCCACCTGAAACATCATTTTAAATATCACCTCCTGGCAGCTGTTTTGTTGTTTTGCCTGATGCCGTTTCTGGTAAGTACGGAAAACTTAAGTCCGCGGGAGACAGCCAGAACCCTGGAGACTTATGCGGCACTCATGGGAATCGTACTGCTGGTTCCTGTATTTATGGCAGATCAGGATAAGGATATCCGGGATTTGGTCCGTTCCAAACAGATGTCCCTGACAAAAATTCATGGAATCAGGATTCTGGAAGGGGTGGTTTTTCTGGTAATGGCGGAAATGGCATGTATTATGTTTTTAAAGGGGTGCGAATGTCGTTTCCCGGTTTGGAGTTATTTCTTTGGAACCATGGCGGGGGCCTTGTTTCTGGGAGGGATGGGAATGTTTTTCTATAGCCTGACAGATAACCCTGCGGTGGGATATATGGTCCCGATGGTTTATTATGCCATAAATTTTGGCGGGAGCCGGTATGTGAAAAGTTTTTATCTTTTCTCCATGTCGGAGGGAAATTTTGGCCCGAAATACTGGCTGGCGGCTGGCGGAACCCTGTTTCTGCTCCTTGGAACCCTCTGGAGATACCTGCGGCCCTGAGTGAAGGTATATTTTAATAGAGATGCTTTAACACGTTAAGTTATGACACTTTAATGTATTGACTTTCCTCTCTTTTTGTAGTATGCTGTTAGCGTTGGCTGGAGAAGGAATATATGGCCGGATGAAACCGGTGTATCCCTGCCGGTCGGCAGTATGTTATGAAAAAACAAAAAGAGAGGATTTATGTTATGAAAAAGAAAGTAGTGGCAGTGATGACGGCGGCCCTGCTGGCTGTGAATCTTTTGGCGGCCTGCGGAGGGGATGCAAAGGAGACTAAAAGCGCGGAGACAAAAGCAGCGACTGAGGCAGCAGATACGAAAGCCCAGGAAACAAAAGGTGCAGGGACAGAGACTCCTGAAACAAAGGGAGATGCTGCGGCAAGCGGAGAGACGGTAAAGATCGGCGTGGTCCAGCTTACGGAACATCCGGCTCTTGACGCCAGCTATGAAGGCTTTGTGGCAGCACTTAAGGAAGCCGGTTATGAGGAAGGCAAGAACCTGGAACTGGATTTTAATAACGCCCAGAACGACGTTTCCAACTGTGAAACCATCGCCAATAAGCTGGTCAACGACAAGAACGACCTGATTCTTGCGATTGCGACTCCGGCGGCCCAGGCAGTGGCGGGAAAGACCACGGAGATTCCGATTCTGGCGACAGCTGTTACGGATTTTGAAGCGGCAGGGCTTGTGAACAGCAGTGAAGCGCCGGGAACCAATGTATCCGGCTCTTCCGATATGAACCCGGTGGAAGAGCAGATTTCCCTGTTGCAGGAAATCCTTCCCGAAGCAAAGAAAGTTGGCATCATGTACTGTTCTTCCGAGGACAATTCCATTCTCCAGGCAGGTATTGCAAAGGAAGTTTGTGAGGCAAAGGGCCTGGAATATGAGGAGTTTACGGTTTCAGATTCCAGCATGATTCAGTCGGTGGCGGAATCCATGATCGGAAAAGTAGATGCAGTTTATATTCCTACGGACAATCTCCTGGCAGAAGCCATGGCGACTGTCACCATGATTACCAACGCAAACGGGCTTCCTTGTATTGTGGGAGAAGAGAATATGGTGACAAACGGCGGCCTGGCTACCTATGGCCTTGATTACTATGCACTGGGCAAATTGGCCGGCCAGATGGCTGTTGATATTCTGGAAAATGGGACAGACGTGAGTACCATGCCCATTCAGCATATCAGCGCTGAGGACTGCAGCCTGGCTGTGAATTCCGCAGCGGCAAAGGAACTGGGTGTAAACCTGGATGGCGTGATGGACAGAGCAAAGGATTTGGCGGAATAACCTATTGAAAGAAAGTCTGGAGGGAGAGAAACCGTATGGGGATTATGTTGGCGATTCAGGGCGCCGTCAGCCAGGGGATTCTTTGGGGAATCATGGCGTTAGGCATTTACCTGACCTACAGGATACTGGATGTGGCGGATCTGACTGTGGATGGAAGCTTTGCCCTTGGAGGCTGTACCTGTGCCGCGCTGATTACGGTGGGGATAAATCCCTGGCTGTCTCTTGCGGCGGCTGTGATCGCAGGAATGTTGGCCGGTTTTGTGACGGGGCTTTTACATACACGGTGTGAGATTCCTGCGATTTTAGCCGGAATCCTGACTCAAATCGGCCTGTATTCCATTAATCTGCGTATTATGGGACGTTCCAATACGCCGCTTTTAAAGAGTCCTACCATTTTTAAGCAGCTTTCAGGCCTCACCGGCCTTGGACAAAACTGGATATCCATGATTGTGGGGTTGGTTTTTGTGGCCGGCCTGATTGCCGTATTGTACTGGTTTTTCGGTACGGAGATTGGCTCAGCCATCCGTGCCACAGGGGACAATGAGCGTATGGCCCGTTCCCTGGGGATGAATACCAACAGAAATAAGGTGCTGGGACTTGCCATAAGCAACGGCCTGGTGGCTCTTTCCGGCGCCATGGTGACACAGAGCCAGGGATATGCCGACGTAAAGCAGGGGACAGGGGCCATTGTCATCGGCCTGGCTTCCATTATTATCGGTGAAGTGATCTTTGGGAAGAAAACCAGCTTTGGGACAAAGCTTCTGTCGGTGGTGATCGGTTCTGTCGTTTACAGGATTATTGTGGCCGTGGTGCTGCAGCTTGGTTTGAATACGGACGACCTGAAGCTTTTGACGGCTCTTTTGGTGGCTGCAGCTTTGACAGTGCCTGTGCTTCTGGATAAAAGAAGACAGGCAGCCAGCTATGATCCCATGACAGGTGAAAACGCCGGGAAAGGAGGAAACTGACATGCTAAATATCAGCCATGTAAGCAAAACCTTTAATCCCGGGACCGTTACGGAGAAACAGGCTTTAAGGGACTTGAACCTGCATCTGGAGCCGGAGGATTTTGTCACCATTATCGGCGGAAACGGAGCCGGGAAGTCCACCATGTTGAATATGATTGCGGGAGTATATCCCATTGATTGTGGAACCATTTATCTGGATGGCGTGAATATTTCCCGCCAGCCGGAATACAAGCGGGCTTCCCTTCTGGGGCGTGTGTTCCAGGATCCCATGATGGGGACGGCGGCAGGTATGCAGATTGAGGAAAATATGGCCCTGGCCCATAGAAGGGGGCGCAGACGCGGCCTCAAATGGGGTGTTACAAAGCAGGAAAAGGAAATTTTCCATGAGGAACTTAAACGCCTTGGACTGGGGTTGGAGGAGCGGATGACTGCCAAAGTAGGACTTCTTTCCGGCGGCCAGAGACAGGCGCTGACACTTCTGATGGCGACCCTTCAAAAGCCGAAGCTTTTGTTGCTTGACGAGCATACGGCGGCCCTGGATCCCAGGACAGCCAAAAAGGTTTTGAGCCTGACGGAAGAGATGGTTGTGGAAGCCAGGCTGACAGCCTTGATGGTTACTCACAATATGAAAGATGCGCTTCGCCTTGGAAACCGCCTGATCATGATGCACGACGGACAGATCATTTATGATGTGCGCGGGGAAGAGAAAAAGAAACTGAAAGTGGAAGACCTTTTAAAGAAATTCGAGGATGCCAGCGGCGGCGAATTTGCCAACGACAGGATGATGCTGTCCGATTAGAATGATATAGAGGATGCCGTAAATTATAAATGGATCGGCTTTATATGCGCCGGGAACCCCGTCCCTATCCTGCTTTTGCCCACGTTGATTTTTTGGTTTTGCTGCGCCGCCTTTTGCCGCCAGCCACCGCTTCCATAGAAGCTGGTTAGCGGGACTGGCGCCGCTAGGCTCACAAAACCTACAAAATCTGCCTATCGGGTAAAAGCAGGATAGGGACGGGGTTCCCGGCATATAGAACCGGACTATTTATAATCTGCGGAGACTCCTTATTTTAATACCCCTCGGCGGATAAGCTCCGCCTTCACCGTGGGCCATGCCTCAAGGTCTGTGTGGGGAAAGAACTTGGCGGCCTGCATCCGGGGAACAAAGTCCTCCACTGAGGCAAACTGCAGATAATGGATATCAGGAAGGATTCGGCTGATTTCTTCCATGCAGCCGCGGTCGGTTAAGAGGGCATAGGCCCCTTTTAAGGAACCGTTTCCAATACAGATAAACTTTTCCCTGGGAAGATCAGGATAGAGTCCGATGGTGATGGCAGATTCCAGGTTCAGATGTTTTCCGAAAGAGCCGGCCATGAAAATATGGTCCACATCACCGGCTGAAATCCCGGTTTCCGCCAGCAGGCAGGCCACCATGGTACTGGCGGCAGCTTTTGTATCCATAAAACTTTTAATATCGGACTGGGAAAAGTACCGGTCAAAGCCGTCGGCAGTCTCCGAAGCATATCCATAAATGACTACCAGTTCCCCGTCCTTTTTAGTAATCCGTTCTGATTTTTCAGCCAGCAGGGTTCCCTGCAGATCCATCCAGCCGTTTAATAAAAGCTCAGCCAAAAGGTCAACAATCCCGGAACCGCAGATTCCTTTCACAGGTTCTTGTCCAATGGTAGTGAAGGTGAGACGCCCGTTTTCAATGCGGACACTGTCTACGGCCCCCGGTTCGGCCCTCATCCCGTATTTACTGATGCCGCCTTCCAGGGCAGGGCCGGCAGCTCCTGCGCCTGCCACAAGGAATTCGGAACTGCCCACAGCCATTTCTCCATTGGTGCCGATATCAATATATAAGGAGATTTTTTCGCTTTTTCTCATGCCGGAGGCGAGGATGCCGCTGATAATATCTCCGCCCAGATAATTGGCGGCAGAGGGAATACAGTAGACAAACCCATCAAAAGGCAGAGAAAGCTCCCGCCCCCGCAGGAAGCCGCTGCCATTGAATACAGGGGCAAAAGGCGCCATAAATACAGAAAAAGCGTCGATTCCCAGAAGAAAGTGGACCATGGTGGTATTTCCGCCGATGACCAGGATAGAACAGTTTTTGACATCAATTCCGGTTTTTTTTGAAAGTTGTTCCATTAATCCGGAAAGGGTGTCCGTAGTTGCCTTTTGAAGCTCTTCGCGCCCCTCTTCTTTGGACTGGGTATGAAAAATCCTGGTGAGAATATCGGTTCCGTAGGAAATCTGCCGGTTAAAGCAGCCTGCCTCCCCCAAAACTTCCCCTGTATTTAAGTCCACCAACCCCATGACCACTGTGGTACTTCCAAGATCTGCAGCCAGGCCGTAATGAAAAGCAGTAGTATCGCCAGCCTCAACAGATACCACTTGCCAGCCGTTTCCCGTAAAAATAAGGGTGGCTGTGACACGCCAGTGGTCTTTTCGGAAAGCGGGGTAATCCCGTTTTAACACATAATAAGGAAGGGAGACGTCGGAAAACTCAGGCTCCAGAGAGGATAAAAGCCGTTCGGCGTCTGCAGCAGTATCGCCTTCGGAAGGCACGGTAAGTTTAAGGTAAACTTTTCGGCTCAATGCCTGGCCCTGCATACAGCCGGAAACAAAAGAGGATACTTCCGTATCTGATGAAAAATGGATGGATGAATTGGCATCTGCCGCGGAATGAGCCATGGGAATACCTCCTGGGTCCATAAGGGACCATGAAAAATTAAATATCTGTTGTACAGTTTATCACATTTACAACTTGTTTACAAAGAGAATCAGTTTTCGGGGAATAAAATGTGATAAAATATATGTAGGCGGGAACGCCAAAATCGTATATCTGAAGGGTATGCTTTTTCCGAAAAAGCATAAAATGTGGGGGAAATGTTATGGAGAATCGCATTTTAATTGTGGAGGACAATCCGGCCATTGCAGAGCTTTTGGAAATGAACCTTACGGTGGTGGGCTATGGGACAGAAAATTGCCGGGATGGAGAGGAAGCATTGAAGCTCCTGGCCAAAGACCGGAAATTTGACCTGGCGATTGTGGATATTATGTTGCCGGGGAAAGACGGTTTTGAACTTCTGCCGTTTTTTAAAGATTTGGGAATCCCTGTTATTTTCCTGACGGCAAAAGATGATGTGTCTTCTAAAGTACGGGGCTTAAAGGGCGGAGCAGAAGATTATATTGTAAAACCCTTTGAAGTACTGGAGCTTTTAGTGCGGGTGGAAAAAGTGTTGGAGCGGACAGGCCACCTCCAGAGTATTCTTAAGGCGGGGGATGTGGAAATCCACCTGGAAAGCAGGACGGTGAGAAAAAACGGGCAGGAGATTCATTTGAAGCCGCTGGAATACGACCTGTTAATACTGTTTGTCAGAAATAAAAATGTGACGTTTACCAGGGAAAGGCTTTTAAAAGAAGTGTGGGGAGACCTTTATATGGGAGAAACCAGGACCGTGGACGTCCATGTGGGACAGCTTCGCAGGAAACTGGGAAATCAGGGATTTATACAGACCATACCTAAAATAGGTTACCGGCTGGAGGACAGGGGATGAAACTGTACCAGAAAATAATGCTGTTTATTTTTCTGATTCTGGCAGTGTGCGGAGGGATATGTGGATGGGTTTTGGGGATGTCTTATGAAAAACGCCAGATATCAGAAGCCGCTTTTGCGGAGCTTCAAAGTTATGAATCGGCAAAATATACAATGGAATGGATTTTCCGGTCTGAGACGGCTGCGGAAAATTCCAGGGAGATTACCAGATTAATTATAAAACAGATGTTTGCGCAGGAGATTTTCGAGGGTTATTTGTGGCTGGAGGATGGGAAAGTGGTCTGTGATTCTTCAGACTATGAAATCATCTGGAACCCGGATTGGAAAACGAAGGGAAAGTTTGAAGAGACAGAATATGTTATGGAACAGGGGGAAGGGGAATACCGTATGGTCATCGGCTCCCGCCTGCCCTGGCTGGGGGAGGGGGATTACCTGTTTTCCGTGCGGGATTTGACAGAGATTCATGGGGAGGCAGAGGACCTTTTGCGCCAGTTTGCCTTCATCTGGTTTTTCTTTATGACAGCGGCCTCCCTTTTTGTGGCGGCGGCTGTGAAACTGGTGTTAAAACCTGTGGGAACCCTTGAACGGGCGGCGATGGAAGTCAGCAGGGGGAATTACAGTATCCGCGTACATGGAAGCCGGCGGGATGAGACAGGAAAATTGGCGGAGGCTTTCAATGTGATGGCAGGGCAGGTGGAGGAGAGGATACAGGAGCTGACCCGTGCCGGGGAAGAAAAGGAACGGCTTTTGGGAAGCCTGGCCCATGAAATGAGGACTCCCATGACTTCGATTGTGGGATATTCCGACACATTACTCCACGTAAAACTGGGAGAAAGGGAGAAGCAACGGGCCCTTCAGAATATTTATGAACAGGCGGGATATTTGCAGAGGCTCTCCGCAAAGCTGATGGAACTGATTGCCCTTCATCAGAATGAATCGATTTCCATGGAAAAGCACTCTGCAAAAGCGATTTTAGAAAAAGCGCTGCGGATGGCTGAGAGACGGTGGCCGGACAGGGAATTTGTCCTGTGTGCCAAAACAGATTTTTCGCTACAGGGAGACGCGGACCTTTTGGTGAGCCTCTTTGTGAATTTTTTAGATAATGGAGCCAAAGCGTCCCTTCCCGGACAGGAGATTCGTGGGGGGATTCCCCAAGCGGGCACAGTGTTTGTCCGGGATTTTGGAAAAGGGATGGAAGAGGAGGAACTGACGAAGATACGGGAGCCTTTTTACCGGAAAGGAGGGCCCGCAGGTGAAAATGGGGGGCTCGGCCTGGGACTTTCCATCTGCCAACAGATTGCCTGCCTCCATGGCGCAGATCTTCAGATCGAAAGCAGGAAGGGCAGAGGGACGAAGGTATCCCTTTATTTTTACAATTCCTTTACAGAGTGATGAGGACTTTGGGGAAACTTTCTTTTATAGTGAAGAAAAGAAAGGAGATGGAACTTATGAAAAATGTAAAAAAAGGGATGTTGGCCATATTGGCGGCAGGGCTTTTGTTCAGCATTACGCTTGGAATCGGCTGTGGAAAGGCGGAGGTGGAGAACATTTCAGTGAAAAAGCCGGACGCACTCTCTGAGGCGGAGGACGCTTCTCCGACGGAAGAAGGGCAGAAAAAAAGCGGACAGGGCAGTGCAGGGGAATCCGTGGGACGGAAGGAAAAAGAGAGGGGGCTTATGGCTGAGAATATACCTGGGGAGACGGAAAAGCAGAAAGCCCTGCGGGAAAAGTACGGGATACCGGAATATGTTTCGGAAGAGAAAGTGACAGGGGAAAACGGTGTGGTTAAAACCATCGATGCAGAGGTGGTTGTCCCGGATGCGGATTCTTTTCTGGAAGTTTCCGCACAAAAGAAATCATTTGGGGAGAATGAGATCGGGCAGTATGTGAAGCCTCTCCTGGGGGAGGGTGGACTCTACCGTGTAGAACCGGAAGCTTATGAATATCTTGTGGACATGGAGCAGGAAACGAAACTGCGCCTGGAAAACCAATATTACGACGGAGAGGAAGACCGCCGGTTATTGGAGGAGACGTTGCAGTCGGATAAGCAGTGGCTTAAGGAAACGGAGAAAGAGGTTCAAAAGGTAGAAGTGCCTTTGCAGACGGAAGATTATCAAAAGGAAGAGGGCGGGAAAAGTTTTAAACATCTGGAAGGGTTCACCGACTGGGAACAGAGAACCATGAGGGTCAATATGAGCAGCGCCGGTATGTATTTTCTGCCGTGGCCGCTAATGGAGCAAAACAGCTGTACGATTTCCATGGAACTGGCGGAAGACCTGGCAGAGGACTACATGGAACGGATGGGCCTTTCGGGGGAATTTACCCTTGCCTATGCAAAAAAACAGGAATTCGATTATTGGAGCGGACTGCGGGAGGGATATGCCTTTCACTATATGAGGGAGCTTGGCGGAGTCCCCATTGTATACAGCGGACTGAAGTTTGTCATAGATGACAAAGGAGTGGCAGAACTGAGATACAGAGATTATGTCATTGGAAATGACGGGACGCCGGTGGAACTTCTGCCTTTTTCTGAAATCCGGGAAATATACAGGCAGTCGGAAATACGGATTATGTGTGAACCAAGCAAACTGGAGTCTGTGTCTGTGGAGGAGATTCGCCTGGTATACCGCTGGGTGCAGGACTTTGAGGGCAGTGGGGAGGGACGGCTGTTGCCTGCCTGGGAGGCGTATGGTTCTTATACCGAAATTGATGAAAATGGTAACAGAAGGACGTCGAATCCGGCCGAAGGGGAGTGTCTCTTTGCGGTCAACGCTGTCGATGGTTCCATTTTATACGGCGATTGACAAAAAATTAAATTTTTCTTAATTTTCCGTTGAGTTTATAAAAATTTTATGATAGGATAACCATAGTGTTAAATAATCACAGCCGGAGCAGACAAATTATTTCTGTTCCGGCATGTTATGTGTCAAGAAACGGAGGACAAAAATGGAAAAGTTTTTCAAACTGAAGGAGCACGGCACCAATGTGCGGACAGAGGTGATCGCCGGTGTTACCACGTTCTTTGCCATGGCTTACATTATTTTTGTAAATCCCACTTATCTGTCTGAAGCAGGTATGGACTTTACGGCAGTCATGGTTGCAACCTGCCTCTCGGCGGCCATTGGTACGCTTTTGACGGCGTTCATTGCCAATGTGCCTTTTGCACAGGCTCCTGGTATGGGATTGAATGCATTTTTTACCTATACACTTTGTTTCAGTATGGGCTATACCTGGCAGCAGGGACTGACCATTGTTCTGATTTCCGGTATCCTGTTCCTGGTGGTCACGGTTTCTCCTTTGAGAAGTAAGATCATCGCGTCGATTCCGGTTTGCTTAAAAGATGCGATTTCCGTTGGTATCGGTTTGTTCATCGCTTTTATCGGCCTTTTAAATGCAGGAATTGTAAAGTGTATTGGTCCGGATCCCAGCAGCTATACTGATATGGGGGCCATTACCAAAGGCTCGGCGCTCCTTGCCATTATTGGTCTTCTGATTACCGGTATCCTGATTGCCCATAAAGTAAAAGCGGCTATTTTCATTGGAATCATTGCTACCACCATTATCGGTATTCCCATGGGAATTACCGTTATGCCGGAGAGCATGACCATGAGTAATATCGGGAACATCAGCATGACGGCGTTCCAGCTGGATTTTGGCGGAGTGATGTCTATGGGGGTTCTGCCTCTGATCACGGCAGTTGTCAGCTTTTTCATTGTGGACTGTTTTGATACGGTGGGTACTTTGCTTGGTACGGCAGGAAATGCCGGAATGCTTGACAAGGACGGGAATCTTCCCGGAGGGGACCGTGCGCTGATTGCCGATGCAATCGCCACCTGTGTGGGCGCCTGCCTTGGTACTTCCACTGTCACCACTTTTGTGGAATCTTCCACCGGTATCCAGGAAGGTGGCCGTACCGGGCTTGCTTCCGTAGTGACCGGACTGTTGTTCCTGTTATGTGTACTTTTAGCTCCCATTGCCGGAATTGTGCCTGGTGCGGCGACAGCTCCTGCTTTGATCATCGTAGGTGTTTATATGATGATGGGTGCGGTGAAGATCAACTGGGGTGATTTTGAGACAGCCCTTCCCTGTTTTTTGACAATCTCCATGATGCCTTTTGCTTACAGCATTTCCGATGGTATCGGTTTTGGATTTATCTCTTATGCTGTGATTAAGGTTTGCCGCGGCAAGGCAAAAGAGGTACCGGTACTGGTATATATCCTGTCGGCGATCTTTATTGCAATGTATATTCTGGATGCACAGATTTAAAAGGTTTTAAAAATCGGGAAAAATGGAAAACGCCATGCGAAAAGATATCGGCCTTTGTATGGCGTTTTTTATGGTATGTGGCGGGAGGGAACAGGCAGATTTACAGACTGGAATATCTTGCGTTTTGCAACAGTCCCGTTTAGGAGGTAAAGAAGATGGAAAAAAACAAAATGAAGAGGGTGGCAAGCCCCATAATCAGGCTTCCAGGCGTACATTCTGTGGGGGTGATCGGAGATCCGGGATGTGAGGGCCTTGGCACTTATAATATGAAGGTATATGCCGGTGCCCTGGAAGAGAGCGGCAGAGATGATATTACTCTGGTTGTGGGCGATTTAGTGCCGACGGGTACGGCCCATTACTACCAGATAATCCGGGAAATGACGGAAATACTGGCGGGGAATGACGTTTATTCCCTCAGGGGAAATCATGATACAGGAGCTTATACGGAATATTTCGGACAAAAGAATTATGCCCTTTTAGCAGAGAATTTTGCGGTTGTGGTATTGGATAATGCCGTCCGCTCTTTTGAGGAGGAGGGGCTTGCGCTTTTGTCCGAAGTTCTTTCCATGGGGGAAGTCAGGCAGGTTATTGTGGCATTTCATATTCCTGTTCCGAACCATTTTATCCAGAATTGTGTTTCTGAGGAGGAGTTTTGCCGTTTGAAAAAAGCTTATGGACCCTGGAAGGAAAAAGTAAAATATTTGCTTTGCGGCCATGTCCATTCCCGGTTTGTGGATCAGGTGGACGGGATTCCCCTGATTTGTACCGGCGGCGGAGGCGCCATGATTGAGGATGTGTCAAAGGAGATCCGTGCATGTGATGTGGAGCACCATGTGGTTCATTTTTATGAAAAGAATGGCACACTTGAGTATCGGATTTCCAATCTTTCGGAGGACTGTTATGGAAAGGAGCGGAAGAATGTAGTTTTGAGGCAGAGGCTTCAGGAGACGGTGGAAGGGGAACTGATGGCCCATCTTCGGTATCTGATGTTTGCGGACCGGGCAGAGCGCAGAGGGATGGAACGGATTGCCAACCTTTTTCGTGCCCTTGCGGCTTCCGAGTATCACCATGCCAGAAATTTTTATTCTGTTCTCGAACGGCCGGCAGCTTTTATGGAGGCGGCAGAAACCTATGTGCCGGGGGAGGAGTTTGAACATGAATATCTCTACAGGACAATGGAGCAATACGCCGCAGAACACGAAAGCCCCCTGGCCAGACAAGCTTATGCGGGGGCATCCGCGGCAGAAAAAGAACACGCTTCTTTGCTAAAAAAAGCGGCAGATCCGGAAAACTTTTCTGAGGAAACAATCTATGTCTGCCCCATTTGCGGATATGTGATGACAGAGGAATCTGCCTCAGAACGCTGTCCTGTATGTGGAGGGCCGAAACGGCAATTTGAAACATACCGGGCCGGAACAAAGTGACAGAAGATTTTTGGCTGCTGATAAAAAATTTCGTAAAAAATAAAGGCCGGGAACCCGAAAACAGGTTTCCGGCCTCAGAACATTTTGACACATAAGGAACAACGTGTCAAAAAGTGAAAAAACCATTGACACCACCTTAAAAACATGTATAATAGAAGCTGTTTTATAGTTTAGGTATACTAAACTTTTTGTTTATTCATTCCGAACTGCACCCCGTAAAAACTTTCCCGAAGGAAAGCTTGCTTTCCAAAGGGAAAGTTTTTACGGGGTATAGGGCGGAACGCCCGTCAGCCGCAGCCAAAAGACGCGAAGCGTCGTGTACCGGCGAAGCGGGACCGGCTGCGGCATGCAGTTGGGAATGAAAGGAAGCTAAGAGGAAAGAGGGAGGGGAGATCCAGTGGAGATCGGACAGAAACTGAAGGAGCTGCGGATTTTGAAGGGCCTGACTCAGGAGGAGCTGGCTGACCGGGCGGAACTGTCCAAGGGATTCATTTCCCAGTTGGAGCGGGATTTGACATCGCCGTCCATTGCCACGCTGACAGATATTCTTCAGTGTCTGGGAACTACTTTAAACGAGTTTTTTACGGCAGACGTGGATGAGCAGATTGTGTTTGGCACAGAAGACTATTTTGTGAAGGAGGACGGGGAGCTAAAAAATTCAATTCAATGGATCATTCCCAATGCACAGAAGAACGTGATGGAGCCGATTCTCCTGACCTTGGAAAAGGGTGGTTCCACCTATCCTGATACGCCCCATGACGGAGAGGAGTTTGGATACGTGCTCCAGGGGGCGGTAATGATACACCTTGGAAATAAAAGCTACCGGGCGAAAAAGGGAGAGTCCTTTTATTTTACACCGGATAAAAAACATTATCTTACATCAAAGACCGGCGCAGCCCTGATCTGGATCAGTTCTCCGCCCAATTTTTAGGAGGATAGTACATGAGCGCACAATTAATTCGCCTGGACAAAGTTTCTAAAATTTTTGACGGAACCATGGTTCTTGACCAGCTGGAATTGTCCATCAAAGAAAATGAGTTTATGACATTACTGGGGCCCAGCGGTTGCGGAAAGACCACCACTCTCAGAATTATCGGCGGCTTTGAAAAGCCGGATACGGGACGGGTTTATTTTGAGGGGACGGATATTACGGATTTGGCGCCAAACAAGCGGCAGCTCAACACGGTTTTCCAAAAATATGCCTTGTTTTCCCATATGAATATTGCTGAAAACATTGCTTTTGGGTTAAAGATCAAAGGAAAAACAAAGTCATACATCAATGACAAAATCAAATATGCCCTGAAACTGGTGAACCTGGATGGATACGAGAGGCGCAGCGTCTCTTCTCTTTCCGGCGGTCAGCAGCAAAGGATCGCCATTGCAAGGGCCATCGTCAATGAACCCAGAGTACTGCTCCTTGATGAACCCTTGGGGGCATTGGATTTGAAGCTGAGACAGGATATGCAGTATGAGCTGATCCGGCTGAAAAATGAGCTGGGAATCACCTTTATTTATGTGACCCATGACCAGGAAGAGGCCCTGACCATGTCGGACACCATCGTGGTTATGAACCAGGGATATATCCAGCAGATGGGGACGCCGGAGGATATTTATAATGAGCCGGAAAATGCCTTTGTGGCAGACTTCATCGGGGACAGCAATATTATTGACGGCCTGATGATTGAGGATAAGCTGGTGGAAATTTTTGGGGTGAAGTTCCCCTGCGTGGACACGGGCTTTGGGAGGAACCGTCCGGTGGACGTGGTAATCCGTCCGGAGGACGTGGAGCTGCACCCGGAAGGAGAAGGACGTCTTTCCGGCGTGGTGTCCCATATTATCTTTAAAGGCGTTCATTATGAAATGGAAGTGATGGCCGGAGGGTTTGAATGGTTGGTTCATTCTACGGTCTGTCATCCGGTGGGAGCGAAAGTGGGTATTGATGTGGATCCCTTCAATATTCAGATCATGAAGAAGCCGGAGTCGGAGGATGAGGAGGCGGTGGGAGTCAATGGGTAAAAAATCATTAGCGGCTCCGTACATTGTATGGATGGCGGGCTTTATTGTCATTCCGTTACTGTTTGTGTTTTATTATGGGCTGACGGACCGGTCGGGGACCTTTACACTGGAAAACCTTGCGGCCATTGCTTCTCCTGAGAAAGTAAGCGCCCTCCTTCGGTCGTTGAAATTGTCAGTGCTCAGTACGGCCATCTGTCTTCTCCTGGCCTATCCGCTGGCCATGATTTTAAAAGGGCTTCATGTGAAAAAGGGAAGTTTTGTGGTATTCCTTTTTATCCTGCCCATGTGGATGAATTTCCTGCTGCGTACCATGGCCTGGCAGACGCTTCTTGATAAAAATGGAGTCATCAATAATATTCTGGCCTTTTTCCATCTGCCGGGAATCAATATCATTAACACTCAGGCAGCCATTGTATTCGGCATGGTTTATAATTTTTTGCCGTTTATGGTTCTTCCTATTTATAATGTGCTCATTAAGATCGGCGACGATACGGTGGAAGCCGCCAGGGATTTGGGAGCCGACGGTGTTCAGACTTTTTTCCGGGTGATTTTTCCATTAAGCATGCCGGGAATTATAAGCGGCATTACCATGGTTTTTGTGCCGGCGTTGACTACGTTTGTGATTTCAGACCTTCTGGGCGGAGGTATGGTGCTGCTGATTGGAAATGTGATCGAGCAGGAGTTTACCTTTACGGCCAACTGGAATTTGGGTTCCGGCCTTTCACTGGTGCTCATGGTTTTTATTTTGATCAGTATGGTGCTGTTTGCCAAATATGATAAGGACGGAGAGGGGGCGGCTGTATAAATGATAAAATTTATCAAACGGTTTTATCTGGTGATCATGTTTGTGTTCCTCTACGCTCCCATTGCCGCGCTGATGGTACTGTCCTTCAACAGTTCCAAATATATGTCCCGCTGGGATGGTTTCAGCCTGAAATGGTATGAAGCTATGTTTTCCAGTGAACTGATTATGTCGGCCCTTAAAACCACGTTGATTATTGCCCTTCTTTCGGCGGTGGTTTCCACCATCATCGGCACGGCGGCCTGTATTGGAATCAACCGGATGAAGAGGAAGCCCAGGGCTATTGTCATGGGGCTTAATAATATTCCCATGGTCAATGCGGAGATTGTGACGGGAATTTCCCTGATGCTCTGTTTTATTGCTTTTGGCATAAGCCTGGGTTTTGGGACAATTTTGATTTCCCACATTACTTTTTGCATCCCTTATGTGATCTTAAGCGTAATGCCAAAGATCAAACAGACGGAACAGAGTACTTATGAAGCGGCCCTGGATCTGGGGGCTTCACCTGTCCAGGCGTTTTTTAAGGTGGTATTTCCAGATATCCGTCCAGGTGTTCTGTCGGGTTTTTTGATGGCATTTACCATGTCCCTGGACGATTTTATCATTACCCATTTTACAAAAGGTGCGGGGGTCAATACCTTGTCCACCCTGATTTACAGCGAAGTGAGAAAGGGCATTAAGCCCAGCCTGTATGCGCTGTCTACGATTATGTTCCTGGCGGTTTTGGTTCTTCTGGTCATTGCGAACCTGCCGAAAGGGAAAAGCAGAGAACTTGTAAAGGAGAATTGACGGAATGAAAAAAAGATGGATGGCGGCAGCCCTTGCGGCGGCCATGGTGTTGGGGCTTTTTGGCTGCGGTGGAGAGAAGAAGGAATCAAAAGGCCAGGTGAAGATCTTTAACTGGGGCGAATATATTGATGAAGAGGTTATCGAACTTTTTGAGGAGGAGACAGGAATCGAGGTGGTCTATGATACTTTTGAGACCAATGAAGCCATGTATCCCATTATTGAGGCCGGCGGCGTTTCCTACGATGCCATTTGCCCGTCAGACTATATGATTGAGAAGCTGATTGCAAATGATCTGTTGGCGGAGATTAATTTCGACAATATTCCCAATGTGAAGTATATCAGTGAAGGGATTATGGAAGGCTCCAGGACCTTTGACCCGGAAAATAAGTATTCTGTGCCATATACCTTCGGAACCTTGGGTATTTTATATAATACGGCGCTCATTGACGATGAGATTGACAGCTGGGAGGCCCTCTGGAATGAGGAATATAAGGGAAATATTCTCATGTATAACAGCCCAAGGGATTTATTTGTGGCGCCTCTGGAGATTCTTGGATATTCCATCAATACCACAAATGAAGCGGAGCTTTTGGAGGCCCAGGAGTTGCTTCTTCAGCAGAAACCCCTTTTGCAGCGGTATGTGATGGACCAGATCAAAGACAGCATGATCTCCGGCAGCGCTTCCATCGCCATGTGTTATTCGGGAGAAGTACTTCAGCTTCAGGGGGCCAATCCGGATTTGAAATATGTGGTGCCGAAGGAGGGAAGCAATTATTTTATTGATTCCTGGGTCATTCCTGCCGACGCGGAGAATAAGGAGAACGCAGAGGCGTGGATTGATTTCTTGAACCGGCCGGATATTGCCCTCAAAAATTTTGAATATATTACCTACTCTACGCCCAACACCGGTGCCCAGGAGCTGATGGATAAGGAGCTTCTTGAGAACCCTGCCGTGTTCCCTGGCGAAGACATTTTAAGTAAATGCGAAGTGTTCCATTCTCTGGGTGCTGAGGGGGATGAGCTTTTTAATAAACTTTGGCTCCAATTAAGAGATGCACAATAAAAACCGGAAGGATACCTTAATTCTTTATGAATTGGCTGGAAATTAAAGATAAGCCTTTACCTGAACCAAAAAAAATGGTACAGTGATAACTGCAAGCCGCGGGGCATTGTATTAAGATGAGAAAGGGATGATAGTTTGAAGTTCGACTTTCATTGCCATACACGGAACGGTTCCCTGGATGCCAGGGTGGATGTTCTGGAGTATGCGAAGCTTCTTAAAGAAAAAGGCTTTGCAGGCATGATGGTTACAGATCATAACAGCTACAGAGGATATCGGGAGTGGCTTAGAATGAAAGAGGAAAACGGCGGGCTCCAGGATTTTGTGGTACTTCGGGGGATTGAGTATGATACTCTTGACGCAGGGCACATTTTGGTGGTCATGCCGGATGACGTAGATTTGCGGATTCTGGAAGTGAGAGGACTTCCGGTTCGCCTGCTGGCAGGGATTGTCCATCAGTATGGAGGGATCCTGGGGCCGGCCCACCCCTATGGGGCCAAATTTTTAAGCGCCATGTGCTCCAAACGTCTGGAACGGGAGCCGGAGCTGATTCACGAATTTGATTTTATAGAGGCCTTTAATACTTGCGAACTTCCGGCATCCAACAGGAAAGCAGCGTATCTTGCGGCCAGATACCGGAAAGTCTGCTTTGGCGGTTCCGATTCTCATAAAATGGATTATATCGGTATGGCTTATACGGAAATCAACGAGCCGGTCACATGTGCGGATGATTTGATCCGTTTGGTAAAGGAGAAGAAGATCGACGGCTGCGGCGGAACAGAGAGGGCGCCTAAAGAGAGGACGAAACTGTGGGCAGCCACCATTGGAGCCGGATGGAAGATTTATAACCGGGGCATCTCAGTTGCCAGATATCATGCCAGGAGGCTGGGGCTCAGGGAAGTGGGGTTTTTGCTGGAGCGGAGGTAGCTGCCCGGAGAAGGAGGCCTTCGCAGACAGAGACTAACGGAGGAATTATATGCGGGGAATCAGACAGTGGATGTCCGATCACAGAGAAGTGGCGGGTATTCTCGTGTTTTTATTAATTATTATAGTAATTGGCGGTGCCTCTTATGGCATCAGCTATGCGGCCAGTGGCCGTTCCGGGAAGAATAATGTTTCGGTCCCTTCCTCTGAGGCGGGAACCTTAGCGGCGGCCGGGCCGTCGGGAGAGAATGGACAGACGGAACCTCCCACTACGCCGCCAGGTGAAAACGGGCCGACAGTTAAGCCCATTGTGCCTGAAGGAAGCAGTGAAGCCGGAAGCACACAGACGGCGCCGGAAAGCGGACAGGCCGGGGAGAGCAGTGAAGCGCCCCCGCCCACAGAAGGAAACACAGCGCCTTCTGTAGGTTCCACCATTACGGAACATGGCGTCCATTTTCAGATTGTGGACGAACAGGTAACGGCGCGGATAGAGACAAACCTCCGGCGGGTTCCCAGCACGGAAAAAGATGAGGATGTGGTTGCCAAGATTTATAACGGAGACTGGATTAAACGTACCGGAATCGGCCATAACGGCTGGTCCAGAGTGGAATATGAGGGGCAGGTGCTTTATGCTGTCACCAGCTATCTTTCCACGGATGGTTCTTCTTCGTCTGTGCCCACGTATCAGGAAGCTTCGGACAATGTAACAGCCAAAGAAGAGGTATATCTTCGGTCCGCACCGGATTCTACAACAGAAGAAAATATTGTGGGCAGTTTAAATCATGGGGAGTATCTGGTACGCACCGGAATCGGCAGCAACGGCTGGTCAAAGCTAGACTATAACGGTACGGAAGTTTACGCGGTTACAAGCCTTTTGACAACAGAATAGCAGAGAAAAGAAAAGGGACTGTTGCAGGATTTGCAATAGTCCTTTTATTGTACAGCGATTCTTTTGCCATGTTTCTCGGTATGATTTCCGCTTTTTTAGGGTATGTGTTCAGTGATGTGGGACTGGTGTTCCATGGGGATATGTCAGGGCTGATACCAGTCTTTGTCATGCTGGTGTCTGCTGTGGTAATGGTTTTCTGCGGATTATTATCTAAAAAGCTGAATCAAAGATGGGTTACGGATTATGCGCTGCCCTTTAGCCTCATATGCGGCATGGCTGCGGCGATTCCGATTACGGCGTGGCTAAGCTGAAGGGAGGGGCAAAGTAATGAAGAAAAAAGAAACGCTTACTTATATGGACAGCGTCCATAGGGCAGGAAGGATTTGGGGGCTGACACTGTTTGTGTTGATTTTGGCATTTCCCTTTGCGGTGGCGGTCATTTTCCAGGCGCCGCCCAAATGGGGCCCCCTTGCACGGGGAACTTTGGCGATTCTCCCCATGTACTGGGCAGTGGGGATTGTGGAAATCTTTACTTATGTACCGATGTTGGGAGCCGGCGGTTCTTATTTATCCTTTGTGACGGGGAATATTTCCAACCTGAAACTGCCTTGTGCCATTGATGCCATGGAAAGAGCGGGTGTAAAGGCCAATTCTGAGGAGGGGGAAATCATTTCCACCATATCCATTGCCGTATCCAGCATTGTCACTACGGCCATTATCCTTTTGGGGGTCCTGCTGATTATTCCGCTGTCGCCGATTCTTTCCTCAGAGATACTGACGGCGGCATTTGCCCAGCTTCTTCCGGCGCTGTTTGGCGGCCTTGCGGTGGTATTTGTTTCAAAAAACCTGAAACTTGCCATTGCGCCGATGGTTCTGATGCTGGCCTTGTTCATTTTTGTGCCGGGGCTTAATGCCGGCACTGTGGGGATTATGGTTCCTGTAGGGGTATTGTTTACACTGGCTGTTGCCAGGTTCTTATATAAAAAGGGAAAGCTTTCCTGAAAAGTATAAATAAAAAGGTTTATGGAGAAGGAGGAAAACCATGGTGCTTTATGTTATATTGGCAATTCTTTTAGTGGTACTGGCATTTGTCGGGGTGATTCTGGTGCGTACTGTGCGCTTTAAGCCGAAGGGGGCAGTGGCTTCTTTAGAAGGAACAGAAGAATTTGACAAAAACCAGGCAGTGGAAAATCTGCGGGAGTTGGTGATGTGTAAAACAGTTTCCCGCTACAATCGTGAGGAAGAGGATGAGGCTGCCTGGGAAAAGCCGCCTTTTGACGGGATTATTGAAAATAATGTGCTGTGGGGCAGGGGGACTCTGGATACAAAGATCACTTTCAATGGTGTGCTGACGGCAGCCAATCATCTGATTACCGAAGGATTCGTGCCCGAACATGATATTTACTTTGCATTTTCCGGCGGGGAGGAGGTCAATGGCAAAGGAGCCGTACATATTGTAGACTATTTTGAGAAAAACGGCATTACTCCGGCTTTGGTGGTGGATGAGGGCGGAGCAGTGGTAGAAGATATATTCCCCGGTGTGACAATGCCCTGTGGCCTGATCGGCATTGCGGAAAAGGGACTTTTAGACGTAAGCTACAGGACAAAATCAGCCGGAGGCCATGCGTCTGCGCCAAAGCCCCATACGCCTGTGGGGATTTTGGCGGATGTTTGCTGTAAAGTGGAAAGCCATCCTTTTAAAGCCCACTTGACAAAACCTGTGGCGGAGATGTTTGATACGCTGGGGCGCCATTCCTCTTTTCTTTACCGCATGATTTTTTCCAATCTTTGGTGCTTTTCCGGGATTTTGGATTCCATCTGTAAAAAGGGGGGAGGGGAGTTGAATGCTCTTATGCGGACCACTGTGGCCTTTACTCAGATGAAAGGGAGTGATGCTTCCAATGTGATACCGCCGGAGGCCTCCATGGTTTCCAATATCCGCCTGAATCCGCAGGATACCATTTCCAGCGCTCTCAAGTATCTGCGGGAAACAGCGGGGAATCCTGATGTGGAGATTACAAAAATACAGGGGATGGATCCCAGCCCCATTTCAGAAACGAACTGTCCTGCCTGGGATAAAGTGGCACGTTCCGTGGCTTCCACCTGGGAAGGCTGCCTGGTGTCCCCTTATCTGATGGTATAGTGCTCCGACAGCCGCCATTATGGAAGGATTTCCAACCACGTATACCGGTTTTCTGCCATGGACCTGACAGCGGAAGAACGGGGGACCATCCACGGTAACAATGAGAGGGTGCGGCTGGAAACCGTACACCGCAGCGTCGAATTTTTTATCCGCCTGATGAGGCAGTGCTGAAAAACAGATTACAGCTGATGTTTTTGAAGGGTTTTTTTGATGGTTTCCACCAAAAGGGGGACATCCACCGGTTTTGTCAAATGCGCATCAATCCCACATTCGATGGATTTGGAGCGGTCACTTTCAAAGGCATTGGCGGAAAGCGCAATGATTGGAATATGGGACAGGGCCGGATTTTCAAGGCGGCGGATAGCCAGGGCAGTTTGCCAGCCGTCCAGAATGGGCATCTGGATATCTGTGAGAACCAGAGCATATTCGCCAAGCTTGGAATTCTTGATTTTTTCAAGGGCGACACTGCCGTCGCCGGCCGGTTCCACAAGAAATCCCAGGCTTTTTAAGATTTCCGTTTCAATTTCCATATTGAGTTCATTGTCCTCCACCAGGAGAATCTTTTGGTTTTTTGGCAAAGGAAATTCCATATCTGCGTCCACGGACATGGAATGAAGCTGTTTTTGCATACGGAAACGTAAGGTGACGGTGAAGGTGCTTCCCTGGCCGGGATTGCTGCTTACTTCAATGGTTCCGCCCATGCGCTCCACCAGGTTCCGGGCAATGGTGAGTCCCAGCCCGGAACCATGGACACCGCTGAAGGTGGTATTTTTTTCGCGCTCAAAAGGTTCAAAAATATGGCCAAGGAAATCTTTGCCGATTCCGATTCCGGTATCCTCAACAGCGAATTGATACACGGCATAGCCATTTGGAAAGTTTTTAAGCTCAGCGGCCGATATGGAAATACGGCCGTCGTTTTTCGTATAAGTGACGGCATTGTTGGCCAAATACAGTAGAATCTGCTTCAGTTTATCCTGGTCGCAGTAAACGTTTGGATGTGTAAGACCTGCAAAATCCACAGAAAAAGAGATATTTTTATCAGCAGTTTGTGGAAGAATGACTCTGTGGATTTCTGCCATCAGGTCGGACAGACAACATTCGTCCTCCAGGAGAGGGAAGTCGTTTGCCTCAGTCCAGGAAATTTCCAATACCTTTTCAATCATATCCAAAAGCTGCCGGCTGGCAGTTTCGATGCGGTTCAGATAGTTCATAGCAGCTTCGGTGTCGTGAAGGTTTTGTTTTGCCAGTCTGGCATAACCGAAAATAGCGTTGAGGGGAGTGCGCATATCGTGGGACATATTGGAAAGAAAAGTATTTTTTGCGGTGATGGCCAGGTTTGCGTTGCCAAGGGCTTCCTCGAGAATTTGATTCTGCTCCATTTCGCGCTGGATTTCATCATCAATCCGCCGATAACCCATAACCACCTGGGAGACATTTCCAGTTTTTCCCACATTTACAATGCGAAGCTGCAGATACTGCTGTTCTTCTTTTTCTGAAATCCGGTAGTTGATGTAATAGGTTTTGCTGCCTGAGAGTTTTTGGCGGATATATTCCGGTGAAGTAGCTTTTTTAAGGGCTTCACGGTCTTCAGGCAAAACCCAGGCATTTTCATATTCCGTAGTATAGGAACAGAAATCCCTGGTCGGGCGGGGGCTTTCAAAGAGAGGCTTAATCCGGCGGCTGAGCCTGTAGGGAAGAATCTGGTCCGTATCCAGGTCCACATAAAGAATGGATTCATAATTGAGGCTGAGTCCCTCAATCACCTCTAAAAAGGCGTTTTTTTCTGCCAGAAGACGAATCTTTTTTTCTGTTGCATCACCTAAAAACACATAGAAAATATCACCGACGGAACGGGTATGGACAAAATGGCCGTAGTCTTCAATCCAGCGTATTTGGCCGTCTTTTCGGATGATGCGGTATTCCACATAATCTAAATCGTACTGGCTGGCGGCAATTTGTTCTGCGATACTTTGCTCTACTGATTCAAGGTCGTCGGGATGGACAATCCCCCGGAAGGAATTCCCGGTTAACTCCCGGAAATCCTGCCTGGTACAGCACTGGAACATGCGGATCAGTGCTTTATTTGTGTAGAGGATTTTCTCACTTTCATTTGCCTGATAGATTAAAAATCCACCGGGCATTTCGTCCATAAATTTAATGACTTCATATGCTGCCTGGATATTTTTAGCATCCAGAAATGCAGGAAGTCTGGTTTTATTCTCCATAAGGAGGTAAATATCCATATTGTTGTCTTCCAGGATACTTAACAGGGATAAAATGTCTTCAATTAAATAATGCTCTATGGTCTGCCTGTTCATATTTTTTTCCTTTTCTCTGCTGCCGGCTGGCAAGGCTGCCGGTTGATGGCGCTGTTTTAAAATGAATTTTATCATAAAAAAAAGAGACTGTCATTACCTGAGAATTATTTTACAATAAAAATTAAAACTTGAAATCTATCTTGAATAATCACGGCGATTGTGGTACATTGATAAACATAATAATGCCCTTTTTTGCATGGAGTTTTTATCGTAATAGAAGGAGTTACATATTCATGATTCAGAAACCAAAGAAGTTTTTAGTAGCCAGCTTTACCTGCCTGATTCTTTTGTGCGCCGTGGTCTTTTTCGGGGTATCGGTTGTCATGTCCCAGAGGAGCGAAGCCTCCATCAGTGAGATAGGCGCGATTTATATGGGCGAGATGAATAAACAGCTGCAGCAGAAATTTACGGCGATTATTGATCTTCGGTTATCTCAGGTCGGGGGAATTGTGGAGCGGACTGACCCGGAGACTGTGGAATACGGGCCCCAGATGCTGGAGGAGCTGGCGCTAAGCGGCAGTGTCAGAAACTTTACTTATCTTGCTTTTTATACGGAAGAGGGCTACTGCGAAGTGATTTCAGGAGAACCTGTGGAGATTATTGACCAGCAGGACTTCCTGGATTCTTTGGTGTCTGGAAACAGTAAAGTGACCAGTGGATATGGGGCGGATGGAGAACGGATTTTATTTTTGGGAATTGATGCGGCATATCCGATGAATGGCGGGAGAACCAGTACGGCCCTGGTGGCAGGTATCCCCATGTCATATCTGGAGAAGGCATTGGTGCTGGAAGAGGAAAATGCCTTGATGTACAGCCACGTCATCCATCGGGACGGAAGCTTTGTGATTCGTAATGGCAATGCTTTCCGCAGCAATTATTTTGACCGTATGCGGGAGCAGTATGACAAAGAAGATGGAAAGGATATTGAAGAGTATGTAAATGGGTTAAAGGCGGCTATCGCAGTGGGAGGGGAGTATTCCGCACTGGTAAAGGTGGGCGGAGTGCATCAGCATCTTTACTGTACGCCCCTGCCTTTTTCCAACTGGTATCTTGTCAGCGTGATGCCTTATGGAATCCTGGACGATTCCATCAATGAACTGGGGGATCAGCGTGTATATGCGATGACAGGGGCCTGCGCCGTTATTATGGTGGCCATTGTCACGATCTTTATTATGTATTACCGGATGTCCCAGCGGCAGATCAGGCAGATGGAGGAGGCAAAAGCAGAAGCGGTACGCGCAAATAAGGCGAAAAGTGAGTTCCTCTCCAACATGAGCCATGATATTCGTACACCTATGAATGGGATTGTGGGTATGTCGGCCATTGCCATAGCCAATATTCATGATATGACGCGGGTACAGGACTGCCTGAAAAAAATTACGTTGTCCAGTAAGCACTTGCTGGGATTAATTAATGATGTGCTGGATATGTCCAAGATTGAAAGCGGGAAGCTGTCTTTAAATATGAATCAGGTTTCTTTGCGGGACACGATGGATAATATTGTAAATATCGTACAGTCACAGGTGAAGGCCAAGGAACAGCATTTCGATATTTTCATACAGGATATTGAAACAGAGGAGGTACACTGTGACAGTGTACGCCTGAATCAGATCCTGATCAACCTGCTTTCCAATGCGATCAAGTTTACACCGGTGGGAGGTACCGTCAGGGTATATCTGAGACAGGAAGCTTCACCCAGGGGAGAGGCTTATGTGCGGTGCCATTTCCGGGTGAGGGACACAGGAATCGGTATGAGTCCGGAGTTCCAGTCCCATATTTTTGATACCTTTGCCAGAGAGAAAAGTTCCAACGTGGATAAAATTGAGGGAACGGGCCTTGGAATGGCAATTACCAAATCCATTGTCAGTGCCATGGATGGGACGATTGAACTGAAAAGCGAGCAGGGGAAAGGCAGTGAATTCCATATTATATTGGATTTGGAAAGAGCCACGGTTCAGGAAAAGGATATGATTCTGCCGCCCTGGAAAATGCTGATGGTGGATAATAATGAAGAATTATGCAGCAGCGCTGTCAGTACTTTGAAGGAAATCGGTATAGAATCGGAATGGGCCACAAGCGGGGAAGAAGCAGTAGAACTGGTAAAGAAGCGCCACATGGAACAAAATGACTATGATGTGATTCTTCTGGACTGGAAGATGCCTGGCATGGACGGCCTGGAGACCCTTAAGGAGATACGCAGATACCTGGGGGACATTACACCGATCCTGATTATTTCTGCCTATGACTGGAGTGAAATCGAGGAAGAAGCGAGGGCGGCCGGCGCTCAGGGATTTATTTCAAAACCGCTTTTTAAGTCCAGTTTGTATCTGGAGTTGAGCCGCTTTGTTTTGGACAAGGAACCGGAGGAGGAACCGGAGGAGGAACCGGAGGAGGAGAAGTACGCCCAGTTTTCAGGAAAGCGTATTTTGTTGGCAGAAGACAATGACCTGAACTGGGAGATAGCGGAAGAGATTTTGTCGGAAGCGGGATTCCAGGTGGAACGGGCCGAAAACGGCCAGATTTGTATGGATATATTTGAAAATTCACAAATAGGATATTATGACCTTATCCTGATGGATATACGGATGCCTGTGATGGGTGGCTATGATGCGGCGAAGGGAATCCGGGCAATGTCAAGGCCGGATGCAGATCTGCCAATTATTGCTATGACAGCAGATGCTTTCTCAGAGGATATCCAGCATTGCCTGGACTGTGGGATGAATGCCCATGTGGCAAAGCCGATTGATGTAAACAGGCTGACCCAGATTTTGAAAAAATATTTGAAATAGACGGGGAGGGGATCATATGGGGTTCAGTGAAGAGGGTCATGGGAGAAGTAAAATTTTAATTGTGGATGACTCAGATTTTAACCGTGCGCTTCTGTCCGACATGTTGTCCGGCGAGTTTGATATCCTGGAAGCGGAAAACGGCATGGAGGCTTCTGCCATTCTTCACAGCCACGAACAGGAGATATCCCTGATGCTTTTAGACATTGTGATGCCTGTGATGGATGGATTTGAGATGCTGGCAGTTATGAACCAAAACGGCTGGATTAAAAGTATTCCGGTGATCATGATTTCATCTGAGGCAGCCCCTTCTTATGTGGACCGGGCTTATGATATGGGGGTGTTAGATTACATCAGCAGGCCTTTTGACGAGAGGACGGTACGAAGACGTGTAATCAGCACCATTATGCTGGCCTCCAAACAAAAAGAGCTGGCCCATATGGTGATGGACCAGATCTATGAAAAGGAAAAGGACAATAAGCTGATGGTTGAGATATTGTCCAATATCGTGGAATTCCGTAATGGAGAGAGCGGACTTCACGTGCTTCATATCCGTATGCTGACAGAGCTTCTTTTAAAGAGTCTTTTGCAGATGACTGACCAGTATGGGATTTCTAAAAAAGACATTCCACTGATTAGCAATGCGGCAGCGTTGCACGATATTGGAAAGATTGTCATTCCTTCGGAGATCCTCAATAAACCGGGCCGTTTGACTGATGAAGAGTTTGACATTATGCGCACCCATGCGGCGGAGGGCGCTGAGATGCTGCGCAGTGCAGCAATGGGGGAAGACGAGCCGTTAATCAAAGTGGGATACCAAATTTGCCGGTGGCATCATGAGCGGTACGATGGGCGCGGCTATCCGGATGGATTAAAAGGAGAGGAAATTCCCATTACGGCCCAGGTGGTAGCCTTGGCCGACGTATATGACGCCCTGACCAGTAAACGTGTATATAAGGCGGCTTATTCTCATGAAAAGGCCATAGATATGATTTTAAATGGGGAATGTGGCACTTTTAATCCTCTGCTTATGGAATGTCTGAAGGATGTGTCAAATACTTTAAAAGAAGAATTTAATGCGGTATCCCTGGAGAGGGATTCCACACAGAATGCAATTTTAGATTCTGTTGAGCAGATCATGGAGCGGGGAGGCCTGGATATTTCGGAGCGGACCCTGCGGCTTTTGGAACATGAGCGGACAAAATACAGGTTCTTTTCTGAAATGTCTCAGGAAATTCAGTTTGAATACAGGGCAATGCCGGAGATGATGATTTTATCTGAATGGGGAGCACAACAGCTGGATATGCCGGAGACGATTTTAGACCCCAGGAAGGAAGATTTCGGCCAGAAGGTGTTTTCGGAAGAAGATTTTACAGATTTGCTGGACAGCCTAAAAGCCACGACACCGAAAGACCCGCTTGTCGAAAAAAATTATATTCTGAATATTCAGGGCCAGGAGCATTGGAGCAGAGTCATTGCCCGTTCCATGTGGGGAAATGAAGAACTGATGGAGTATGTGGGGGCCATTGGGAAAATTGTGGATATCCACGATGATATGGAGCGGCTCAACAGGCTGGAACTGATGGCGGCACATGACTCCCTGACGGGCCTTTTTAATCATGCGGAAGCGAAAAAGCGGATTGCACCGCTTTTGATTGGGGATGGGGAAAAGCATTATATGTTGATGCTATTTGACCTGGACCGTTTCAAACAGGCCAATGATAATTATGGGCATCTTTTTGGAGATGAAGTTTTGAGGCATGTGGCGGAAACCATTAAAGACAGCATCAGAAGCGCCGATATTGCAGTGCGTACCGGTGGGGATGAGTTTATGATCTTCATGGCATATAAGACAGATATGGAACCACAGGTAAAGCGTGTGTTTAGCCAGCTCACCAGTGAATACCGTGGATTTCCGGTGCGTGTCAGTATGGGAATTGCCTGTGCAGAGGATTGCGACGGCAGCTATGATACGCTGTTCCACATGGCAGACACGGCGCTTTATGCCGCCAAGCGGGGAGGGCGCGGAACTTATAAGTTTTATGAAGAAAGCATGGAGCATGTTTTGGCGGAGGCCACCGATGAAGAGGGCCGGGAATAATAATATAAAATGTTGTGGTACATAAACAAGCTGGCCGCCGGATTGGCGGCCTTTATCCTGCTGCAGGAGGAGAAGAAACTATGAAAAAAACCATAGGTATTATTGGTGGAATGGGGCCTTTGGCCACCAGTGATTTATTTCGTAAAATTGTGGAGGTTACGGATGCTGCCTGCGACCAGGAGCATGTCAGAGTCTGTATTGACAATAATACGGAGATACCGGACAGGACAGCCGCCATTTTGAAGGGGGGAAAAGACCCTGTCCCGGAAATGGTGAAAAGTGCTGTGAGGCTGCAGGCCATGGGAGCTGATGTACTGATTATGCCCTGCAACACAGCCCACTATTTTTATGGCCGTGTGATTCCTTTTGTGGAGATTCCTTTCCTCCATATGATTGAGGAAACTGCGAAAGAGATCAAAAGGAAGGGTTTTAGCAAGGTAGGGCTTTTGGCCACTGACGGAACCTGTCGGTCGGGAGTCTATAAAACGGTATTTGATGCAAAAGGGATTGAGATATGTATGCCTTCACCGGAAAAGCAGAAAAGCGTTATGGATGTGATTTATAAAGGGGTGAAAGCAGGAAACCGCTCCATCGGCCTGACAGGATTTTACGGGGCCATGGAAGAGCTGTTTAATGAAGGGGCGGAAACCCTGGTCCTTGGCTGCACGGAGCTTCCGGTGGCTTTTGACTTGTTTCACATCGACCGGCCCAACATCGATCCGACCCTTGTGCTGGCAGAGGCGGCAGTGGACTTTGTAGGCGGAAAAGTAAAAAACAGATTGACAGGGGAATGATGGGCTTTTCATTAATAACGAAAGAATCGAAAGATTTTTTGCTTAAAAGCCGTTTTAAATAAAGGCTTTTGGAAAAAGTATTGACAAGGGGGAGATTTTGGGATACAAGTGAAAGGCTGCGAATTTTTAATGATGGAATGAGGATAGAACTATGGAACAGATGGAAGTGTATATGCAGAAAAAACAATGGCCCAGATACCTTCTTTGTGTGGTGGGGGCGTTTATCTATTCATTTGGAATGAATGCTTTTGTGGCCTCTATGGGATTGTATGCCGGAGGCGTGATGGGTATCAGCCAGATCGCTCAGAGCGTTGTGACAGAGAAGCTCCATATTAATCTGGGAGGATTTAATCTCAGTGCGGTGCTTTATTTTTTCCTGAATGTACCATTATTTATTATGGCCATGCGTAGCATCGGGAAACAATTTCTGATTAAGACAGGAATCAATGTCATATGTGTTTCCTTTTTTCTGGGGATTATTCCGGTGCCGGAAGTGGCAATTATTGAAGAACAGCTGACGTGCGCCCTGATCGGCGGTATCATCTGCGGAGCGGGCGCCGGGATTACTCTGCGGGCAGGAGGAAGCGGAGGTGGCCTGGAGATCCTCGGTGTATATCTGGCGAAAAAAGGAAAGAGCGTCAGCATAGGAAAATTGTCCATTGTGATCAATGGTGTGATTTATGGCATTTGTATTCTTTTATTTGACGTGTCCGTAGCTATTTACTGCATTATTTTTGCAGTGTTTTCAGCCATTGTGGTAGACCAGGCCCATACTCAGAGTATCAATGTTCAGGTTATGATTTTTACCAGGAATGGCGGAGATGCCATCCGTGAGATGATTATTAAAGAGTTCAGCAGAAGCGCAACCCTCTGGACCGGCGTGGGAGGCTATACGGAGAAGGATACGGTGATTGTGTATTCGGTCCTGTCAAAGTATGAGGCGGCAATTTTAAGGCGTCTGGTGAAGGAGATCGATCCCCACGCATTTCTTGTTTTAAATGAAGGCTGCCAGATTTATGGCAATTTTCCGAAACATCTGTAAACAGGACAGATGGCGGTAAAAGGAAATGTATTTATTCTTCAAAGATTTTTTGGTAGATGGTTTCGCTGACTGCATCCGCATGGTTTTCCTCCAGGGCAGGATATTCCCGGAGAAGATAACTGCGGATCAGCTCCAGCCGTTTGAGACATAAGATTTCTGCCCTGGGGAGGGTGCCTTCTCCGGCTTCGATGATGTGGTCAAGCTGTTCTTTTCTATAGGTGGCCAGAAACCATTTGATCATATCAGCCTCCAGGGCTTTCTCTGTTTTCATTTTTTCCTTGTAGGTATCGGCTTTTTTCAGCGAAAGGATACCGATGACAAGAAACGCAAAGGCGAGGAACAAAAGAGTCAGAAACATGAAGGGCTGTTTTGCAAAGGTAAGGGGCAACGCAAGGAGATTGCAGGAGCAGAGGATAAGGACGAGAAGGATTAAGGCGCCGACGGTCAGGAAAGCAAAGGCAGAAGAAGCATTGTCTTTATATTTATCGTCGCTGCCCACAAATGTATGGGCGGGGACTGCAGCTTCTTCATGGTCTTTGTCCGGCGTATCGGGTTCTTGTTCCATATAGATTTTGAGGAGGGCAGATGCCTGGCGGTACTGCTGACCCGGAACTTTCAGGACAAACAGGTCGGTTTCGCCGTTGTAAGAACTTTCCGCATCAATACCGGAATAAGTCAGAAATTCAAGGATTCTGGAAATCTGTTCTGATTCATCAGAAATAAGAGTAATCATGGTTTTAAGTCCTTTTCAATAGATTTACTTTATTATACATGAGGGAAGACAGAATGGCAACAAGATTAGAGGGGAAGCGTGTTTTGGAAGGAAAATGCCCACCTTCTTCTGTCATATTAAAAAGAAAATAAAAATACGGAAACTCAAGTGAAATACCTATTGACAGCCTGAATTTTTTTCGATAGAATGTAAAAGTATGTTTACATTAGACTGTCCGTGTCCGGCTTTAATGCAAACCAGATAAAAACAAAATATTTTATTTGATTTGGAGGTGTACAAATTGGCAAATATCAAATCCGCAAAGAAAAGAGTGCTGGTGGCCCAGACCAAGACTGCCAGAAACAAAGCGATCCGTTCTAAAGTTAAGACCATGATCAAAAAGGTTGAGGCTGCTATCGCTGCCGGTGACAAGGCTGCTGCACAGGCCAGCTTATTAGTAGCAATCAGCGAAATTGACAAGGCTGCTTCCAAGGGTGTTTATCACAAGAACACTGCTTCCAGAAAAGTTGCCCGTTTGACGAAAGCCGTAAACGGCGTTGCATAATAAAAATAGCCCGAAATTAAAAGTCCTGTCAGGTGGTGTGCTGGCAGGCTTTTTTGTTGTATAGGAAACATAAATTTGTTTGCCTTCACTATAAACGCTTGACACAGTCGGACATTTTGGGTAGGATATTTTATAAAATAAAAAGAGTTTTTGGATGCGGTGAGGAAGAAAGGAGAAAAGAAAATGGGTAAGATAATCGGTGAGGGCATCACCTTTGATGATGTACTTTTGGTGCCGGCATATTCTGAGGTGACGCCGAATATGGTGGACTTGTCAACCAGCCTGACGAAAAAAATCAAGTTAAATATTCCGATGATGAGCGCCGGGATGGATACGGTTACAGAGTATAGGATGGCCATTGCCATGGCAAGACAGGGCGGAATCGGCATTATTCATAAGAATATGTCCATAGAAGCCCAGGCAGAAGAAGTGGACAAGGTTAAACGTTCTGAAAATGGTGTCATCACCGACCCTTTTTATTTATCTCCTGAACATACATTGGCTGATGCAAATGAACTGATGGGAAAATTCCGGATCTCAGGTGTACCGATTACCGAGGGGCGGAAGCTGGTGGGAATCATTACCAACCGTGACTTAAAGTTTGAGACAAATTTTACGAAAAAGATCAAAGAATCCATGACTTCTGAGGGGTTAATTACTGCGCCGGAGGGCATTACCCTGGAAGAAGCAAAGAAAATCCTGGCAAAGGCCAGAAAAGAAAAGCTCCCTCTCGTGGACAAAGACTTTAATTTGAAAGGTTTAATCACTATCAAGGATATTGAAAAACAGATTAAATATCCGCTGTCTGCCAAAGACGGACAAGGCCGCCTGCTGTGTGGTGCGGCTGTGGGCATTACGGTGAACCTGCTGGAGCGGGTGGAGGCCCTTGTAAAGGCAAAAGTGGATTGTGTGGTGGTGGATTCCGCCCACGGCCATTCTGCCAATATTTTAAATGCGGTGCGGGATATCAAAGCAAATTATCCTGACCTTCAGGTAATTGCGGGAAATGTCGCTACGGGGGAGGCTACGAAAGCCCTTATAGAAGCGGGAGTAGATGCGGTAAAAGTGGGAATCGGACCCGGCTCCATCTGTACCACCCGCGTGGTGGCCGGAATCGGCGTTCCGCAGATTACAGCCATTATGAATTGTTATAATGCGGCTAAAGAGTATGGGATTCCGATTATTGCTGACGGCGGCATCAAGTATTCCGGGGATATGACAAAAGCCATTGCTGCAGGCGGAAGCGTCTGTATGATGGGAAGCATTTTTGCCGGCTGCGATGAAAGCCCGGGAACGTTTGAGCTGTTCCAGGGAAGAAAATACAAGGTATACCGGGGAATGGGTTCCATCGCCGCCATGGAAAACGGAAGCAAGGACCGTTATTTCCAGAGCGGGGCAAAGAAGCTTGTGCCGGAAGGCGTGGAAGGCCGCGTAGCTTATAAAGGGACTGTGGAGGATACGGTATTCCAGCTGATCGGAGGAATCCGTTCCGGCATGGGGTACTGCGGGGCAAAGGATATTCCGACCCTTCAGGCAAACGCGGAGTTTATGAAAATTTCCGCTGCTTCTTTAAAAGAGAGCCATCCCCACGACATCCATATTACAAAAGAAGCACCCAATTACAGTGTGGACGAATAAAATGCGCCAGTGAGCTTTTTGCTTTACAAAAGCCGCAGCCGGGAAAATCCGGCCGCGGCTTTTATTGACATTTTGCGGTGGCTATAGTATGCTGATTTTGACTTATGAGAAACGAAAGGAGCAGCAATATCAAGATGAAGAAGGAACCTTTTGTAACACTGGAGCAATTAAAGGAAATTGAAAAAACTTATCCGACGCCGTATCATCTTTATGATGAAAAAGGTATCCGGGAAAATGCAAAACGGGTGAAAGAAGCCTTTTCCTGGAATAAAGGCTTTCGTGAATATTTTGCAGTAAAAGCAACCCCTAACCCTTTTCTGATTCAGATTTTAAAAGAATATGGCTGCGGTTGCGACTGTTCTTCCATGACGGAATTGATGATGGCAGATGCCCTGGGTTTTTCCGGGGAGGGAATTATGTTTTCTTCCAATGCCACGCCGGCAGAGGAATATCAGTTTGCCAGAAAGATCAATGCCACCATCAATCTGGATGACTTTACCCATATTGAATACCTGGAGAAATGTGCAGGGATTCCTGAAACCATCAGCTGCCGTTATAACCCCGGCGGTATATTTAAAATGAGTAATGGAATCATGGATAACCCCGGTGATTCCAAGTACGGTTTTACCCATGATCAGATTATCGAAGGTTTTCGGATTCTGAAGTCGAAGGGGGTAAAGACTTTTGGCCTTCATGCGTTCCTGGCCAGCAACACAGTGACAAATGAATATTATCCTCTTCTTGCAAAGGTTCTTTTTGAGCTGGCGGTGGAACTGAAGGAAAAGACAGGGGTTTCTGTGAAATTCATCAATCTGTCGGGGGGCGTGGGGATTGCCTATAGGCCGGAGCAGGAGCAAAATGACATCATGGTGATCGGTGACGGTGTACGGAAGGTCTATGAAGAGATTTTGACGCCTGCAGGTATGGATGACGTGGCCATTTACACAGAGATGGGACGTTTTATGATGGGGCCTTACGGTTGCCTGGTGACAAAGGCCATCCATCAGAAACATATTTATAAAGAGTATATTGGCTGTGATGCCTGTGCGGCAAATTTAATGCGTCCGGCCATTTACGGCGCTTACCACCATATTACCGTGATGGGAAAAGACAATGATGTCTGCGACCACAAATATGACGTGACAGGTTCTTTATGTGAAAACAGCGATAAGTTTGCCATTGACCGGATGCTTCCCAGGGTGGATGTGGGAGATTTCCTGGTGATTCATGATACGGGGGCCCACGGCTATTCCATGGGGTATAATTATAATGGAAAGCTGCGTTCGGCAGAGCTTCTTTTAAAAGAAGACGGAAGTGTACAGTTGATCCGCAGGGGCGAAACTCCAAAAGATTATTTTGCCACCTTTGATTTTTGCGATGTATTAAAAGATATGAAATGGCAGGACTGACCATGGGAAAAATAGATACCGTGCTGTTTGACCTGGATGGAAGTCTGCTTCCCATGGACCAGGACGTTTTCGTCAGGCTTTATATGGGAGCGCTGGGGCGGACATTCGCAGAAGAGGGGTTTGAACCAAAGAAACTGACTTCTTCTGTCTGGAAAGGCGTTCAGGCCATGGTGGAAAATGATGGCTCCATCAGCAACAGGGACAGATTCTGGAAAGAGTTTTCCGGGGCCATGGAGCAGGAGATGGCGGACAGAGAGCCTCATTTTGTAAAATTCTATGAAAACCAATTTGGGGAATCCAAAGCTTCGACGAAGCTTCAGCCTTTGGCAGCTGAGGCGGTACGGCTTTTTAGGGACAAAGGCTATACGGTGATTTTGGCGACGAATCCGCTGTTTCCCACAGTGGCCACTTATCGGCGTATGCGGTGGGCGGGCCTTTCGCCGGAGGATTTTCATCTGGTGACGACGTATGAGGAGGAGCGCTATTGTAAACCGAATCTGAAGTACTATATGTCGATTTTAGAGCGGTTTAAAAAGAAGCCGGAGCAATGTATGATGGTAGGAAATGATGTGGACGAGGATATGTGCGTTGTTTCCATGGGAATGTCCGGCTATCTTCTGACGGACTGTCTCATCAACCGGAGCGGGCGGCCGCTTGAGGGATTTTTGTCCGGGGATTTTCAATCGTTTTATCAATATGCGGAGCGTATGCCGTCTCTTTTATGAACGGCTGCGAGACAAAGGGGCTGCCCGCAAAATGTCAGAATATCTTATATTTTGCAGGCAGCCCCTGGTCAATCATTTGTATTGGACCAAAAGGCGGACAGGCCCGGGTTTGTCCGGATGTGTGCGATTTCGTAAAAGGGGGATTTTTCTGTGAAGAAAGAAGAGGAGAGAAGGGAATCTGCCAGGGAGGGGATGAAAAAGTATGCCTCCATGGGGCTGACAGCTTTCTGTGTCATTGCTGCCAGTATTTTATTTTTTTTGCTGCTTTATAAGTATGAGACAGTGATTGGGGCAATTAAGACGGTTCTTGGAATTTTGGAACCCATTGTATTTGGCTTTATTATCGCATACCTCATGTTGCCTGTGGTGAAATTTTTTGAGAAGAATTTGTTGCGGCTCTTCAGAAAGGGAATCAAGAGGAAAGACAGGGCGGCCAATATAGCGAAGGGACTCAGTATCCTTCTGGCCCTGGTTTTCTGGATTGCCCTGATTGCGATTTTGGCTGTTATGGTAATTCCTGAGCTTTATACAAACATCAGCAGTATGATTGTAGCTCTGCCTGACCAGATCCGTCATGCATCGGTGGAAATCGTTGACTTTATGCAGCAGGAGGGGATGGATACGGATATTGTGCGGACCCTCACGGATAAAGCCCTGAATTTCTTCAACAACTGGGTGGAGACAGATTTCTTTAAGAACATGAACGTGCTGTTTGGTCATCTGACGACAGGAGTAATCAGCTTTTTCAGCACTACTTTCAATATTATCATCGGGGTAATTGTGGCGATCTATGTCTTAAATGGGAGAAAGACGTTTAAACGCCAGGCAAAGCAGCTGATTTACGCTGCTTTTTCTGAGCAGCATGCGGAAATTTTGATCAATACCCTGAAGGAGAGCAATCAGGTATTCGGCGGTTTTATTGCGGGAAAACTGGTGGATTCCCTGATTATTGGGATTCTTTGTTTTATAGTGCTTTATTTGCTTCGGATGCCTTATACGGTTTTAGTCAGTGTGATTGTGGGGGTTACCAATATTATTCCTTTCTTTGGACCTTATCTGGGAGCGGTTCCCAGCGCTATTTTAATCCTCTTGGCCAATCCTGCCAAAGGATTGATTTTTATTCTTTTTATTTTGATTTTGCAGCAGGTGGACGGAAATATTATCGGTCCGAAGATTCTTGGTGAGTCCACGGGGCTTTCCGCATTTTGGGTGGTGTTTTCCATTTTATTCTTTGGCGGCCTTTTCGGTATTGTGGGAATGTTGATTGGAGTGCCTCTGTTTGCGGTTATTTACCGGATTATCAGCCGGATTGTGGATTATCGTCTGCGCAGGAAAGGGCTGATTGCACTGGCGGATGCCGGAAGTAAGACGGCGCAATCAGAAAAAAAGTCGAACAATTCAGAAATCGACCAAAAAAATTAATGCGGCAACCGGAAATATGTGCTAAAATAACAATAGATTTTTGTCATAATTAAAGATGCGGGAGGATAGTTATGTTTTGCGAGAACTGCGGAAAGCAAATCCCTGATGATGCCAGATTTTGTGAGCACTGTGGAAATCCGGTGAGCTTTTTTGATGAGACGGTGCCATTATATCAGGAACCGGGGTATCAGGAGCCGCCGTACCAGGAACCGGGGTATCAGGAGCCGCCGTACCAGGAACCGGGATATCAGGAACCACCGTACCAGGAACCGGGATATCAGGAGCCGGGGTATCAGGAACCGCCGTACCAGAGTCGCGGATATCAGGAGACGCTATACCAGGCGCCTTCCGGAGAGGAGCCTTCTTACAGGACAAATCCGGTTTATCCTTCATATGAGAAGCCTGTTGCCAGTCAACAAGGCCGGGAAAAGAAAAAAAAGAAGGGCGGCGCATCGACCGTTCTGATTATAGTGCTTAGCATAGTGGCGGTGGCATTGACATGTGCTCTCGTTGTTTTGTGTATACATACGTTTGGCGGAAAGAAACCGGATGAGGAAAAGGTGGCAGAAAGAGAGGAACGGGCCAGCACTGATTATGAAGAAAGTTCGGAAGAGACAGAATCGGAAACTGCCCTTCGTGAGACGGAGAGTTTGCCGCCGTCTGTGGAAACAGTGCCTCCATCTTCCGCACCGCAGACATTCCCCTTGCCTGAGACAGTGGAGGCAGTGTCGGAATATATTCTTCCAAACAGTAATTCCACTTATCTGACAGAGGCAGATCTGGCTACCCTGACAAAAGAAGAGTTGAGGCTTGCCAGGAATGAGATTTATGCACGTCATGGAAGAAAGTTTAAAGATTCCGGCCTCAATGATTATTTTATGGGGAAATCCTGGTATACACCGCTTGTTGAGGCAGACCGGTTCAATGAGAATGTATTCAACGACTATGAGGCTGCCAACCGTAAGCTGATTGCGGATTATGAGAAAAAAATGGGTTATTGATTTTTAGTGAATCAAAGGGGATGATTACATAAGATGGCACAGACAGGAATAGCAGTATACGATTTGGATGCTGCCTATACGGAGCGGTTTTGTCAGTATATGAATGAAGTGCCGGGACAGGACTATGAGTTCCATCCGGTCTATGAGAAAGAACAGCTGAATCGTATGATTTCCTCCAGGGAAGTGGGGGGAGTATTGGTTTCCGACGCCCTTAAAGAAGAATATCCATTGTTTATCGGAGATATCCATGTGGGATACCTGACAAGAGAACCCATGGAAGAAGAGGGGGAAATTTTTCGTTATCAGAGCCGGGGAGAAATCCTGGAGGTGTTAGATGCCCTGATGGAAAGGGAAGACACTTCAGTGAAGATGTTTGTTTTTGTGGGAGCGGGGGCCGGCTGCGGCTGTTCCACAACGGCATCTGCCTGTGCCCAGGGGCTTGCCCGGGAAGAAAAAAGGGTATTATATATTAATATGAACAGCCTTGGGGATGCAGGATGCATTTTCCAGGGAGGAAACCCCAGGGATTTTCAGTATTTGCTTAAGGAACTGGAAACCGGTGGGGATTTGGATGCAGCGATGGCAGCTGTTTTGAACAGAAATTCTGAGGGCGTATATTATTACGATAACCTGTCGGCGCCGCTTTCCCTTATGGATATCACAAGGGCACATATGGAAATATTTTTAAAGAGACTTAAGGACTCAGGGGAGTTCCGGTATATTATCATAGACAGCAGTTTTTCCCTGAATCATGGATTGTTGGAGGCTTGCCGCCTGGCGGATCGGGTGATTCTTGTGAGCGACGGTATCTATACTTCAAACCAGAGGGTACATAAAATATGGTGCCTGTTTAAGACACTGGGCTGCGGCCTCTGCAAAAAATCGGTGCTTCTTTATAATAAGTTTCATGAACAATATGGACGTATGTATGAGAATCCGGAACTTCCCATGGCGGGAAGTATCGATGTTCTTTCACCGGGAGGGCCGTCTCAGATCATGGAACAGATGATCGGACATGAGGCGCTGCGTGAGGTTTTGAGGTAAGCCGGAAAGGAGTTTTGGATTAGGATGGACAGGATTGAACGGCAGGCACCGTCAGAAAATGCGTTTGATAATGTCACTTATCATATGCTTTTCTGCAATGAAATCGACGGCGTATTCCGGTTGGAAATCACCAATGAGGAGACCGGGACGGCCAATTATAATACAGAGGGATTCACTCCTTTAAGCCGTATTTTTTTAGCCGGTATTTCAAAAAAAACAGTAGTTCAGATTTTAAAAAGCTTATTCAGCGTATGGGTGAATCTGGACGATTATATGATTCCGCGAAGTGAGCTGCTTATGAGCCTTTCAGACGTATATACCCATGATGAGACCGGAGAAATCCGGTGGATCTGCGGGTTGCAGAAAGATCCCAGAAGCCCTGTGGAAAAGTTGCGCCTCCTGATGGCAGAGCTTCTGACCATTATGGAGGGAAACCCGGAGGAGAACCGGGACAATATGCATACGCTGTTAAACTATGTAAAAAGTGTAAACAGGGAGAACCTGAGTCAGTGTAAAGCCATGGCGGATACTCTTTTTCTTCAGGATATGGCGGCGGAATCGGAGGCAGCAGCTTCCGGTGAGCAGGAGCTCTATGGATATGACGACGGTGGGATTGGAGTGGAATATGGAGAATCCTGGAAGGAGAGCGGTGATGGCCTGAATATTATGATTCCCGATGTGTTTACAAAGGCAAAGGAAGTCGCTTATATTATCCGTATTCGGACAGGGGATGAAATGGCCCTTGTGCTGGATGAGACTTTATTGGGAAAGAGTTCGGATGCGGATTTTTGCATCCGGGGTAACCGGGCAGTCAGCCGCCATCATGCCAGCATTATAATGGAGGGCGGGGAATATTATTTAGTAGACCACGATTCGACGAATTCCACATATCTGAACGGAATGAGGCTGGATCCGGGGGATGAATACCGGCTTTGCCATGGGGATGGATTTGTCCTGGCAGATGAGCCGTTTCAGTTTATGATACGGTAAGAAAAAGGGGAGCGGCCCCGACGGCTTTTGCCGGCCGGTGTTGGAGGTATGAACGAGCTTTATTAAAAATATTAATCTTTATACAACACCATGCCTTTTGAAAAAAGAAGGCACATGAAGGAGGAAAATATGGCAAGATTTTGTAGTCAGTGTGGAAAACCGTTGCAGGAGGGGGAGGTTTGTACCTGCCAGCAGGCAGCAGGCGGGAATCCTGCTGTAAACCAGGAGGGGGCAGTGCCGCAGGGACAGCCCAGCGAATATAGCCAGGCAGCGCCGCAGGGGCAGCCTGGTGGGTTTGGCCAGGGACCGCAAGGGCAGCCTGGTGGATACAGCCAGGGGCCGCAGGGCCAGCCTGGTGGATACGGCCAGGTGCCGCCGCAGGGGCAGCCTTACGGATACGGCCAGGTGCCGCCGCAGGGGCAGCCTTACGGATACGGCCAGGTGCCGCCGCAGGGGCAGCCTTACGGGTATGGCCAGGCGCCTTATGGCGCTCCCCAGCAGCCGGGAGCTGCCGGAATTTATATGAAGGGGCTCTGGGGCACGATTCTGGACGCTTATAAAAAACCGGCGGAAACACTATCCAGCCTCGCGGAGTCGGCGAAGGTGCCGGTGATCATGGGGATTTGCGGGATCCAGACATTGCTGTTCAGTTTGATTTTTATGTTTTTGGGTTTCAGGGTCAATGGCGCGATGGGAGGCTTCAAGGTGGCGAATACACCCCTGATGTTTGTGATGGCCCTCATTGCAGGGGCAGGGGTTCTGGCGGCTTATGGAGCTTTTGCTCTGGCATTTACAAAAGGGGTTGCAAAGAAAAATATGACTTATATGCAGGGCCTTGGCGTAGCCGCGGCAAAGGCGCTGGCCCAGATGCCGTTTACGGCTGTAACGGCCTTGTTTGTCCTGATTATGCCCATAAATGAAGGAAGCGGGATTATGCTGATCATTACTTTCCTGATTTACTGTGCAGGAAACCTTCTGGCATATACGTTTATTCCGGCAGCTATGGAGCGGTTTGGGGCCGATGATAAAAATCGAAAAGTATGGCAGATATTTTTGACGCTTGTTGTCAGTATTGTTGCCTCTTATATCATTGCATGGCTTTATGGAAAGATTATCGGAAATGACATAGCCAGTCTGTTTGGAAGACTTATGTGATGATTGTTATTTCGCCTGGGTCATTACATGCAGGTATATGAACGCGGTATCTGAAGAGGGGGCCGTTGCAAAATATAAAATATCCTGATATTTTGCAACAGCCCCTTTTACCGTCGCTTGACAAGGGCATATACGACCGAATCATACAGACCGGAGCGTGTGTGTCCTTGTCAATCGGCGGCATTGTATAAGAAACTTTGTCCCCCATACGGCAAAAAACACCAAAGGAAGTGCAGCCCGCGGGTGCAATCTTTTTTTACAGGTTTCCGTATTTTTCCCTGAATTTCATGTTGAAATGGCGAAAATACGGTGTTAAAATGAAAGTGATAGCATGTGTGGGAAAGCCGCCGTGCGGGAGGAAAGGTAAGGAGGAAATAAAATGTTCAAGATTCTGAAAGCGGAGCATCTGGCAGAAAATATCATTCTGATGGATGTGGAAGCAAAACGTGTGGCAAAGTCCTGCGAACCGGGTCAGTTTATCATTGTCAGAGTGGATGAAAAAGGGGAACGGATTCCTTTGACCATTGCCGACTACGACAGGGAAAAGGGGACTGTCACCATTGTGTTCCAGCCCATCGGAGCTTCGACTCATCAGCTGGCGGGTCTGAAGGCGGGAGACAGCATGATGGATTTTGTAGGTCCTTTGGGGAGGCCGTCCGACCTGATTACCGAGGATCTGGAAGTTACGAAGAAAAAGAGAATTCTTTTTGTGGCAGGTGGTGTGGGCACAGCGCCTGTGTATCCTCAGGTGAAATGGCTTCACGAACATGGGATTGCCGCGGATGTAATCGTCGGCGCAAAAACCAAGAGCCTGGTGATTATGGAAGAGATGATGGAGAAGGTGGCCGGGAACCTTTATATCACCACCGACGACGGAAGTTATGGCAGAAGCGGTATGGTGACAAAAGCTATTGAAGATTTGGTGGCAGAGGGGAAAGAGTACGACGTATGTATTGCCATTGGTCCCATGATTATGATGAAATTCTGTTGCCTGACCACAAAGAAGCTGGGGATTCCCACAGTTGTCAGCATGAATCCTATCATGGTGGACGGCACCGGTATGTGCGGGGCTTGCCGCCTGACAGTAGGAGATGAAGTGAAATTCGCTTGCGTGGACGGCCCTGAGTTTGACGGCCACAAGATCAATTTTGATGAAGCCATGAAACGCCAGGCTATGTACAGGACGGAAGAGGGCAGAAAGCTTCTCAAATTCCAGGAGGGCGATACCCATCACGGCGGATGCGGACATTGCGGAGGTGACGAATAATGGAAGGATTAAACAGAGTACCTGTCAGAGAGCAGGCTCCTAAGGTAAGGGCAGCGAATTTCGAGGAAGTATGTCTGGGATACAATAAAGAAGAGGCAGTAGAAGAGGCAAAGCGTTGTCTGCAGTGCAAAAAGCCCATGTGTTCCCAGGGATGTCCGGTGGCCATTGATATCCCCGGATTTATTGGAAAGATCGTGGAAGAGGATTTTGCAGGGGCGTATGAGGTATTGACGGCTTCTTCTTCCCTGCCGGCAGTATGCGGCCGTGTGTGCCCGCAGGAGAGCCAGTGTGAAGGAAAATGTATCCGCGGAAAGAAGGGAGACCCTGTTTCCATCGGAAAGCTGGAGCGGTTTGTGGCAGACTGGGCCAGGGAAAACGGCATTAAGCCCAAAAAGGCAGAAAGCCTCAATGGAAAGAAAGTGGCGGTGATCGGTTCTGGTCCTGCAGGGCTTTCCTGTGCGGGAGATTTGGCAAAATGGGGCTATGAGGTGACAATTTTTGAAGCGCTTCATGAGGCTGGCGGCGTACTTACATATGGAATTCCGGAATTCCGTCTTCCCAAAGATGCAGTGGTGAAGCCTGAAGTGGAGAATGTAAAATCCCTTGGCGTGAAGATAGAGACAGATGTGATTGTCGGAAAGTCTGTGACCATTGATGAGCTTTTAGAAGAAGAAGGCTTTGATGCTGTATTTATCGGTTCCGGGGCAGGCCTTCCCATGTTTATGGGGATCCCCGGTGAAAACGCCAACGGCGTGTTCTCTGCCAATGAGTATTTAACCAGAAGCAACCTGATGAAGGCAAGGCTTGAAGATTATGCAACCCCCATGCCGGTGAGCAAAAAGGCAGTCATCGTCGGTGGCGGAAACGTAGCCATGGATGCAGCCAGGACAGCTCTCCGTCTGGGCGCTGAGAGCCACATCGTATACAGAAGAAGTGAAGCGGAGCTTCCTGCCAGGGCGGAAGAGGTTCATCATGCAAAAGAAGAAGGCGTGATCTTTGACATTTTGACCAACCCTGTGGAAATCCTGACAGATGAAAATGGTTGGGTAAGCGGTGTCCGTTGCATCAGAATGGAGCTTGGAGAACCGGATGCTTCCGGAAGAAGGAGACCTGTGCCTGTGGAAGGGTCTGAATTTGAAATTGAGGCAGATGCAGTCATTATGTCTCTGGGTACATCTCCCAACCCTCTGATTTCTTCCACCACTGCGGGACTGGAAATCAATAAGAGGAAATGTATTGTGGCAGAAGCTGAGACCGGGAAAACCAGCAAAGACGGTGTTTATGCCGGCGGAGATGCTGTGACCGGAGCAGCGACGGTGATCCTGGCCATGGAAGCAGGACGCGCCGGCGCAAAAGGAATCCATGAGTTTCTGTCAAAATAATGATCCGGGTAAAAAGAATCCGGGAAGGAGTTTTCCATGGTTAAACATATTGTGAGCTGGAAATTCAAGGCAGAAGTATCTGCCGGGGAACGGGCGCGTGTGGCGGAAGAATTTGCCCGCCGTCTGCAGGCGGTCAAGGAAGTGGCAGACGGTGTTTTGGACGTGAAGGTCATTGTCCCTCCTCTGTCTACCAGTACGGTGGATGTGGTACTTGACAGTACATTTGAGTCTGAGGAGGCCCTTGCGGCTTATCAGGTTCACCCTGACCACGTAGCAGCAGGAGCCGCTTGTGTGAAGCCTTATATGACAGACCGGGTCTGCTGTGATTATGTGCTGGATTAGCGTCCGGTAGCGGATGAGAAGGAGAAAAGATGTTAGAAGCATTAAAAGAAAAAGTATACCATGCCAATATGGAGCTTCCGGAATTTGGCCTGGTGGTTTATACTTGGGGAAATGTCAGCGCCATTGACAGGGAGAGCGGCCTGGTGGCCATTAAGCCCAGCGGTGTAAATTATGCAACAATGAAGCCGGAAGATATGGTGATTGTGGATTTGGAGGGAAATGTGGTGGAAGGTGAGCTTCGTCCGTCCTCCGATACCCCCACCCATCTGGAACTTTACAAGGCATTTTCCGGTGTGGGAGGTATTGTCCATACCCATTCGGCCTGGGCGACTTCCTGGGCGCAGGCCGGCCGGAGTATTCCCTGCTACGGAACCACCCATGCCGATTATTTTTATGGGGATATCCCCTGTGCCAGGGTACTGACAAAAGAGGAAGTGGAAAGCGCTTACGAGAAGCATACAGGTACGGTGATTATCGAAGCTTTTGAAGGCAGAGACCCTATGGCGACACCTGGCGTCCTCTGTACCAGCCATGGACCTTTTACCTGGGGAAAAGATGCGGCAGAGGCTGTCCACAATGCGGTGGTATTGGAGGAGGTAGCCAAGATGGCGACCCGCACGGAACTGGCAAATCCCAAAGTAACGCCTGCTATCCAATATGTACAGGATAAGCATTATTTTAGAAAACACGGTGCAAACGCTTATTACGGACAGAAATAATTTTGAAGATTATACAGGGCAGACGCCCTGTATAATTTTTCCCTTTTTGCAGATACTACCGTCGATTGACAAGAGTATGCGGAAGGGAGACAGTTATGAGCACAGGCAGCGGGAATCAGACAGTTATTTCCACCAGTGTGGCGGAAAATATGGAATTGTTCCATCGGATCCTGAGGGTGGATCAGAATTTTGACGTAGTATACAGGACTATGAAAATCGGAGGGCGCCAGGCCTGTTTTTATTTTGTGGACGGTTTTGTAAAGGATGAGGTGCTTCAGCGGATTATCCAGTATATGTGCGGAATCGGAGAAGAGGATTTCCCAAAAGAAGCTCATGAGTTTTCCAAAAAGTGTCTGCCCTACGGGGAAATTGGGATTTTGAGGAATGTGGATGAAATTATTACCCAGCTTCTCATGGGAATCACTTGTTTCTTTGTGGACGGTTATGATGCGGCCATCACCATTGACTGCAGAAGCTACCCAGCCAGGAGCGTATCGGAGCCAGGAAAGGAAAAGGTACTGCGTGGCTCCAGAGACGGATTTGTGGAAACGCTGATTTTTAATACGGCTATGATCCGCCGGAGGATTCGTGACCCCAAACTTACGGTGGAAATTACCCAGGCAGGGACAAGCTCCAGAACAGATATCGCGATCTGCTATATGGAAGGGCGGGTAGATACGGAACTGTTGGACAGGATTAAGGGAAGGATTCAGAATCTTAAGGTGGATGCACTCACCATGAATCAGGAAAGCCTGGCGGAATGTATCTATCCCCATAAATGGTATAATCCTTTTCCCAAATTTAAGTATTCAGAGCGTCCGGATACGGCGGCGGCACAACTTCTGGAGGGAAACATCATTATTTTGGTGGATACTTCTCCGGCAGCCATGATTCTTCCTTCTTCTGTTTTTGATATTATCGAAGAAGCGGATGACTTTTATTTTCCGCCCCTTACAGGTACGTATCTGCGGCTTTCCAGGATGACGATTTCTTTGCTGGGCGTGATTTTGACACCCATTTGGCTTTTGCTCATGCAGAATCCGGAATGGATTCCTGAAAGTTTCCAGTTTCTGGAGATTAAAGATGCGGTAAATATTCCGCTGATCTGGCAGCTATTGATTTTGGAATTTTCCATTGACGGCCTGCGGTTGGCAGCCCTCAATACGCCAAGTATGCTGACTACACCGTTAAGCGTGATTGCAGCCCTGGTGGTGGGAGAGTTTGCCGCAAATTCTGGATGGTTTAATTCGGAGACAATGTTGTATATGGCATTTGTGGCCTTGTCCAATTATACCCAGTCCAGCTTTGAGCTGGGATATGCCCTCAAATTTATGCGGCTTCAGCTTTTAATTCTGACATGTATTTTCAACCTGTGGGGATTTATTGCAGGAATGGTGATTTTTGTGATGGCCATTGTTACCAACAAGACCATCGCAGGAAAGAGTTATATCTATCCGATTCTTCCCTTTAGCCTGCGGGAATTGAAGAGAAGATTTTTCCGGGCCAGACTTACACCGGAAGAGAGATAGAGAAGGAAACTGTGTCAATCCATATTCGCCCGGCGTCCTGCCTGTCTGCCGCGTCTGTCCGGTAGGCAGATTTTGCAGGTTTTGTGAGCATAGCGACGGCAGACCCGCTGACTGGCTTTTATGGAAGCGGCGGCTGTCGGCAATAAGCGGCGGAGCAAAACCAAAAAATCAACGTGGACAGACGCGGCAGACAGGCAGGACGCCGGGTGAAATATGGATTGACACCGCTCCTTATGATTGTTAAAATAGCAATAGTATAGAAGCTTTGGCCACAATGCACAGGGAGGAAAAAGGAAAATGTATCGCTGCCATATCCACTTTTATTTTGCGGGGAAGCCGTGCAGAGCGTTTGAAATCGTAAAAGAGATGTCTCCGCTGGAGGCTTTTACCCACGAGTTTTCAGAGGGTGAAAAACCGGATCAGGCGCTGGCGGCCGAAGCGGATGTGATATTGGCCGTCTTGCAGGATATTGGACTGACAGAGGGGCTTCGGACATTGCTTACAGAAAAGCGGAAGGGAGCAAAGCTGATCCTTCTTGCTGATGAAGGGGATGCAGCGTGTTTGACGGAGTACTTGTCTGAAATTGAGGATTTATGGAAGCTGCCCATGACGGAGGAGGAGATCCGTTTCCGCTTTCTTAAATGGCAAAAGACATGCAAGATGGAAAAGGATTACTGGCAGACCAGCCATTACCTGGAGGCCACCATCAATAATATACCCAACCTGATCTGGTATAAGGACAAAAATGGAGTTCATGAAAAAGTAAATGACAGTTTTTGCCGGACTGTGGGTAAGACAAAGAAGCAGGTGGAAGGCCAGCGGCATGCTTACATCTGGGATGTGGAAGAGGATGATCCCGCCTGTATTGAGTCGGAGCGGGAAGTGATGAGCAGAAGGGAAACCTGCATCTCTGAGGAAACAGTAAAGTCCGGAGATGGTATCAAATTGCTCACTACATATAAATCTCCACTGTATGATTTGGATGGAAGTGTCATGGGAACAGTGGGGGTTGCCATTGATGTGACCCAGGAGCGGGCTTATGAACAGGAGATCATCCAGAAAAACCGTACACTGGAGACGATATTCACTACGATGGAGTGTGGCGTCATGTGCCATACAACGGATGGAGCGCGGATTTTAAGCATCAACAGGGCGGCTCTCAAAATCCTTGGGTATGAGTCTCAGGAAGAGATGATGGCCGAAGGTTTTGATATGGTGGCCCAGTCAGTGATGGAAGAAGACAAGGAAACTCTCAGGAAAAGTATCCGTGACCTGACCAGAGAAGGGGACAGCACCAGCGTGGAATACCGTGTGTGCCATAAAAACGGCGATATTTTGCATGTAATGGGAAATGTGAAGCTGTTGAAGGAAAATGGAGAACTTCTTTACCAGCGTTTCCTTTTGGATTGTACGGCGCAGAAGCTTCAGGAAAAGGAGCATGAACAGAGGCAGATGGAGCTGGTTCATGCACTTAGCATTGATTATAATCTTGTCTGTTTCTTTGATTTGAATACGGGCATGGGACACAGGATCCGTCATGAGGACAACGGCGACAGTCTTTTAGAGACAATCTTTGAAGGGGAGCTTTCCCTGGACGACAGGATGGAGCGTTACATAGAGGCATTTGTCCATGAGGATGACCGTGAGATGCTGCGGCAGATGGCTTCCAGGGAAGGGCTGAAGAGAGAGCTGGCAGAAAAAACACAGTGTTACATGAATTACCGCACTTTGAAAAATGACCATGTAAAATATTTTCAGATGAAAGTGGTGCGCACAGGTGAGTGGGAAGAAAACCACGGGATTGTTTTGGGCTTCCGCAGTGTGGATGAGGAAATCCGAAATGAGATGGAGCAAAAGAGCCTGCTTGAGAGTGCGCTTATGCAGGCCAACCGGGCCAACCGGGCCAAGAGTACATTTCTTTCCAATATGTCCCACGATATCCGTACGCCGATGAATGCCATTGTTGGCTTTACGGCCCTGGCCCTTACCCATATCGAGCGTCAGGAACGGGTAAAAGAATATCTGAAAAAAATCATGACATCCGGCAATCATTTGTTGAGCCTGATCAATGACGTGTTGGATATGAGCCGTATTGAAAGCGGGAAAATGCATTTAGAAGAGAAGCCCTGCAGGCTGCCGGATATTCTCCATGGGCTGCGCAATATCGTACAGGCGGATATCCATGCAAAGCAGTTGGAATTTTATATTGATACGGTGGATGTTTTTGACGAGGACATTTATTGCGATAAACTGCGGTTGAACCAGGTGCTTTTAAATCTGCTCAGCAATGCCATTAAATATACAGGCGCAGGTGGAATTATCACCTTGAGGATTACGGAAAAAGCCGGAGCGCCTGCCGGATACGCCAATTATGAATTTTATATCAGAGATACGGGCATTGGAATGAGTGAAGAGTTTGTCGCCCATGTTTTTGAGCCTTTTGAGAGAGAAAAAAATACCACCATCAGCGGAATTCAGGGAACTGGCCTGGGAATGGCCATTACGAAGAATATCGTGGATATGATGAACGGCTCCATTGCGGTCAAGAGTGAAGAAGGCGCAGGGACAGAGTTCGTTGTCTCCTTTACTTTCCGCCTGGATTCAGATGCAAAAGAACCGCAGGATATACCGGAGCTGAAGGACTGCCGGGCTTTGGTGGTGGATGATGATTTTAATACTTGTGACAGTGTGTCCTATATGCTGGGACAGATTGGAATGAGGGCGGAATGGACTTTGTCAGGGAAGGAAGCGGTGCTTCGTACCCGCCAGGCAGTGATGCGTGGTGATGAGTACAGCGTTTATATTGTTGACTGGTTCCTGCCGGATATGAATGGAATTGAAGTTACCAGGAGAATCCGCCAGGAAACGGAAGAAAAAGTACCGGTGATCGTATTGACTGCTTATGATTGGTCGGAGATTGAGGAGGAGGCAAAGGAAGCCGGAGTGACGGCATTTTGCAGTAAGCCGTTGTTTCTATCGGAGCTTAGGAATTGTCTGTCTTCTATTGTGGGAACAGGGCAGGCCAGCGAAAACAATAACCCGAAAGAGCTGGTGAAAGCCCAGACAGGGAGGATTCTTCTGGCTGAGGATAATAAGCTGAACCAGGAAATCGCAATGGAAATCCTGAAAGATGCAGGCTTTTCTGTCGATGTTGCGGAAAATGGGGAAATCGCGGTGGATATGGTAAAATCTTCTGAACCGGGCTACTATCAGCTTGTGCTTATGGATGTCCAGATGCCGGTGATGAATGGCCATGAAGCTGCCAGGGAAATCCGAAAACTGGAGGATCAAAGATTGTCTTCTGTGCCGATTCTGGCAATGACGGCAAATGCCTTTGAAGAAGACAGGCAGGCAGCCCTGGAATGTGGAATGAATGGACACATTGCGAAGCCCATTGATGTGGAGAAACTGCTGGAAACACTGGATGAGGTGCTGGCAGGGCAGAGCGCGTGACAAGCGGAAACTGCTGGAAAATATTTTGATTTTTATATGCCAGGCGTTTTGCCCTGCCTCTGATTTTGTCCAGTAGGCAGGGCAAACGTCTGGCGGACAGAACCTAAAATCAAAATATTCTTCGACATCCGACAGTATCTGCTGGTCAGCGCACAGCTTTTCCGATTCGTTCGCCTGCTTTTACAACGGTTTCAAAACCTTCCAGGCTGTTTTTTAACAGATCTTCATCGGGTAAAATCCAGTGGGGCTCAAAAAGAAGAAGGATTGTAGAGCCTCCAAATTCAAAAAACCCTTTTTCAGCGCCGCGGGTGACAAAAGCCTCCTGGTGGTGATTGCTGATTTTACCTACCATCAGGGCACCCACTTCCATCATGAGGATGGTGCCGAAATGGACGGATTTTAGAAGGCTGTACTGTCTTGCGTTTTCCTTATAAATAGGGTATGCATCATTGGCAGCGGGGTTTACTGTATGGAGAACGCCGGAAAGGCATACATTTCGGCTTTTTCTGCCGTCATCCACATAGAAATAGCGATGGTAGTCATCCACCGTCAGACGAAAAAGAAGGGCCAACCCATTTTCATATCGCCTGGCCAGTTTTTTATTCCGCAGGAGGGTTTCTGTCGTATAGGCAGTCTGTTTGATCAAAAACCTGCCGTTTTTTTGAATGGGATAAATAGTAAGTTTCCCATCGCAGGGGCTGACAAGATGAGAAGGATTTTGATCAAAAGGCCTGGCCTCTTTTTTTATTTTTCTGATAAAAAATTCATTATAAGAATGATAGGCAGCTGTTTCGTACAGGCTTAAATCAATTTTATTTTTCTTTATGAATGGACGAATCATGAACCGCGACAGAGGGCTGTTCAAAAAAACACCGCCGATTTTGGAAACAACCGGATGAATCAGGAGGCGGACAGCCATTCTTCCGGGCAGAGAACCATAAAGTAGCGACAGAAACTGGTCTTGTCCGTCATTTCCTGATATTTCTTTGCCATCTCTTGTTTTATAAATCATGAAAATACCTCTTTATTTCAGGACTCCTCAAAAATTTTATCAATAATAGGATTGCTGTCCTCCGTAGGCTTGGGCACACGGAACTTGCTGTAGATGAACAGGGCCAGGAGGGCGGCAGCGACTACAGCCACTAAAACAGCCAATACATGATTATTTGGTTTGCGGAACGGGAAATCCACCACAAAGAGGATGCCCACCACCAAAAGGACAATATGTAACAAAATAAGAAAGACAAAATCAGGAATAAAAAATTGAGTCATAAAAATTAAAGGTAAAACCACGGACATGGAAGTGATGGGAAGTCCATGGTAATAGTGGTTTGCGCCGCCTTCTGTCTGCTGGCGCCGTCCTTCCAGAACATTAAAAAAAGCCAGGCGGATAACAGAGCAGACACAATATATGGAGATAATAAGAAGCCCCAAAATACCGCGGACTCCAAGGAGATAGCAGATCAGGGCAGGAAAAGCCCCAAAGCAGACCACATCGCACAGAGAATCAATCTGGATGCCAAAAGCTTTTTCATCATCTGTCCGGTCTTTTTTTGTCCGGGCGATTTTTCCATCAAACATATCGCAGAGTCCTGAGAGGGCCAGACAGAAGATAGCAGTTTTAAAATGCCCGTGGATGGCCTGTGTCATTCCAAATACGGAAGAAATCAGGCTGATATAAGTAAGAATTACCGTATAATTATAAAATCCAATCATGTCGCTTTGCCTCCTGGTTTTGATTCTTTTGAGTGGTAATTTCCAATGATAAAATGTGCGGCCACAGTCATAATGGCGCTGATGGTCAGCTGGGAATAATAGCTGATTCCACGGCTTACGATCATGGCCGGCAGAAGAAGTGTCGTTCCAAATACAGGAGTAAAAATAGAAAGGAACAGCCGTTCACTGATTCCCATACCTCCTGGAAGGGGAAGCATATCCACTGCCAGGGAGATCATTCCCTGCAGACACACAATCGTAACCATATTTTCACCGGAGAGACCAAATGCACGATAGGTCAGATAGGTGACAAAAAATAAAAGCAGCCTTTGAACCACAGTGATCAGAAAAGCACGGATGACCACGGGTTTGTGTTTCCAGTAAAATTCGCCGGCCGCATGATAATCGTCCATGGAAGATTCCAGCTTTTTCAGCCGTTTTCCTTTTTTTCGCAGCAAATGCATCCGTTCCAGAAGTTTTAGCCCTTTTACCATCAGCCATTTTGCCAGCTTTGGATGGAAGACTAAAATCATCATAAAAGTCACACAGAATACGTTTAAAGCCAGGCCCAGGTAAATCCAGAACATGACCGGCTCCAGGTAAACCATGACCCGCCTGGGGCGAAGCAGTAAAACCAGGATTCCCAACACCACCAAAACCATCTTGTAAGTGATGGTGACGATCATAAGGACAAGGGTGGATTCCGGGATTGGGATATGGTCTTTTTTCATATAATAAACCTGTGCAGGCTGTCCCCCTGTGGCAGAAGGCGTAATGCAACTGAAAAAAAAGCCGATAAAGGAATAGAGGTAACACCTGGTGGCACGGACACGGTATCCTAAGACGCGGAGAAGATAACAGATGATAATGGCTTCTCCCAGGATAAAAGTCACTACGCATAAAATGCCTAAAAAAAGGTACACAGGATCTGCAGTCCGGATATAGGAAAAAATCAGACTGAGATCTTCGCCTTTAAAAACTGCCCAGATGGTCAGAGAGAAGACCAGGAGCAGAAAGAGTAGATTTAAAATATGATTTTTTTTATTTCCCATAAAGTTTCCCTGCTTGCGTCATAGATAGTTATGTCTCCAAACTTTATTATTGATACATTCAAAAAATTTCATTATCGGTTTATACCAGTTAAATTTCATGGATAAAGAGTAACAAACCTGCGCCAGCACAATGCCGCCGATGACATCCACCAGGTAATGCTGTTTGGTAAATTGGGTGGACAGGCAGATAAGCACTGTAAAAACCAGGGAAAAAACCTGATAAGCGCGAGATATGCCTTTTTGTCCCCGGATACCGATATAGCAGAACCAGCTGGTGAGACAGTGGATGGAAGGAAACAGGTTGGTGGGTGGATCAACGGCATATAAAAACCGCATCAAATTTTCCCAAAGTCCGTTTCCGGTAATCTCAGGGCGTACATTGGTGGTGGGCAGAAGTATGAAAAATACCCCGCATATGATGCGGGAAAGCAAATCTGCCGTCACAAAACGGTAAAGATGTTCTTTTCCCCGGCTGGCAATTAAAAGATAATTTACCACCCAGAAAATGTAACAGATAAAATAAATGCTGACCCATCCGGGAATGAATGGAATTTTTTCATCCAGAAAGGTGGTCATATCATAATGATATGCGTCTTCCATAAATATACGCAAAATAAAATAAACAAAATCATTTACCAGAAAACAAGTCAAAAGCGGAATCAATCCACCGATGGGAAGACGTTTTAAAAATTTCTTTATCATGTAAAAAAGCCTTTGAAAAAATACTATCCGGAAGGAAAACCGCCCGCCGGACAGTATGGAAATCTAGTTACCAGGTGTCAGATACTGATGATACCGAAAGCGCTTAAAACAGAGCTGATTAAAATTGCGACAATGCAGATAGGCGCAAGGTATTTGATTACGAAAACAAACAACTGCTTTCCCTTGAAAGCGGCCCCTTCTGCTTCCGCCTCTTCGATCATAGGAGCGGGCTTGATCACATAGCCCACCAGAATACAGGTGAGGAAAGCCACGATGGGCATCAGTACACTGTTGCTTACGAAGTCAAAGAAATCCAGGAATGCCATTCCAATAATCTGAACTTGTGCAAGGACGCCGTAGCCAAGGGCCGACAGGCTTCCAAGAGCGATGAGGATCACGGCTGTGAGAATACAGCTGGGCATACGCTTCATGCCGGTTTTGTCGCAGATGATGGAAACCACGGTTTCCGTTAAGGAAATGGCAGAGGTCAATGCTGCAAACAGTACCAGCAGGAAAAATAAGGTTCCGATAATATTGGTGATGGCGATGCTTCCGAATACTTTCGGCAGGGTGATAAACATTAACCCGGGGCCGGCATTGATATCCGCTCCTCCTGTAAAGGAAAAAACTGCGGGAATCACCATCAGCCCGGCTAAGAATGCGATGCCGGTGTCGAAAATTTCAATCTGATGGACGGAGGCCGTCAGATGGGAATCCTTTTTCATATAAGAACCGTAAGTGATCATAATGCCCATGGCCAGGGACATAGAATAGAAAAGCTGTCCCATGGCGGCCAATACGGTGGTGACGGAAAATTTGCTGAAATCCGGTTTCAGGTAGTAGACGACGCCGTCCATGGCCCCGGGCAGAGTCAGGCAGTAAATGGCAATGCCCAGGGAAAGAAGGACGAGGAGGGGCATCATAAATTTGCTGACCTTTTCAATGCCTTTTTCCACGCCGGTCATAACGATGATAACGGTGACGGCCACAAAAACAATGAACCATACCATGGGCGATACGGATGAGATGAATTCAGTGAAATAATTTCCGTCGGCTAAGGTAGCGCCATTACCGGTGGCATAGACAGCCAGATATTTGATGACCCATCCGCCGATGACGCAGTAATAAGGGGTGATGATAATGGGAACCAGGGAAGCCAAAGGCCCTAAAAACCGGAACCGCTTATCAAGGACGCCGTAAGCGTGGATGGCGCTCTGTCTTGTTTTCCGTCCAATGGCAATCTCTGCCACCATCAGGGCAAAACCGAAAGTCACGGCCAAAATCAAATAAACCAGAAGGAAGATTCCTCCTCCGTATTTAGCTGCCAGATACGGGAAACGCCAGATGTTCCCCAGTCCTACCGCAGAACCGGAAGCCGCCAGGACAAAACCCAGCTTTCCGGAGAAACTGCTTCTCTTTGTTGTCTGTTCCATAGTCTTTCCTCCAATAGTGATAGTTTCCTACTAGTTTACAATAAAATCACTGGAGGGACAAGGGAAAAGTGAATTTTCTGTAAAATTCCTAAAAATACCATATATAATAAATCTCTATTTTTTCCCTATTTTATAAAATTATCAAAAAAAGGCGAAGGGATTTACTTTGCTATCGGAAGGGAGTATGGTATACTCATAGACAGGAATGTCCACATAAGAATATCCAAAAGAGAAGGGATGATGGGATCATGAATATCCGGGAACAGTTGGAAGCGCTGGAGGAAAAAACCTTAAGCCCATACGCTTCCTTCAGCAGAAATACGAAAGGACGGGAACGGGAAGAGGAGCTTTGCGATATCCGTCCGGCGTATCAAAGGGACAGGGACAGGATTCTTCACTGTAAATCTTTCCGCCGTCTGAAACATAAGACCCAGGTGTTTCTTTCCCCGGTGGGGGATCATTACCGCACCCGCCTGACCCATACTCTGGAGGTGGCACAGATTGCCAGGACCATTTCCAAATCCCTGCGTCTCAATGAAGAGTTGACAGAAGCCATTGCCCTGGGCCATGATCTGGGGCATACCCCATTTGGCCATGCCGGGGAGGCGGCTCTTGATTCCGTCTGTTCCGAAGGGTTTGCCCATTATAAACAGAGTGTACGGGTGGTGGAACGGCTGGAAAAGAACGGAGAAGGGCTGAATCTGACCTGGGAAGTGCGGGACGGTATTTTAAACCACAGGACTTCAGGAAAACCTTCTACCCTGGAAGGGATGATTGTGCGCCTTTCCGATAAAATTGCATATATTAACCACGACATTGATGACGCCATCCGGGCAGGCATTTTGACGGAAGCAGAGCTTCCGGCGGAATATACTGATATTTTAGGGCATACGGTAAGAGAGCGGCTGAATACGATTATCCATAGTATTATCAAAGAAAGCCTGGGGAAGCCGGAGATTGTCATGTCCCCTGAGGTGGAGAAAGCCATGGGAAACCTCAGGGCCTTTATGTTTCAACACGTTTATACCAACAGTGTGTCAAAAGAGGAAGATCCGCGGGCGAAAGACCTGTTGATTGCGCTGTTTGATTATTATATGAAATGCACGGAAGAGCTTCCGGAAGAATATCTATATTTTATGGAGCAGGGGGATTCCAGGGAGCGGGTGGTCTGCGATTACATTGCGGGAATGAGCGACGGATACGCCATAGATACTTTTACCAGGCTGTTTGTGCCGAAGGCGTGGAAAGACTGACAGGGGTGAGAGAATGTTTTATCCAGAAGAAGTGGTGGAGGAGGTCCGTTCCCGTAATGATATTGTGGACGTGATTTCCTCCTATGTAAAACTGCAGAAAAAGGGCGGCGATTATTTCGGGCTGTGTCCTTTTCACAATGAAAAAACGCCTTCTTTTTCCGTGGCGCTGGGGAAACAGATGTATTATTGTTTCGGATGCGGTGCAGGTGGAAATGTGATTACATTTTTGATGGAGTATGAAAATTACACCTTCCGGGAAGCGCTGGAGGCGCTGGCGATGCGGGCGGGGGTGGAGCTTCCGAAAGGGGAGGAAAGCGCTGAGGCCAGAAAGCAGGCGGATCTGAAAGCCAGGATCCTGGAAGTGAACAAAGAAGCCGGAAGGTATTTTTATTATCAGATGAAAGGGAATGCAGGGGCGAGAGCTTATGAATACCTGAGGGGCAGGGCGCTCAGTGATGAAACCATCCGGCGGTTTGGTTTGGGGTATTCCAATATGTGCAGTGACGATTTATACCGGTATCTGAAAAAGAAGGAATACCCGGATGAACTTCTGAAGGAAACAGGGCTGGTAAAGATTGAGGAGCGGGGCGCTAAAGACCGGTTCTGGAACAGGGTCATGTTCCCCATTATGGATGTAAATGGGAAAATTATCGGTTTTGGTGGCCGGGTTATGGGAGAAGGGGAGCCGAAATATCTGAATTCCCCCGAAACGCGGGTTTTTGATAAAAGCCGAAATCTTTATGGGTTAAATTATGCCAGGACTTCCAGAAAGCCGTATATGTTGATTTGTGAGGGATATATGGATGTGATTTCCATGCATCAGGCGGGATTTTCCAATGCGGTCGCTTCCCTGGGGACAGCATTTACGCCGGGGCAGGCAAATCTTTTGCGCCGTTATACGGAGCAGGTGGTTTTAGCTTATGACAGTGACGGGGCAGGGATGAAAGCAGCCCTCAGGGCGATCCCGATTCTAAAAGAGGCAGGGCTTTCGGCGAAAGTATTGAGTTTAAAACCTTATAAGGATCCGGATGAATTTATGAAAGCCCTGGGAAGAGAAGCCTTTGAGGAACGGATTTCCCAGGCGAAAAACAGTTTTCTGTTTGAGACGGATGTTTTGTATGCCCGGTATGATATGGGGGATCCGGAACAAAAAACGGCGTTCCACAATGCCCTTGCAGAGAGGCTTTTACAGTTTAGCGAACGGCTGGAGCGGGAAAACTATATGGAAGCGGCCGCAAGGCAGTACCATATTGACTATGACAGCCTGAAAGGGCTGGTGAACGCCAAAGGCGGACGGGTGGGACTTGTGGCAAGGGGGACGCCCCGCAGCTACCGGCAGGAAGAAAAGAAAGAAAAACCGGATGGTATCCGCAAATCCCAGAGGCTTTTACTGACCTGGCTGATTGAAGATAAGAGAGCGTATCCTGCAGTGAAGGGGATTCTCACGCCGGAAGACTTTACGGAAGACTTATATCAAAAGGTGGCCGCCATGGTGTATGAGGGCCTGGATCAGGGAAATCTCACACCGGCCGGGATTTTGAATCATTTTATCAACGATGGAGATGAGTATAAGGAAGTGGCATCGCTGTTCAACACTTCTCTTTCAGAACTGACAAAGGAAGAACGGGAGAAGGCGTTTTCAGAAACGGTAAAGCGGATTAAACGGCACAGCCTGGAGGAAAAGACCAGGCGCGTGACAGACATCGCCGCTTTGCAGGAGCTTATGAAAGAGCAGGCAAACATAAACGGGCTGCATATTTCTCTCAATTAAGGAAAAAATATCTTTGTGGAATGTCGAGTGACAGCCATGGGGTATCACGGAACAGTAGTAGACGACGGAAGGATGGGAGTTGTATGGAGGCGGTAAATCTCCGACTGGAGGACAAGCTGGCAGGATTACTTGCGCTGGCGGCACAGAGGAAGAACATTCTGGATTACCAGGATATCATGGAGGCGCTTGGGGAGGATGGTCTGAATGCGGACTGCATTGACAGAACCTTTCAGGTGCTGGAGGCTGCAGGCGTGGAGATACAAAGTGAGCTTCCGGAAGGATCCTTTCCCCTTCCGGAGGAAGTGGAAGGGGAAGAACTTCCGTTTACCAGAGAGATGGAAGGCGCTTCGGAGGAAGATCCGGTACGGCTTTATTTAAAGGAGATCGGAAAGATTCCGCTTCTTACGCCGGGAGAAGAGGCAGGCCTGGCAAAAAGGATTGAAAAGGGAGATGAGGAGGCTGCAAGAAGGCTTGCGGAGGCAAACCTCCGTCTGGTGGTCAGCGTCGCCAAGCGGTATGCGGGCCGTGGAATGCAGTTTTTGGATTTGATTCAGGAAGGGAACCTGGGCCTGATGAAGGCTGTGGAAAAATTTGATTATAAAAAGGGTTACAAGTTCAGCACTTATGCTACCTGGTGGATTCGCCAGGCCATTACCAGGGCCATTGCGGATCAGGGAAGAACTATCCGGATCCCCGTCCACATGGTGGAGACCATCAACCGGGTTATCCGGGTGTCCAGAAGTTTAACCCAGGAATACGGACGGGAACCAAGCCCGGAAGAAATTGCGGAATACATGAAACTGTCTCCTGACCGGGTACGTGAGATCATGAGATTCTCTTTGGAGCCTGTTTCTCTGGAAACGCCTGTGGGCGAAGAAGACGACAGCCATCTGTCGGATTTCATTCAGGATGACCGTGTACTGGTGCCTGCAGAGGCGGCGGACTTCTCCATGCTGAAAGAACAGCTGGGAGAGGTGCTTCATACGCTTACGGACAGGGAACGCCAGGTGCTTTGCATGAGGTTCGGCCTTTTGGACGGACAGGGACGTACCCTGGAAGAAGTGGGAAAAGAATTTAATGTGACAAGGGAGAGAATCCGCCAGATTGAAGCCAAAGCGCTGCGGAAGCTGCGGCACCCCAGCAGGAGCAGGAAGCTGAAAGATTTTCTGGAATAAATGAGAAATCGGAGAGACACACGATGGGACAGCACACAAAAGGGAAAACCTTTCTTTCCTCCAGGCTTCAGGCAATCGCAGCCATGGTGGAGGAAGGGGGCATATTGGCGGACATCGGTACAGATCACGGATATCTTCCCATCCGGCTCTTGGAGGACGGGAAAATATCCGGCGCCATTGCAGCCGACATCAACCGTGGCCCCCTTCTGCGGGCAGAGGAACATGTGAGGGAGAAGGGATTTGACGACAGGATATCCTTAAGGCTCAGTGACGGGTTTTTGGCCGTTTCGCCGGGAGAAGCCGACGCAGCCGTCATTGCGGGGATGGGGGGCCCCTTAACCATCCGTATTTTGGAAAACGGAAAGGAGACGGCCAGGGTGCTGGATTATCTGGTGCTTTCTCCCCAGTCTGAGGTACGCCTGGTACGCCGTTATCTTCTGGAGAACGGATATGAAATCCTGGATGAAGATATGGCAGAGGACGGGGGCAAATATTACACGGTGATAAAAACGGCTTTCCATCAGGAAGCAGACGATAAAAAGCCGTGGGACTACATAGAAGAAGCTTATGGGCGGTATCTGCTGCGGTCGGGGAAGCCTGTGGTGGAAGAGTTTCTTTTAAAGGAAAAGCGGACATGTGAGGCTTTGAAGGGGAAGCTTTCCAAGGCGGGAACAAAACGGGCGGATGGGCGTCTTTTTGAAATAGAAAAGAAATTACTACAGATCAATGGAGCCCTTGACTTGTTCCGGAAGGCAGAGGGAAAGAAAGGGGAGGAGTTTTAACCATGAGAACTTGCCTGGAAATAATGGAATGGTTTGACGCAAGGTGGCCGGAATCCCTGGCCTGTCCCTGGGATAATGTGGGGCTTTTGGCCGGGAGGGCGGAGAAAGAGGTAAAGAAGGTATATATAGCCCTTGATGCTACGGAAGAAACCATAGAAGCGGCCGTATCTGCGGGAGCCGACATGATGATTACCCACCATCCACTGATTTTTGGAGGGATAAAGAGGGTTTGTGACCAGGATGCCCTGGGAAGACGGCTTTTGTCTCTCATAAAAGCAGACCTTTCCTGCTATGCAGGCCATACAAACTTTGATATTGCAAAGGGCGGAATGGCAGATTTGGCAGCAGGGCGTTTTGGCTTGTTTGATGAAGAAAGGGGGCTTCTTCCGCTGGAGCCTTCCGGGGAGCAGGAAGGCGTTTTGGTGGGGATTGGGAAAGTGGGGTATTTGAAAAAACCCATGTCATTGGAGGAGCTGGCAGAGGCTTTGAAGGAGCGGTTTCAGATACCGTCCCTTACGGTATATCCTGTTTTGCAAAGGAGATTATCTTGGCCGGGCTCCATGGGAATGATAAAAAAAGCGGCGATTTCCCCCGGTTCCGGGAAGAGCATGATGGAAGCTGCCGTCAGGGCAGGAGTGGATGTCCTGATCACCGGGGACATGGGCCATCATGAAGGGTTGGACCTTACGGCAGAGGGGGTGGCCCTTGTGGATGCCGGACATTATGGGCTGGAACATATTTTTGTGGAAACAGTAGCTGACAGGCTTATGACAGAAAAAACCGGACTGGAAGTGGTGCAGGCGCCGGTTTCCTATCCGTGCAAAGTACTATAGGAGGGATTTGCTATGTGGAAGGTAATGTGGAACAATCAGGAGCTTCAGGTGGAGGAAAACGGTACGCTTTATTCTCTGGCGGGGCAGGTGCAGGAACATTATAAGCATGATATTTTACTGGCTTCCGTGGACGGAAAACTGGCAGAGCTACATAAAACAGTGGTGGATGGAAGCAGTGTCCGGTTTTTTACGGCAGCAGATAAACCAGGTTTTCAGACTTACCGGCGCAGTATGATTTTCCTTTTGGTGAAGGCAATCTACGCCGTGGCGGGACGGGAAGTGTTGGATAAGGTGCTGGTGGATTTTGCTGTCAGCAAAGGGGTTTACGTGGATATCCGGGGCCGTGTCCTGGTGGACGAAGCCTTTACTGCAAAAGTGGAGGAAAAGATGCGGGAGCTGGTGGCAGAAAGGCTTCCCATCGAAAAACGGAACCTCCCCATCAATGAGGCGGTGGAGCTGTTTGGAAAATATCAGATGCATGATAAAGAAAAACTGTTCCGTTACAGGAGGGTATCCAGGGTAAACGTCTATAAAATCCGAAATTTTGAAGATTATTATTATGGATATATGGTGCCGGATACAGGGTATTTAAAATATTTTAAATTGTTCTATTTTGATGGGGGCATTGTGATCCAGATGCCCATCCAGAGAGAACCGGAGAAGATTCCCGATTTCAATCCGGGAGAAAAGGTGTACCGCTGCCAGAAAGAGGCTTCCAGGTGGGGAGAGAATCTGGGGGTGGATACGGTTGGGGATCTCAATGAACAAATTGTCAACGGGACCATCGGTGATTTGATTCTGGTGCAGGAAGCTTTGATGGAAAAACGCCTGGCGGAAATTGCTTCAGAGATTGCGGCGGACAGAAAGAAAAAATTTGTGATGATTGCAGGGCCTTCTTCCTCAGGGAAAACCAGCTTTTCCCACCGCCTTTCCATCCAGCTAAGGACCCTGGGCTTAAAACCCCATCCCATTGCCCTGGATAATTACTTTGTCAACAGGGAAGATACCCCCAGGGATGAATTTGGGGAATACAACTTTGAGTGTCTGGAAGCCATTGATGTGGAGCAGTTTAATAAAGATATGACAGAGCTTCTGGCAGGAAAGACGGTGGCCATGCCCACCTTCAATTTTAAAAAAGGAAGGCGGGAATACCGCGGAGATACCCTGGCCATGGGTCCGGAGGATATTTTGGTGATAGAGGGGATCCATGGGTTAAACGACAAGCTTTCTTATAGCCTGTCTTCAGAATATAAATACAAAATTTATATCAGCGCCCTGACTCAGTTAAATGTGGATGAGCATAACCGTATTCCCAGCACCGACGGAAGGCTGATCCGCCGGATGGTGCGGGACGCCCGTACCAGGGGAACGGCAGCCAAAGATACCATTGCCATGTGGCCTTCTGTCAGGAGAGGCGAAGAGGAGAATATTTTCCCTTACCAGGAATCAGCGGATGTGGTGTTTAATTCTGCGCTGATTTATGAACTGGCAGTATTGAAGCCTTACGCGGAGCCGCTGCTTTTTGGAATCCCGAAAGATGCGCCGGAATATGTGGAAGCGAAACGGCTTTTGAAGTTTTTCGATTATTTTCTGACAGTGGTAAACGATGATATCCCGAAAAATTCCCTGCTGAGAGAATTTATGGGAGGAAGCTGTTTTAATGTATAATATATGGCTGGGAAAATTCAGAAGAAGGGCAGAGGGATGGACATGATGACAAAAGGCAAAAATGAAGAGGAAGAAAACGGCCGGGAACCGGAGTGGGGCCAGGAGCTGGAGATGTTGACAGCTTATGCTAAAATGCTGGCCGCAGGAAACCTGGCGGCATTTCCCACAGGAGAGAGGAACCTCCACGGAAATCTGAAAAAGCTTTCTGAGAGCTTGGAACAGATTAGAAACAGGATGGCTGTTTTGGAAGAGGAGGCCGAAAGCGCCAGGAGACATGCAAAACTGGTGGACAACGACAACGGGCTTTTGATGGAACTGCTCAGCAGGCGGAATGAGTGGCTCCTTGTGGTGGATGCGGACAGCCAGGAGATTCTCTACTGTAATAAACGAAAGCGGGGGGAAGACGGCGGCGATGTTGCCTGTGAAACCTGTAAGAAACGGCTCTCTTTCCGGACAGAGCTTTTAAACTGGAAGGAAGACTGCGGACATGATTCCTACAGCGTATGGGAAATGAGCGGTGGAAATGAAGTCTACTACAGGATTACTTCTTTTCCGGTCGAATGGAATGAGAAGAGTTCTTACGTACATATCGTGGTGGATATCAGTGACGAAAAACGGGCGGCTCATATGTTGACCAGCAAGGCATACCATGATCCGGGAACAGGAATCAAAAACCGCCTGTTTTTTGAAGAATATATGGAAAAGATCCTGGCAGAAAAAAGGGAAGCCACGCTGTGTTACCTGGACTTGGACGGGTTAAAATATGTCAATGACACCTTTGGCCATCTGGAAGGAGATATCTATATCCAGAATTTCGTGGAGCTTATAAGGAGCAGCTTCCGAAACGGCGATACCTTTGCAAGGACTGGGGGAGATGAATTCTGCCTCGTCCTCACAGGCCATCTCAAAAGCCTCATTGACCGGAAGATGGAGGAACTCCTCCATTCCTTCCAGTCGGAGCATTATGCGGATTACCAATGCAGTTTCAGTTATGGCATTGTGGAAATTGAAGGGAAGGATAATGAGTGGACCCTTGACGAAATCCTTCAGAAAGCAGACGCCATTATGTATAAATGTAAACGCAGAAACAAGGAGAAATATCCGGCTCTTGTCCGGTGATGCCAGGCGGGAAGGTAAGACGCTTGTAGAAAAAGAAGCGAGGATATGGTATACTGGCTGACAGGGCTTGCCGGGAAAAGGGGGACGGGTATGAACCGCTGTATGGAAATTCAGGCGCAAATTACAGATTATATAGATGGGACCATGACTCCGGACAGGCTGGAGGGATTTATTGACCATATCCATTCCTGTGAAGAGTGCAGGGAAGAGCTGAATATTTATTATACTTTGTATCTGGGAATCCTGCAGTTGGAGCATGAAGAGGAAGAAGTAAAGGAACTCTATGATTTGGACGGGGCACTGGCTGAAGAGCTTTATCATTCGGAACGACAGATCAGGCGGCGCCATTTTTTCCAGGGCCTTCGTTATGTTATTTATACAACGGCATTTTGGTGTATTGTGCTGGCGGCTCTTTTACAACTTCGTATTTTTGCCGACATGGGGATGATCTGACATCAGGGATGACAGACAGAGAAAGGATAAATTATGGCCGAAAAGATTGTACTGATTGACGGATACAGCATTTTAAACAGGGCTTTTTACGGCGTTCATGCCAATATGACAAATTTTGAGGGGCTTCATACCAACGCAGTGTATGGTTTTTTAAATATCCTCCTTAAAATCCTGGATGAAGAACAGCCCCAGTACTTGGCGGTGGCTTTCGACGTGAAGGCGCCTACTTTCCGCCATCAGCTTTATGAAGCTTATAAAGGGACAAGAAAAGGGATGCCAGAGGAGCTTCATGAGCAGGTTCCCATTACAAAAGAGGTTCTTGGGGCCATGGGAATCCCTTCGGTGGAACTTGCCGGATACGAGGCCGACGATATTTTAGGGACGCTGTCTGCCAGATGTGAAGAAAAAGGGCTTTCGGTGGTGCTGGTTTCGGGAGACAGGGATCTTTTGCAGCTGGCCAGTGACAGGACGAAGGTTCGGATTCCAAAGACAAAAGGCGGCGCCACTACGGTAGAAGATTATTTGAAAAAAGATGTGGTGGAGCGGATGGGAGTCACACCGGAAGAGTTCATTGACGTCAAAGCGCTTATGGGTGATTCTTCCGACAATATCCCCGGAGTGGCCGGGATTGGGGAGAAGACTGCCTATGGGCTGATTCAGACTTATCACAGCCTGGAGGCAGTCTATGAAAACCTGGAAGCGGTGAAGCCGGAGCGGGCAAAGAAAGCCCTCTCTGGAAGCAGGGAGCAGGCGGAGCTTTCCAGGATCCTGGCAAAGATCGACCGGGCATGTCCGGTGGAATTTTCCCTGGAAGCCGCCCGGATTGGACAGCTTTTCACACAGGAAGCATATGAGATCATGAAGAGGCTGGAGCTTAAAAGCCTCTTAAAACGGTTTGAGTCAGGAAGCCAGACGCGAAATTTTGTGGAAAAAGAATTTCTTCTTGTGGATGATTTTTCCGGCGCGGAGAGGGTTTTTGAGGAGGCAGAAAAAGCGGCCTGCGCCGGGGTCGCACTGATTGCCGAAAAAGGGGAAATCCTGGGGCTTTCCCTGGCATACGGGGAGGAAGATATTTATTTTATCGAAGCGGGCGGATTTCTGACAGGGGAATATCTGGCGGGAAGGGTAGCAGAGCTTTGTAGAAAGAATGGACATGTCTGGACATTTGATTTAAAAGAGATGCTTCCTTTTGTACAGGTTTCGGAAAGAGACGGGCTTTATGACGCTGCTGTGGCAGGATATCTTTTAAATCCTTTGAAAAACGCTTATACTTATGACGGGCTGGCTGGAGAGCATCTGGGTATGACCGTGTCTTCCAGGGGCGACCTGCTGGGGAAATTATCTTTCAGGGAAGCGCTTTCGGAAAATCAGGAGGCAAGTGTCACATGTTTTTGTTATATGGCTTATACAGCTTTTGCAGCAGGACCGATCCTCATGGAAAAACTGAAGGAAGCGGGTATGAAGGAGCTGTTTTTAAATATTGAAATGCCTTTGGTCTATAGTTTGTATCATATGGAGAAAGAAGGGGTCCAGGTGGAAAAGGAAGCGCTTTCCACTTATGGAGAAACCCTTAAGGTACAGATAGACTGTCTGGAAAAGGAAATTTATGAGCTGGCAGGTGAAATTTTCAATATTAATTCGCCAAAGCAGCTGGGAGTGGTCCTTTTTGAGAAATTGAAGCTGCCTTACGGAAAAAAGACAAAGACCGGTTATTCCACAGCGGCAGATATTTTGGAAAAATTGGCCGCAGAGCATCCGGTCGTGGCGAAGATTCTGGAATACCGGCAGCTTGCAAAGCTAAAATCCACCTATGCGGACGGATTGGCGGCGTTTATTTGTGATGATGGCAGAATTCACGGGAAATTTAACCAGACCATCACGGCAACAGGAAGAATCAGCAGTACAGAGCCGAACCTTCAGAATATTCCAGTTCGTATGGAGTTAGGGCGGGAGATCCGAAAAGTATTTGTGCCAAAAGAGGGGTTCCTATTTGTGGATGCGGATTATTCCCAGATTGAGCTGCGGGTCCTGGCGCATATGTCGGGAGATAAACGGCTGATCGAAGCCTATCATCAGGCGGAGGATATCCACCGTATCACAGCTTCCCAGGTGTTCCATACCCCCTTTGAGGAGGTGACGGCCTTGCAGCGGCGGAACGCCAAGGCGGTGAATTTTGGAATTGTGTACGGTATCAGCGCTTTTGGCCTCAGTGAAGGCTTAAGTATCAGCAGGAAAGAAGCGGTGGATTATATTGACCAGTATTTTGAGACTTATCCGGGAGTGAAAGCTTTTTTGGACGGCCTTGTGGCCCAGGCCAAAGAAAAGGGATATGTGTCGACCCTTTATGGCCGCAGGCGCCCGGTGCCGGAGCTTTCTTCTTCCAACTTTATGCAGAGGAGTTTCGGGGAGCGGGTGGCCATGAACAGCCCCATACAAGGGACTGCTGCCGATATCATGAAGATTGCCATGGTAGGGGTGGACAGGCGCCTTAGGCGGGAAGGTTTAAAATCCAGGCTGATTCTTCAGATTCATGATGAACTGCTGGTGGAAACAGCCCTTTCGGAACTGGAGCAGGTGAAAGCCATCCTTCTTGAGGAAATGGATGGAGCCGCGGCCCTTTCAGTTCCGCTGGAAGTGGATATGAATGTGGGAAAGAGCTGGTTTGAGACAAAATGAAAGTGATCGGTGTGACAGGCGGCGTGGGAGCCGGAAAAAGTACGGTTCTGGAAATCTTGGAAGAGGTATACGGGGCAAAGCCCCTTTTGGCAGATGAGATTGGAAGAGAGCTTATGGAGCCGGGAGGCACTTGCTTTGCCCCGGTGGTGAAAGTATTTGGGGAAACAGTAGTGAGGCCGGATGGAAGGCTGGACCGGGGAAAAATTGCGGGGCTTGTTTTCGGGGATGATGAGGCCCTTGACCGGTTAAACGGGATTATCCATCCGGCAGTCCGTCAGGAAATTGAAGCCAGGCTGGACAGGCTTAGGGAAGAGGAAAGGCGGAATGGGGTTCCTGTCTTTGCGGTGATTGAATCGGCCATTCTTCTGGAAGCGGGATATGAAGATATCTGCAAAGAGATCTGGTATGTGTATGCTTCCAAGGAAACCAGGATTTCCCGGCTTATGGAAACCAGGGGCTACACCAGGGAACGGTGTTTAAAGGTGATGGAAAGCCAAATGGAGGAAGGGGAATTTAAAAGGAGAGCCTCCGCCATCCTTGAAAATGACGGCAGCAGAAAACAGATGGAAATCCAGATTGAAAAATTAATGATATGAATTTTAGCACGGAAGAGAGGAAGAGGAAATGCGGCTTGCCAGCATAGCCAGCGGAAGCAGCGGAAACTGTATTTACGTTGGCACGGACACCACCCATCTTTTGATTGACGCCGGCATATCGGCCAGGCGGATTGAAGGGGGGCTTGCGAAGCTTGGAATCAAAGGAAGTGAACTTTCGGGAATTCTGGTTACTCACGAACATTCTGACCATATCGGGGGTTTGGGGGTGTTTTCCAGGAAAAATGGGATTCCGATTTATACTACCAGAGAAACTTATGAGAGGATCCTGACGGCACGGAGCGTCGGGGAACTTCCAGACGGGCTTCACCGGGAAATTTTTCCCGATGTGGACTTTTCCATCGGGGATATGAAGATTTCCCCATTTTCCATCGACCATGACGCGGCCAATCCATGTGCATTCAGGGTAAATTCTGAATATGCTTCTGCAGCGGTGGTTACAGATCTTGGAAACTACAGCCAGTATACCATCAATCATCTGTTGGGCCTGGATGCCCTTTTGCTGGAATCAAACCATGATGTCCGTATGCTGGAGACAGGGCCGTATCCTTATTACCTGAAGCGGAGGATCATGGGGAACAACGGGCATCTGTCCAATGATTCGGCAGGGAGGCTTTTGGGGGAGCTTCTTCACGATAAATTTAAAAAGGTTCTCCTGGGACATTTATCCAAGGAAAATAATTACGCACAGCTTGCCTATGAAACGGTGCGCCTGGAGGTGACCATGGGGGAAAACGCTTACCGGGGAACGGATTTTGATATTTCCGTGGCAGACAGGAGTGTGATGTCGGAAACGGTTTATATATAGCAGGATACATAAAAATGAGGAGAGGAAACGATGGAAAAGACGATTATTACAGTGGTAGGAAAGGATACTGTGGGAATTATTGCAAAGGTGTGTACTTATCTGGCCAATAACCGTATCAACATTGAAGATATTTCCCAGACCATCCTTCAGGGATATTTTAATATGATGATGATTGTGGACGCCAGCAAATCCACAAAGCCTTTTGGGGATGTGGTGGAGGAGTTAGACCAGATCGGAGGGGAGATCGGGGTAAAAATCCGTTGCCAGCACGAAGACATTTTCAACAAAATGCACAGAATTTAAGAGGGGCTGTCATGATAAGCAGATTTGAAGTGAACGAAACCAATAAGATGATCGAGCAGGAGAAGCTGGACGTCCGTACCATTACCATGGGTATAAGCCTTCTGGACTGCATAGATTCCGATATCCAGAAGGTAAATGAAAAAGTCTACAATAAAATAGTTTCTTATGCAAAAGACCTGGTGAAAGTAGGACGGGAGATCGAAGTGAAATACGGGATTCCCATTGTGAATAAGCGGATTTCCGTCACTCCCATCGCTTTGGTGGGTGGAGCGGCCGTAAAGACTGCCGGGGATTTTGTTTCTCTGGCGAAAACCCTGGATCAGGCTGCAAAAGAAGTGAAAGTCAATTTTATTGGCGGCTATTCTGCGCTGGTGGGCAAGGGAATGACCCAGGCGGATGAGCTGCTGATCCGTTCTGTCCCGGAGGCGCTGGCCATAACCGACAGGGTCTGCAGCTCCGTCAATGTGGGTTCCACAAAAACCGGGATTAATATGGATGCAGTAAAGCTGATGGGGCAGGTCATAAAAGAAACGGCAAAAGCTACAAAGAACCAGGATTCCCTGGGGTGCGCGAAGCTGGTGGTTTTTTGTAACGCGCCGGATGACAATCCCTTTATGGCAGGCGCTTTCCACGGAGTGACGGAGGCAGATGCCGTGATCAATGTGGGCGTCAGCGGACCCGGAGTGGTGAAAACCGCCCTGGAAGAAGTCAGGGGGGAGAGTTTTGAAACCCTTTGCGAGACCATCAAAAAGACGGCCTTTAAGGTGACGCGGGTGGGACAGCTGGTGGCAAAGGAAGCGTCAGAGCGGTTAAACGTACCTTTTGGAATTGTAGACCTATCCCTGGCTCCGACGCCTGCGGTGGGAGACAGTGTGGCGGAGATTCTGGAAGAAATAGGGCTGGAAAGCGTAGGCGCCCCCGGCACTACGGCAGCCTTGGCCCTGCTCAACGACCAGGTAAAAAAAGGCGGCGTCATGGCTTCTTCTTATGTGGGCGGCCTTTCCGGGGCTTTTATTCCGGTCAGCGAAGACCAGGGGATGATCGATGCTGTAAACAGGGGTGCACTGACCCTTGAAAAGCTGGAAGCGATGACTTGCGTTTGTTCCGTGGGGCTTGATATGATTGCAATACCGGGTGACACGACGGCGGAAACGATTTCCGGGATTATTGCCGACGAGGCGGCCATTGGAATGGTGAACCAGAAAACTACGGCAGTCCGCCTGATTCCGGCTGAAGGGAAAAAGGCGGGAGATGTGGTGGAGTTCGGAGGCCTTCTGGGCTATGCCCCGGTGATGCCGGTAAATGACTATTCCTGCGCAGCATTTGTGAATAGGGGAGGCAGGATTCCGGCGCCCATCCATAGTTTTAAAAATTAGACGAAAAAGGGGGAGTTGGCATGGCTTACGCGATTGATGAAAAAACTACGGTTTCCCTGGGAAACATCCTGCAGCATATCCGCATACGCAGCTGTGATGTATCGCTTCCCGTCTTGCTGTTTCTCCATGGCGGGCCGGGGGTATGTGACAGGCACTGGGTGTTAAAAGACCAATCAGCCCTGGCGGAAAACGCCACTATGGTGTGTTGGGATCAGCGGGGCGCCGGTTTAAGCTATAGCAAAAATCTGAAAGAGGATGATCTCAACGTGTGGCGGATGGTGGAGGATGCCCATGAGCTTGTGGCTTATCTGAAGGAACGGTTTAAGAAAAGATCAGTCTATATTGTGGGACATTCCTGGGGCTCCCTCCTGGGGACGCTTCTGGCCCATAAATATCCGGAAGATGTGGCGGCTTATATTGGAATGGGCCAGTTTGTGAGCGGATCCGAAAACGAACGACTGTCCTATGAGTTTGTCCTTAAAGAGGCGAAAAAACGAGGGGATAAGAAAGCACTTTCGGATCTGGAGCGGATTGGCTGGCCGGATAAAGGACATTATAAAAGTTTGGATGACTTGATGGTTCAGCGGAATTTGATGTCCAAATATGGCGGAGAGGATTACGGAGAAAGTGACGGTATCATCAAATCGGTATTGTTGCCAATTTTACATTCTCCCGAATACAGCCTTTTTGATTTGTGGAAATATTATAAAGGAGCATTTTTCAGCCTCAGAGCCATGTGGGATGAAGTGGTGGACTTTGATTTGGGCGAAATAGTCCCGGAGCTTAAAATGCCAGTGTACCTCACAGAAGGCCGCCATGACCAGAATACGCCGATTCCTCTTGCAGAGAAATGGTTTAATCAGCTTTCGGCACCAAAAAAGGAATGGATTTGGTTTGAGAAATCTGCCCATTCCCCTATTAAGAATGAACCGGAGGAGTGGGGGCGGACGGTGAAAAGGATTCTCTCTTCTGAGGAAGCGGGGAAGTAAAATTATTAAAGGGATTGTTGTAAAATATTCTGATAGTTATGTCTGCCCAGCATCCCTCCTGTCTCTGTTCTTATCCACGTTGATTTTTTGGTTTTGCTGCGCCGCCTATTGCCACCAGCCGCCGCTTCCATAGAAGCCGGTCAGCGGGGCTGGCGCCGCTAGTCTCACAAAACCTGCAAAATCTGCCTATCGGATAAGGACAGAGACAGGAGGGATGCTGGGCATATATAAATCCAGATATTTTGCAACAATCCCTTTTTGTTATACTGAACTCGGATGCCAAAGCCTTTGAATTATAATTTAATAATACCGTAAGTATATTCGTTTTTCATCCGGCATCCATATTTGTTGTATACAACCGACTGATACAAATTGGAAGCAAAGCCTTCCTGGCTGAGCATGTTGGAACTGACTGAGTCAAGCTGGCCTTCCGCATCGGCCATTTTTGTAATCAGAGGTACGGAAGAATTCCGTTTTATGGCTTTTAGGAGGGCGGAAGCGCTTTTTTTGAAGCCCAACATCCTGGCATAGGAAACGTAATCATTTTCACGGTAGCGGATCATATCCTCCACTTTGATATCCAGCAGGATATGAAGTAGCGCACGGCTGATTCTGGTTCTGGTATACTGGCGACATTTGACTGCGTCGATGAAACCGGTAAAAGAGGAAATTTCCGTAAGCTGTTTTTTAATCCTGTTTTCCAGGTCAGGGGAAACATCCAGGTAATCGGTCAGGTCGTCGTACCTTGCAGAAAGCAGTTTATATAACAACATGGAAGAGAAATCATCTGCAAAAATAGGAAGCCTGGAATTAAAATTTTCAGACATAACGGAGTAAGCTTCCCGCGGTACGAAGGAACGCACCGTTTTCAAAGACTGAGTTATGGGCTGTGTGCCGGAAGTCCCCGATTGAAACGTATGACGGATAGCCGTAGAGGAACAAAAAGGAAGTGACAGGGATTTTGACAAATAATCGGTGGTCCGCCGGATGGTGACAGGCCGGATGGACGAATGGCGCCGGTCCAGGGCCTTGACATACTCAATTCCCAGAATGTTGTTGGGAGCTGAGATCAAAGACTGAATCTGATCCACAGGAAGAGATTCTCCATCAGATGGAGCGTATTCTGTCAGATAGCGGATAAGTGCCTTAGTTCTGGCTGCCGGATAGCTGGAACCATCTGCGAGAAACTGCTTCACCAGGCCGGAAAAGGGTTCAGGTTCCCTGGAAAAAATGGAAGCCACAGAGGAAATAAGTGGCAAGTTTCCACTTTCACTTCCGAAACAGAGAAAATCCACCACACCCAGTTTGTCCAGGACAGAGACTGCCCCTGCGGCAAAGTATTCCGCACTTCCGGTGGCAAAGGGAACCGGCAGCTCCAGTACCAGGTCGGCGCCGGAAAGAAGGGCGATATTTGCTCTCAGGTATTTGTCCATACATGCAGGCTCACCCCGCTGGACATAATGGCCGCTCATAATGACGATACAATAATCTGCGCCGGTTATTTCCCTGGCTTTTTGGATATGGTAGGAATGGCCGTTGTGGAAAGGATTATATTCCGTAATTAAACCGACAACCTTCATAATCAACCCCCCTGTTCCCTGTAGTTGTCTCTATTTTAGAACAGAAAGTGGAAAATAACAAGACAATTTATAAAGTATTTTAAAAATCAAAATTTTGTGGTATGATAAAAAATATTGGAAATACTGTGAAATGGTTGTGCCCTGCGCTTCCACAAAGGGTTTTTCTATACGATAAAACGGTATTTTCCTTACATTACGGATAGCAGGAGGCTTTTATGGTTATGGAAAATGAAACAAAAAACTTTATCGAACAAATTATTGATAAGGATTTGGCAGAGGGGGTTTATGATCATGTGCAGACCAGATTTCCACCGGAGCCAAATGGCTATCTTCATATTGGACATGCCAAGTCCATCCTTTTAAATTATGGGCTGGCCCAAAAATACCAGGGAAAGTTTAATATGCGATTTGACGATACAAACCCCACAAAAGAGAAAAGTGAGTTTGTGGAGTCCATAAAAGAAGACGTGGCTTGGCTGGGGGCAGATTGGGAAGACCGGCTGTTTTTTGCCTCCGATTATTTTGAAACCATGTATGAATGTGCCGTTTTACTGATCAAAAAAGGAAAGGCATTTGTCTGTGACCTGACAGCGGAGCAGATCAGGGAATACAGAGGGACTTTGACAGAACCCGGGAAAAACAGCCCCTACCGCGACAGGAGTATTGAAGAAAATCTGGAGCTTTTTGAAAACATGAAGAAGGGGCTTTACAAAGACGGGGAAAAAGTGCTCCGGGCTAAAATTGATATGGCGTCGCCCAATATCAATATGAGAGATCCTGTTATCTACCGGGTGGCCCATATGAGCCATCACAACACCGGCGATGCATGGTGCATTTATCCGATGTACGATTTTGCCCATCCCATTGAGGATGCAGTGGAGCATGTGACTCATTCTGTCTGTACTTTGGAATTTGAAGACCACAGGCCCCTTTATAACTGGGTGGTGCAGGAATGTGAGTTTGACCATCCGCCCAAGCAGATTGAATTTGCAAAACTGTACCTGAAAAATGTGGTGACAGGAAAACGGTATATTAAAAAGCTGGTGGAGGATGGCATTGTGGATGGCTGGGACGACCCGAGGCTTGTATCCATCAGTGGCCTCAGGCGCCGCGGCTATACACCGGAATCTATTCGGATGTTTGTGGAAATGGCCGGAGTGTCAAAAAGTAACAGTACCTGTGAAATGCCTATGCTGGAATACTGTATCCGGGAAGATTTAAAAATGAAACGGCCCAGAATGATGGCGGTTCTCCATCCCCTGAAACTGGTCATTGACAATTATCCCGAAGATCAGGTGGAATATATGGAGGTGCAGAACAATCAGGAGAATCCTGACCTGGGTGTCCGTAAAGTGCCTTTTTGCAAGGAGCTTTATATAGAGCAGGAAGATTTTATGGAAGTGCCTGTGAAAAAGTATTTCCGTCTTTATCCCGGAAATGAAGTCCGCCTGATGAATGGATACTTTGTCACCTGTACGGATATAGTAAAAGATGAGGATGGCAATGTTATAGAAGTACACTGTACTTATGACCCGGAGACCAGGAGCGGCAATGGCTTTACGGGAAGGAAGGTGAAGGGCACCATTCACTGGGTATCGGCCCGTCATGCGGTGAAAGCGGAAGTCCGTCTGTATGAAAATATTGTGGATGAAGAACGGGGCGTTTATAATGATGAAGACGGAAGCCTGAATTTGAATCCCAATTCCCTGGTGGTGTTGAAGGAATGTTATCTGGAGCCAAATCTTGCGGAGGCAGCAGCGCCGGAGAGTTTTCAGTTTGTGCGAAATGGCTATTTTTGTGTGGACAGCAAGGATTCAAGTCCGAAGCACCTGGTATTTAACCGGATTGTATCGTTAAAAAGTTCTTTTAAAATTGAGCAGAAATAAAAAACGATGTGCAAAAGGAGTGAAGATGGAAATAATCAAAGAGAAACTAAAATTGATGGCAGGCAGTATGAAAAGTGGTACGTTAAACACCTTGTTGACGAACGATGCGGAATACCAGAAGGTGGTTGCGGAGGTCCGCAGGGCAGATGAGAAATACAGAACCCTGAAGCTTTCTGAAAACGAGGAGGAAACAGTCGGTACACTGATAGCCAGGCGGGATGAGGCGGAAACAGAAAGGGTAGTAAACGCTTATATGGCGGGAATCCTGGATGGATATGAGATTATGAAGTCCCTGGGCATGGTGGAAGAATAGGATGTATGAGCTGACGATTCCCTTCAGCGAACAAGAACCCTTGTATGAGCAGATTTATAAATATATAAAAGTACAGATCAGGACAAAGCGTCTTTTGGCGGGAACAAGGCTTCCCTCCACCAGAAAACTGGCAGAACATCTGGAAGTCAGCAGAAGTACGACTCAGCTGGCCTATGACCAGCTGGTGGCGGAAGGGTATCTGGAGGCGGAGCCTTACCGCGGATATTTTGTGGCAAAACTGGATACTCTGTTTCACCTGGAGCAGAGGATGGAACAGCCGGAGGAAAAGAAAAACCGGGAAAAGAAACAATGGCTGGTGGATTTTTCTCCGCGGGGCATTGACCTGGAGCGTTTTCCTTACGGCCTTTGGAGGCGGCTGTCTAAAAACAGTTTAAACGATGACAACAGGGAACTTTTTTCCGCTGGGGAAAATAAAGGCGACGCAGCTTTGCGGCAGGCCATTTGTACTTATCTTTATGGAGCCAGGGGGGTCAACTGCAGGCCGGAGCAGATTCTTGTTGGGGCCGGGAATGAATATCTCCTGATGCTGCTCCATCAGCTTTTGGGAAATCAGAGGATTGCCATGGAGACGCCCACTTACCGGCAGGCTTACCGCGTATTTGAATGTCTGGGACACAAGGTGCTCCCTGTGGAAATGGACGGAAGCGGAATGAGAGCGGATGCCCTGGAGGCTTCCGGTGCGAAAATTGCTTATGTGATGCCCTCCCATCAGTTTCCCACGGGAATTATCATGCCCATTAAAAGAAGGATGGAGCTGCTTTCCTGGGCTTCGGGGCAGGAGGGACGTTATCTGATTGAAGATGATTATGACAGTGAATTCCGGTATAAAGGAAAGCCTGTCCCCTCTTTGCAAAGCGCAGATACAAAAGGGAGGGTCATTTATTTGGGGACTTTTTCCAGGGCAGTTGCCCCTGGTATCCGTGTCAGTTATATGATGCTTCCGGAATCGCTCCTTGCCCTTTATGAGAGTTCCTGTAGTTTTTATGCTTCCACGGTTTCCAGGATTGACCAGAGGATTTTGACGGAATTTATGGAAGGCGGGTACTATGAACGCCATTTAAATAAGATGAGGGGGATTTATAAAGCCAAACATGATGCGCTCCTGGCTGCGCTTTTTCCTCTTTCAGAAACTTTTTCCGTCAGTGGGGCGTATGCCGGAATCCATATTCTTCTGAAGAGCAGGTGCGGACATACGGAGGAGGAACTCATACAGGCAGCAGGTTCAGCCGGTGTGCGTGTTTATGGTCTTTCGGAATTTGATATTGGAAAACAAGGGCAGGGAAAAGAAGAGACAGGCACGGTGCTCCTTGGATATGCAAGCCTTGGAAAAGAAGAGATTGAACGTGGCGCGGGGCTTTTGGCCGGGGCGTTTTCTGAATTACCAAAAGGAAAATATGAGGACTGTTGAAAAGTATCCGGAATTCACATGTACCCGGATACTTTATACTTTGCAACAGCCCTCGATAGGCTTTCCGGTTTATTTTTCCTGATCGGCAGCAGCTTCTTTGGCAGCTTCTTCGTATCTGGCCTCGGTTTCCGCAACAGCTTGTTCCAGCTTTGCGGCAATTTCTTCTGCGGACGGAGCAGCTTCTTCGGAAGGGGATTCCGGCTCAGCGCCTTCTTGTCCGTGGGAAATGGGAACATAATTTCTGGCAGACGTATCACTGCTCTCATCATCTAAAGATTCATCGTCATCATAACAATCCTCAGAGCAGGTTTCTTTGTGGTTCCCTTTTAATTTTGAAATCAGGACGGCGGCCCCGCCGACAATGGCAGTCACAGCCAGAAGCTTTTTAAAAAATCCTTTTCTTTTACACATGTCAAAACTCCTTTCTCAGAAAAAACTATGGTAATATTGTAATCCTTTTTGGGAAATATGAAAAGGGATAATTTAACGAAAATGAAAAAATATAGAAAAAACAAATAATAATGAGAAAAACGGGGAAAATAAAAGATAATAACGGGAAATGCGGAAAATCAGCCTTTAAAACAACGTTGCATTTTGAATTTAAATTATATAAGATAGTAACAGTTGGTTAGCACTCAATTAAAGTGAGTGCTAATAATTAAACAGGAGGAATGAAAATGAAGTTAGTACCTTTAGGCGACAGAGTCGTATTAAAACAGGTTGAAGCAGAAGAGACTACAAAGTCCGGGATTGTCCTTCCCGGCACCGCAAAGGAAAAACCCCAGCAGGCGCAAGTGGTAGCTGTGGGTCCCGGCACCGATGATGTGAAAATGGAGGTAGCTGTGGGAGATGCAGTGATTTATTCCAAATACGCCGGCACAGAAGTGAAGTTGGATGAGGAAGAGTACATCGTTGTAAAACAGGGAGATATCCTGGCAGTTGTGAAATAAGCATATTAGAATAAAGGAGATTAAAAAGCTATGGCAAAGGAAATTAAGTTTGGCGCTGATGCAAGGGCGGCGCTGGAAGCCGGCGTAAATAAACTGGCAGATACGGTAAGGGTCACTCTTGGACCGAAGGGAAGAAACGTGGTTTTGGATAAATCTTTTGGTACACCTCTGATTACCAACGACGGCGTTACCATTGCGAAGGAAATCGAGCTGGAAGACGCTTTTGAGAATATGGGCGCCCAGTTGATTAAAGAAGTGGCTTCCAAAACAAATGATGTGGCCGGAGATGGAACTACGACAGCGACAGTGCTGGCACAGGCCATGGTACATGAAGGTGTAAAGAACCTGGCGGCAGGCGCCAATCCCATCGTCCTCAGAAAAGGCATGAAAAAAGCTACGGATGCAGCAGTGGATGCCATTGCAGATATGAGCGAACCCATCAGCGGCAAGAACCAGATTGCAAGGGTGGCAGCTATTTCCGCCAGCGATGATGAAGTGGGAGAGATGGTGGCGGATGCCATGGAGAAGGTTTCCAAAGACGGTGTCATCACCATCGAAGAATCCAAGACCATGAAGACAGAGTTAGATCTGGTGGAAGGTATGCAGTTTGACAGAGGATATATTTCTGCTTATATGTGTACAGATATGGAGAAAATGTGTGCAGAGCTTGATAATCCCTATGTGTTGATTACGGACAAGAAGATCAGCAATATTCAGGAGATTCTTCCTCTTCTGGAGCAGATTGTACAGAGCGGGGCAAAACTTCTGATCATTGCGGAGGATATTGAAGGAGAAGCTTTGACAACTCTGATTGTCAACAAGCTGCGTGGTACGTTCAGCGTAGTTGGTGTCAAGGCTCCCGGCTATGGCGACAGAAGAAAAGAGATGTTGAAGGATATCGCGATCCTGACCGGTGGTACGGTGATTTCCGACGAAGTAGGCCTTGACCTGAAGGAAGCTACCATGGAGCAGCTTGGCCGTGCAAAATCCGTAAAAGTTCAGAAGGAAAACACGATTATCGTAGACGGCGAGGGTTCCAGCGAGGAAATCCAGGCAAGGATTGGCCAGATCAAAGCCCAGATCGAGGAAACCACTTCCGACTTTGACAGGGAGAAGCTTCAGGAACGTCTTGCCAAACTGTCCGGCGGCGTAGCAGTGATCCGTGTGGGAGCCGCTACGGAGACAGAAATGAAAGAGGCGAAGCTGCGCATGGAGGATGCCCTGGCAGCTACAAAGGCCGCTGTGGAAGAAGGCATCATTGCAGGCGGCGGCGCTGCGTATATCCATGCTGCGAAAAAGATCGCAGGTATGCTGGATAATTTGGAAGGCGATGAGAAGACCGGCGCCAAGATCGTGTTAAAAGCTCTGGAATCTCCTCTGTTCCGTATCGCAGCCAATGCGGGCATGGATGGTTCCGTAATTGTAAACAAAGTGAAAGAGTCTGAAGTAGGATACGGCTTTGATGCATATAAAGAAGAGTACGTGGAGATGATTCCTGCCGGAATCGTCGATCCTGCAAAAGTGACCAGAAGCGCACTGCAGAACGCCACCAGCGTGGCCGCAACCCTTCTTACCACCGAATCCGTTGTTGCAAACATTAAAGAAGAAACACCGGCTATGCCTGCAGGCAATCCCGGAATGGGGATGATGTAGTCAGCCACAAGCCGGGCAGAAATAAAAGGAGTACCGCCAGGGACTTGAGCTTGCTCAAAGCCTTGGCGGTACTCCTTTTATTTCTATCCGGCGCCGCCTCTAGCGCGACGGAGCGAAGCGAAGTCAAGCTAGTGCTCTGTCTGGATTATATCCAGCCAAACCTCCTTGCCTTTTCGCCCATCTGCTGCGTTGAATTTTCTATCCGTAGCCACCGCTACGCCGTCGAAAATCCGCCTTGCCGATGAGCGAATATTCTGCGGAGTTTCGTCAGATATAATCCAGACAGAACACTAGAGGCCGGCGACGTGCCCGGCGTAGAAGTAGGGAAAGGCAAGGAGCGAAGCGAAAATTTCTGTGAAATTATGGATTACATGATTTGCAAAAGGATTTCGGTTGGGGTAAGTACAGGAATATCAAAACCTTCAAAATCTCTTTTGCTTCGGGTGGCAATATAATCACAATGTATAGATTTGGCGCAAGTAGCAACAAGACAATCCTCGAAATCCTTTGCCTTTTTCTGTAATGTAATAAGGACATCATTGTTTGTAACACTGCATACTTTGACAATCTCCAAAAGTTTTCCGACTGCCTTATATGCCAGATCAGTACGATGTATATTTTCTTACAAGATAATATCCCTATGGAATTACATAAAAAGAATTGTAATTCGGACAAGCCCATGATACAATAACTTGATGGCAAAAAACTCAGCATAAGAGAGGTTGTATATGAAATTTTTATTCGCATCAGATTCGTTTAAAGGAACACTTTCCTCGGAAACTATCAACCGGCTTCTTTCCGAAACAGCGCAGGAGGTTTTTCCCGGCTGCAGTTTTCAGGGATTTTTGATGGCTGATGGAGGAGAGGGGACTACAGATGCTGTTTTAGATGCAGTGGGCGGAAACCGTGTGGAAAAAGAAGTGACAGGCCCGTTATTTGAATCTGTAATGGCTTCTTACGGAATCCTGAAAAGTGGGGAGGCGGTGATTGAGATGGCCAGCGCGTCCGGCCTGCCGCTTGTTCCGGTTCAGAAAAGGAATCCGCTTCTCACCACCACCTATGGAACCGGAGAGCTGATTCTTGATGCATTAAACAGAGGCTGCCGGAATATTTCCGTGGCCATTGGAGGAAGCGCCACCAACGACTGCGGGATGGGCGCCATGTCAGCTTTGGGAATTCGATTCCTGGATGAAAATGGAGAAGTTCTTCCGGGACGGGGTCAGGATTTGGAACGGGTTTGTGACATTGATTTGTCCGGGCTCCATCCGGCGGTAAAGGAGACTTCTTTTACAGTTATGTGCGATGTGAAAAACCCGCTTTTGGGAAAAGACGGAGCCACTTACACCTTTGGCAGGCAGAAAGGGGCCGATGAGGCCATGCAGGCGAGACTGGAGCAGGGGATGGGGCATTTCTGTGACATGATGAAGAAAAAGACAGGCCTGGATATTTCAGAAGCGCCGGGGGCAGGAGCTGCCGGAGGCCTTGGAGCCGCCCTGATGGTATTTCTTCATGCCCATATGAAACCGGGGATTGATACAGTATTGGATTTAATCGGGTTTGATGAATATTTAAAAGATGTTTCCCTGGTTGTAACGGGAGAGGGGAATATGGACTGGCAGTCTGTGTTTGGGAAAGTCCCTTATGGCGTCGGGATGCGCTGTAAAAAGGCCGGGGTTCCTGCCGTAGCCATTGTGGGAGGTATGGGAACAGGAGCGGAAAATCTGTATGAATATGGAATCGACAGCGTAATTTCTACGGTAAACCGGCCAATGGATTTGGAAACAGCCTTTGCTGAGGCAGAAGAGCTTTATAAAAGCGCGGCCAGGCGGATGTTCCGCTTTGTCAGGGCAGGTATGCAGACAGGTAAAAACGAGCGATGAATAAACAGGAAAGACAAATACAGGGGGAAAAGATATGTCTCAGAGAAAAGATATCCATAAAGTGATGATTATCGGTTCCGGTCCCATTATTATCGGGCAAGCCTGTGAATTCGACTATTCAGGGACACAAGCCTGCAAAGCCCTCAGAAAACTGGGCTATGAGATCGTGTTGGTAAATTCCAACCCGGCCACAATTATGACGGATCCGGAGATTGCCGATGTCACATATATTGAACCGTTGAATATTGAACGGCTGGAACAGATTATTGCTAAAGAACGGCCGGATGCGCTGCTTCCCAATCTGGGAGGCCAGTCGGGGTTAAATTTGTGTTCGGAGCTTTCGGGCGCCGGAATCCTTGAGAAGTATGGCGTGAAAGTCATCGGCGTTCAGGTGGACGCCATTGAGCGTGGAGAGGACCGGATTGAGTTTAAACACGCCATGGAGAAACTGGGAATTGAGATGGCAAAAAGTGAAGTGGCCTATTCCGTGGAAGAAGCGCTGGCCATTGCAGACAAACTGGGATATCCGGTGGTACTCCGCCCCGCTTACACCATGGGCGGCGCCGGGGGCGGCCTGGTCTATAATGTGGACGAGTTAAAAACTGTCTGTGCCCGCGGCCTCCAGGCCAGCCTGGTGGGGCAGGTTCTGGTGGAGGAATCTGTCCTTGGCTGGGAAGAGCTGGAGCTTGAGGTGGTCCGGGATGCCGACAACAATATGATCACCGTCTGCTTTATTGAAAACATTGATCCCATGGGAACCCACACAGGGGATTCTTTCTGTGCGGCTCCTATGCTGACCATTTCGGAAAAAGTCCAGAGACGTTTACAGGAAAAGTCCTATAAAATTGTGGAATCCATTGAGGTGATCGGCGGAACCAATGTCCAGTGGGCCCATGACCCGAAGACAGACAGGGATGTGATCATTGAAATTAACCCGCGGACTTCCCGGTCTTCGGCGTTGGCCTCCAAGGCAACCGGTTTTCCCATTGCCTTTGTGTCGGCCATGCTGGCCTCCGGCCTGACGCTTTCAGACATTCCTTGTGGGAAATACGGGACACTGGACAAATATGTTCCCGACGGGGATTACGTAGTCATCAAATTTGCCCGCTGGGCCTTTGAAAAATTCAAAGGCGTGGAAGATAAACTGGGAACCCAGATGCGCGCTGTGGGCGAAGTGATGAGCATCGGGAAGACCTTTAAAGAGGCCTTCCAGAAAGCAATCCGCAGCCTGGAGACGGGCCGCTTCGGACTGGGCCATGGCAAAGATTTTGATACGAAGACAAAAGAGGAACTTCTCCGGCTTTTGGCAACGCCTTCCAGTGAGCGGTATTTCCTTCTGTATGAAGCGCTGCGAAAGGGCGCAACGGTGGAAGAGCTTCATGAAATTACAAAAGTAAAACATTATTTTATTGAGCAGATGAAGGAACTGCTGGAAGAAGAAGAAGGGCTTTCTTCTTTCCGGGGAAGCCTTCCTGCAGATGAAATGTTGATTTCAGCAAAGAAAAACGGGTTTTCTGATAAATACCTGAGTCAGATCCTCCAGGTGGGTGAGGATGTTGTCAGAAAGAGGCGCATTGCTTTGGGCATGGAAGAAACCTGGGAAGGCGTCCATGTGAGCGGGACGAAGGACAGTGCATATTACTATTCCACTTATAATGGAACAGACAAAAACCCTGTCCGTACCGGCAGGCCCAAGGTCATGATCCTGGGCGGAGGCCCCAACAGGATTGGGCAGGGAATTGAATTCGACTACTGCTGCGTCCATGCATCTTTAGCCCTTAAAAAGCTGGGGTTTGAGACGATCATTGTCAACTGCAACCCGGAAACCGTCTCCACAGACTATGATACCTCCGATAAGCTTTATTTTGAGCCTCTGACTCTGGAGGACGTGTTGAGCATATACAAAAAGGAAAAGCCGGTGGGCGTTATCGCCCAGTTTGGCGGCCAGACGCCGCTCAACCTGGCGGCAGACCTGGAAAAGAACGGCGTTAAGATTCTGGGTACGGCTCCTGCAGTCATTGACCTGGCGGAGGACAGGGATCAGTTCAGGGCCATGATGGACCGTCTGGATATTCCCATGCCGGAATCCGGTATGGCAGTGAATGTGTCGGAGGCTTTGGAGATTGCGGAGAAAATCGGATATCCGGTGATGGTTCGCCCTTCTTATGTCCTCGGCGGCCGCGGCATGGAAGTGGTCTACGATGCGAAAAGCATGGAAGGATATATGGAGGCGGCTGTGGGTGTGACTCCCGACAGGCCCATCCTCATCGACCGGTTCCTGGTCCATGCCACAGAGTGCGAGGCGGACGCCATCAGCGACGGTACCCATGCCTTTGTGCCGGCGGTGATGGAGCACATTGAGCTGGCAGGCGTCCATTCCGGCGATTCGGCCTGTATTATTCCTTCCAGGCATTTGTCGGAAGAAAGTGTAAAAACCATCAAGGAATACACGCGGAAAATCGCGGAGGAGATGCATGTAAAAGGCCTGATGAATATGCAGTACGCCATTGAGAATGGAAAGGTGTACGTACTGGAAGCAAACCCCAGGGCTTCACGGACCGTGCCGCTTGTATCAAAAGTATGTAACATCCGCATGGTGCCCCTGGCCATTGATATTGTGACGGGAGAGCTGACAGGGAGGCCGTCGCCGGTGCCGGAGCTTACAGAACAGCATATTCCTTATTATGGTGTAAAGGAAGCGGTGTTCCCTTTCAATATGTTCCAGGAAGTCGACCCGGTTCTTGGGCCGGAAATGCGTTCCACCGGAGAAGTGCTGGGGCTTTCAAAATCCTGGGGAGAAGCCTTTTACAAGGCTCAGGAGGCCACGCAGACAAAACTTCCGCTGGAAGGCACGGTCCTCATCAGTGTCAGCGACAAGGATAAGCCGGAGGCGCTGGAGGTGGCAAGGGAGTTTGCCGCGGCAGGGTTTAAAATCATCGCCTCCAGAAATACATGTGCCATGCTGACGGATAACGGCCTTGAGGCAGAGATGATCAACAAGCTCCAGGAGGGCCGTCCCAATATGCTCGACCTGATCACCAACGGGAAAATTGACATTATTATCAATACGCCGGTGGAAAAGGAACGGAAGATGGACGACAGCTACCTTAGGAAGGCGGCCATCAAGAAAAAGGTTCCTTATGCCACCACCATGGCGGCGGCAGGGGCGATGATCGGCGGTATCCGGTTCGTAAAAGAGCATGGAAACGGCCAGGTACATTCCCTTCAGGAGCTGCACGGGACTATCCGGGATAAAGTATGAGAATTACAGTGCTGGCAGTGGGGAAGATCAAAGAAAAATTTTATACGGAGGCCGTTGCAGAGTACGCAAAGCGCCTCTCCAGATACTGTAAGCTGGAGATCATTGAGGCTGCCGACGAAAAGACGCCGGATGGCGCCGGGGAGGCGGCCATCCGGAGAATCAGGGAAAAAGAGGGGGAGAGGATCCTCTCCCATGTAAAAGACGGGATGTATGTGATCGCCCTCGCCATAAACGGAAAGGCGCGAAGCTCCGAAGGGCTTTCGGAGCACCTTTCCGGCCTGGGGCTTTCCGGGAAAAGCCATATCGCTTTTGTCATCGGGGGTTCCCTGGGGCTTTCGGATGCAGTGCTTAAGCGGGCTGACGAGACCTTGAGTTTTTCTTCCATGACCTTCCCCCACCAGCTGATGCGGGTAATCCTCCTGGAACAGGTTTATCGGAGCTTTAAAATCCAGGCAGGGGAGCCGTATCATAAGTGACGATGAGAGTGGAAGTTTTTTTGGACAAAAGTAAATGAGAATTATATTTTTACCCCCATGGGAATGTGCGTCTCTCATGGGGGTTTGCTAGGTATACCGTCGATTGATGAGAGCGAGTATGTCTTTGTCAATCGACGATAAAGAAAGTGTTTATGATATAGAAATGCAGGTGAGCAATGCAAAGGAATTGCCCAAAAGAAGCCGTTATTATCAGAGCATGATTGATTTGCAGCTAATTGAAAAAGGGGAGCATTATAAAAAGTTAAATCGGAGTTATATTATATTTATCTGTTCCTTTGATGTGTATGGAAAGGGAAGACATATCTATACTTTTGAGAATATCTGTAAAGAAGATAGCAGCATTTTCATGGGAGATGAAGCCGTAAAGATTTTTTTAAATACAAAGGGTACACTTGATGATGTAAGCAGTGAGTTAAAAGCTTTTCTGGATTATGTGGCAGGCAAGGATTCGGCGGATTCTTATGTGAAGGAGCTGGAAGAAGCAGTGAAAGAAGCAAAAAGGAATAGAGAATGGAGGCATGAATATATGACTTTGTTGATGAGAGACCAGGAGAATATGGAAAAAGGAAGAGAAGAAGGAAGAGAACAAATGATAGTGAATGCACTTAGAACTACAAAAAGTGTTAAACAGACATCGTTTATCCTGCAATTATCAGAACAGGTAGTCAGAAAGGTTGCAGGTTCAAAACATTTGACAGTAAATGATTAGTGTAAAGAAAAAACACTTGACAGTCCCTCTCTTTTCCTGTATGATGTACAGGGTGGTGAGAAGCCATGGAAAAAATCGTGGAGCAGACGCTTCTATATGACTTTTACGGGGAGCTTCTGACAGAGCACCAGAGGCAGGTTTATGAAGATGTGGTGTTCAATGACTTGTCACTTAGCGAAGCTGCTGAGGAAAGAGGGATTTCCAGACAGGGGGTTCATGATCTCATCAGGCGTTGCGACAAGACTTTAAAAGAATATGAAAGAAAGTTGGGCCTGGTGGAAAAGTTTTTGAAAACCAGGGAAATGGCAGAGGAGATCCATCGGCTCGCCATGGAGTATAAAAAGACCGAAGACCGGGAACTGGTTTTTCAGATTGAAGAGCTTTCAGTAAAAATCAGCCGTCTTTAGGTGGCAGGTAGTGTCTTGGTATGGGTAGGTTTTGGCATTTGGAAACAGGGGCTTTAAACAAAGCAGCGGAGGGAAACAGTGGCGTTCGAGAGCTTATCTGATAAATTGCAGAATGTATTTAAAAAGCTGCGGGGAAAGGGGCGCCTTTCGGAAGCAGATGTGAAGGCAGCCCTGAAAGAGGTCAAGATGGCCCTCCTGGAGGCAGATGTCAATTTCAAGGTTGTCAAGCAGTTTGTAAAGGCTGTGGAAGAGCGAGCCGTGGGACAGGATGTGTTAAACAGCCTGACACCGGGCCAGATGGTCATCAAGATCGTAAATGAAGAAATGGTTTCCCTGATGGGAAGCGAGACTACAGAGCTTAAATTAAATCATGGAAATACCATGACGGTGGTTATGATGGCGGGGCTTCAGGGCGCCGGAAAGACCACCACTTCAGCGAAAATTGCAGGGAAACTTAAGGCAAAAGGAAAGCGGCCTCTTTTGGTGGCATGCGATGTATATCGTCCGGCGGCAGTGAAACAGCTTCAGGTCAATGGGGAGAAGCAGGGAGTACCTGTTTTTTCCATGGGTGATAAGCATAAGCCTGTAAATATTGCAAAGGCAGCCATTGAGCATGCGGAGAAAAATGGTAATAATGTGGTGATCCTGGATACGGCAGGACGGCTTCATATTGACGAAGATATGATGGCCGAACTTCAGGAAATCAAGGGAAATATCCATGTGGATCAGACTGTCCTGGTGGTGGATGCCATGACAGGGCAGGATGCGGTCAATGCCGCAGGGACTTTCAATGATAAAATCGGCATTGACGGAGTCATCGTCACCAAGCTGGACGGCGATACCAGGGGTGGGGCGGCGCTCTCCATCCGGGCGGTGACCGGAAAACCGATTTTGTATGTGGGTATGGGAGAGAAGCTTTCTGACCTGGAACAGTTCTATCCCGACAGGATGGCTTCCAGGATTCTTGGCATGGGTGATGTGCTGACCCTCATTGAAAAGGCAGAAGCCCAGTTTGATGAAAATCAGGCCAAGAAGCTGGAACAGAAGATGAAAAAAGCAGAGTTTGACTTCAATGATTATCTGGAGCAGATGGAGCAGATCAAAAAAATGGGCGGCATTGCCGATATGCTCAGTATGCTTCCGGGGTTTGGGAGCAAACTTAAAAATGTGGACATTGACGAAAAGGCAATGGACAGGACAAAATCCATCATTTATTCTATGACGCCGGCTGAAAGATCAAATCCAGATATTATCAATCCTTCCAGGAAAAAGAGGATTGCGGCGGGGGCCGGTGTGGATATTGCCGAAGTGAACCGGCTGATCAAACAGCATGAGCAGAGCCGGAAGATGATGAAACAGATGTCCGGCATGATGGGAAAAGCAGGGAAAAAAGGCAGGTTTAAACTTCCTTTTTAATAAATATAAAAATATTCCAAGGAGGTGAATGTGAGATGGCAGTTAAAATGAGATTAAAGAGAATGGGTCAGAAGAAGGCGCCTTTTTATAGAATCATTGTTGCAGATTCCAGGTCTCCCAGAGATGGCAGATTTATCGAGGAAATCGGATACTATGATCCGACAAAAGACCCCAGTGTGATCAAAATCAATGAGGAGCTGGCAAAGAAGTGGTTATCCACAGGCGCACAGCCCACAGACACAGTTGCGAAGCTTCTGAAAATCGCCGGTGTTGAAAAATAATCCGCATGGAGGTGAGGCAATGAAAGAACTGGTTGAAGTAATTGCAAAAGCTCTGGTGGATCATCCTGACTGCGTATCCGTTACGGAAAAGGAGGAAGGAAAAGAAACGATTCTGGAGCTTCATGTGGATCCTTCCGATATGGGGAAGGTCATTGGAAAGCAGGGCAGAATTGCAAAGGCAATCCGCAGCGTTGTAAAGGCGGCGGCTTCCAGAGAGGACAAAAAAGCAGTTCTGGAAATTCAGTAAAGAAACTATTTCCCCTGGGGGCTTTTGCCTTGCAGGGGAAATGATTTCTTATCGTATAGGAAACTTCGTTCCCTATACGATGAAAACCCTCTGAGGGGAATAGCAGTCTTTTTTATGGGAGAAAACAATGGTATCAGAATTTCGCGTAGGAGTGATTACATCTACTCACGGGCTTCGCGGAGAGGTCAAAGTATTTCCGACTACAGATGACCCGGCCCGTTTTAAGGTTTTGAAACAGGTGATTCTTGTTGCAAAGCGGGAGAAACCGGTATTGGAGATTGAGAGCGTCAGGTTTTTCAAACAGTTTGTCATTATAAAATTTAAAGGCATTGATGATATCAATGAAGTGGAACGGTATAAAGGGGCAGAACTTTGGATTACAAGGGAACAGGCGGTGCCGTTAAAAGAGGGGGAGTATTTTATTGCGGATTTAATCGGCCTGTCTGTGGTGACAGATGAAGGAGCGCTCCTCGGCACTTTAAAGGATGTTCTTCAGACAGGGGCCAATGATGTCTACGAGGTGCAGATGGAAAACGGCAAAACTGTGTTGCTTCCGGTGACGGATGAATGTGTTCTGGATGTGGATTTGGAAAAAAGTGAGGTTCTTGTCCATGTTTTGGACGGGCTTTTGGATCTATAATGGAGGAATCATATGAACTGCCATATACTGACCCTGTTTCCCCAGATGGTGCTTGACGGCCTGCGTACCAGTATTTTGGGGCGGGCGGAAGAAAAAGGAGTGCTGTCCTTAAAGGCAGTCAATATCCGGGACTTTTCAGAAAATAAACATAACCGGGTAGATGATGCCCCTTATGGCGGAGGGGCGGGACTGGTGATGCAGCCAGGGCCTGTTTACAGCGCCTGGAAATCAGTGACAGAAAAACTTCAGACAAATCCCAGGGTGATATACCTGACGCCACAGGGCAGGGTATTTAATCAGTCTGTGGCGGAAGAACTGGCAAAAGAGGAGGAGCTGGTTTTTCTCTGCGGCCATTATGAAGGGATTGATGAGCGGGTGCTGGAGATGATTGTCACCGACTATATTTCCATTGGAGATTATGTGCTGACCGGCGGGGAGTTAGCAGCTATGGTAGTCATCGACAGCATCGCCAGACTGGTGCCAGGCGTCCTCCATAATGATGCTTCGGCGGAGTTTGAAACCTTCCACGACAGCCTTCTGGAATATCCCCAGTACACCAGGCCGGAAGAATTCATGGGAAAGAAAGTGCCGGAGGTACTGCTTTCCGGCCATCATGGAAATGTGGACAGATGGCGCAGGAAGCAATCGGTGATTCGCACGGCCAGATCCCGTCCTGATTTACTTGAAAAAGCGGTTCTTTCCGCAGAGGAAAAAGAACTTCTGAAAACACTTGATTTTCAGGAGGAAATATGATAAGGTATAACAGTTGTGAAAGATGAGAGATGGTCCTCTGGTGCCACGAGCATTAAGAACATCCAACAATCATAAGGAGGTCGCACATGAACGACATGATCAGAGAAATTGAAGCAGGCCAGATGAAAGGCTCTGTAGACGCGTTTCGCGTTGGTGATACCGTAAGGGTACACAATAAGATTAAAGAAGGTACTCGTGAGAGAATCCAGGTTTTTGAGGGAACTGTCATTAAGAGACAAAATGGCGGTTCAAGAGAAACCTTTACTGTCAGGAAAAATTCCAATGGAATCGGTGTGGAAAAGACGTGGCCGGTTCATTCTCCCTTCGTAGAAAAGATCGAGGTTGTGAGAAGAGGTAAGGTGAGAAGGGCGAAGCTGTTCTACTTGAGAGACCGGGTAGGCAAGGCTGCCAAGGTAAAGGAGTTAAAGAAATAATCTGCAGGATGACTGCTTAACATGGAACTTCAGGGGGACAATTATTTTCATAGATTGTCCCTTTTTTATGTACAGGCCCGTGCAGGGGAAATATGCTGCTAAGGCGGCGCACGGGCCGTATGCCAGTAGGGGAAGATAAATCTTCCCTACTCGATGGCACACAGGGCAGAAGAGACAGGTGTTTAGATTGGGATTGTACTATCAGAATGAAAACAGACAGGAACAAAAGAGATTTTTAAAAGTGATTGGCTGGGGAGTTGATATTGTTGCAGTGATCACTCTGGCATTTTTTGCTGTTGTGATGCTGGGGACAAAACTGACCGTATCGGGCCGGTCCATGGAGCCGTTTTTAAAAAGCGGGGATGTTGTTTTATTGGATAAATTGTGGTATAATTTTTCAGAACCGAAACGGATGGATGTGATTGCGTTTCGCGATCCGGCAGATGAAAGCCGGGTTTATATCAAGCGGATTGTGGGGCTTCCGGGAGAGCGGCTGCAGATCAAAGACGGGATTCTTTATATTGACGGAAAAGAGCTGGCAATTTCTGAAAAGGAAGAAGCCATAAAGACGGCAGGGCTGGCTGAGGAAGAGCTGGAACTTGAGGCAGGAGAATATTTTGTTCTGGGAGACAATACAGATACCAGTGAAGACAGCCGTTTTTCCAATGTGGGGAATGTTCATGCCAGCCGGATTGAGGGGCGTATCTGGATACGGGTGTCGCCTTTTGAAGATTTCGGGTTGATCAAGTAGAAAGAGGGATAGTATGCAGGTTCAGTGGTATCCGGGTCATATGACAAAAGCAAAACGGGCCATGAAAGAGGATATGAAGCTGGTGGATTTGGTGGTGGAGATACTGGATGCCAGGGCGCCTCTCTCCAGCAGAAATCCGGATATTGATGAGCTTAGTGGAAACAAAGCGCGGCTGGTCCTGTTAAACAAAGCGGATTTGGCTGATGCGAAGGCAAATAAGATATGGGAGCAGTATTTCCTGGAGCAGGGTTGTATTACGGCCAGGGTGGATGCCAGAAAGCGGTCGGACATGAAGCCGGTGCAGAATGCAGTCAGGGAAGCCTGTCGGGAAAAAACAGAACGGGACAGGAAACGGGGAATCAAGAACCGCCCTGTCAGAGCTATGGTGGTGGGGATTCCCAATGTTGGGAAATCCACGTTTATCAATTCTTTTGCAGGCAGAGCCTGTGCAAAGACAGGAAACCGTCCGGGCGTCACCAGAGGGAATCAGTGGATCCGTTTAAGCAAAGAAGTGGAACTTCTGGATACGCCGGGGATTTTATGGCCTAAATTTGAAGATGAGCAGGTGGGAATCAAACTGGCGCTTTTAGGTTCTGTGAAGGATGAAATTTTGGGGATGGAAGAGCTGTCCCTGGAACTGCTTGGCCGTTTGGAAGAACGGTATCCTGAAACCCTGGAACTGCGCTATCAGCTTACGGAGGCAGAGAGAAAAGAAGGACCGGTCCATATGCTGACGGAAATTGCACGGTTCAGAAACTGCGTTCTGAAAGGAAACGAGCTGGACCTGGAAAAGGCGGCCAGATTGGTTATTGATGATTTCAGAAGCGGGAGGCTGGGAGCCATTACCCTGGAGCTTCCCGACCAGGAGCAGGGATGATGGAAAACGGAGTGGAACAGATAACAGAAGAATTACCGGAGTTTGATGAACCTAAAAAGCGGGGCCGTCTGCAGGAAATAATCAGTTTTTTGGTATATGCAGCCGTTATATTTGGATGTACATTTTTGATTATTGTATTTGTAGCCCAGAGGACCAGCGTGTCAGGCACTTCTATGAACGATACCCTCCAGGACGGAGACCAGTTGATTCTGGAAAAGGTTACTTACCGGTTCCATGAACCGGAACGGTTTGATATTGTGGTGTTCCGCTATACCCATGCTAAAAATGTTTTTTACATCAAACGTGTCATCGGGCTCCCCGGTGAGACGGTGCAGATCATCGGCAGCGACATCTATATTGACGGAGAACGCCTGGAGGAAAATTATGGGCTGGAACCCATCCGGGATGCAAAACTTGCGGCAGATCCCATTACACTTGGAGAGGATGAATATTTTGTATTGGGGGATAACCGGAATGACAGTTCCGACAGCAGGGATCCGTCTGTTGCCAATGTAAAGAGAGAACAGATCATAGGACGTGCGTGGCTTCGCATTTGGCCATTAAATAAAATCGGGTTTATCAGCCACAGATAAAAGATAAGTAAGGCGGCAATATGAAGGTACAAGAGATAAAATTGCAGTTGGAACAGGCAGGCAATGCGGAGTTACCCGCATTGCTTGACTTATATAGGGAAGATGAGCGGACAGGAGTAAGAAAACTTCTGGAAAGTTTTGAGAAAAGGCAGAAAGCCCTGGAGGCAGAGTACGCCCGTTTGGAAACCATGACCATTTATGAAAAGAAATATGAGGAGGCGGGTGTTGTCTGCGGAATTGACGAGGCGGGCAGAGGCCCCCTGGCAGGGCCGGTGGCCGCCGCTGCGGTAATATTGCCGGAGGGATGCCGGATCCCCTATGTGAATGATTCCAAAAAGCTTTCGGAGAAGAAACGGGAGGAGCTTTTTGATGAGATCATGGAAGCTGCTGTCAGCGTGGGTGTGGGGGTTGTGAGCCCCGGTCGGATTGATGAGATCAACATCCTCCAGGCCACTTATGAAGCCATGAGGGAGGCGGTGGGGAAGCTTTCTGTCCGCCCGGATGTGTGCCTCAATGATGCGGTGACGATTCCGGGCCTGGACGGAAAGATCCTCCAGGTGCCCATTATCAAAGGGGATGCCAAAAGCCTTTCCATTGCAGCGGCCAGTATTATTGCGAAAGTGACCAGGGACCGGATGATGCGGGAATATGATAAGATATATCCAGAATATGGGTTTGCGGGACATAAAGGGTACGGTTCTGGCGGACATATGGAAGCTATCCGCCGCTATGGGATGACTCCTATTCACAGGAGGAGTTTTTTAAAGAAGTTTTTGTAGGAGGGAGAGCAGGTATTTGAATCGTCATGAGGCAGGAGCCAGATATGAGGAAAGGGCGGCCAGGGAGCTGTATGCCAGGGGCTACCGGATTTTGGACAGAAATTTCCGATGCCGCCTGGGAGAGATCGACATCATTGCCAGACATCAGGGATTCCTTGTGTTTGTGGAGGTCAAATACAGAAAAGATGAAAAGGGCGGCTTTCCGGAGGAGGCCGTGGACAGAAAAAAGCAGGAGAGTATCCGGCGGACCGCGGAAGTTTACATGCACAGGCACGGTTACGACTGGTGGGCCAGGTGCAGGTTTGATGTGGTTTCTGTCATGGGTGAGGAAGTACGTGTCATAGAAGATGCCTTCTGGGCAGAGTAAGGTGGAACGTGTGAAACAGACAGAAGAAAAAAGGTATTTTTACCGGAACTTTTTTTCAATCTATACAGCTTTAGTGCTGCAGAATGTGATTACATTGAGCGTTAATCTGGCAGATAATATGATGCTGGGCGCCTACAGTGAGACTTCACTGGCAGGAGTGGCGGCAGTCAACCAGATTCAGTTTGTCTTTCAACAGATGCTCCTTGCCCTCGGGGACGGTGCCGTCATGTTCTGCAGTCAGTACTGGGGGAGAAAGCAGACAGAACCCATGAGGAAGATTGCGGCCACGGCCATGCGGACCGGGCTTCTGGTGGCGGTTATCCTGTTTCTTTTGGTGTCCTTTTTTCCATATCAGGCTGTGGGGCTTTTTACGACTGACGGACCCATTATCGAAGAAGGGGTGCGCTATATCCGTCTAATCCGCTTTACTTATCTGTTCTTTGCGGTGACACAGCTTCTTTTAGCTTCCCTGAGGAGCGTGGAGGTGGTGCGGATTGCCTTCTATCTTTCCGTCATGACTTTTTTTGTCAACTGTGGAATTAACTATGTGCTGATTTATGGGAAATTTGGGGCGCCAAAACTGGGGGTGGCAGGTGCGGCCATCGGTACTTTGGCTGCCAGGATTCTGGAATGTGGAATTTTGATCTTTTACGTGGCGCGAAAAGAAAAACGTCTGTGCCTGAAACTGCGGGGGTATTTTCAGTTTGACCGGGTACTTTCAAAAGATTATTTTAAGGTGACGGCCCCTGTGTTTTTTGTCCAGAGCCTGTGGGGGTTAAATACGGCTCTCCAGACAGTGATTTTGGGCCACATGACAGCGGCTGCCATTGCCGCCAACAGTGTGGCTTCCACCTTATTTCTCATGGTAAAATCCATGGCGGTGGGGGCGGCTTCCACTGCGTCCGTCCTCATCGGAAAAACCGTGGGGGCGGGGGATATGGGACAGGTAAAACTTTATGCCGTAAGACTTCAGAAGATGTTTCTGGCAATCGGGGTGGTTTCCGGGATAATTTTGTTTTTCCTCAGGATTCCGGTGTTAAGCCTTTACGACCTGTCGCCTGTCACAAAAGATATGGCAAATACATTTTTGATTATCTTAAGTGTGGTATGTGTGGGTATGTCCTATCAGATGCCCACCAACAACGGGATTATCCGGGGCGGGGGCCATGCGGGCTTTGTGGTCAAACTGGACTTGATCAGCATCTGGGGGATTGTGCTTCCCGTGTCCTTTTTTATGGCATTTGTGGTAAAAGCATCGCCGGTGGTGGTGGTCTGCTGTCTCAATGCCGACCAGATCTTTAAATGTATTCCGGCTTTTATGGAAGTGAATTTTGGAAAATGGGTGAGAAAACTGACCAGGGACTAGTAGAATTCTAAGAAAAACTTTTGGTTTCCATAGGAAAAAAATAGAGAATTGTCTGGTATGATAGCTTCACACAGACAAAATATTTTTTGTATGTTAATCATGAAGTCTGGTTTTTGTGGAAAACTCAGGAGGTTTTACAGTGGATCAAATGCAACTTACAGACAGAAAAAAGGTTCTTCCGGGATATCAGACAGGACTTTCCCGCAGCCAGGTGGAAGAGCGGATGGAGACGGGACTTTCCAATGTGGCGGTGGATTCTTCCTCCCGCACGACGGGAGAAATCATCAGAGGGAACTTGTTTACTTACTTCAATCTGATTTTTGCTGTTCTCACAGTATTACTTTGCATAGTGGGTTCCTTTCGGAATCTTACCTTTCTTCCGGTGATTGTTGTCAATACGTTGATTGGAATTGTACAGGAAATCCGGGCTAAAAAGGTACTGGAGAAAATGAATATGCTGGGTTCCCCCAAAGCAGCGGTGGTGCGGGACGGAAAAGTCTGGACTGTGGAGGCAGAGCAGCTTGTACGGGATGATGTGGTGATTTTTAAAGGCGGAAATCAGATCTGCGCCGATGCGGTGGTGCTTGCCGGGGAAGTAAAGGTCAATGAGTCCCTTCTGACCGGTGAGTCTGACGAGATTGAAAAAAAGCAGGGAGACCAGTTGATTTCCGGTAGTTTTGTGGTATCCGGCCAGTGCCATGCCATGCTGACGGCAGTGGGGAGCGCCTCCTATATTTCCAGGCTGACTTTGCAGGCCAAAGAGATGAAGACCGGGGAACAGTCGGAGATGATGCGGGCTTTAAATAAGCTTTTAAAGGTGGTGGGAATCGCATTAATCCCCATTGCCGTTGTTTTGTTTGTCCAGAGCTATCTGTTTAACGGAGAAACCATTACCGACAGCATTACATCCATGGTGGCGGCGGTGATCGGGATGATTCCTGAGGGGCTTTATTTGTTGACCAGCGTGGCCCTGGCAGTCAGTTCCATCCGCCTGGCGTCCAAAGGCGTTTTGCTCCATGATATGAAAAGCATTGAAACTCTGGCGCGGGTGGATGTGCTTTGTGTGGATAAGACGGGAACCATTACAGAAAATAAAATGAGTGTGAGACAGGTGATTCCTGCTTATGGCTATAAAGAAGAGGCCATGCCTCCCCTTTCTGCCCTTTTGGGTGATTTTGCAAAAGCCATGAGCAATGATAATATTACCATGGAGGCCATCAAGGAGCATTTCCAGGAAGGGACAGGGGCGAAACCGCTCCGTGTGATGCCTTTTTCATCGGCAGTGAAATACAGCGGGGTTACTTTTGAAAATGGCAGCTATGTTTTGGGGGCGCCGGAATTTGTCCTGCGGGAGGATTTTGAGGCTGTCAGGCAGCAGCTGGAAACTTATGCGGCCCGGGGATACCGGGCATTGGTGTTTGGAACCTATGACGGGGAGATTGACGGAAAACCGTTGACAGGACATGTGACGCCTCTGGGATTTCTTCTTCTGGCCAATCCTATCCGAAAGGAAGCGCCGGAAACCTTTGCTTACTTTGCTGAACAGGGGGTGGAGATCAAGGTGATCTCAGGGGACAATCCCCTGACTGTGTCGGAGGCAGCAAAAGAGGCGCATGTAGCCGGGGCGGAGCGTTATGTGGACGCCTCCACCTTGACGACTCCGGAGGCAGTGAGCCGGGCCATGCGGGAATATACAGTCTTTGGCCGGGTGACGCCTGACCAGAAACGGCAGTTTGTGGAGGCTTTAAAGCTCCAGGGCAGGACAGTTGCCATGACGGGGGACGGCGTCAATGATGTGCTGGCATTAAAGGACGCGGACTGTAGCGTGGCCATGGCGTCAGGGAGCGAGGCGGCGGCCCAGGCTTCCCAGGTAGTTCTTCTGGATTCCGACTTTTCCTGTATGCCCCAGGTGGTTTTGGAAGGGCGGCGGGTGGTTAACAACATTGAACGGTCGGCCAGCCTGTTTCTGGTGAAAAATATCTTTTCCCTGCTGCTTTCCCTGTTTTCCGTGGCTTTTATGATTACTTATCCCCTGGAGCCTGCCCAGGTTTCATTGATCAGCATGTTTGCCATCGGTGTGCCGGCCTTTTTCCTGGCCCTTCAGCCCAACAAGGAGCGGATACAGGGACATTTTATGGCAAATGTGATCAAAAAGGCGCTGCCAGGAGGCCTGACTGATGTGATAGCCGTGGGCGCCCTGGTGGTATTTGGAGGGACGTTCCATGTGGACCCGGAGGATATTTCCACTGCGGCCACCATGTTGCTTGCCATTGTTGGTTTCATGATTCTTTTTAAGATCTGCCAGCCCATGAATAAATTCCGTATGGCAGTTTGGGCTGGGTGCGTGGCCGGGTTGATTTTAAGCGGGATATTTCTGCCGGATTTATTTGCCATCAAAAAAATCTCCATGGAATGTGCCATGTTGTTTGTATTGTTTGCCATTGCCACAGAGCCGCTTTTACGCTATCTTACCATGGGGCTTTCCTGGCTCCAGGAAACTTTCAGAAAGCTTAGATTCCGTTTTGGTAAGTAAAAATATGAAGAATTATGTATCTTTATGCACCTTCGCTCTTGACGCAGAGTGAAGGTGCGTTTATGATTGTAGAGGAATGTTTTTAGAATTTAAGATAGAAAAGAGGAGTCAGTAGTATGCCGGTTTTAAGCGAACGAGTGCAGAGTTTTACAGATTCGGTGATCCGCAGGATGACCAGAATCAGCGATGAACATGGGGCCATTAATTTGTCACAGGGTTTTCCCGACTTTGACCCGCCAAAAGAAATTATGGATGCGCTGGCAAAGGCGGCCTATGAAGGCCCCCATCAATATTCCGTGACCTTCGGGGCGGAAAATTTCAGGGAGGCGTTGGCAAAAAAGCAGGGAAAAGCCATTGGAAGAGAGATCGACCCCGACAGGGAGATTGTCGTTACCTGTGGCGGCACGGAGGCCATGATGTGCGCCATGATGACCATTTGCAACCCCGGCGATAAGGTCATGGTATTTTCTCCCTTTTATGAGAATTATGGGGCGGATGCCATTTTATCCGGGGCAGAGCCCATTTATATCCCCCTTGTACCTCCGGAATATGAGTTTGATATTCGTCTCGTGGAGCAGGGATTTTCCGAAGGGGCCAAGGCGATTATCGTCTGCAATCCTTCCAACCCCTGCGGCAAAGTATTTTCCAGGGAGGAGCTTACGGCCATTGGGGAACTGGCGGTGAAATATGATGCGTTCGTGGTGACAGATGAGGTATATGAACATATGGTATATGCCCCTTATCATCATACCTGTATGGCATCCCTGCCGGGCATGTATCAGCATACCATCACCTGTAATTCCCTTTCAAAGACCTATTCCATCACCGGATGGAGGCTGGGATATCTGATCGGGCCGGAAGAAGTGATTGAAGGGGCCAAAAAAGTCCATGATTTCCTGACAGTGGGGGCGGCCGCGCCTTTGCAGGAAGCGGCGGTGGCAGGACTTTTGTTCCCCCAGTCTTATTATGACAAACTGCTGGAGACTTACACGAAAAAGAGGGATTATTTTCTGGCGGGCCTCGACAAGATCGGCCTTAAGCATAATGTTCCCCAGGGAACGTATTTCGTGCTGATTGATATACAGGAGTTTCTTAATCTGCCTCAGTTTGAAGGATATACGGATCTGGAGTTTTGTGAATGGATGATTAAAAATGTGGGGGTGGCGGCTGTCCCCGGTTCCAGTTTCTTTAAAGAAGAAGTCAACCATTTAATCCGGCTTCATTTTGCCAGGGAGGAAGCGACCATTGACGAAGCCATTTTAAGGCTTGGAAAGCTGCAGGAGTTGCTTAAAAGATGAAAACAGAATCTACTTACTTTTGTAATTATTCCATTGGAGAAGCTCCTTATGGGGAGGTTCCGGCCATTTGTGCCCCTTTTGGAAGCCGTATTCTTTTAATGGGAGGGGAAAAGGCCCTGGCGGCGGGGCTTCCAAGGCTTTTAGCCGCCCTGGAGGGGAGCAGCTTAAGCCTGGAGGCGGTGGAAACTTTCCGGGGAGACTGTACTTATGAGGCAGTTCATGTGTTGGCAAAACGGGCAAAAGAACTAAAGGTGGACATGATTTTCGGGATGGGTGGTGGAAAGGTGCTGGATACGGCAAAAGGAGCGGCCTATGAAGCAAAGCTTCCTGTATTTACGTTTCCCACCATCTGTGCCACCTGCGCCGCTTCCACGGCCTTGTCGGTGGTTTACAAAAAGGACGGGAGCTTTGACAGCTTTTATTTTTACGAACGTCCTGCCCGCCACTGTTTTATGGATTTGACAGTCATTGCCCACGCGCCGGAAAAGTATCTTCAGGCCGGGATGGGAGACACCATCGGAAAATATTTTGAATGTCATTTTGCGGCCAGGGGCGACAAATTGTCCCACAGTTCCGCCCTGGGAAGGGAGATCAGCAATATGTGCTATGGGCCTCTTCTGGAACACGGGGAGCAGGCCCTTTTGGATTGCAGAGAAGGACGGGTAAGCAGTGCCCTTTCAGAAGCAGTGCTTGCCAATATCATCAGCACGGGGTTAGTATCCCTCATGGTGCTTGATGATTATAACTGCGCGGTGGCCCATTCCGTCTATTATGGACTGGTGTTGCTTCCAGGTTTTGAGGAAGAGAACCTTCATGGGAATGTGGTGGCCTACGGCGTATTGGTGCAGCTTCTTTTGGATGGAGAACGGGCGGAGGCGCTGCGGCTGAAAGCGTTTCTTACAAAGCTGGGAATTAAAACGACATTGAAAGCGATGGGGGTTGATCTTGACAGACAAGTCCTGGATGGTGTTTTAAGGGATATTGTCACAGAGCCGGATATGGAGCATATCCCTTATCCGGTGACAGAAGAGATGCTATATGAGGCTATGACGGCAGTGGAGGCCCTGGCTGCGGATGAAACCGCGGACGGCAGATAAAGGTTTAAGAGCCTGGGCACAAACGAAAGAATAGGGAGCGTATGAGTATGGAATCAAAAAGTGTGAATACAAAAAATTTGCTGAAGTTTATCCTGGGTTCCGCTTTCGGGATTTTGATGTTTCTGGTGCCGATTCCCCAGGGTGAGTCTTTTACGACTCTGTTGGATTTTATAAAGAGTTTTTTGAAAAGTTTGCTGGGAGGAAGCCTCTCTTATATCCTGATGGTTATCATGGTGGTCTCCGCTGTATTGACTGTCTATGATTTTATCTGCAAACCGGGATGGATCCGGAATAATCATTATTTGAAACGGGGATTTTCCACAACGCCCTTCTATCTGGTATCCAAGGTGTTGGGGGCGGTAGTCACCTGCATGGTGGTTTTCGGCGTAGGCCCGGAGTTTATCATTTCGGTTGATACGGGCGCCACCATTGTGGACTTATGCGCCACTTTGTTTTGTATCGTCTTGAGTTTCAGTTTTATCCTGCCGTTTCTCACCGACTGTGGCATTATGGAGTTTTTAGGTGTTTTGCTGAAGCCGGTGGTGCGCCCCTTATTTAAGGTGCCGGGCCGCGCCTCCATCGACCTGATCGCCTCCTGGTTTGGAGCTTCCAATGCAGCGGTGATTCTGACAAGGGAACAGTACATGAAAGGCTTTTATACGAAACGGGAAGCAGGTTATATCATGACCAATTTTTCCCTGGTGTCCATTCCCTTTTGCCTGTTGATTGCAGATACGGTGGGAATCGCCAATTTGTTTCCTGCCTTTTATCTGTGTATCTGCCTGGTGGGGATTCTCCTGGCAGTCATCATTGCGCGGATTCCTCCTATCCGTACCATTCCCGACACTTATCAGGAACAGGTGGGGAAGCAGATCAATGAGGAGGTTCCCAGTGAAAAAGGCCGTCTTGCCTATGCCCTGGAAATCAGCTGCGCCAGGGCAGAAAGCTTTGGAATAAAGGGAGTGGTCACCAGTGGTTTTGAAGTGGTGGTGGGTATGCTGTTTGACCTGATTCCCATTGTGGTGGCCTGGGGTACGGCGGCTTTGATTATCGCCACTTATACGCCGGTGTTCCAGTGGATTTCTTATCCCATGGGGCTGCTTCTTCAGGTGCTAGGCGTACCGGAAGCTTTTGCGGCTGCTCCCGCCACTTTAGTGGGCTTTACGGATATGTTTATTCCGGCCCTTTTGATCACAGGGATCCAGTCGGTGAAGACCAAATTCATCATCGGTGTCCTTTCCCTGGTACAGATCATTTACCTGACGGAAGTGGGAACCATCATCATCAAAAGTGAGATTCCCTTAAACCTCTGGAAACTGTTTGTCATTTTCCTGGAGAGGACGGTCATTGCAATTCCGCTGATCGTACTATTCGCCAATTTATTTTTATAGAAACATCCCCGGTATGTATCAGGTCTCGTTTTTCAGGCCTGTATGGATACAAATTCCGTTGACTTCCACCTGCCCTTCCATGGGAATCACGAGACAGGAACGCCCGTCTATGAGGCGGGTTTCCACCATAGGGGCATATTCCGGTTTTACCTGGACTACAATATCAGGAGTACAGATCTCAAATTTCCTGCTGTTTATAATGTTGGAAGCCAGAATAGGGGCGTCGGAACCTGCGGTTTCCTGATACCGTTTTTCAAAGCCGGCCAGCTGCTCTTCACTGGCTCCGTTTTCAGAAAGGAGAGAACGGACTTCGGCCTTTGAGAGGGTCAAAGGCTCCGGGTTTTCTTTAGCTTCTTCCAGCCGTTCGGCCAGTTGGCCGTGGATGGCTTTTACGGCTTCAAAATCACAGCCATCCCCCAGAGTTCCCTCCACCAGGGCATTGAAGGTTTCTTTCTGACTGCTGGCAGCCAGAGGGAGTGTACAGCGGAGTACGTCTTCGATGAGGTGGGCCTGAGGCAGATTTGCATCCTTGGAATAAAAAAGCAGACTGTGAATATCGGCGCTCCGGTCATGGAAGGCAGGAAAAAGAAAGCCGGTGACAGGAAACTCCACCAGCCAGTCCCGGATTCTGTTTTGGATAGTTCCGGCTTCTGCATTGTAGCAGAGGCCGGGTTTTGTCAGTTTTACGGGACATATGGTGCAGAGCAGATATTCATAAACTTCGTCGGAAGCATCAAACATTTCACTTCCGTCTGTGGATTTTCCCGGGATGTCATAAGAAGAATGGATGAGGAGGATTAAAAAACTTCCTTCTATATCAATACTTTCCAAAATCATGTCGTAAAAAGTATCCAATAACAGGTCGTCTGCAAGTTTCGTATCCCGCAGCCGAAGGAGCAAATCATGAGCGCTGCCTTCGTTTTCTGCTGCCAGGGGAAATTCCAGACTGACCAGGTTTTTTCCGAGGGTTCCCGATAGATTTTTTCGGAATATTTCAAAATATTTAAACATTTCTTCTTCGGGAAGGGAAAGAAAGGCTTCTTTTATGGTGGCCTTTTTTTCTTTTTCCCCGTCTATGTAGCAGCCGCAAATACGGCTAATGGTACAATTTGAAGGCGTAAACTGTTTCTTTATTTCTGAAATTTCTTTTTTATTCATGGCGTTTTTTCCCTTTCCGGCCGGCAAAATGCGGCATGGTTTTATTTTAAACAGGGAAAGGGGAGGTTGTCAATGGAATTTAACGGAGGCCGGACAAATCCTCAAACACAAAATTTGTATCCAGATATTTCCTGAAGTTCCCATCCCCATATCCGTATACCAGCTTTGCATAAGCGGAAAAAACAGTAATGTTCCCAATCAGGATGGCCCCCTGTTTCAGGACGGGCTCCAGTGCTTTTTCATAATCCAGGTCTTCGTATACCAGAGGGCACAAATATAAAGGCACATGATACCGTTTACAATGTTTGGCAAAATCGGTCAGAGAAGTTAAGCCTTCGTGGCTTAAGACAGAACTCAGGTCGTACAATTCCTGAAGGACTGCCGCGGGCCTGCTGGAAGAAAAATTGTAATAGTGATAAGGCATACGCCGATAGGCGCGTATGTAAGTGACATTGGCAGACTTTTTCATGGGTGATGGGAACCGGGGCATGGAAGAGAGATCGTTTGCAGTGGGGTTGACAGAGCCATGTTTGAAGTGGAAGACATGATCGATAATTTCACCATACCGCCCGGAAAACATGTCAATATATTGGAAATCAAAAGGGGTCTTTTGTGAGATTCTGGAGCCAAAGTGAACCTCCAGCGTATTGGACCATTCATTTTTAATGACATTGAAAACACCCGGAGCATGGGCAGTCATAATAAAACAGACGGCGGCATTAAAACATTCCATATGATAGTTGGCTTTCTGGGTCAGAAGGGCATTTTGAGTGATAATGACAAGGGGGATTTCCAGGTGGGTCAAAAGGAGGCTTAAAGCAGCAGAAGTAAAGGGGATGTATTCTGTACCGTGAATCAGGATAATCCCATGGTAGCAGGATAAGTCTGTGTGGCAAAGCATGTCTTTAATTTCCAGACAATCATACAGGGTTACGTTTTCACTGATGGGATTTTCTGGAGATATATAATCAAATGTCAGAATGTTGCCGTAGGGTGACTGGGCATTTGCCGTATTTATCCATTCATAACAACGATCTTCCTGATAATTAGGGGAAATAATTAATATTTTATTCATGTTTCATCTCCTCCGCGAATATAGTCATTATAATATAAAAATTGCAATTTGTAAATTATTAGGTTGTAATTCAAAGGATTTATGTGGTAATATAAAACCATGAAGATGAAAAAACCTCTGTTAATTACATTGAATAACTATCCTGAAAGTTGCAATTTGTGCAGAATTGGCCTGGCTTATACCTATGTGGATGCCAATAAATATTTGATCCGTGACAATTTTTTCATCTGCGCGGTGAAAAACGGGCGGCTCAGGCATTGCGTGGGGGATGCGGCGGTGGAGCTGAGAAGGGGGGATATGTTTATTGTTCCGCCGAACGTCATTGCAAAAGAAGAGTATATGGAACCGGAGACCCAGTTTTATATTATTGAGTTTTCAAAAGAATTCCTGCAGTACGACCCCTTTGGGGAATCCATTAAAGACCGGTTGATTACTTTTTTGCTGATGGATACCGCCCTGGAGAAAAAAGAGAGCATTATTGCAAAAGTCCCTTTGTCAGGGGATGACCAGATCTTCCTGTTTCGGCAGATTGAGCGGTTTCACTATGAGTTTAACAGAAGAAGAGAAGGGATGTTTGAAATCCTGAACAGTATACTGATGACCATTATCAATATCTTTGGGTGGAGGTATTTGTATCAGTCGGGAATCCCGCGGGTGGAGCAAAAATACCACAGGATCAATAAAATGATGCTGGATAGCGTAGACTATATTCATAATCATTACCATGAGAGACTGAAACTGGAAGACATTACCCTGAAGTTTGCGGTTTCCAGGACAAATTATTGCATATTATTCAAACAGGTGGTTGGCATGACGTTTCATGCATATCTGAATGACTTACGCTGTGAAAAGGCGGCGCAGATGCTTTTGGAAAACGACATGTCCCTGGAAGATGTGGCGGAAGCTGCCGGCTTTCATGACAGTTCCTGCCTGTATCGGAATTTTATGAAACATTATGGGGTGAGTCCCGGTAAATACCGGAAAGAACATATAAAACGCGGAAGGTAAAAAACAACTGCGGAAGTCGCAGTTGTTTTTTATTGCATGGATTGTTTGAATGAAATGCAATATTATCAGAACAGAATACAATGGAAGAGATAATTGTGAACGAAATGCAATTTTTTTAATATGAATTCCACTGGTAATGAAAATAATTGTCTGATAAATTTGAGTAAAGATTGAAAATGTCACAAGTGTAAAGGAGGAAATGTATGAGGAAAAAAAGAATGTTGGCAATGGTTTTGACACTGGTAATGATATTATCCCTGGCAGCCTGCGGTTCTTCGGGAGGAGAAGAGCCGGCTGACGCAAAAGAGACGGAGAAGAAAACGGAAGCTCCGAAGGAGAAAGCTACGGAAGCTCCGAAAGAGACGGAGACGAAAGCTCCGGAAAAAGAACAGGCAGCAGGTGAAGATCCTCAGATCCCCGACTATGAATATGTACAGCCGGCAGGTGAGACCTTTGATATTGCTACTTATTATAACGACCTGGGAGTAGAATGTTCTTTTAAATTAAGGGCTACAGGAGGGGTTGTCAATGTGTTGGACGACATGACTACGACTCTTCCCGTTCCAAAAGATAAATACACCATTGGGTTTTCAGTCTATTTTACTGTAGACGAGGTTGGGGCAATGATGCTGGATTCTATGAAAGCCCATGCGGAAGCAGCGGGGATAGAGCTCCTGGTAAACGATGCAAATTATGACCAGGATGCACAGAATGCAGCCATTGAACAGTGGATTCTTCAGGATGTGGACGGCGTAATCCTTGCACCTTGTGATTTCACAGGCGTACAGGGGTCTCTGGATGCCCTGAAAGAAGCAGGTATCCCTTGCGCCACTTTGAATCCGGCGCTGGTATCGGAGGCAGATTCCGTGGTCATGTCCGAATGTAAGGAGCAGGGCGTCATGGCGGGTAAGCTCTTACTGGATCATCTGCAGGAAAATAACGTGGAGATGAAAGGGACGATCATTTATCAAAGCCTTCCTTTTGTACATCCCAATGCCGCAACCAGGGCGGACGGCTTCAAGAGTGTGTTTGCGGACTACCCGGATGTTGAGATTGTGGAGTTGACAGGTTCTACCCCGGAAGAACATTATACGGCATTTGAGGGTGCCCTTCTTGCTTACCCTGATATGATTGGAGCATTTGGCCTGTATTCTTCCGCGACAGTGGGGATGATCAATGCAAAGAAAGCAAACGGCAGCGATATTCCCATTACCTCCATTGATAATGATAAGCCGATCCTTCAGGCAATCTATGAAGGGGACTGCCTGGGTTCCGCATGCTACAGCGCGGCGGCTCCTACTTTCTATTGCATGAGCGCTATCATTAATTTGTTGAACGGCGTGGATGTTCCCAGTGCGTATTTCTATGAGAACCGTCTTGTCACAAAGGATAATGTAGAAGAGATGTTTGAACATTATTATGACGGCAAGACCCTTGCAGATTATATTGCAGGTGAAACAGAGTGACAGATCCGGCAGGGGTACACGGGATGTTCCTGAATCTATTGACAAATATATTTATGCATTACAACAGGAAAGGAGAAAATGGATGAGAGTATTGGCTTTTGGGGCCCATCCGGATGATATTGAATTCCGTATGGCCGGGACATTGATGAAGATGAAAAAACGGGGCGACGAGATCTTCATGTGTATTGCGACAAATGGCAACATCGGTTCTTATCAGCACACAAAAGAAGAGACTGCCGCCATGCGTAAAAAGGAAGCACAGGCTTCGGCGGATTATATTGGAGCGACCTTACTGTGGCTGGATGAGCCGGATGAGTTTATCTTTGACGACGAACCGACAAGGCTTAAATTTATCGAGGCAGTCCGTATCGCAAGGCCGGATGTGATATTTGCCCCTCCGTCAAACAGGGACTACAACCAGGATCACGATGTGACAGGTTATCTGGCATTTGTGGCGCGTGTGCTGGCTACGGTAAAAGCCATCAAGACAGAACATGATGTGATCGACCATATTCCTCCGCTATTTTACTGTACGCCCATGGGCATGAGTAACTCTTATCATCCTCAGTATTTTGTGGATATTACAAATGAGTTTGAGGATAAGATGAAAATGTTTAAATGCCATGATTCCCAGCAGGGGGACTGGTGCAGGGATGCATTTGGGGTATCTTATAACGACATCCTGAAAAATGAGTGTGAATATTATGCGTCTGTCTGCGGAACACCCAATGTGGAATATGTGGAGGCATTTGAAATTTGTGAGAAATGGCCGATCATAGCCGGAGCACATACATTGCTTCCGTGATTATGATAAAAACCACACTTGCAGTATTGTAAAACGAGGTCCGTCAGCCGGAGTGTGTCCGGTTGGCGGATTTTGTCATCCGATGGAATCCAGGTACTGACAGATCGACAATTTGCATCACATATCATCTGATGACTTATAATAATACGCAGATTATATATTGACAAAAACAGATTAAAACAATATACTGATACATATAAAGTCGAATATTATCAGATGAAATGTACATTTGGCCAGAATACATGGAGGGACGGGCAGACTTCATGTACCGGAGATAGGAGGAGGAACTTATGCCACTGAATGAAAAAATGGTACAGGACGTTGTAAAAGAAGTCCTTGCCAGTATGAAGTTCCCGGAAGTGGAAGCGGCGGGGGAACACGGTGTGTTTGAGGACATGGATGAAGCTGTATTGGCTGCCGGGAGGGCTCAGAAAGTCATCAGAAAGATGTCCATGGACCAGAGGGAAAAGATCATTTCGGCGATCCGCAGAAAAACCCATGAAAACGCGGAGACCCTTGCCCGCATTGGGGTGGAAGAAACCGGTATGGGAAATGTGGGAGACAAGATTTTAAAACACCATCTGGTGGCCGACAAGACGCCGGGGACAGAAGACATTACCACGACGGCATGGTCGGGTGACCGGGGGCTGACGTTGGTGGAGATGGGGCCTTTTGGAGTGATCGGCGCCATTACCCCCTGCACCAATCCCAGTGAGACTGTCATCTGCAATTCCATAGGGATGATTGCCGGTGGGAATACCGTTGTGTTTAATCCACACCCCGCGGCTGTGAAAACATCGCTTTTTGCCGTAAACATGATTAACGAAGCGTCCCTGGAAGCAGGGGGGCCGGATCATGTAGCCTGCAGTGTCGCGAAGCCCACCATAGAGTCGGGAAACATTATGATGAACCATAAAGATATCCCTTTGATCGCCGCTACAGGGGGGCCGGGCGTCGTCACCGCGGTCCTGTCTTCCGGGAAACGGGGAATCGGGGCAGGAGCGGGAAACCCGCCGGTTCTTGTGGATGAGACGGCAGATATCCGAAAGGCGGCACGGGATATTGTAAATGGTTGCGTGTTTGACAATAATCTCCCCTGTATCGCAGAGAAAGAAGTGGTGGCCCTGGATGGGATTGCGGATGAACTGATTCATGACATGTCAGCGGAAAATGGATGTTACATCATCGGAAAGGATGAACAGGAAGCGTTGACAGCGGTGGTACTGGCAGGGGGAAAGTTAAACCGCAAATGCGTAGGCCGCGATGCCAGGACACTGCTTTCCATGATTGGCATTACGGTTCCGCCAGATATCCGTTGCATTGTCTTTGAAGGGGAAAAGGAGCATCCGCTCATTGCAACAGAGCTGATGATGCCCATATTAGGGATTGTAAGGGTGAAGGACTTTGACGAAGCGGTGGAAACGGCAGTGTGGCTGGAACACGGAAACCGACATTCGGCCCATATCCATTCCAAGAATATTGACAACATTACCAAATATGCAAAGGCTATCGATACGGCCATTCTTGTGAAAAACGCTCCGTCTTATGCGGCCATTGGGTTTGGCGGGGAAGGGTTTTGTACCTTTACAATCGCCAGCCGGACAGGAGAAGGGCTGACCAGTGCAAGTACTTTTACAAAAAGAAGGCGCTGCGTCATGTCGGACAGCCTCTGCATCCGATAGGGGGAAAGGAAAACCATGGGAAATGCTGTTGGGATTTTAGAAGTATATGGGCTCTCCACAGCATTTATGGCAGCAGATGCCGGGTGCAAGGCTGCGGATGTGCGACTGGAGAGCTTTGACAGAAACAGGCCGGCCAGAGCGCGTGAACTTTCAGTGCCGCTTTTGGTGACAGTGAAATTCCGGGGTTCGGTGGCGGCGGTGGAAGCTGCGGTAAAGGCAGGGGCAAAAAAAGCGGAGTCTTTGACGGGAGTTGTAAAGCAATATATCATTCCAAATCCCACAGAACAGACGGAGCAGATATTAAGGATGGGGGCTTTTGACAAACGCTGAGCGTTTCATGGGCTTTGGAATTTAAGGGGAAAAGCAGCATACAATAAAAATTTATGGAGATCAGGAGGAAAAAGAAATGGCACAGGAAGCATTGGGCATGATTGAAACAAGAGGTCTGGTGGCGGCGATTGAGGCGGCGGATTCTATGACAAAGGCCGCTGAAGTTACGCTGGTGGGGACGGAAAAAATCGGCTCCGGCCTGGTGACAGTGATGGTGCGGGGCGATGTGGGCGCCGTAAAAGCGGCTGTGGAAACAGGGGCTGAGACGGCGAGGAAGCTTGGGGAACTGATTGCCGTACATGTGATTCCCAGGCCCCATGCGGATGTGGAAAAAATTCTTCCGAAGGGAGAGCCGGAGAATCCGAAATAAAAAGATAAGGGTTTTGTAACAGATGGATAAGGAGTGGGTTCATTGATGGGGATGGCGTATGGTTTCGTGGAAATGAAAGGCGTTACCGCGGCGGTTGATGCATTGGACATCATGTGCAAGAGCGCGGAGGTAAAATTGCTTACCTGGGAGCGCAGATGGGGTGGACAGCTGGTGACGATCATCATCGGCGGAGAAGTCGCTGCGGTGGAGGAAGCAGTGAAATCAGCCTGTACATATGCACTCAGGAAACCTGCCATGCACGGCATTATAGCCAATCCCCATGAAGAGATTGTGAGATTGGTGAAGGAGAGCGCCAGCCGCTTCCATTCAGGCAGGAGGAAGATGGATGAAGAAAAAAACAGATGAAGCAGTACAGGCAGAAGAGAAGAAAACAACAGAAAATATGGAAGCAGCAGAAGCGAAACCGATAACAGAGTCACCAAAAAAAGGCAGACCTGCAAAAAAAGCGGCGGCAGCAGCAGTTGCTGCTGCCGGGCAGGATAAAGATAGCCCAGAAAGGAAAAAGGAGGTAAAAAGAATGCCACAGGAAGCATTAGGTATGGTGGAAACAAGAGGTTTGGTAGCGGCAATCGAAGCGGCGGATTCCATGTGTAAAGCGGCAAACGTCACTTTACTGGGGACAGAAAAAATCGGTTCCGGCCTGGTGACGGTCATGGTGCGGGGTGATGTGGGGGCTGTAAAGTCTGCCGTTGAGGCAGGGGCAGATAAAGCGTCTTCCCTTGGAGAGCTGATTGCCACCCATGTGATTCCCAGGCCCCATGGGGATGTGGAGCAGGTACTTCCGGGTATTAAGTAGAAATTCAGAAAAAAGTAGGTGTTCGTGTGGATACGAAAAATATTGAATTGATTGCCAGGAGAGTCCTTGAAGCCATGGAAGAACGGGCTGTAGCGGAGGGAAAGAAAACTGAAAAAAAGGAGAAGGGAACGCCTTCACCCATAAAACAGGCTTTTACTGGCGTACAGGAACGTCCGGTGCCCGTAGGGGTATCTGCCAGACATGTCCATCTGACAAAAGAACATGTGGAGGCGCTGTTTGGCACAGGATACCGGCTGACAAAAAAGAAAGATCTGATGGGCGGGCAGTATGCATCCAATGAGATTGTCACCATCGTGGGGCTTAAGCTGAGAGCCATCGAAAATGTCAGGATTTTAGGACCTGTCCGAAAGGCTTCTCAGGTTGAAATTTCAGCCACAGATGCCGTCAGGCTGGGGGTAAACGCCCCTGTCCGCGAATCCGGGAACCTGGAAGGCTCCGCGCCAATCGCCATTGTGGGGCCGAAAGGCGTCTTATATTTGAAGGAAGGCTGCATCATTGCCAAGCGGCACATCCATATGTCTCCGGCCGATGCAAAAGCATTTGGTGTTGGGGATGGCGATACTGTATCTGTCCGGGCGGATAACGAGAGGGGAACCATATTTGGGCAGGTGACAATCCGGGTGGACGACAGCTTTACCTTAGAAATGCATATTGATACCGATGAGGCCAATGCATCCAGAATTGCCACTGGTTCCATGGTGACACTGATCAGAGAACCATGACCGCAGGGACTGCCGGAGAGGGCACAGGATTGGAGTAAGGACTATGAACATAAAAGAGCTGCAGGATATCGTTCGTGAGAATGGTGTGGTAGGAGCCGGCGGCGCAGGCTTTCCCACCTATGTGAAGCTGGATGAACGGGCGGATACGATTCTCATGAACTGTGCAGAGTGTGAACCTCTGTTGAAATTACATAGACAGCTGCTTGAGAAGCATGCTTATGAGATTACAAAAACATTCAGCATGATGGCGGATGCCGTTGGCGCTGAGAAAGCGATTATTTGTGTAAAAAAAGAATATGAAGCTACGATCTGGGCACTGGAACAGTGCATCGGAGAATTTCCGAAGGTGCGGATTCATCTTCTGCCGGGGGTCTACCCCATGGGGGATGAGATCGTGATGATCTACGAAGCCACAGGAAAAATCGTGAAGCCGGGAGGGCTTCCCATCAATGAGGGTGTTGCAGTATTTAATGTGGAGACGGTTTACAACATCTACCGTGCGGTGGAAAAACATCATCCGGTGACAGATAAGGTGGTTTCTGTGGTGGCGGAAGTATCCGATCCGGTTTCAGTCCGGGTGCCTTTGGGGTGCACCATAAGGGAAGTGGCGGCATTGGCGGGCCATGTGACAGTGAAAGATCCCGTTTATTTTGTGGGAGGGCCCATGATGGGCAACATTGGAAGGGCGGATGCGCCGGTGACGAAAACCACAAACGCCATTCTCGTACTGCCGGGGGATCACCTTTTAGTGGAAAAGAAAAGGACAAAAGCTTCTATTTCCCTGAAAAGGGCGGCCTCCATCTGCTGCCAGTGTCAGATGTGCACAGATCTTTGCCCGCGCCATGCCCTGGGGCATCCGATACAGCCCCATCTGTTTATGAGGGCGGCCTCAAATAAAGATTTCCAGGATTTGAATCCGTTTGTGAATACCCATTTCTGTTCTTCCTGCGGGGTATGCGAATTATATGCTTGTCCCCAGGGGCTTGCGCCAAGGTCATTGATGGCTGAATACAAAGCGGGTCTCAGGTCTGCCGGCGTAAAGCCTCCGAAGGATCCGTCTGTTACGCCGGTGCAGCCTTCCAGAGAACTGAGGAAGGTTCCTGAGCACAGGCTGGAAGCGCGTCTCGGACTGTCCAAATATAATGTGGATGCGCCCCTTAAGGATGAAGTCGTCCAGATGGGAAAGGTCAGGATTCTGCTTGGCCAACATATTGGCGCTCCCGCGAAGCCGGTTGTTAAAGAAGGCGATATGGTTGAGGTGGGCCAGATGATTGGCAAGCCGGCGGATGGGTTAAGTGTAGGGATACATGCCTCCATCAGCGGAAAAGTCGTGGAGGCAGACGCTTCTCATGTGACCATACAAAAAGCGTGATAGAAAGGACGTGGAATAAGTGGATAAAGCAATAGGCATGGTAGAGTTTAAAACGGTTTCCAGCGGTATTACTGCTGCCGATACAATGCTAAAGACGGCTGAGGTGGAAATCGTAGAAGCACAGACCGTATGTCCTGGAAAATATACCGCTATTGTATCTGGAGACCTGAGTGCGGTGAAAGCGGCAGTGGATGCGGCCGCCGCCCAGTGTCCGCAGCATTTGATTGACAGCTTTGTGCTGGGAAATCCCCACGACGATATATTTCCGGCGATCTATGGGGCTACAAACGTAGAAAAGATCCGCGCCCTTGGGATTTTCGAGACTTATGATGCGGCTTCCATCATCGTTGCGGCAGATACGGCGGCGAAAACAGCCATTGTGGACTTGATTGAGCTTCGGATTGCAAAAGGCATGTGTGGGAAATCATTTATGTTGGTCACTGGCGAAGTTTCTGCTGTTGCGGCAGCCATTGAAAAAGCAAAGGCCACCATCGCGGACAGTGGGATGTATCTGGATTCTTCCGTAATTGCACATCCGGACCGGCAGATGATTTCCTCTATCCTTTAAGGAGGGCCTATGAACCAGCTGGATGTCCATACCCATACCATTGCCAGCGGGCATGGGACAAAATGTACCATTACGGATATGGCAAGAGAGGCGGAGAGGAAAGGGATAAGCCTTTTGGGAATATCGGACCACGGGCCGGCCACGCTTCTTTCCTGCCGCCCGTCGTATTTCCGAAGCCTGGCCATGGCGCCGAAACGCCGGTGTGGTGTGGAACTTTTATATGGCGTCGAGCTGAATATCCTGGACTATGAAGGAACCGTAGATTTGGATTTGGACACTCTCTCCTTTCTGGATTATGCCATAGCCAGCCTCCACCGTATGAACTTAAAGCCGGGGAGCCGTACGGAAAATACGGAAGCTTATATCGGCGCCATGAAAAATCCCCATGTAAAGATCATCGGCCATTGTGACGACGGGGGATATCCGGTAGATTATGAGGCCCTGGTGCAGGCAGCCGGAGAATATGGGGTTCTTTTGGAAATCAACAACAGTTCTCTTCTTCCCGGTGGCTATCGGGGGGACACGAGGGAGAATAATCTGGAGATTCTGAAACTGTGCCGGTGCTATCACAGGCCGCTCATTCTTTCCAGTGACAGCCATGGAAAAGACAAGATAGGGGAGGTATCCTGTGCCGAAAAACTGGTGTTGGAAGCCTCTTATCCGGCAGAGCTGATTCTCAATTATGACTATCACAAATTCAAAGAATTCATAAGAAAGTAAGACAAAAATAAGATTGTATTTTTCTACAAAATATCTGGAAATTATGGTTGAAAAATATGAAATTTGTGATAGAATAAAATCATCAGATGACTTAGTATAAAAAGTCATATAATAAAATCAAGTAATAATACAACAAGGCGGTGAATCGGTATGATTCTTGCATATGTGAAAGGCAATGTGGTAAGTACGAACAAAACGCCGAAACTGAAAGGATACAAGCTGTTGGTTGTGGAAGAGTGGAACCCGCTTACCGGAAAGTGCAGCGGACAGCCCAAGGTGGCGGTGGATGTGGTAAATGCGGGAGAAGGAGAACTGGTTTTCTGCGTTTCGGGAAGTTCTTCCAGGCAGACGGAGGAGACGGATAAAAAGCCGGTGGACATGGCAGTGATCGGAATTGTGGATGAGGTGGATATGGAAGGGAAAGTCTTATTCACCAAATATAAAAAGGAGTAGCGGGGGAAGGCTTATGATGATTGGCAAAGTGGTTGGCAAAGTAGTCAGCACAGTCAAATATCCGTCCCTTGTGGGGACGAAGCTGTTCCTTGTACAGATACCCTGGGACAGCCCGGGGAGCCGGGTGGAACTGGCAGTGGATTCTGTCAGGGCAGCTTCCGAGGGGGATATGGTATATCTGATCGACAGCAGTGAAGCAGCCGCTTCCATGAGAAAAGGCTTGGTGCCGACAGATTTGGCCATTGTGGGGCTTGTGGAACATTGCTACAGGGAAGGGAGATAAACCTTCGGAAGAAAGGAGCAAAGGGACAGTGAGAATCGGAAGAGTCGTGGGAAACATGGTTTCCGTGATCCATGATCCCTGCCATGACGGCCACAAGTTTCTGCTGGTCCGCTTTCTGGACAGGGAAGGGAGCCCCTTGGAAGAAGGGGTATTTGCAGATTCGGCCAACGCCGGAATCGGGGATTTGGTCCTGGTCAGTGAAGACGGAGGAGCGGCAGAACTGGTTTTTGAGCTGGAAAATAAGGTCTGTGTCTTTGACGGGCTGATTGTGGGCGTAGTTGATGAATAGAAATACGGACCGGAAACAGAACAGTTTTATAAATTTAATATAAGAAAGGAAATAATGACATGGAAAAACAGGCATTGGGAATTGTAGAGACAAATGGTTTACTGGCTTCTATCGAAGCTGCAGATGCGATGGCAAAAGCTGCAAATGTCCAACTGGTGGGAAAAGAAAAAGTGGGCGGAGGCATCGTGACCATCATGGTACGCGGTGATGTGGGGGCCGTCAAAGCGGCAGTTGAGGCCGGCGCAGAAGCGGCGAGACGTGTGGGAGAACTGCGGGGAACCCATGTGATTCCCAGGCCCCACGACGATGTTGAAAAGATTCTGGAGGGTTAATCTGTAAAAGAAAGTGAGTGAAGAACAAGTGGATAGAGAAATACTGATTAAGGCGATTACCCAGGAAGTACTCAGACAGATGGAATCAAAACAGGATTCTCAAAGCTTTCAAAAGGCAGCCGATTCTGCGGATCATATTCTTCTCTCCGACATGAGGCCCGGCGCAAAAGTAACGGATATGAAGAGGCTGTTTGAAAGCGCCGACAGAAACAGAAGTTATGCAGTATGCATCCCCCAGTGGTTTGTAGCTTTGGCAAAAGAAAATCTTCATGGTTCTTCTGTGAAAATTGCCACGATTGTGGGACTGCCGGGGGGGACCACTTCTCCCATGGCCAAGTACGCGGAGATTAAGCAGGCAGTGGCGGCAGGCGCAGACATCATTCTTGTGCCTGTAAACATGGATAAATGTGCGGCAGGCGACGTGAAAGGAGTTCAGAAAGATCTGGCAGAAAGCCTGACAGCCTGCAAGGGTAAGGTAGAGGCGGCGGCAGTGATTGAAGTGAAGGATATGGATAAAAAGACGCTTCTGGATACTGCATTGGCCTGTGTTGCAGTTGGAGCAAAGGGAATTATGCTTTCTGCCGTGACGGGAGGAAGCGTGGGAGCAGACATGATTCGTGACTTAAAAGCAAAGGGGCTAAGTGTAGGAGTGATCGGTAATGTCACAGACAGGCAGGCTGAGTACAGACAGGCAGGCGCGGACTGGCTGGCTGTGAGGAACCGCTAAAACTTCTCCGGGCAGGAGGGAGAAATATAAAATGCATGCATATAAGGATTCCAGCAAAAGACTTCTTCAGTATATTACAGAAAACAAGATGAAAAGAGGGGATCGGTTTCCGGCTGAAACGGAATTGGCAGAGATTCTGGGTATCAGCAGGCTGACCTTGCGGGAGGCCATGAATGCATTGAAGCAGGAGGGAGTTATCTCTGCCATTCAGGGAAAGGGGACCTTTGTGACCTTTGATTATCACTATATGGCCAATTTCCTGAACCTGAACAAAAGTGTGACGGAGATGATCGAGGACAACGGCTACACCTGCAGTACCTCACTCTTCCAGAAAAAGCTGGTGAAAGCGGGGGAGGATGTGGCGGAAGGACTGGATATATCAGAAGATTCCGACGTACTGGTCTGTGAGAGAATCCGTCTTGCTGATGATATCCCCGTGGTATATTCGCTGGATTATCTGGCGCCGCAGTTGGCCAGCCATTTTCTGCAGATTACGGACGCAGAAGTTTCCCTGTACAACTTTGTGGAAGAGAAATGCGGAATTGAGATCGGGCAATGCATGACGGAAATCGTTCCGGTGGCTGCGGATGAAGAACTGGCGGGGAAATTGGAAGTGCCGTTATATACACCGCTTTTAAAGTTTAAAGTGAGAGTACAGGACATGTATTGTACCCCGATTATTTATGCGGAAGAATGTCTGAGGACGGATAAGTTTAAATTTATTGCAAACAGAAGGAGATGATATCATGGCAGAAACAATGAAAGCCGTTGTGAAATACGAACATGGTGTTGACAAAATGGAACTGCGTGATGTTCCTGTACCGGAGATTGGTGACGATGATGTTTTGATCGAAGTGAAGGCAGCCGGAGTGTGTGGTTCCGACATCGCTTTCTTCGACGGACATCATGAAAATATTCTGTTCCCGCCGGTGATTTTAGGTCATGAATTTGCAGGTGTGATTTCAAAGGTTGGGAAGAACGTGACAAAATGGAAAGTTGGAGACAGGGTTGTTTCTGACAATACGGGAACTGCCTGCGGCGAATGTTACGCCTGTGGTACGGCGGACTACCTGTCCTGTCCGGAGCGCCTTGGCATTGGCTACGGTATGGACGGCGGCTGGACCAAATATGTAAAGATTCTGGGAAAGACGCTGGCTGTATTCCCCAACAGCCTCATGAGGATTCCTGATTGCATGAGCTTTGATGAAGCGGCAGTGATGGATCCTGCATGTAATGGGTTTATGGCAGTGGTTCAGGAAGCAAAGCTTATGCCCGGCGAGTACTGCGCAGTCTTTGGCCTGGGCACCCTGGGGCAGTTCAGCATCCAGGCGGCGAGGGCGGCCGGAGCGGCGAAGATTATCGCCATCGGGCTGGAAGCGGACGGAGACCGTTTTGAGCTTGCGAAAAAATGCGGGGCCACCGATATCGTCATGAGTGATAAATGCAATATGGTGGAAAGAGTCATGGAAATTACAGAGGGAGAAGGCGTGGCAGTGGTGGCGGATGCTGCCGGAGTAAACCCGGTACTCGGACAGGCCATTGAAATTGTCCGTCCGGCAGGCACCATTGTAAAAATCGGCTATGACGCAAGACCTTACGGCGTATCCTTAGATCCGATTGTGGATAAAGCAGTTGCCGTGAAAGGCCATTTTGGTTATGACTGGGTATCCTGGAGAAGCGTATTCAATCTGATTAAAGCCGGAAAATGGGATAATAAGAGCATTATTTCCCATAAGCTTCCTCTTTCCCAGTACCGCGAGGCCATTCAGCTGTACCGCGACAGAAAGAGTATGAAAGTTATTTTGTATCCTGAGGATTAACGGGTTTTTTATTTCAAGGAGGAATGATTTTGGAGATTTATATTTGTGCGGATTTTTCGCAGGATGGAATAGAAACTCTGAAAGCCGCGGGACATACCGTCAGGACGGGCGGATGGGGATATACCAGTGAAATCCTGGGAGAAGATGAACTGATCAGGGAAATCGGAAATGCGGATGTCCTGATTGTCGGCTATGAAGAGGTGACAAAAAAGGTGATTGACCAGACTCGTCTGAAAGTGATTTCTTCCATACGGGGAGGTCCCAGGGCCAATATTGATGTGGATTATGCTACCCAGAAGGGGATTCCTGTATTTTTCACCTTCGGGAGGGAGGCCCTTCCTGTGGCGGATTTTACCTTCGGACAAATCCTTTCGCTCACAAGAAAGATCGCACGTGCCGACGAAGAGCTGAGAAGGGGAGTTTTCACTGCCCCTGCCGGTGATTTTGGCAGCGACAAGGACGTCATCTGGGATATGAACGCAGAAGGTCCCTGGCAGTCCAGAAAAGGGATTGAGATGGAGGGAAAGACCATTGGGCTCATTGGCTTTGGCACAGTGGGAAAACAGGTTGCCAGAAGGGCTTTGGGCTTTGGGATGAATGTCATGGTATATGACCCTTATCAGAAAGCGGAAGTGATCGAAGCGGCAGACTGCCGGAAGGCAGAACTGAACGACCTTTTACGAAATGCGGATATCATTACCTTCCATGCGAAGGTAACGGATTCCAATAAGGGCATGATCGGTAAAGAGCAGTTTGACATGATGAAAGACGGGGTATACCTGATTAATAATGCAAGAGCCGGGCTTGTCCAGGAAGAAGCCTTAAGGGAAGCTCTGCGAAGCGGCAAACTGGGCGGACTGGCGCTGGATGTATTCCATCAGGAGCCCATCAAACGTGACGACGAATACTTCAACTACCCCAATGTAGTCCTGACGCCGCATATTGCGGGGGCGGGGCGCGACGTGATCTATCTGCAGTCTGTCATGCTGGTGAATGATTTGCTTCTTTACTTTGCGGGCGGTATGCCAAAACCGGTGGTAAACCCTGAAGTGTTCCAGAAGATTAGACGATAAGGAGGGAAGGGAAAATGCCGCTTTGTAAAACATTGGATATTTTGCGGGACTGTGAAAGAAGGCAGTACGCAGTTGGCGCCTTTAACATCAATGGCCTTGACCAGCCGGGAGCATTGATCAGGCAGGCAGAGAAACTTGGTTCCCCCATTTTGATGGTGGAGCCGGGAGTGATCGAACAATATGTGGATTTTGAGGATTATGTGCTGGTGACAGCCCGTGCGGCAAAACAGGCAAGTGTGCCGGTGGGGATTCATCTGAGCCACGGTCTTGACCTGGAGCAGGTGGAGAGGGCCTGCAAAGCGGGTTTTACCTCTGTGATGTACGACGGTTCCAAACTTCCTTATGAGGAAAATGTCAGAAATACAAAGATTGCTGTGGAGATGGGACACAAATTCGGCGCTGCCGTGGAAGGGGAACTGGGAGCATTAGGTTCCAGCTTTGTGGATATCAAAGAGACCATGACAGATCCGGACCAGGCAAGGGATTTTGTGGCCAGGACAGGGATTGACATTCTGGCGGTTGCCGTCGGAAATGCCCATGGATTTTATAAAGGGACTCCGAAGCTTGATTTTGGAAGGTTGTCGGAGATACGGCGGGCGCTGATGGCCTATAATTGTTATCTGACACTTCACGGCGGGACAGGAATTCCGAAAGACCATATCCAGAGAAGCATCCAGCTTGGAATCAGCAAGATTTGTATCTATACGGAAATGTGTCATGTGGGCAAGGAACAGGCAAAAGATTACATCAAAGCCCATCCGGATTATACGGGAAATTACGATATTCCAGATTTAATCCGGTCTGTTACGGATGGTTTTACGCGGGCGGAAGCCGATTGCATGAAGATGTTTATGAGTACGGGCAAATGTGGGACGTCAAAGGCTGACGATGAGATTCCTGCCAATACGGATCTGGGACCGGAGTATCCGTCCCTTGTGGCTTTGAACCCCGGATACCACTCTGTTGGGGGATACTGGGATAAGAACCTTTAATACCTTCCATCAGGAAAAGGAGAAAGAAGGGAGGAGGAAGCATGCGTTTTTTAGGTGTTGATATGGGAACCTCCGGCTGCAAAGCAGTGGTTTTCAACGAAGCCTGGGCCATCGTATGCCAGGCTTACCGGGAATACCCGACACATTTCCCGGGCGGAGGACTGATGGAAATTGAGCCGGGGCTGGTCTGGGAAAACATCCGTGAGGTCATCAGGGAAGTGAATGGAAAAACGGATGAACCGGTGACTGCACTGGCGGTATCTGCCATCGGAGACGTCATTATCCCTTTAGATAAAGAGGGAAACTGCCACCGTAAATACGCCATCATCGACTTCGACCCGCGGGGAGAAGAAGAGATTGCCCGGTTTGCCGAAGAATTTGGAAAGGAAGCTTTCTATCAAATCAACGGGATGCCTCCACTCTTTATCGGAAGCCTGGCAAAAATCCTTTGGATTAAAGAAAATGAGCCGGATATTTTTGAACAGACGGCCAGATGGGGGACTTTTGAAGATTTTATTATTCAGAAGATGGGGCTTGACCCCATAGCCAGTTATTCGGAACTTTCCAGGACCATGCTGTTTGACATCCGTGGGAGGGAATGGTCGGAAGAAATCTGTAAGGCAGTGCCGGTCCGCATGGACCAGCTTCCGGCAGCCGCCCAGTCGGGAAGTATTGCCGGGAAGCTTTCTCCTGAGATGTGCGAAGAACTGGGGTTCCCGGCTCCGGTACTGGTTGCGGTGGGCGGCCATGACATGGTCTGCTCTGCCATCGGGGCGGGATTAGATGAAAAGGAACCGGGGACGGCCGTAGACATCGCAGGTACGATTGAAGGCGTGGTTGTAGCGTTAAAAGAATGTAACACTTCCATGGAAATGTGCCACCAGGCATTTCCCTGTTATGTGGGGTACGAAGATTATGTGACTTTTTCCGTGAATCTGACAGCAGGGTGCATTACCAGGTGGTATCGTGACATGATTGTGCCGGATGATTATGCGATGTGCAAAGAGAAGGGGCTAAATTTCTATGAATATATGCAGCGGACCATGGTGGAAGATGAACCGGGCAGCCTGTATCTCCTCCCGCATTTTTCGGGAAGTGGAAATCCCTTCTTCGATGCAGGGGCAAAAGGCGCCCTTTACGGACTGACCACCGATACCAAAAGGGATGACATCGGCCGGGCCCTGGTGGAAGGTCTGGCTTACGAAGTGAAAATGCAGCTGGAGGCCTTTGAGAAGGCAGGGATTCACATTGATACCCTGAGGGCAGTGGGAGGCGGTTCTTCCATTGACAGGCAGCTACAGCTGAAAGCAAATATTACGGGGAAGAAAATCGTCAAATGCAGTGTCACAGAAGGCGCAGCAATGGGGGCTGCCGTATATGCAGCCGTTGCCGCCGGGGCAATGGGGCATCCGGGGGAGATTAAAAACTATACGGACGGCAAAGAAAAAGTGTTTCTACCTGTGCCGGAAGCAGTAAAGAGATTTGAGAAATCCTATGAAACCTACAGGAAACTGGCGTATGGAATTCATGAAATAGAGCAGTGACATTGCAGTGGAGAAGGAGGAAAAGAGGTTGGCACAATACATATTGGAGCTTAAGAATATTGGCAAAACATTTTCCGGTGTTAACGTTCTTAGGGGAGTCAATCTCCAGTTTGAAAAAGGGGAGGTCCACGTCCTTTTAGGTGAAAATGGCGCGGGGAAATCCACATTGATTAAGATCATCAGCGGATACCACCACCCTGACAAGGGAGGCGAAATTTATGTGGAAGGAAACCGTAAAGAGTTCGCCAGCCCAAAACAGCCTAAGGACGCAGGAATCCATACAATCTATCAGGAGCTTACGCTCTGCAAGGATATGACTGTAGCGGAAAACATCGTGATTGACAAGCAGGAGCGATTCAAAGGCTTCATGCTGAAAGAAAAGCAGTTTAGAGAGATAGCGGCAGAAGTTTTGGAGAGGCTTGGGTCAGATATTTCACCGGACGCCATGGTCAGGAACTTGTCCATCGCAGAACAGCAGATTGTGGAAATCGGCAAAGCCCTAAGCGCCAGTGCCAAAGTGATCATCATGGACGAGCCAACCTCCTCGATTTCCCACAAGGATTCGGAAAGGCTTCTGGAGATCGTAAAACAGCTGCGGGACGAAGGCGTAACCATTATCTATATCTCACACAGACTTCAGGAAATTGCAGAGATCGCCGACAGGATCACTATTTTGCGGGATGGAAATCAGATCGACACCGTAAAAAATGAATCGGTGACAGAAGAACAGCTGATTGCGATGATGGTTGGCCGGAAGATTGAAGATGCTTATACAAAAGCAGAAGTGGAATTGGGGGAAGTAGTCCTAAAAGTAGAGAATCTGTGTTCCGACGTATTCAAGGACATCTCTTTTGAAGTACATAAAGGAGAGATTTTTGGTTTCGGAGGACTGGTGGGCTCCAAGAGAACGGAAGTGCTGGAAACACTTTTCGGCGTCCGTCCCATGACAGGCGGAAAAATCTGGCTGTTTGGAGAGGGATATGTGCCCACAACCCCGGAGCAGGCAATTAAAAAGGGAATGGCTTTTGTCACGGAAGACAGAAAGAAAACGGGGTTGGTACTTTGCCTTCCCATTTTAGATAACCTCAGTATGCTGAACGCGAAGCGCCATACGAAATTTGCCGGGCTTCTTGATTTTAAGGGGTTAAAGAGGATGGCCCAGGGCCAGAGAGAAGCTTTAAATATCAGGATTTCCACCATGAATTTGCCGGTACAGACACTTTCCGGCGGGAATCAGCAGAAAGTGGCCCTGGGAAAATGGCTGGATATTAAGCCGAAGATCATTTTGTTTGATGAACCTACAAGAGGGATTGATATTGGTGCAAAAGCTGAAATTTATAAGATCATGGCAGGTCTGGTAAAAGAAGGAGTATCCATTATTATGGTTTCCTCTGAGCTGGCTGAGTTGGTCAGTGTAGCTGACAACATCCTGGTCATGAACAGCGGATTGATGAGAGGGATCATTGGCAGGGATGAAATCAGTCAGGAACTGGTAATGAGCCTGGCGACAACTGCAGGGATTTAAGGCAAAGAGGAGGAGGGAACCATATGAAATCAACAAAACGTCCCAATTTTGTACAGTTCTTTATTAAATACAGGACAATTTTAATTCTGATTGTATTGGTGGTTGTATTTACATGTTTGAATCCAATCTTTCTGAACAGCAAGAATGTGCTGAACATGTTGAAACGAATGAGCTATGTGGCGCTTACCGCATATGGTATCACCTTTATCATGACGATGGGCGAGCTGGATCTTTCCGGTGGTTCCATGGCGGCTCTGGTAGGCGTGGTCCTGGGGACGCTTTTAAACCGCAAAGTGGGACTGGCCCCGGCGCTTCTGATTGTGATGGCCATGGCTGTGGCAGGCGGTGTCTTTAATGCGCTTGTCAGTATTTATGGAAGAATCAACTCTTTCCTGGTGACGCTTGCAACCATGAATATTTTCCGTGGTATTGCGATGATCATTTCAAACGGCCGTACCATCCCCATTAAGAATTCCACATTTGCATTTATTTTTGGAAATGGCTCCCTGCTTGGGATTGTCCCCATGCCGGTGGTGATCATGGTGGTTTTCTTTTTGATCAGTTTCTTCCTGTATCACAAGACAAAGCTGGGCTTCTATACAAAATGTATCGGCGGAAATGTGGAAGCGGCAAAGGTGGCAGGCGTCAATGTCAATAAATATAAAATTGTTGTCAATGCGCTGGCAGGATTTGCCTACGGGCTGGCCGGGTTAATTTTAGCGGGCCTGATGAATGGCGGTATGTCCGACCTGGGGGAGACGCTTTCCATGGATGCTATCGCAGCTTCCGTACTGGGAGGGACAGCCATTGCCGGCGGTATTGGCAGCATGTGGGGAACTATTGGTGGCGTCCTGATTATGGGCAGCTTAAACGGCGGTATGTCCCTGCTGGGGGCACAGTCCCACCATCAGATGCTTGTGAAAGGCCTTGTGATTATCTTTGCAGTGTACCTGGATAATGTACTGAAAGACCGGACAGTGGTTACAAAAGACCATTAGAAGGCTTTATATAAACGAAGCTAAAAACAATATTGTAAGTGTGTGTTAATTCAGAAAAAGGAGGCAGTGTATGAAGAAACGATTGTCAGCGTTATTGATGTGTGTCGTGATGGTGATGGCTATGGTTGGCTGCGGGTCAGGCGAGGAGGAGAAGAAAACAGACGGTACGGAGGCTCCTGCTGTAAAGGAGACGAAAGCGGCAGAGACGAAAGCGCCGGAGACAAAGGCAGAAGAAACAAAAGCAGCGGAGACAAAGGCAGCTTCTGCCGGGAAAAACCCCAATTTTGAGTATGTGGTGGAGGCTGGAACGGCCTCAGATGTGAATGATTATTATGCCCAGTATGACATTGAATGTGACATCACCATACGTCAGCAGGGCGGTTCCGTAAACTGGCTGGGTGGCGGCGATGTCCCTTTGCCGGAACCGAAAGAGAAATATACCATTGGCTTTGCAGCTTATACCACGGTCGATGAAGTGGGGGCCATGTATCTGGAAGGTATGCAGGCTGCAGCAAAAGAGATCGGTATTGAGCTTTTGGTCAACGACGCAAACTGGGATCAGAATGTCCAGAATCAGGCCATTGAACAGTGGATTCTTCAGGGTGTGGACGGAGTGATTCTTTCGCCTTGCGATTTCTACGGAATCAAAGACGCCCTGGATGCCCTGGAAGAAGCAAATATCCCTGTAGTTTCTTATGATGCACCTCCCAATGCCGGAAATGTGGATGCAGTGGTTATGTACGATGCCGTGGAGCAGGGAAGGCTGGCAGGGGAGGCCCTCTTAAAGGCCCTTCAGGATTCCAACACAGAAATGAAAGGAAACATTTACTACGGGACACTTCCTTTCAAACATCCCAATGCCCAGACACGTGAATACGGTTTCTTCAGTGTATTTGAAGAGTATCCTGACGTAAAGATTGAAGCGATCACAGGAGAAGCTCCGGAGGAATTCTATTCCGGTATGGAAGGAAAGATTCAGGCCGATCCCGATATGCTTGGGGCATGGGGACTGTTCTCTTCTGCCACCTATGGTATGATGCAGGCCATCGCTGCTTCTGATTCTGGTATCCTTTTATCCTCTGTGGATAATGACCGTGTGATTCTGGAAGGCATTTACAATGGTTCTGTTCTTGGTTCCACCGGATATTCCGCCATTGAAGGCTCCAGGCTTGCCCTTATGCAGATGGTAAATATCTTAAACGGCGAAGAAGTTCCCGGAATCATTTACCAGACCAATACTTTTGTAACAAAAGATAATGTGGAAACAATGTTTGAGGAATATTACGGGGGAGCTACCCTGGCGGATTTCATTGCCGGAAATTAAAAGATAACCCGGAACACTTCATTTAAAAATCAAAGGAGATGGAAAGCATGGAAAAGAGAATTCCTGAATTGATCGTTATGCTGACATGGCATGACAAGACTGTGGAGGATGCCATTGAAGTATTTGAGTCCGCAAAAGATGCGCCGGCCAAGTTCTGGGGCTTCAAAGAAGTGGGGCTTCCGGAAGATAAGATGAAGCTTCTGGTTCAGAAGATGAAGGATGCCGGGAAGAAGACTTTCCTGGAAGTAGTGGCCTACACAGAAGAAGAGTGTGTGGAAGGCGCAAAGATCGGCGCCAGATGCGGGTTTGATATTCTGATGGGAACGATGTATTTCGAGTCTGTGCAAAAGGTGGCCGAAGAAGCAGGGATGGGCTATATGCCTTTTGTGGGGCAGATCAGCGGAAGGCCCAGTATCCTGGAAGGAACCATTGAAGGAATGATCGAAGAGGCCAACAACCTGGTTGACACGAAGGGCCTCAAAGGCTTTGATCTCCTGGGATACCGTTATACAGGCGACGCTGTCAAACTGAATTCGGAGTTTGTAAAGCATGTGAGAGGAGATGTGTGCCTGGCCGGCTCCGTAGCCAGTTTCCAAAGGCTTGATGAAGTGAAGGCTACCGGCGCCTGGGCGTTCACCATCGGCGGGGCATTCTTTGAAAAGAAATTTGGAGAAGGATCCTTTGCAGATCAGATCACGACGGTTGTTGAGTATATGAACAAATAAAAAATATAAGATGGGGCTGCCGGGAAATACTTGAGTTTATCTCTGCCCGGCGCCCCGCCTGTCCTGGGGGGTTGTCCGGTAGGCAGATTTTGCAGGTTTTGTGAGCATAGCACCGTCAGCCTCGCTGACCATCTTCTATGGAAGCGACGGCTGACGGCAAAAGGCGGCGCAGCAAAACCCAAAAATCAACGTGGACAGCCCCCAGGACAGGCGGGGCGTCGGGCAGACATAAAAATCAAAATTTTCCGGCAGTGCCATCTTTGTGTTTATGCAGGAGGAATATCATGTCAGTAGAGATCGGAAAGTTTCAGAAGGCCAGTTCACCGAACCCTTTCGCCCTGGTGACAAGCAGGAAGGAAGATGGAACCACCAATGTTATGGCGCTCTCCTGGTGGACCCATGCGGCAAACAAGCCGGTGCCGACCATCGTTATTTTTTTGAGCAGCAGGGGATATACAAATGAGTTGATCAGAGAGACCGGGGAATTTTGCCTCTGCCTTCCTGATGAAAGCATTGCAAAAGAAGCCTTCAAATGTGGTACGTGTTCCGGGAGGGATATCAATAAGCCGGAAGAATTCGGAATTGAACTTCAGGAAGCAGATACTGTTTCCGTAAAGCTGGTGGCGAAAAGCCATGCGGCCCTGGAATGTAAAGTGGTTCAGGAAATGCCGGTCCAGGATCACATCATGTTTTTGGCGGAAGTGAAAGAGACACATATCAACCCGCAATATAAACACGTGAGCGCGGTGGAAGGATACGGAAGACTGGAAGTGAGGTAATGATTCTAAGTCTGCATATACGTGTCTGAGCCAGAGAATACAGTTTCTGAATTTTATATTTAAACAGATTCGGGTGCGGGAAGCCGCCGCCAAAGATGGTGTCGTCAAATTGCACAATAAGATTCGCTCTCTGCTCCGGTTCCGTGAACCTTGAATTTCTAAGTGTTCCGATTTAATCTGAGCAAGTCTTACGCAACCGGCTTATGATCCGCCGTCCATGGCGTCATAAGACCTTTTGCCGTATAGGGACTTCGTTCCCCATACGACAAAAGCCCTCCGGGGGATCGCACTGTGGCGGAGCGGAATGATCTTGCTGACGCAAGCCGCCACAGGCGAAGAATCCTGTGTGACAGGATTCCTTTTTAGACGTCCTGTCCGGGAATTGCTGTTTTTCTGACCGGAACGCTAAGAAATTCTAAGGTCCCCGTCAAGTCGCAGTATCACGAATCATTGTGCAATTTGTCGACAGCCAATCTGGGCGGCGGCTTCCCGCACCCGAATCTTAAACAGGAAAAAATCAGTTCTCTCCAGGACGAAACCGTTCAAAAAGCGCCGGTACTAGGAATTCTGGAATGAAAAAGCCCCTCTTCTTCCGTTACTTATTGTATACCAAAAATACGGAAATTGGAGGAAAAATGTCCTTTACACAGAGAAGGGAAAGCGATAGAATAATAGTAGTTTGTGTTTTTGCACAAAAAACGGAATACGATACCAGGAGGAAACAAATTCATGAAAGTATTGATTATCAACTGCGGAAGCTCTTCTCTGAAATACCAGATCATTGATTCCGAGACGGAGCAGGTTCAGGCAAAAGGCCTCTGTGAGAGAATCGGCATAGACGGACGCCTGATCTATCAGCCTGCAGGCGGGGAGAAGGAAGTGACGGAGGCTCCCATGCCTTCCCATACGGAAGCCATTCAGATGGTGCTAGATGCACTGGTCAATGAAAAAACAGGCGTCCTCAAATCCCTGGATGAAGTGGATGCCATCGGACACAGGGTGGTTCATGGCGGTGCAAAGATTACCCAGTCTTATGTGATTGACGATGAAGTACTTAAGGTTGTGGAAGAGTGCTGTGACCTTGGCCCTCTGCACAATCCGGCCAACCTGAAGGGCATTTATGCCTGCCAGAAGCTGATGCCCGGCAAACCCAATGTGGCAGTGTTTGACACGGCGTTCCATCAGACCATGCCCACAAAGGCGTTTATGTACGGCATCCCTTATGAGTATTATGAGAAATACCACATCCGCAAATATGGGTTCCATGGAACTTCTCACAGCTTTGTTTCCAAAGAAACCATCAAGTTCCTGGGTCTCGACCCGGATCATTCCAAAGTCGTTGTCTGCCATCTCGGAAACGGCGCTTCCATCAGCGCGGTGAAGGACGGCAAATGTGTGGATACCAGCATGGGCCTGACTCCTTTGGAAGGCCTGGTGATGGGGACACGCTCCGGCGACCTGGATCCGGCGGTTGTGGAATACATCTGCAATAAAGAGGACAAGACTGTCGGCGAAGTGATGAATATTCTCAATAAGAAATCTGGTGTCCTTGGCCTGACCAAAAACCTTTCCAGCGATTTCCGCGACCTGGAAGAGGCAATGGGAGATGGAAATCAACTGGCGGCAGATGCCATTGATATTTTCTGCTACAGGGTAGCGAAGATCGTCGGCTCCTATGTTGCGGCCATGAACGGTGTGGATGCCATCGCTTTCACAGCAGGTATCGGTGAGAACGCGCCTTTAGTCCGTGAGAAAATCTGTGAGTACTTTGGCTATCTTGGAATCAAAATCGATGCAGCGAAGAACAACTGCCGTGGTAAGCAGGTGGTGATTTCCGCTGATGATTCCGCAAAGAAAGTGGCAGTGGTTCCCACAAATGAGGAACTGGCCATTATGCGGGAAACAGTCGCACTTGTGAAATAATGAGTTGTGAATATGAAAATTTTTGGGCCGCTGCAAAATCCGCAGCGGCCCTTTTACTAGGAAATTTTTTGTAGCTTTTTACTGTGTTCTGAGATGACTTTTTTCATGATATCAATATCGGCTTGCATTGCCTCTATTTGAGTGCTGCCATTGACATAACGGCGATATGTAGAAGTATAACAAGCTTCACTATTTTGTAATCTCGGTAAAATATCGTTTTCAAGCAAGATCTCAATATTTTTCGTCCTGTCTTCTAAAGGCTTTAACTTTGTATCCAACAGTTGAGAAATGGCAAGCAGATCTTCATTTGTCAATGTCAATATATCACCTCTTCCTGTAGTGGACGACCATTTGATTGTATAAGTATATCACAGCGGAAGTATAATGTCTATTTAATTATACCTTTTTGTAAAGCCGAATGGCCATAATGGGATACCCGAAGGGTATACATTTATAAAACCGCTGTCAAATTTTGTGGGAAGGTTCGTGTCCGGTACCTCCCTTAAAATTTGACGGAGCTTTCATAAATCTTCCTCTTCCAGAAACAAAGCGGCTCTGTCCGGGGAAAAACCGTTCAAAAACCGCCGGTACTTGAAATTTTCAAATGTTAATGCAGAAAATTTCTTAGTACCGCTGCGAGGTTTTGAGAGCGGAAGCGTGTTTTGACTGGACAGAGCCGCTTTGTTTCTGGAAAGGTATATCTTTAGGAAACCGCAGAGTGATAAACAGCCGCCCTTCCCGGTAATGGGCAGAGATTTCCCCACCCATCCGTTCTGTCAGAAGTTTCGCGATGGAGAGGCCAAGCCCTGTGCTACGGCGTCCGGATTCCACCGTGTAGTATCGGTCAAAGAGCCGTGCTGCAGTCACCGGAGTCAGACCCTTTGCCTGATTGGAGAAAACGATGGTTCCGTTAGGATCCATGACCACAGAGAAGTCCCCGTCACTGTATTTTAAAGCGTTGCCGATGATATTGCCGAAAATGCGGACAAGGGAGGAACGATTTAAAACCCGTTCCACAGTTTGCTCCGGGATGGAGATTTTGGGGATGATACCCTGTGCAGTCATGGCTCCGTAGCTGGAAGCCAGGCTTTCCTCCAATATATAGTTTAAAGAGAGAAGCTCCGTTTCTCCTTCCGGCAGGGATTTTACAATGGAATACCCAAACAGCTCTTCCGTCTGCTGCCGGAGCACATTGGAACGGTTTCGGATCATGGAAAGGTATTTTTCCACTTGCTCCGGCTTTTCCACGTAATCCAAAAGATCCAGATAACCCAATATGGCAGTCAGGGGAGTGCGCAGGTCATGGGAAATATTGGTGATGGATTCCTTAAGTTCCCGGTCACCCTGTTCAAACTGAAGGCGGATGCTCCGAAGGCGGCGAAGCTCTTTGTTTAAGGAGGAAGCCAGACGGCGCATGTGCCTGTCATGGCAGGGGAGGGTAATGACCGTATTGGTGTCGCTGTCGAACCATAAAGAAACCTGCTGCCGGATTTCATCTGCGGCCCGGTGAAGGGCCGCAATTTTGAAAATCAAGATGAGAATGATGAGAAACAGTGCTGCGCAGAGACAGAATAACCAGGTCATAAAAATTCCTCCGGGACATACATGGAAAGAACTATCAGTTTAAGTCTTTTTTCCTAAACAGCAGGATACCTGCCCCGGAAAAAAGAACCGTAATGGCCAAAGAGTAAACAGGGGGCTGCCAGCTGCACAGTCCGGCTTCGGACAGACGTAGCGACTGGGCTCCGGGAAGGAAGTCAAAGAGGAACTCATAAACTTTCCGCTTTGTTCCTCTGGGGTAATGTGGATTCGGTTCAGGTTCCATTTCGACCAGCTCCCCTGTATCGGAGGTAAAGCTGTAGCCATCCCAGTATTCCGGCTGGGAAAGGGAGGCCATAATATAAGCTCCCAAAAACAGCAGAATAAAAGAAGTAAGGATCCCGATAACAGCTGCAACCGCCCGTTTTTGACACAGCATACTGATAAAAGTAAAGATAGCACAGTAAGCGGCCATCAGGGCAAAACCTGCTGCCAGGTTGAAAATAAAGGAACCGGCTTCAACAGAGAAACAGTCAATGCCCAGAAGTGCAGATCCCAGCAGGAAAAGCGGAAGCTGGAAGGAAAGGACCATCAGGAGGGCGGCGGCCAGGTTCAAAATCAGGCCGGAAAGATAGACAGTGATTCGTTTGTGACCGGCAATCAGTTTGTTCCGTATGGTTCCGTCGCTGTATTCCATACCGAGAAATAAACTGGAAAAAGCGGAAATAAGAATACCAATGAACTGGCCGTAAGCAAAGAGCGTCCGGCCCAGGGAGGGTTTCAGACCGAAAAGTGAGTAGTCGCTGTAGGCGCTTATGGCGAGGAATATTCCAAAAAGAGCCATAAAAATCATGGAGAACCAAAGGGTTTTATTTTTTCTCAGGCGGACAAATCCCGCGGACAGTAATCTATTCATAGTTTGCACCTCCTACAAGACTGATAAAATAGCTCTCCAGGCTTTCATCCCGCTCGGAAGCCTTCAGGATTTGGCACCCTTCTCTGTCCAGGGCAAGGGCCAATTCGGAGATACCGACCTGGGCAAAAATATCCGCCTGGGTACGAGAAACCACATTATAGTCCAGGGACATATCGTCCAGAACGCGGGAGAGGGCTTTGATGTCGGTGACTTCTACCCGGATACATTTGCGGCAGGCCTCTTCCAGTTCTTTGGCGCTCAACTCTTTTACCATACGGCCGTTATCCACAAAGCCGTAATGGGTGGCCAGCCTGGAAAGTTCATCTAATATGTGGCTGGAAATCAACACGGTGATCTGCTTTTCCCTGTTGAGCTTGAGAATTAATTCCCGCATTTCGATAATGCCCTGGGGATCCAGGCCGTTGACAGGTTCATCCAGAACCAGGAAATCCGGCTCACCGCACAGGGCGATGGCAATACCAAGCCTCTGCCTCATTCCCAGAGAAAAATTCTTTGCCTTCTTTTTCCCGGTGTGCTCCAGCCCCACCAGCTCCAGAAGTTCAGAAATCCCTTCAAAAGACGGAAGGCCTAAAATTCTGTACTGTTCCTTCAAATTGTCTTCGGCAGTCATATTCAGATAGATGGAAGGCGTTTCCACCACGGCCCCCATCCGCCTTCTGGCTCTGTAAAGCTCCTTGTCCGTATTCTTTTTTCCATAGAGGGTATATTCCCCCTCTGTCGCATCCTGAAGCCCGCAGATAATGCGGATTAATGTAGTCTTTCCGGCTCCGTTCCTTCCCACCATCCCATAGATGGCTCCTTTCGGAATATGGAGGGACAGATGGTCCAGGGCTTTAAAATGCCGGTACTGCTTTGTCAGGGAATCGGCTGTCAGAATATAATCCATAAATAAAACCTCCTTTTTATGAAATATAACACGGCCCGGTAAAGAAAACGGTAAAGGAAAGAGTAAAGAAATAGTAAAGATGATCGGAAAAGGGTGTTGAAAAATATTTATATTTATATTTATATATGCCCGGCGCCCTGCCCGCCTTCGTTTCCATCCACGTTGATTTTTGGGTTTTGTTGCGCCGCTTTTTGCCGCCAGCCGCCGTTTCTATAAAAGATGATCAGCGGTGCTGCCGTCGCTATGCTCACAAAACCTGCAAAATCTGCCTACCGGACGGAAACGAAGGCGGGCAGGACGCCGGGCAGACATAAATATCAGGATACGTTATATTTTTCAACACCCCTTTCCAAATCACCTTAACCGGAACCCGATACCCCATACGGCTTCGATATGGTCTTTGCCGTCGATGTGTTTCAGTTTTTTTCTCAGATTGCTCACATGGATTTTTAAGGAAAGCTCCGTGCAGTCGGGGGTGTCCGGACTGATTCGCTCTAAAAGGAGGGATTTGGTGAGGACCTGGCCGGGATTTTGCATTAGCAGTTTTAAAATAGCGTATTCTGTTTTTGTGAGATGGACAGGAACCTCTTCCAAAGTGGCGGAGCGGGCCTGTGTATCCAGAGCCAGGGCGCCAAAAGTGAGAAGCCCGGACGAAGCGGAGGAAGCGTTTCTCAGCTGTACGGCAATGCGGGCCAGAAGCTCCCTGGTGTCAAAAGGCTTTGTCATGTAGTCGGAAGCCCCGCCCAGAAGCAGGGATACTTTGTCCGGTACGTCGGCTTTTGCGCTGAGGATAATGACGGGGATCCCTGAAATCTTTTTTAAAACCTCCTCCCCCGAAAGGCCGGGGAGCATGAGATCCAGGAGAAGCAGGTCCGGATGCTCCCGTTCCAGAAGAAACAGGGCTTCCGTCCCGGAATAAGCCCGTAAAGTACGGTAACCCTCCCGTGCAAGAACCTCTTCCAGCATGTTTCCGATATGGAGGTCGTCATCAATGACTGCAATGGTTTTCATGTACAGCTCCTTCCTGTTGACTTACAAACTTTGGTTTTGCTTCTTTTTATCAGGAAAAGTATACCACAAATTGTACAGGAATAACATCGTCAATCACAAATGGAGCGTGTACAATCAAAAGTTAATCCTCTTGACTTCAAGCAGACTTGAAGATATATACTGATATCAGTGAACAGGAAAACCAGTTTTGGTGTGGAATTTTAAAACAGGAGAATGACGGATGACAATAATGGGATTTTATTTGGTGTTTAGGGTGTTGCCGGCAGCATTTGTTGGAGTGTATTCTTATTTTTATTTTAGAAGAATTCTGGTTTTTTACAGACTGGATATGAAAATGTGGCGGGCGAAGGCGCTGAATGTGGCGCTGGCGCTGGTATTCGCAGCCCTCAGCAGCAATTTTTGGAGTACCAGGGCCATGCTTGTCCTTCATGTGCTGGCTGTATCGCTTGTCCTTGATCTGGTGGCAAGTATATTTAAAATTGCATTTCGGACCAGGAAAGCAGAAAGCAGGTTTTTAAAAACAGCAGGGAAGATCTATCGCTGTGGACTTTTGCCTGTGGCCATCACGGCAGTGATGCTGGGATACGGTTTTTTTAACATGAACCGTGCGGTACGGACAGAATATCATATAAAAACAGGAAAAGAGTTGGAACAGAACTATAGACTGGTTCTCATTACGGATACCCATTACGGAACCATCCAGAGCACGGAGCTTTTGAAAGAAAAAGCAGAGGAGATCAGCGCAGAAAAGCCGGATCTTGTGGTTCTGGGCGGGGATATCGTGGAGGAAAATACTTCAAAAGAGCGGATGGAGGAAGTATTTCAGATATTTGGCGGCATTGCGACCCGCTATGGCGTCTACTATGTATATGGGAACCATGACAGACAGCCTTATACAGATAAACCCACCTATGCGGACAGCGAACTGGCTTGGGCCATCAGAAAGAATGGGATTGTGGTTCTGGAGGATAAGGCCGTGGAACTTGGAAACGACCTTTTACTGGCGGGACGAAAAGATGCGGCTTGGGGAAATGTCTCCGGCCGGGCGTCTGTGGAAGAGATTTTAAAAACTGCCGACCGGAGACGGTTTATTATCATGGCCGACCACCAGCCCATTGAAGCGGAGGAAAATGCGGCGGGAGGCGTGGATCTCCTGGTTTCCGGCCACACCCACGCAGGGCAGATGTGGCCCATCGGAATGTTTTCCGAGATGTTTGGCACACTCAATTACGGAGAGTACCGGGAGGGAGACTGCAAGATCATTGTCTCTTCCGGTTTTACCGGCTGGGGCTATCCCTTCCGCACGGAGAAACACTGTGAATATGCGGTGATTTATCTGGAATAAACAGGCCCTTTCGCTATTCTTCCAAAGAAAATGAGAGGGCACAGAGGGCTTTTTCCCTTGAAACCGGTAGGACAATCCTGTATAATAATAGGACAAACGAAAGAAAGAGGGATTATTTTGAAATTTGTAAAACAAAGCGACCGCCAGCCTGCGGTGGAGCGGGTGCTTCAGGATATGCGGGAGAAAATCATCCTGCATCATTTCCCGGAGGGGCAGTCTTTGACGGAGAGTATGCTGGCGGAGCAATATGGGGTGTCCAGGGGAACGGTACGTTCAGCAGTTCAGATTCTGGAGAATGAAGGACTGATTGTCATAGGGTCAAATGGGCGGAAAACCCCGGAGACATTGACAGATAAATTCATACGGAATTTTTACAGTACAAGGATTATGCTGGAATGTGAAGCAATACGGATTTGCATGACGGAATCTGATATGGACTATTCTGTTATAGCGGCTGCCTGCGCCGGATTTTATACTTTATATGCATTCAGCGGCGAGGAGCTATACAGGCGCAGGAACCAGGTAAACACGGAATTTCACAGGAGCTTGATTTTGGCGACTAATAACATGTCCTTGTGGAATTGCTGGAAAACCATTGAACCCTTAATGAATGCGATCACAGAATTTAATTATCTCACCTTGGGAGACCGGCAGACCAACGAGGAATTGATCCACACCCATCAGACACTGATGGATATGGTCATGCAGAAAGACCAGAAAGCGTTTAGTGTGCTTCGGGAACATATCGGCATCGCGGAAAGAGAGACGAGCATGGGAGTACACTCCCAAAAATAAAAGGGAAAAGAGAATAAGAAACAGTAAAAAACTATGCAGGAAGGCCTGCATAGTTTTTTTGTTGTATATTTTTTGGAAAAACATACAACAAAAAATAAATATGTTGATATAATATAATATTTGTCCTACAATAATATGAAAAGGAGGACAAAAATGTACCTGGGTATCGACATAGGAAGTACTTCAGTGAAGTCGGTTGTCCTGGATGTGGGGAGACAGAAAGGATATGTTTTGGGCAGGCGGGAGTCACCGGGACCAGGGAGGGAGAGGGAACCTCATTCCTGTCGGATTCCGGCGGAAAAATACTATGAGCTGGTATCAGGACTGCTCGAGGAGGCCATGGGGATGGGATACACAGTGGAGGGAATTATTTTTTCCACACAGATGCATGGCTTTGTGCTGGGGGATACTTATGTATCCTGGCAGGATACCAGCTGCCTGAAAAAAAATCCTGACGGAATTTCTTATCTGGATGAATTGAAAGAAAAGATTTCCAGGGAGGATATACGCCGGACAGGGGTTTATCTGAAACCCTCCCTGGGGCTGTGCAACTTATACGCGATTTTAGGCGAGGGAAACCAGGGGAGGGAAGAAGAGATTTTTACACTGGGTTCTTACCTGATTCATCGGCTGACAGGCAGAAACTGCTGCCATATTACCAACGCCGCCCCCTGGGGGTTAGTGGATCTGGAGACAAAGGATTGGGATCCGGAACTGTTAAGAAAATTATCCTTTGACAGGATGCGTTTTCCGGAGATTGCCCGTGAGGACACACAGGTGTGCGGAAGTTTTTTCTGTCAGGGGAAGGAGATCAAGGTCTTTCCCGACTATGGGGACCAGCAGGTCAGCGTCCTGGGATGCGGCGCGGATTGCGGCGATGTCATTATAAACGCGGCGACAGCCGCACAGATTATCTTTATGGGGGATACGGAGGGCAGGAGATGGGCGCCGGCGGGAGAGATACGGCCCTATTTTGAAAACACCTGTTATCTCACGGTTTCCAACATGCCCTCAGGCCGGAATCTGGAGGTGATCGCACAGTTTATTCAGGAGACAGTGGAATATATCACCGGAGAAACTTATTCAAACCTTCGGATTCTGGAAAAGATGGCCCTGGCGGGGCAGATGGGATACGGAAAGAGCGATGGGCTGGCGGCGGATATCCGTTTTTACCCGCTTCCAGGCTGGGACAGGGGAGGAAGTATTACCGGGATTACAGGGGAGAATCTCCATATTGCACAGGCAGCGTATGCTGTTTATGAAAATATGGCGGATACATACTGGAAGACGATACGGGAGACGACGGCGGCTTCGCAGGTGAAGGGGATTGTATTTGCCGGAGGGGTACTTTGGAATACTCCTGTATTGTGTGAAATCATTCGCGGGAAAACAGGGAAGCCCTGCCGCTTTTCCGGGGGGAAGGATGAAGTGTTTTACGGTTTATTCCGCATAGCCTGCTGTCTGGCGGAGCCGGGGATTGCCCTGAAAGATACTGGATATGGAACACTGCGGCTGGAGAGAGGGGGAGACTTATGAAGAGCAAGGAGACGATCGGCGGGACCGGGAGGAAGCTGGGAATTATGGTGTCTGAATTCCAAAATCCCAATCTGATCAGAGTACTCCGCCAGGGAGGGTTTCAATTTGTCATTGCAGATGATGAACATGGGTATTTTGGATTTGGCGAACTGGCGGCCATGGCAGCCGTGGCGAACGGCTATGGGATGCCTTTTATCGTCCGGGTTCCGGGGGTGACGCGGGAATATATCACAAAGATTCTGGATATGGGCGCGGACGGGATCCTGGTTCCCATGGTGAATACTGTTATGCAGGCGAGAGAAGCGGTGGAATATGCCAAGTATACCCCCATAGGAAAACGGGGAATTTCGACGACAAGGGCGCATACCGACTATAATCCCCCGCCCCTGTGGGAATATTTGAAACAGGCCAATGAGCGTGTGGGGCTGTTTGTCCAGGCAGAGACGAAAACGGCGGTGGAGAATATGGAAGAGATAGTGGCGCTGGAAGGGATAGACGGCGTCCTGATCGGGCCCAACGACCTGGCCGGAGATTATGGGATGCCGGGAAAGGTCAATGGGGAGGAAATCCGTCAGGCAGTGAAAAAACTGGCAAAGGAGAGCAGGAAGCACAACAAGGCTTCCGGTATCATCACAGGAAACAAGGAGCTTTTGCGGTATTCCCTGAATCAGGGGCTTAACCTCTATTCTTATGGAAGCGAGCTGGATCTTCTGCTGAAAGGGGCCAGAAACAGGACGGAGGATTTTGACTCAATCTGTAAAGAGACTGAGGATGGCATTGGCGGTAATTGTAGTAAAAAATAGAGAAAGGAGGCGGTAAGAGATGGCTGAGTTATCACAATCTGTGCTGAGAGCCCCGAGGTCAGGAATCCGCAAGATCATGGAGCTGGCGCAGACCATGGATGGGGTAATCCATCTGGAGGTGGGGGAGCCGCTGTTTGCAACCCCGGAACATATTGTGGAGGCGGGCTGCGCGGCGCTGCGGGCAGGTTATACAAAGTATACCCCAAACGCGGGGATGAGAGAGCTGCGGGAAGCCATCGCGGAGAGCAGGACAAAAGAACTGGGAGTCAGAGTGGAACCGGAAAACGTACTGGTGGGAATCGGGGGAGTGGAGGTGATCAACTGTGCCTTCCGCGCCTTTTGCGAGCCGGGGGATGAAGTATTGATTCCGGATCCGGCGTGGCCCAATTACAGGATGATGGCGACGATTGCAAACGTAAAGCCGGTGCCCTATTCCCTGCGGGCAGAAAACCGGTTTTATCCGGTGACAGAGGAGCTGGAAAAACTGGTTACAGAAAGGACAAAGCTTCTGGTGGTCAATTCCCCGTCGAATCCGCTGGGCGTGGTGTTCCCGGAAAAAGTGATGAGGGAACTGCTGGAATTTGCCGGGCGGCATGACCTTTACCTGCTCAGCGACGAGGCTTATGAGAGAATCGTCTACGACACGGATATGGTGACGCCTTATGCCATGGACACGGAAAAAAAGGTGATTGCCGCGCATACCCTCTCAAAAACTTATGCGATGACCGGATGGAGGATTGGGTATCTCCTGGCGGATTCAGGAATTATCCAGACAATGATGAAACTTCAGGAGGCATATATTTCTTCTGTGCCGGGGGCCAACCAGATGGCGGGCGTGGCTGCGATCCGGGGACCCCAGAAATGTGTGGAGGAGATGCGAAGGACTTATCAGGATAACCGGGATCTGGCTGCGGCTCTGTTTGCAGAAGCCGGAATTTCATATTTTCTGCCTGGAGGCGCATTTTATATGTGGGTTGGCATAGAGGGGAAGGATTCCACTGAGTTTGCGGAAAAACTGCTGCTGAAAGAGAAGGTTGCGGTGGCGCCGGGGCAGACTTTCGGCGAAAACGGGGAGGGATGGCTGCGGATTTCTCTGGCTTCAAAGGGAGAGGATCTGCAGGAAGGGATTAAGAGACTGGTTCATTTTTACAATTTGCAATGAGGAGGGAATGGGAATGAGTAGTGAAAAGAAAAAATTAAGCCTGCCGGTTCAGCTTCTGATCGCGATGCTGTTCGGTATCGGGGCGGGTTTCCTGCTGGGAGAAAAAGCGTCGTATATCAGTTTTATCGGGAGCATTTTCATGCGGCTTCTGAAAATGTGCGTGTATCCCCTGATTCTTGTCAGTATCATCACCGGCGTCGCCAATGTGATGGATATTGCGCGGTTAAAGAAAATCGGTCTGTCTTTTCTGGGGTACACCTTTATCAGTTCCACCTGCGCGGCGATTTTCGGAGTGATCGCCATGGTTGTGACAAAAGCAGGGCAGGGCGTGAACCTGGGCGATGCCGTGACGGAAACGGCCTCAGTGGATGTGGTACAGTCTTTTGTGGAATGGATTCCCGACAATGTATTCGCCTCCTTCAGCAACGGCTCCCTGATTCAGATCATTATTTTTGCCGTCGCGTTTGGGGCAGTGCTGGCATCTGTCCGAAAGACAGAAACAGGAGCAGCGCTCTTTAAAATTCTGGTGGGCGTCAATGACGTCATGACAAAGATGGTGGGGTTTGTGATCCGCCTGGCGCCCATCGGCGTGTTTGCCCTGATCGCCAACATGATCGGCACCACAAAACTGGAGGTGGTGTCAGGCGTCGCAAAGATGCTGGGCGCTTACTATGCTGGGCTTCTGGCATTTTTGGTCCTGTTTATCCCGATTGTGCTGAAAGTATTTGCCAAGGTCAGCCCCATCCAGTTTTACAAAAATGCATTTCCCACTATGGTGATGGCAGCCTCCACCTGTTCCAGCGTGGGTACGCTCCCTGTCACCATGAAGACGGCAAAAGAGAGATGCGGGGTGCCGGATGATATTGTGAACCTGGTGACTGCCCCGGCTGCCACCATCAATATGGACGGCGCAGCGGTGGAGTATACTTGTTATGTACTGTTTGCGGCATATGCCTTCAATGTCCACTTGAGCCGCTTCAGATTATCTTTACGATTATCCTGTGCGTGGTGATGTCGGCCGGAGCGGCGGGAATCCCCGGCGGCGGTATTATGATGTGCACCATCTGCCTGAATACTATGGGGCTTCCGGATGCTCAGATGGTGGCCATCATTGCGGGGATTTATGTCCTCATTGATTTTGTGGGAACCATGTTGAATGTCACGAGCGATACGGTGGGCATGGTTACCATTGCGGCAAATGTCAATGAACTTGACCGGGAAGTGTTTAATGCGAAAAAATAAATAAGGATTCGGGGACGGCATGACATAAATTCTGTCTGTCCCCGCCAAATTGCATGGCAGGTTTCGTGTATTGCGCATTGACGGGAATATTAGAAGCCCTTAATGTTCTGTAGAATATCCCGGCAATTTCCGGACAGGACGTCTAAAAAAGATTGCGCCTTGCGCAATCACCGCGCGTGAGCGGTGCCTGAAAGGCTAATTTCCTTCCCGCGAACTGCGCTTCCTCCGGAGGGCTTTTGGCGTATGGGGAACGAAGTCCCTATACGACAAAAGGTTTTATGCCGCCACGGACGGCGGGTCATAAGCCGGTTGCCAGTTGTTGTGCTGCTTAAAGATTCAGAACATTTAGGGATTCAATATTCACGTCACCAGCGCAGAAAGCGAACCTGCCATGCAATTTGGCGGGGAATAGACAGAATTTATATCATGTCGTTCCCGAATCTTTGATTTTTACGCTAATAACCCAGTCTCCGCAGCAGGCACTGCATCTGGCGTACGCCCTGCCTTTGGGAGCTGATGATGGATTCCAGGATGGGGATGAGTCCGTCGCAGACTTCATAGTGAAGGGCATTTTCTGCCATGGAGATGGCTCCCAGATGATGGGGAATCATTTCCATTATAAAATTTGCATCAATGGAATCCGTAGCACGGGCGTATTCCATATCGGTGAACATCACTTCCATGATCTGACAGACCCTGCGGTCGTAAAGGCAGAGATCCTTGTCACAGTTGATGAGGCATGAACAGGATTTTAACAGGGATTCCATTTCAGCAATGCCTTTTGTCTGTTCTTCAATGATTTGGGAAGCAATGGTCTTCAGAGGGCAAAATTCACTGTATTTTAAAAGATTTTTTGACATTTGGATGGCTGCCTGATGATGGGGAATCATCTGGACAATAAAATTATTGGAAATGCTCTCTGTCAGGTTTGCCGTTGTCATCTCCTGTATCATCTGGTCCAGGATACAGTAAAAGGTATTCAGATATTCTTTTGTATTAAAACAGAACATGTCATTTTTTCCCATGGATTCATCTCCTTTATATTCATGGTATGCGAAGGAATTTAATCTGTGCGGTTTACTGAAGGATACTGTGGACAAAAAAGGATTACAAAAAAGTGGAAAAAAGTAATTGACAAATAAGTTAGGGAGTGCTAACATATATTTTGGTTAGATAAGTCTAACTAAAATTTTGAAATATGTGTTAGTAGACACTTACTGGAAAGGGGGATGGATATGATGCCGCTTACACTGGCAGGAATCGGAGAGGAAAACATGATTCGGAAGGTGGGAGGGAAACCGGAGATCCGGGCCCATCTGGAGAATCTGGGCTTTGTATCAGGAAGTACGGTTACAGTTATTTCCACCATGGGAGGAAATCTGATTGTGAATGTGAAAGAATCAAGGGTGGCCGTCAGCAAAGAGATGGCAGGGAAGATTATGGTAGAGACCGGTATCGGATAAGGCAGCGAGAAAGTCAGGTGTTGCCATGGAATTCAGGAGGATATGGTATGAAGACATTGAAACAGGCGAAAATCGGTGATACGGTAACAGTAGTGAAGCTCCATGGGGAAGGCGCGGTAAAACGCAGGATCATGGACATGGGAATCACGCGGGGCGTGGACATTTACGTGAGAAAAGTGGCTCCTTTTGGAGATCCGGTGGAGGTGACGGTGAGGGGATATGAACTTTCCTTAAGAAAAGCGGATGCAGAGATGATTGAGGTCAGTCAGTAAGTATGGCAGCGTTTATTTTTTGAGGCTTAAGTTAGCAAAGACTAATAATATGGAAAGGATAAAAAGCTATGAGTATGAAAATTGCCCTTGCGGGTAATCCCAACAGCGGAAAGACGACATTATTCAATGCGCTGACCGGTTCCAATCAGTTTGTGGGAAACTGGCCGGGAGTCACTGTGGAGAAAAAGGAGGGAAGGCTAAAAAGGCATGATGACGTGAAAATTATGGACCTTCCCGGTATTTATTCCCTTTCCCCATATACACTGGAAGAAGTGGTGGCCAGAAATTACCTGGTGGGAGAACGGCCCGATGCGATTTTAAATATTGTTGACGGTACAAACCTGGAGAGAAACCTTTACCTGACCACTCAGCTTGTAGAGCTTGGGATTCCTGTTGTGGTGGCCATCAATATGATGGACGTGGTACAAAAAAACGGGGATAAAATTGACACGGCAGAGCTTTCCAGGCAGTTGGGTTGCAAAGTGGTGGAGATTTCCGCCCTGAAAGGGACGGGAACCATGGAGGCTGCGGAAGCTGCGGTAAAGGCGGCCAAAGAGTCGAAGACGTTACCGGCCCACAGCTTTTCTGGTGTGGTGGAACATGCCCTGGCCCACATTGAAGAGGCTGCGGTACATAACATGCCGGAGGAACAGCAGCGCTGGTATGCCATCAAGATTTTTGAGCGGGATAGCAAAGCGCTGGATAAACTTCAGTTGGATAAGGAAACGCTGGCTCACATCGAAGAAGATATCCAGGCTGCGGAGAAAGAGCTGGACGACGATGCGGAAAGCATTATCACCAACGAGCGTTACGTTTATATCGCTTCTATTATCAGAGGATGCTATAAGAAAAAGGGAGCGGGACAGTTATCCGTTTCAGATAAAATTGATAGAGTGGTGACAAATCGTTTCCTGGCTCTTCCGATCTTTGCCCTTGTTATGTTTATTGTCTATTATATTTCAGTGAGTACTGTGGGCACCATTGCCACCGACTGGGCCAATGATGGTGTGTTCGGCGACGGATGGTATCTGTTTGGTATGGGGCGCGGCGAGTATGAGGAAGCTGCCGAAGAGTATGTTGTCCCTGCTGCCGTAAAAGAAGCATTTTTAGATGCTGCAAAAGAAGCGGGAGCCGTTGATGAAGCCCTCTCTTCCGATGAGGAAACCGTATTGGATGAAATTTTAGCGAAAAACATCACCACCACGGCATATCTCTATGACGATGAAGGAAATGTGGAAGAGGAGATTCCAGTCACCTATGACAGCTATCTGGCGGCGGCAGAGCTGGAAGAACCGGATCCGGCAAGTTACGGGATATGGGTTCCCGGAATTCCAGGTATCATTGAAAACGGGCTGGAAGTTGTGGGCTGCGCCGGATGGCTCCACGACCTGATTCTCGACGGCATCGTGGCCGGTGTGGGGGCGGTGTTAGGCTTTGTGCCCCAGATGCTTGTGCTGTTCCTGTTCTTAGCGTTCCTGGAAAGCTGCGGCTATATGGCCCGTATCGCTTTTATCATGGACCGGATTTTCCGGAAATTCGGCCTTTCGGGGAAATCCTTTATTCCTATGCTGGTAGGGGTGGGCTGCGGCGTTCCCGGAATCATGGCTTCCAGGACCATTGAGAACGACCGTGACAGGAAGATGACCATCATGACTACCACCTTTATCCCCTGCGGGGCGAAGCTCCCCATCATTGCCCTGATTGCAGGCGCCATGTTCGGCGGGGCGTGGTGGGTAGCTCCCAGCGCTTACTTTGTCGGAATTGCGGCAATTATTATTTCCGGTATCATATTAAAGAAAACGAGGATGTTTGCAGGAGATCCGGCGCCCTTCGTCATGGAGCTTCCCGCTTACCATATGCCCACTGTGGGTAGTATCCTCCGCTCCATGTGGGAGAGAGGATGGTCCTTTATAAAGAAAGCGGGAACCATTATCCTTCTGGCGACCATCCTGGTATGGTTTACTTCTTCTTACGGATTTGGTGAAAATGGATTCGGGGCAGTGGAGATGGATGAGAGTATCCTGGCTGTCATCGGAAAAGGTATCGCCTGGATTTTTGCACCTTTAGGTTGGGGTCACTGGCAGGGCGCCGTGGCGTCCGTCACCGGCCTGATTGCAAAGGAGAACGTGGTCGGCACCTTCGGCGTACTTTTCGGAGGATTTGAGGAGGTGGCGGAAAACGGATGGCAGATCTGGGCCAATATGCGCGTGGCGTTCACGCCGCTGGCGGCTTACTCCTTCTTGATTTTCAATCTGCTCTGCGCTCCCTGCTTCGCTGCCATCGGGGCAATCAAACGGGAGATGAACAGCGCGAAGTGGACCTGGTTTGCCATCGGATACCAGTGCGTATTTGCCTACGTAATCGCGTTTATTGTGTATCAGCTTGGCCTTTTTTTCACCGGAAACGTCCATGTAGTCGGCACGGCCGCTGCGGCGGTTCTCACGACGGGGATTTTGTACCTGTTGTTTAGGCCTTACAGGGAGAGCCGGGCCCTGAAGGTGAGAGTAAGAGCATAAAAGAGTTATATCGTATTTTCCTTATAGAATATGGCTGCCCTGCGGGAAATGAAAAACCTGCGGGGTAGCCATGTTTTTGTAAAAAGGTTGTGGCCGGGCGGGGTATCATGGTATACTGAAAATAGAAAAAATCAGACCGATATGGAAAAACACGGGGATAAAAGTATGAACGAAAAACATCGCCTCCGCCCGGAGGCGGGAAGGCGATGGGGGGAGGACATATTATGGCAAAAATTACGGAGATTATCAAATATGAGGGGGATAACAGCACGTTTATCTGGAAACACCCCAGTGAAGATTTCAACAGCCTGACCCAGCTGATCGTCCATGAGAGCCAGGAGGCCGTTTTCTTTATGAACGGCCAGGCGCTGGATCTTTTCGGGCCGGGGAGATATACCCTTGAGACGCAGAATATTCCGATTCTGGGAAAGCTTCTGAATCTGGCAACAGGCGGTGTTTCCCCCTTTCACTGCGAAGTGTATTTTATCAACAAGGCGGAGCAGATGTCCGTGAAATGGGGGACGGACAGTAAAGTACAGTATATGGAGCCGACCTACGGGTTTCCCATTTCCGTCGGGGCCTCCGGCGAGATGAGCCTCCGGGCGGAGGACGGAAGAAAGCTGCTGCTAAAGCTGGTGGGCACGGAGAGCCTTCTTTCCCAGGAGAAACTGATTGGGTTCTTCCGCTCTTTTCTGATGACGCGGGTTAAGACTTATATCGCGCAGGTGATGAAGGCGGATTCCATCAATATTTTCGAGTTGGACGAGCACCTGACATCTTTTTCTGAAAATATCCACAGGCTGCTGATCCCTGATTTCGCAGACTACGGCATATCCCTGGAGCGGTTTTTTGTGACAAACGTGGTCAGGCCCGACGGAGAACGCCAGTATGAAAAATTCAAGGAGCTTTATTTCCGCCAGTATGCCGACATCGCGGAGGCGAAGCTGCGCCAGCAGACCGCGGTGATCGAAGCGCAGACACAGGCTCAGAAGACGGTTATTGAGTCCCAGGCTATGGCGGCAAAACGTGCCCAGGAAGGTTATACTTACCAGCAGGAGAGAGGATTTGATGTGGCCGAAGAGGTGGCCCGGAATGAATCGGTGGGCCAGTTTACCAACATGGGGGTCGGCTTTGGCACCATGGCGGGCGTCGGGGGAGCCGTGGGAGGCCTGGTGAGTGGCGCTATCGGAGGGGCAGTGGATACCGCCACCCGGCAGCCGTTACAGCCTCAACAGGAGGATTCTTCGCAGTCCGCCCTACAGCCTGCAAAAACAGGGGGATTTTGCGAAAACTGCGGGTCGGAGCTTTCTTTCGGCGCGGCTTTCTGCGATGAGTGCGGGATGCCGGTTCCCAAAGAGGAATCCAAATGCCAAAACTGCGGATACGTGTTTGAACGTCCCGGAAAATTCTGTCCGAAATGCGGGACAAAGAGGGGGGAAAGCTATGAATAAAAGAATCAGAGTGTATGATTTTATATGGGCTGTGTTTTTTCTGGCCTTCCAGATTATTTATTTTACCATACCGCCTGTCGGGACAGGCGGCAAGGCGGCCTACTGGCTGGTCACGCTGGCCTTTATCGGGCAGTACCTTTGCGCTTTTCTGGCCTTGAGGGGAACAAACAGGAAGAAGCTGTTTTACGGTATCCCGATGATTTTGGTCAGTTATATGGGGCTGGCTGCCACCGTCTTATGCGGAATCTTGCTGATGGTGGTTCCGGGATTCCCGGTGTGGGCGGGGGTTTCCTTCTGTGTAGGTGTATTTGCCTTTACGGCTGCCGCTTCGGCAGGGGCAAAGGCGGAGGCGGATTTTGCGGGACAGGTGGACGAAACGACCAGGGCCCAGACTTTTTTTATAAAAAACCTGACGGCTGAGGCAAAAAGCCTTGTGGAGAAAGCCGGTTCAGAAGAAATCAGGGCAGCCTGCAAAGAGGTTTACGAGGCAGCGCGGTATTCCGACCCCATGTCGGATGTTTCCCTGGCTGGAACAGAATCGGAGATCGCGGAGAAATTCGCCCTGTTTTCCCGGACAGTGGAAAAGGAGAATACCGCGGAAGCAAAAACGCTGGCAAAAGAGACGGCGGCGATTCTCCATAGCCGGAACCAGAAATGCAGGATGCTAAAATAAAGGGAGAAATGGTAATGAAAGAGAAGGAGAAATCTTCTTTATCACCTTACGACAATGAAACAGGATTGCCGCAGGATAAAGGATATCTGGAGCATGGACTTCCCGATTTTCTTAAAGAATCTATTGCGGCCATGAAAGAGGCATGGGAAAAAATTGATGGCGGGGAGACATACCTTTACTGGGACTGTGATTATTGCCGCCTTCAAAGCGATATCAACAATGCTGAAGTGAACCTGATCATCAGTACAGAACAGGCATGGCATCTTCGGGAAAAGTATTTGAGGATGGAAAGGGTGTGAGAGTATGCCGCCCATTGATTTTACAGGGCTTCAAAAGAGAAATAAAATGTACGCAGGGGCAAATGGAAATAAGATTTCTGTGATATACGAGGGAGAACAGTATATGTTAAAATTCCCTCCCGCGCCCACAAAAAACAAAGATATGAGTTACAGCAACAGTTGTTTTTCAGAATATCTCGGCTGCCAGATTTATGAAATTGCAGGGGTTCCTGTACAGAAAACTTTGTTGGGGGCTTTTACGGTAAAAGGAAAAGAAAAGATTGTGGCTGCGTGCAGAGATTTTACCAGGCCGGGCGTTGTTTTACAGGATTTTGGTTCTCTGAAAAACCAGATGATTGATTCTGAGAGGAGTGGTTATGGAACTGAGCTTTCCGATATACAGAATACATTTGAAGAGCAGGCGGTGATCGACAGCCGGATTCTTTCAGAACGTTTTTGGGATATGTTTATCATAGACGCCCTGATTGGAAACTGGGACAGACATAATGGGAACTGGGGATTTCTTTATAATACCGTCACAGACGCGATGGAACTGGCTCCGGTATATGACTGCGGAAGCAGCCTTTATCCCCAGGCAGACGAAAATATTATGGAGTCCGTCTTTTTAGATGAAAAAGCGAGAAATTACCGGATTTATGAGATTCCGACTTCTGCTATTATGATAAATGGTAAAAGAATTAAATATTTTGATTTTATCTCATCGCTGCAAAATAAAGACTGTAATCATGCTTTAATGCGTATTGTCCCACGAATTGATATGGAGAGCATCCGGGAATTGATAAAGTCTACACCATTTATAAGCGAGCTGCAGAAGAAATTTTATTGGCTGATGCTCACTGAGAGAAAAGAGAAAATCCTTGATTTTTCACTTGAAGCGCTGGAACGTAAAAATCATTATATGGGTTAAAAAACAAAATTTTATACGGGGGGATAAAGAATGTCTGTTTTTAAGTGCAAAATGTGCGGAGGCACCCTGGAATTACAGGAAAAGGAAACAGTGGCAGTCTGTGAGTACTGCGGGACAAAGCAGACCATTCCCAAGCTGGACAATGACAGGCGCAGGAACCTCTATGACCGCGCCAACCATTTCCGCCGGAACAATGAGTACGACAAGGCCATGGGAATTTACGAGCAGATCCTGAATGAAGACCAGGAAGACGCGGAAGCCTACTGGTCGCTGGTTTTATGCCGCTACGGCATTGAATATGTGGAGGATGAGGAGACACACAGGCGGGTTCCCACGGTAAACCGTACCCAGTTCACATCTGTCTTTGCGGACGGGGATTATAAGTCTGCTCTCCAGTACGCCGACGGTGCGCAGCGGGCAGTCTACGAGGAAGAGGCGAAAGCCATCGATGAGATTCAGAAGGGGATTCTGGAAATTTCCGAAAAAGAAGAGCCCTTTGACGTTTTTCTCTGCTATAAAGAGACAGACCGGTATGGGAAACGGACGCCCGACAGCGTCCTGGCCAACGACATCTACCACCACTTGACCGAGGAGGGCTTTAAGGTGTTCTTCTCCAGGATTACCCTGGAGGACAAGCTGGGGACGGCTTACGAGCCTTACATATTTGCCGCGTTAAACAGTGCGCGCGTCATGGTGGTCCTGGGGACGAAGCAGGAGTACTATAACGCCGCCTGGGTGAAGAATGAATGGAGCCGTTATCTGGCTTTAAGCAAAAAGGACAGGAAAAAGACCCTGATTCCTGCTTACAGGGACATGGATCCTTATGACCTGCCGGAGGAATTTTCCCATCTCCAGGCGCAGGATATGTCGGAGCTGGGCTTTATGCAGGACCTGATCCGCGGCATAAAGAAGATCCTGGCTTCCGACGGTCCAAAAGGGGAGAAGGAACCTGTTTCCGGAACGGACGGCAGAGGAGGTGCCGGTGTGGCCGCCCTTCTTAAGAGGGTGTTTATGTTCCTGGAGGACGGGGAGTGGGTGGACGCGGACCAATACTGTGAAAGGGTGCTGGATCAGGAGCCGGAAAACGCAAAGGCATACCTCGGCAAACTGATGGCGGAGCTGCATGTCCACAGGGAGGAAGAACTAAGAGACCTGGATTTCCCTTTTGATGACAAAAGGAATTACCAAAAAGCCGTGCGCTTTGGGGATGAAAAGACGGCGGGAGCCCTGAAGGGCTACGTTGCCCATATCGTTGAGCGCAACGAGACAAGGCGGCAGGAAGCGGTTTATGGGGAAGCCTGCGCTGTGATGGAAAAAGCAGTATCGGCAGATACTTACGGGAAAGCTGCCGGGCTTTTTTCTGAAATCCCGGGTTACAGGGATGCGGATATCCTGGGGAAAGAGTGTACGGAGAAAAGAAACGACCTTATTTACCGCTCTGCAAAAGGCAGGATGGAGGGGACGTTTCTCCGTTCTTATGAGGATTCCCTTGAACAGTTTAAGTTGATCCCCGGCTGGAAGGATGCGGACGAACAGGCGGCCCTCTGTCGGGAAAAGATTGAAGAGATCAAAAGAATGAAAGAGGAAGAGGAGGCGGAGAAAAAGCGGCAGGCGGAAAAAAGGCGCAGACGGGATCGAAAAATTTTTATAATTGTTGCGACTGTTGTTTTTGCTTGTGTTGCTGCTTTTGTTGTATGGAATATAATAAATCTGAAAAAATTGTCAGGCCAGTATCAAAAAGCATTGGATTATATGGATGCGGGAAATTACGATGAAGCTGTTGAGATTTTTGAGGGACTGGGAGATTATAAAAGCAGTCCGGAGAAAGCATCGCTTTGCCGGCGGTATGTTAGGAAGTACCAAACGGGAATCGAATTGCTGGAAGCGGGCAACGATTACGAAGCTTTTACTGCCTTTCGGGAATCAAGTGACTACAAAGACAGCCAGGAAAAATTAGTGCAGATTTTACAGGCAGTATCAGTCGGAGATTCCTTTTATTTTGGTGTCTATAACCCGTCTGCAGATTATAGACAGGAAAATGTTGAATGGAAGGTTCTCGCGAAAGAGGAAGATAGGATTTTAGTGGTCAGCAAGTACAGTTTGTGGGATATGCCTTACTGCTCAGCATATAACACAATAATCAGTTGGGAAGGTTGTTTGATTCGCCAAGACCTGAATCAGAAGCTGTATGGGAAGGCGTTTAATGAATTTGAACAAGGACGAATTTTAGAGGCAGAGGTGAATGTGGGGAATGGAAGGAGCACCAACGATAAACTATTTTTGCTTTCCAAAGATGAGGTTTCTTCCTTTTTTCCGGATAATCTTGACCGCAGCTGCAATGAGATTGGCACCGGTACAAGCAAGCCGTGGTGGCTGCGTTTAGCAGGGGATAATACGGAAGCTCCATATGTAAAAGTCGATGGAAGTATTGTGGACAGTAGCGACGAATTTGTTTGGCAGGGCGTCCGTCCCGCCATGTGGATCTCCACTGCTCCCCTTGAGGATGGAGACTGAGTATGAGAAAATTCCGCCCCGTTAGAGAGCGGGGCGGAGGAATTTGAATTTTGCTCTGATTATACGGCCGCGTCCTGGTGAAAGGCAGAATAATATTGGCCAAAACAGGGAATGCAGCCGACGAGAAAACAAAGGACATCACGAAACAGCTGATTGATCTCGAAGAAAAACTTGCCGTTGATATCTGCCGTTTTTTATAGGCATACCTTTCCAGAAAAAAAGCGGCTCTGTCCAGTCAAAACACGCTCCCCGTCTCCGCTCCGCTTCGGTCCGTGCTAAACGAGTGCCACTGGCACTCAGCACCTCAAAGACTAGCAGCGGTACTAAGAAATTTTCTGCATTAACATTTGAAAATTTCAAGTACCGGCGGTTTTTGAACGGTTTTTCCCCGGACAGGGACGGTTTTTTCCGAAAGAGGTAGATTTATGAAAACTTCGTCAAAATTTGCCATCCATGAGCGGTAGGATGCAGGGGGGCACAATGCTATATAAATCGTGAATATTCCAGCCTGCCCACATCATTATACCCCCAACTCTTTTTCCAATTCATCAGCAGATATAGTACCTTCGGTAATAGCAGAATGTTCAGCCTCCTGTAATTTTAGCAATAATTGATTTAATGCTTTCTGCTTATCTAATTCATCCAATTCCTGTATATCAATAATAGCACATGTACCATGTCCGTTTCGGGTAAGGTAAACCCTGTTGCCATAAGATACTTCATTTACAACTGCTGTGTAGTTTCTTAAATCTGATATCGGCTTTATATTTGGCATTTCATGTTCTCACATCGTTTTCTTTTATCCATAATAGATGCAACTGAATAAATACTATATGGACCACATTAATACAGTTAACGGCCTGTACAGTATTTTTTTGCTTGCGTTTAAATTTTTTCTCTTTTCATGTCCTTTGTTGACTGTTTGATTCTACCGTCGGTTGACAAGGACACACACGCTCCAGTCTGCATGATTTGGCAGTTTTTCAGCGTTGTCCTCTATTCAGTACGCCTCTCTGCAAATTAAGCCTTCATGCTGCATTACGAGTGTGTTGCTTCTGCATTGTGAGATGGTGAGAAATGAACTATAATAAAATATAGATAATAGAATTCGCTCTCTAATTCTATTATGGTATTTAAATAATGAAAATTGAAAAGCAACATCTGTTAGGGTATATGTAGATAATTCTGTCATTGCAAGAGAGAATAAAGGGCTGACTGAAAAGAACTATAAAAGGATTTTTATAAATATGTTGTGAAAGGGGAATCTGGGGTGAATCAGAATTTTTATAATGAAATAAGGAATATATTGCTTGCTGCAAGAAACAAGGTCTACCAGACTGCTAATTTTGCAATGGTGGAAGCATATTGGAATATTGGCAAATCCATTGTAGAAGAGCAGGGCGGAAATGAAAAGGCGGAATATGGCGTAGGATTGCTGAAAGAACTTTCTAAGCAGATGACGCATGATTTTGGGAAAGGTTTTACGGTTACTAATTTAAAATATATGCGGCAGTTTTATTTAACTTTTCCAAATGGTCACGCACTGCGTGACGAATTGAGCTGGACGCATTATAGGCTTTTAATAAAAGTAGAAAACGATAACGCAAGGGAATTTTATATGCAGGAAGCGGTAAAGTTTGGATGGAGTACCAGACAGCTTGAACGTCAGATAAATACTTTTTTCTATGAAAGGCTGTTGTCCAGTAAAAATAAAGAAAAGGTTGCTGCTGAGATTCAGACAT
>JAAWCJ010000028.1 GCA_022793195.1 Lachnospiraceae bacterium | reverse complement strand
TTTTAAACCTACGAATAATGATATTAATATCGTGAATAATAATGAAGTTGTTATCAATGGGAATGTTGACCGCAATAATGTGAACAGTATCCAAAGTCAGATCGACTCAACGATCAAAAAGACGCTGGAACAGATGTTGAGGAAAATCAGGTATTAACTGACGGTAGAAATACTTGTATCTGTAGGTGTTTCACCACTTTTATAAAGAAAACGAGAGGAGTAAAAGATGAAATATGTAGAAATGATTCAGGTATTTTTATCTGGTGTGCTGGCCTACATCAGTGCAAAGCTTGGACTTCTGTTTCCGGCGCTCATTCTCTTAACGGGCATGATGGCGGTAGATTATATCACCGGAATGATGGCGGGAATGGCGGAAGCAGTAGATCATCCAGAGAATTCCGCCTGTGGATGGGACAGCAAAAAAGGCGTCAGGGGAATCATCAAAAAAGTGGGCTATCTGTGCGTAATTGCCGTGGCCATGACGGCTGATTACGTGATTGTAAGCGTGGCGGCAGCTTTGGGACAAAAAATACCGGGAACGGCGATATTTGGCCTGATGGTTACGGTCTGGTATCTGCTCAACGAAATGCTGTCGGTGATCGAGAACGCGGGGCGCATGGGCGCCCCGGTGCCGGCCTGGCTTAAGCGTTACATAGCGGCTCTGAAACATAAGGTAGAGGAGGCAGGAACTTCTGATTCTGTGAAAAAATAATAAAACCGTTGCCTTTTCCCGCCGGTTAATGATAGAATGGAAAAGGCACATGTGCCGGGAAGGCGGTAAAAATTTTGGAAGAAAAGAAAACAGAAGACAGAAGTGAACTGTTAAACGAGCAAACAGAATCGGAAGAGACTGCGCCGGAGGCCGGAGGAGAACCGGAAGAGCGGCGCGGATTGTTTGGCGCGAAAAAGAGAGAGCGCAACGACAGGATGATCATGGGGCTTTATGGAGTGGCCGGCGTCTACCTCCTTTATACGGCTTATATGACGGCAAAGGAACTGATTGACGGCAGGGTGAAACCGGGCCGGGATACGGTCATCAGCATTGCCTTTGTTGTGATTTTTGTGGCAGCGGCCATATGGATTCTGATCTCCAGCTGGCGGCTTCGGAATATGTTGAAGGCGAAAGACCAGGAAGAAGCGGAGAAACTGGCAGCGGAGATGGCCGAACGGGGAGAGACTCCGGAGGAACCTGTAAAGGGCGGTCTGCTTGGCGGCCTGCTTACGAAGCCGGATGTCAGCCAACCTTCCGTGGCGTCCAGGGCGTCTGTGTACTATAATCCTGCCGACGACGATGAGGAAGAAGAAGCCGATGGAGAAGAAGAAGCCACAGATGAATCTTCAGAAGAAACTGCAGACGAAGCAGCAGGTGAGTCCTCAGACGATGAAAAGCCGACGTCTGGTGAAAATGATCCTGGCGACGAAGACATCCGTGGTTAAAGGTTTTGATTTCCCCTTGTCAACCCCAAAAAACTGTGATACGATAAATACGGTTTCCGGGGATAAAGAGATGAGATTTGGAAGGAAACTGCAGGTTCTGGAACGAAAAGCGGATTCATCCCGGAATATACGCATGCGTATGTTCCGGGGTTTCTTAATTTCACAGGCTTCCTGTACCTGGATTTTGACAGAATAATTGTCCTGTAATCAGGAAAGGAGCAGATATGGCAAAGAATGTGATTTCAGATGAAACCATTGATTATGTGGGTATCCTGGCCAAGCTTGAGCTGTCGGAGGAGGAGAAAGAGCGGGCAAAAGAAGACATGGCCAATATGCTGGATTATATTGACATGCTCAACGAGCTGGATACAGAGGGAGTGGAACCCATGTCCCATGTATTTCCGGTACACAATGTATTTCGGGAAGACATCGTAGAAAACGGGGATGACAGGGAAAATATGCTGGAAAATGCGCCTGACCGGAAAGACGGCTGCTACAAGGTGCCGAAGACAGTGGAATAAATCTGTAAAAGGGGCCTGTGAATCAGGCAGGGCATAAAAGGAGGAAATACTGTGAATTTGATGAGTCTGACAGCTGCAGAGCTGGGAAAAAAGATAAAGTCCGGTGAGGTTTCTGTGAAAGAGGCTGCGGAAAGTTCGCTGGCTGCCATCAGGGCAAGGGAGGCGGATGTCCACAGCTTTGTGACAGTGGTGGATGAGGAAGCAGTGCTTGCCAGGGCTGAAAAAGTGCAGAAGCAGGTTTTGGCGGGGGAGACGGACAGCCCTTTGGCCGGAGTGCCGGTGGCCATTAAAGATAATATGTGCACAAAAGGGATTTTGACCACCTGTAGTTCTAAAATTCTTGGAAATTTTAAACCTACTTATACGGCGGAGGCTGTTTTGAATCTGGAAAAAGCCGGGGCCGTTATTGTGGGGAAAACCAATATGGATGAATTTGCCATGGGAAGCACCACAGAGACGTCCTGTTTTGGCGTGACAAGGAATCCCTGGAACAGGGAACATGTACCCGGAGGCTCCTCCGGCGGTTCCTGTGCAGCCGTGGCAGCAGAAGAGTGTTCTTATTCGCTGGGGTCTGATACGGGTGGTTCCATCCGCCAACCCAGTTCCTTTTGCGGAGTGACAGGCATTAAACCTACTTATGGAACGGTGTCCCGCTATGGGCTGATCGCATACGGTTCCTCATTGGACCAGATCGGGCCGGTGGCGAAAGATGTGACCGACTGCGCCATAATCCTGGAGGCCATTGCTTCCCATGATAAAAAAGACAGCACCAGCGTGGCGCGGGAATCTTACAGGTTTACAGAAGCACTTGTGGATGATGTGAAGGGGATGAAAATCGGAATTCCCAGGGATTATTTTGGAAAGGGCCTGGATGATGAAGTGAGGGAAGCCGTCATGAAGGCGGCGGCGGTCCTGAAAGAAAAAGGAGCTATTCTGGAGGAGTTTGATTTAAGCCTGGTGGAATATGCCATTCCAGCGTATTATGTTATCGCGTCCGCGGAGGCCAGCTCCAACCTGGCCCGGTTTGACGGGGTCAAATACGCCTACCGCAGCGAAGACTTTGCGGGACTTCACCAGATGTATAAAAAGACACGCTCCGAAGGCTTTGGGGCGGAGGTGAAACGGCGGATTATGCTGGGTTCCTTTGTGCTCAGCAGCGGCTATTATGACGCTTATTATTTAAAGGCCCTTCGGACAAAAGCCCTGATTAAACAGGCTTTTGACAAGGCATTTGCAAAATACGACCTGATTCTCGGGCCGGTGGCGCCCACCACGGCGCCGAAGCTTGGGGAAAGCTTAAGTGACCCCATCAAAATGTATCTGGGTGACATTTATACCATATCCGTGAATCTGGCGGGGCTGCCTGGAATCAGCGTACCCTGCGGCCTGGATAAAGGCGGTCTGCCCATCGGTATGCAGCTGATCGGGGATTGTTTCCAGGAGAAAAAGCTGCTTCGTGCGGCTTACGCTTACGAACAGACCAGGGCTTATGAAAGATGTGCCATGGTACGGAAAGGAGGTTCTGAACAATGAGCAGACAGTATGAGACAGTCATCGGTTTGGAGGTTCATGTGGAGCTGGCCACAAAGACAAAGATTTTCTGTTCATGCAGTACCCAGTTTGGCGGAGAACCGAATACCCATACCTGTCCGGTATGTACCGGGATGCCCGGTTCCCTTCCTGTCCTCAATAAACAGGTGGTGGAATATGCGGCGGCAGTGGGGCTCGCCACAAATTGCACCATTACACAAAACTGCAAGTTTGACAGGAAAAATTATTTTTATCCCGACAATCCGCAGAATTACCAGATTTCCCAGCTTTACCTGCCCATCTGCCGGGACGGAAGCGTTGAGATTGAGACGGAGGCAGGAAAGAAAACCGTCAGGATCCATGAAATCCACATGGAAGAGGATGCGGGCAAGCTGATTCATGACGAATGGGAAGACTGTACCCTGGTGGATTTTAACAGGAGCGGCGTACCTCTTATTGAGATTGTTTCAGAACCGGATATGCGTTCCGCAGAGGAAGTAATTGCTTATCTGGATAAGCTGCGGCTGATCATCCAGTATCTGGGGGCGTCCGACTGTAAACTTCAGGAAGGTTCCATGAGGGCTGATGTAAACCTGTCGGTCCGGGAAGTGGGAAGCGAGACTTTTGGGACCAGGACAGAGATGAAAAACCTGAATTCTTTCCGGGCCATTGCCAGGGCTATAGAAGGGGAGAAAAATCGCCAGATTGATATTCTGGAGGACGGAGGCCAGGTGATTCAGGAGACAAGGCGTTGGGACGACAATAAGGAATGTTCCTATGCCATGCGTTCCAAGGAGGATGCCCAGGACTACCGGTATTTTCCGGAGCCGGATCTGGTGCCGGTCATCATTGATGATGAATGGCTGGAAAAAATCAGGCAGCAGCAGCCGGAGCTTCGCGATGAAAAGCGAATCCGCTATAAAGAGGAGTATGGGATTCCTGAATACGATATTGATATTCTGACCTCAGAAAAGCGGCTGGCAGATATCTTTGAGGAGACCATTGCCCTGGGCTGCAGGCCCAAGGAGGTGTCCAACTGGCTGATGGTGGAAACCATGAGGCTTCTGAAAGATGCGGATATGGGCGCCGGCGATATCCGTTTCAGCCCGGCTCATCTGGCGGCCCTCATCGGGCTGGTGGAGCAGGGAAAGATCAACCGCACGGTGGCAAAAGAGGTGTTTGAGGTTCTGTTTCAAAAGGACATGGATCCTGTTTCCTATGTGGAGGAAAAAGGCCTTGTGATGGTACAGGATGAAGGGGCCTTGCGGGCAACCATTGAGGAGATTGTGAAAAACAACCCTCAGTCTGTGTCAGATTATAAGAGTGGAAAGAAAAAGGCCATGGGATTTTTGGTGGGCCAGACCATGAAAGCCATGAAAGGTAAGGCAGATCCGGCTATGGTCAATAAGATCCTTTTGGAATTGCTGGCGTGAGAGTTTAGGTTTTGGCATAAGAGAAAACAAGGGGAACGATATGTGGAGTGCAAAGATATTTTCAACAGATTTTTACCATTTTGTAAACTGGTTCCTGCTATACAGCATGTTGGGCTGGCTTTTGGAGTCCATTTACATGTCTTTTTGCAATAAAAAGCTGACCAACCGCGGCTTTGTCCGCGGTCCCATCTGTCCCATTTACGGGGTGGGGTTTCTGGGGGCATATTTTTTGTTCCGGCCCATTTCCCATAACTGGCCGTTACTTTATGTGCTGGGCTGTATATCGGCTACGGCCTTAGAGTTTCTGGTGGCAAAAGTGATGATACGGGTCTTCGGGGCCGTGTGGTGGGATTATAAAGACAAACCTTTCAATTACCAGGGGATCCTCTGCCTGGAAAGTACCCTGGCATGGGGGCTTTACGCCATCTGCCTGTTTGCCTTTGTCCACAAATGGATTTCCCGGTTGTCGGACAGCTACAGCATGACTGTGGGAAAAATATTTGTGATTGCAGGGGCCCTCTATTACATTTCAGATTTTATCTACTGCGTCATGAGGGCGAAACGGAACGAGGGACTGGAAAAGGACGGGATTCTGGTGAAATCGAAATAATATCAGAGACAAAAGCCCCCGGAAGGCCGGGGGCTTTTGCACTCTGATATCAGACCGTTTCTTTTACTTCTTCAGCCGCTTCTTCCGGTTCAGGCAAATAGATTTTCACCCATTCAATCCTGTTTTTGTCCATAGATTCCACCACAAAGCGGATATTCTGGCTGATGATGCTTTCGCTGGCCACGGGGAGGTGGTCCAATTCACCGATGATGAGGCCGCCCACAGAATCATAGTTTTCTGAGGAAAGAGAAAGCTCCAGGGCATCATTGATATCATCCAGTTTCATGGAACCCTCCACCCGGTATTCCAGGTCGCTGATCTTTTGAAGGCTCTTTAATTCATCTGCATCGTATTCATCCCGGATTTCCCCTACAATTTCTTCCAGCAGATCTTCCAGGGTCACAAGGCCGGCAGTGGCGCCGTACTCATCCAGTACAATGGCAAGACTTACGGAATTTTGGCGCATATCCATGAAAAGCTCAGAGGTCTTTTTAAATTCATAAGTAAAGTAGGCTTCCCGCAGATAATTTTGAAGCCGGAAAGGAGTTTCATCTTTATAAAACAGCAAATCCTTCATATTGATAATACCGACCACATTATCAGTGGTGTCACGGTAGACAGGAATACGGGTAAACATGCTTTCCCGGTAAATTTTCAGAAGCTCATCATAGGAAGCATCTTCACGGGCGAATACCATATCAATACGGGGAACCATGATGTCCTTGGCCTGGGCGTCCCCAAAATCCACCACATTGTTGATCATTTTCCGCTCTTCACTTTCAATGACGCCCTCTTCGTGGCTGACATCCACAATGGTACGAAGTTCCCGCTCTGTAATGGTGTCGGTTTTTGCATCAGGGTCTACTCTCATGAGACGCAGGAACCCTCTGGCCAGCAGATTGACAATAAAAATAACCGGCGTCAGAATCTTCATCAGGGCAGAAATAATGCCGGCAATCCTGAGGGCCACAGATTCAGCTTTTAAAGTGGCCATGGTTTTCGGGGAGATTTCACCGAAAATCAAAATCAACAGGGTGATAACACCGGTGGCAATCCCTACATAAGCGCTGCCGAACTTCTTGATGACCAGGGAGGTAATCAGGGAGGAGGCACTTAAATTTACCACATTATTTCCGATTAAAATGGCGCTTAACATTTTGCCTTTGTTGCTGATCACCCGCTCCAGGGTGACTGCCCGTTTATTTCCCTCTTCGATAAGGGTACGGATGCGCACCTGGCTGATGGTTAAAAGCGCTGTTTCCGCAGAAGAAAAAAATGCCGATAAAAACAATAAGGTAATGAGGCTGACAATCTGTATGACGTCACTTGGGTCCAAAAAATATCACTCTCCTAAAAACTATTATATGGAAATGATTGTACAATATTGCGAGGGGACTGTCAAGAAGCAGGAGAATCCTTCTGGCGCAATTCAAAGATGCTTTTACAATTTTGGGAAATTGAAATTGAATAGAAGCTGTGTTATGATTGAACAAGGAAGGTGGATGGGAGGTGGATGTATGGCTGTGAAACTGATTGCTCTCGATTTGGACGGAACCATATTGAGGGGTCATAAAGAGGTAACAAAGCGAACCAGGGAAGCCATGTGGGCCGCCCTTGAGTCCGGTATTTTTGTGGTTCCGGCCACAGGCCGTTCTTATACAGATATTCCGGATGCAGTAAGGGGAATCCCAGGCCTTTCTTTTTTCCTGACTTCCAATGGGGCCAATATCCTGGATGGCAGGGGCCTGAACAGCATTTATACAGATTTGATACCGTGGAAACAGGCGGTGCAGGCGCTCCATATCATAGAAGAATATGGGACGCAGCCCTCTGTCCATATGAATGGGAGCAGTATCAATTTAAAGACAGCAGATCCGCGGATCATAGCCAGATATGGAAATACCGATTATTTTACAAGAGGAAGTGTGGAAAACCTGGCAGATTATGTGGCAGAGCAAAAGACGGACGTAGAAAAGATTTTCGCCGTGCTGTTTGAGCCGCAGAGGAAGACCGAGTTGACGGCGCGGATTACTTCAGAATTTCCCATGGCAGTATCGGCCTCCGGCCCGGATAATGTGGAATTAAACAGTCAGACGGCTTCCAAGGGGCGCGGCCTTTCCGTATTGTGCGGAAAGCTGGGAATCAGGGCGGAAGAAACAGCAGTGGTGGGCGACAGTATCAACGATATTTCCATGTTTGAATTTGCAGGCTGCAGTGTTGTTATGGGTAATGGGGAAAATTGCCTGAAGGCCATGGCCCGCTATGAGACAGATACCTGCTGGGAAGACGGGGCGGCAAAAGCCATTGAGAAAATCGTAAGCGGAACCTGGAGCTGAAAAGCGGCGGCGGGATAGAAACGAAAAATGGCAGGTCATACAGGCGGAAAGGGTGGAGGAGATATCCCATGGCGTTTGTGGAATTAAGGGAAGTGAAGAAGACCTACGGGACAGGTGAGGTTGTCATTAAAGCGGTGGATAATATGAGCTTTTCCATTGAGAAGGGAGAGTTTGTGGTTATCGTCGGCCCCAGTGGGGCGGGAAAGACGACGGTTCTCAATATTTTAGGAGGCATGGACCGTGTTTCCGGCGGGCAGGTGCTGGTGGACGGCACAGACATATCAAAGTTTGACAACCGGCGTATGACAAAGTACCGCAGGGAAGACATTGGCTTCGTTTTTCAGTTTTATAACCTGGTACAGAACCTGACGGCCCTTGAGAATGTGGAGTTGGCCCTCCAGATTTGTAAAGACCACCTGGATGCGGAAGAAATCCTTAAGGATGTGGGGTTAGGAGACAGGATGGATAATTTTCCGTCCCAGCTTTCCGGAGGCGAGCAGCAGAGGGTGTCCATTGCCAGGGCCTTGGCTAAAAATCCAAAGCTGCTGTTATGTGATGAGCCGACGGGCGCCCTGGATTATCAGACAGGCAAAGCCATCCTTAAGCTTTTACAGGACACCTGCAGAAAAAAAGGGATGACCGTGGTGGTCATTACCCACAATTCGGCCCTCGCACCCATGGCGGACAGGGTATTTAAAATCAAAAACGGGAAGGTTTCTTCCGTAAAGGTCAATGAGAAACCGATTCCTGTGGAAGAAATTGAATGGTAGGCTTTTAGATAAGAGACAGAGGATGAGGCAGAATGAAAAAAGCGCAGCGCAAAGATTTTTTTGTGGAAATAAAGAAAAGCTTAAACCGCTATCTCTCGATCTTGTTTATTGTGGCTTTGGGGGTGGCATTTTTTTCAGGCATCCGTGCGGCGGAACCGGATATGCGGCTTTCGGTGGATGCATTGGCGGATGAGGCCGATTTTATGGATATCCGTGTGATTTCCACCATGGGGCTTACGGATGCGGACCTGGACGGCATACGGGAGATAGAAGGAATCACTGCAGCGGAAGGGGAATATTCCGTTGATGTGCTTTGTTCCAGGAAAGAAAAGGAGCTGGTGCTCCATGTGATTTCTTTGACAAAAGAAGTCAATAAACTGACGGTGAAACAAGGGAGGCTCCCGGAAAATCCGGGAGAGTGCCTGATTGATGAGCAGCTTCTTATAACGGAAGATTATGCCCTGGGAGATACCATCACGGTATCGTCCGGCACGGAAGACCCCCTTTCTGATACCCTGAAAAGGGATACTTATACCATTGTGGGGATTGGAACCAGCCCCTATTACCTGAATTTTAATAAGGGGACGGCCCATATTGGAAATGGCGATATCAAAGGTTTTGTGGTGATACCGGCAGAGGATTTTGCCCTGGAAGTCTACACTCAGATTTATGCAGTGTCTGATGACCTGAAAGAGTTTGTCACTGCCGGTAAGGAATATAAAGAGGAGGCAGAGAAGCTTCAGAACCGTGTGGAAGCCATTGCAAAAGGGCGCTGTGAAATTCGGCTGGCTGATATACAGTCCGAAGCCTGGGCAGAGCTTACCAAGGCCCAGGAGGAGCTTGACCAAAAGGAACTGGAGGCAGAAGAGGAGCTTCGGGATGCGTGGCAGAAGATTTCCGACGGGGAGGAAGAGCTTTCCGACGGCCGCAGGGAAATCCGGGAAAATGAAGAGAAGCTTTCCGACGCAAAACGAAAGCTTTCCGACGGCGAAAGGGAGCTTACGGAAGGAAAGCGGGAGCTTTCTGAGGGGGAGCAGGAGTTTCTGGAGGGAAAAGAACGCTTTTCAGACAGTGAGAAAGCGCTTGCCGAAGCAAAAGAACAATTTTCCGAAAAACAGAAGGAGCTTTTGGCGGCAGAAGAGGCCCTGGCGGCGGCCAGAAGAGAGTATGAGGCAGGAAAGGGCGAGGTTCAAAACGGCAGGGCTGCCCTGGAGGCGGCAAAAGGGCAGCTTGCCCTGTCAGGAGAAGAACTTTCCAGGCAGAAAGAGGAGCTGGAAAATGGAAAAGCCCAGGCAGCGGAGGCAGAAGAAACCCTGGATATGCAAGGGGCTGCCCTGGCACAGCTTGCAGACTCTCTGATTGCAGCCGGCCTGAACCCGGAAGATAATCCCCAGTATGTCCAGGGGATGGCAGCCCTGACGGCCGCCAGGGAAGAGCTGGAAAGAAGCCTGGAAAAACTTTCAGAAGGAGAGGAACTTTGGAAGGCCGGACAGGCAAAATACCAACAGGCATGTACAGAACTTTCGGAGAAAGAAAGAGAGCTTTTGCAGGCAGAAGAAACCTTGGAGGCAGCAGAGGCAGAACTTTTGCAGGGGGAGGCCACCCTTTTGGCAGGAAGAGAGGGGCTTTCGGAGTTTGAAAGAGGGCTTACCGACGGGGAGGCCGCCCTCCAAACAGGCCGGGCAGAGCTTTTGGCAGCGGAGGCGGAACTTGCCGAGGCCAGAAGGAAAATCTCCGATGGGGAAGCAGACCTCATAAGCGGCAGAAGAGAGGTGGCTGACGGAGAGGAAGCCATTGCCGAAGCAAAGGAAGAGCTGGCTGACGGGGAGAGAGAGCTTGCTGATGCAAAAGAAGCATATGAAGAAGCCAGGGAGGAGGCAGACACAGCCATTGCCGAAGCAAAGGAAGAGCTTGAGGAGGCCAGAGAAGAGGTGGATGGACTGGAAGAACCGGAGTGGTATGTCCTGGGCCGGGATTCTGTCCAGTCTTATGTGGAGTTTGCCAATGACGCCGACAGGATCAGGGCCATTGGCAAGGTCTTCCCGGTGATCTTTTTTCTGGTGGCGGCCCTTGTGAGCCTGACCACTATGACCAGGATGGTGGAAGAGAAGCGGACGGAGATCGGAACAATGAAAGCATTGGGGTACGGGACATTATCCATTGCCTCCAAATATGTTTTTTATGCCCTATCCGCCACGCTGGCCGGAAGTGTGTTGGGATTTCTTGTCGGGGAAAAGGCGCTTCCCTGGGTGATTATCACTGCTTATAAGATTCTGTATGGAAATTTAAACATCGTCAGGATTCCATATAATTGGGGATATGCCCTGACGGCTGCGGCCATTGCCCTTTTTTGTACTGTGGGGGCCACACTTGCCGCCTGCTATAAAGAAACGCTTGCTCAGCCGTCCGAACTTATGCGCCCGGCGGCGCCGTTAAAAGGAAAGAAAATTTTACTTGAAAAAGTCCGGCCTTTATGGAGGCATTTAAATTTCAGTCAGAAATCCACCCTGCGAAATCTTCTCCGCTATAAAAAACGCCTTTTGATGACGGTATTCGGAATTGGGGCCTGTATGGCGCTTTTGATTGTGGGATTCGGCCTGCGGGATTCCATCTATGCTGTGTCCGACGCGCAGTACGGGGTGCTGTGGAACTATGACCTTACGGCAGGCATTGAAGAGGAAAGCGGCAGGGAGGAACGGAGGGAGCTTTGTGAGGCTCTGGAGAATGATGAGGATGTGGAAGAATATCTGACGGCCTGTACGGAAGCCATGGATGGGCAAGTGGGAAACATCACCAGGGAGGTCAATGTGGTGGTGCCGGAAGATATGGATTGTTTCCCGGATTTCTTTTTGCTGCGGGATCGGAAAACGAAAGAGGAATATACCCTGGATGACCAGGGGGCTGTCATCAATGAAAAGCTGGCAAAGACTCTTGGAATCAAAGAAGGGGACAGCCTGGTTTTGAAGGAAAGCGATACAAAAAGTGTGTCTGTGAGGGTATCACATATTACGGAAAATTATGTATATCACTATGTGTATCTGTCTCCTGTTTATTATCGGGAGATTTTTGGCAGAGAGCCGGAATATAATACGGAATATGTGAGGCTCAGGGAAAATGGGGAAGAAAAGGAGAGGGAACTTGCCGGAAGGCTTTTGAAATATGATGCGGTGGCTGGAGTTGTGCTGGTTTCCGATATGAACCAGACCATCCTGGATATGCTGGAGAGCCTGGATACCGTTGTATGGGTGTTGATTATTTCAGCAGGGCTTTTGGCGTTTGTGGTACTTTATAATCTGAATAACATCAACATCACGGAACGGCGGCGGGAGCTGGCCACCATTCGGCTTTTGGGTTTTTACGATATGGAACTGGCCATGTACGTCTACCGGGAGAATATTCTCTTAACGGGAATCGGCATTGTGGCCGGAGTCTTCCTTGGGAATATCCTTCACCGGTTTGTCATTGAGACTGTGGAGGTGGATCTCATCATGTTTGGCCGGGTGGTACATCCGGTGAGCTATTTGTGGGGGGCAGGGCTGACAGCGCTTTTTGCAGTGCTGGTCAATGTGACCATGTTCTATAAGCTGAGGCAGATCGACATGGTAGAATCTTTGAAGAGCGTAGAATAACCGGACGGCAGTTTTACATAAATTTTACAGAAGAAGCGATTTTTCCTGATAGAAAGTTTGTATGGCGGAAATGCTATAAGTGGAAATTGTGTGATCAGAGGAGAAATCAATGACACTGAATGATGTAAAACTGCTGTTTGAATTTATTGGCGGCCTGGGGATGTTCCTATATGGAATGAATATTATGGCAGACGGCCTCCAGAAGGCGGCCGGGGGCCGCATGAAGCGGATGCTGGGGTACATGACGGATAGCCGAATCCTGGGGATTCTTTTGGGAGCGGTGATTACGGCCATTATACAGAGCAGTTCCGCCACTACGGTGATGGTGGTAGGCTTTGTCAATGCTGGAATTTTATCTTTATCCCAGGCAGTGGGAGTGATCATGGGCGCTAATATCGGGACAACGGTGACGGCCTGGATTGTTTCCATGAGCGAATGGGGAGAGGCCATGAAACCGGAGTTTTTTGCCCCGGTGCTGATTGGGGTTGGGGCCTTTTTTCTGTTGTTTGCAAAAAAGGAGAAGAAACAGGAGGCCGGAAGCATTTTGGTGGGCTTCGGCCTTTTGTTCGTGGGTTTAAGTTTTATGTCCGGGGCGGTTAAGCCATACCGGGATGCCCCGGTATTTGCGGAAGCTTTTTCCGTCCTGGGGAGGAATCCCATCTTTGGAATCCTGGCCGGGATAGTGGTCACGGCGGTGATTCAGAGCTCTTCGGCATCGGTGGGGATTTTACAGACCCTTGCCATGAATGGTGTCGTCAACTGGAACTGTGCGGTTTATATTACCCTGGGCCAGAATATCGGCACCTGCGTGACAGCGCTTCTGGCAGGTGCAGGCGCCCACCGGACAGCCAGAAGGGCGGCAGTCATCCATCTTTTGTTCAATGTGATCGGAGCGGCATTTGCCGGCACAGTGATGTTCTTTTTGTTCCAGGTGAACCGGGGGTGGGCGGCGGCTCCTGTTACCAGTACGCAGATTTCTGTTTTTCATACCGTATTTAATGTAAGTAATACCATTCTTTTGTTTCCGTTTGCAGGAAAACTGGTGTCGCTTTCAGAGAAGATTGTCCGGGAAAAAAAGGTGAAGGCGGAAGAGACCAAAGAGCAGGAAATCCTGTCTCATCTGGATGACCGTATCCTGGAGAATCCTTCCTTTGCCATCGAAACGGCTAAACGGGAGGTGGTCCGTATGGGGATGTTGGCTCTTGACACCGTAAAACTGGGGCTTCAGGCTGTGATGGATGGCAGCAGAGAAGCGGTAGAGAAGATATTTGCCCAGGAAAAGACCATCAATTTGATGGAAAATTCTTTGACTGGATATCTGGTGAAAGTCAGCAACCTTTCACTGATGGAGAGACAGTCGGAGCAGGTAAAGAATCTTCTTTATACGGTAAGCGACCTGGAGCGGATTGGAGATCATGCGGAAAATATTGCGGAACTGGCCGAGAGTAAAATTCAGAGGGAAATCCGGTTTTCGCCCATGGGCCAGGAGGACTTGAAGCTGATTTATTCCTATGCCGTCGGTGCGGTGGAACATGCGGTTTTAGCCAGAAAGCAGGAAGACGTGGAGAATATCCGGGAAGTAATCCGGTTTGAAGATTTGGTGGACAGCACGGAAGAGGAGCTGAGGGATAAACACGTTGCCAGGCTGGCAAGATATGAGTGCCTTCCCGAAAGCGGGGTGATATTCCTGGATATCATCGGAAACCTGGAACGGATTTCAGACCATGCCTACAACATTGCGGGGTACGTAAAAGACGAACTATAGCCTCCCTGCCGACACGGCAAAAAAAGAAATCCCCCTGACCCGGGAGCGGCTATCAAATTTGTGAAGGTTCACTTCCTGCGCCGGTGACAGGGATATTGAACTTCTAAATGTTCTGACTCTGGTTCGGAAACTCCCTTGCAACCGGCTTATGACCCGCCGTCCATGGCGGCATAAGCCTTTTCCGGACGTCCTGTCCGGAAATTGCTGGGTGTTACACAGAACATTAAGAACTTCTAATATCCCTGCCAATGCGCAGTACGCGAAACCTTCACAAAATTTGACAGCCGCTCCCGGGCCAGGGGCATCATTTTTGCCGCGCTGGCGGGGAGGCTTAAAAAGGATAGCTTACTCGTGCCTCAGCGCGTCGATGGGGTTCAAATTCGCCGCTTTTACCGACGGGATAATCCCGAAAATGATTCCGATGAGAGTGGAAAATACGACGGCAATGATAATGGCCGGAATACTGATGGCCACCGGGGCCTGGGACAGGCTGGAAATCACATATGCCAGCCCAATGCCTCCTCCGATTCCCAGGATACCGCCCATGCCGGTCAGCACGGCGGCCTCCGTCAGGAACTGCCCGAGGATACGGGTTTTTCTGGCCCCAAGGGCTTTTTTCAGGCCGATTTCGCGGGTCCGTTCCGTGACGGACACCAACATAATATTCATAACGCCGATACCGCCCACCAGCAGGGAAATACTGGCAATCCAGATTAGCTGGCGGTTGGTGGAGGCGGAGAGCTCCTGGAGCTTGGCAGCCTGTTCCAACAGATCCTGCCCTTTGTAGCGGATGGTTTCATCGGACACCATCAGATAACTGTTTAAAATATCCGCGGATTTTTCACCGGCAGCAGTCATATCGTCTGTGGTGACGGCCTGAACCACCAGGTTCTGCGGTTCGTCGTAACGGTACAGAATGGGCCAGATGCTGTCAGGCACACAAACCATGCCGCTGGAATAACTGGCGGCATACCGTTCATAATCTTCCAGGGAATTGATAACCGGCTCAAAACCGGCTTTTTGGGCAATCAGCCCGATGACTGTGAAGGGTTCCCCCTTGATTTCGATGGTTTTTCCGATGGAATCTTCTCCCTGGAACAAGTTGGAGGCAGCGATTTTATCCAGGAGGGCCACCTTTCTGCCACCGGTAAAATCTTTCTCGGTAAAACCGCGGCCCATGGTGACCTGGTATCCGTATACATCCAGGTAATGTTTATCAATACCCAGGATATTTCCGCCGTTTAAACTTAGATTGCCATTGAACACGGCGTCATATTCATTTCTGGTATAGTAGAGGGAAGCCACCGACACCTCGGAAAGTGCCTGTACTTCCTCCAGAACTTCACTGCTTATGACGGGAACTCCGTCGGGAGGGCTTTGATAAGCCATTTCAAAAGGCCAATCCCCCTGGTAAAGTTGGATGTTTACCGCATTGTTTCCAGAACCCACCAGATTTTGTTTGATCTGCTCATTGGTTCCCTTGATGGTGGAAACAATGGCGATAATGGAACCAATACCGATGATAATACCTAACATGGTCAGAATGGAGCGGAGCTTGTGGGCCCAGATTCCCTGAAAGGACAGTCTTATATTTTCAAGCATGAGTCCACCTCCTAATATCCGTAATCATAAAGGGTGTCGGCAGGTTCTGTCTTGGCTCCCTCTTTCACATCCCGCCCGTAAGGAAACGCAATTTCATCTTCCATCTCCAGGCCGGACTTGATCTCCAGGCTTCCGTAAGCGATTTTCCCCACTTCCACATACTGCTTTGTGAGACGGTCATCTTCTCCCTTTTTGTATACATAATAGCGGGAGCCTTCCTCCCGGACAAAAGCCTGGGAAAGGTAAATGGCGTCAGGATTGTAAGAGGAGGAAGACATGCCCTCCATTGATAAATCCACGCCTTCGCCGTTGGAGAGTTCCGCATCGCCTTTAATCACTGCAGTAAAAGGGTAATAAGATATATTGGGATTGCTGCTGTAATAATTGGAGGGGGAAGGAGAGGAGCTGATACTTGTAATGACAGCATCATAACTCATTCCCGTATTCCAGGAAGTCACGGTAACAGACATTCCTTTTTCTATCTTGCCAAAGGCAGCCTCTGATACGGATCCGGTGATGTAGAACCCCTCTTCCCCTGTGACACGGATAATGGGGGAGCCTTCCAGCTTTGCGGTTTCCGCATCCAGGACAGATTTTACAGTACCGTCCACGGTACTTTCAATCACACCATCGTCCACCTGCTTTTGAAGCTGTTTCAGCTCCAGCTCTGCCGTTCGCTTATTTAACGCGAGGGTTTTAAGAGCTTCTTCTTTTTCTTTGATCTGGGCGGCAAGTTCCTCCTTTGTGGGACCGGAAGGGATATCGAAACCAGGATCATCGAAACCGGGATCGTCAAAACCGGGCTCCTCGGGATTTTCTGTATTTACATCGTTTACCGTCCAGGAAGAAAGGATCCTGGCGGGGGATGTGCTGCTGTCCACGGCTTCCAGTATATATACATACTGGCTGTTCAGGGCTGCCGCAAGGAATGTGATATCCACTTTTGCGTCGGGCGTACAGAGAATCCGGTAAGGGTTTTCGGATGTTCCGTCACCGACAGGGATACCCGGCAGTTCTTCCATATTATAAGGGAGGACCGTACCGTCGATATAGCTGTAAATGGGCTGATCCTTCAGCACATCAGGAAGTTCTTTGCCCACAGGCCGGTCTGTGACAGTTGCGATATAATTCCAATCCATTTCAAAACTGCTTACGATGGTAGTGGGATTTGCAGGATCATTAACCGTATCGAAAACTGCGTAAGAGCGTTCTTCTAAAGCAGCAGCCAGGTAATCCGGCCCTATGGTGACAGAAGTTTTTCCCTGGGCAGGATAAATATAATAGCGGTAAGGATTCTCTTTTGTCCCGTTCCCTTTATAAGCTTCTGAAGTTGCCGTGATTTCCGTATAGACCCTGCCTTCCAGCGGGGGAGGGTCTGTAATACCGGGATTGTCCGGATCGGAACCGGAAGGGTCTGTTGATGTGGAAGGATCCGTGGAACTTGAGGGGTCTGAGGAACTTGAGGGGTCTGAGGAGCTTGAGGGGTCTGAGGAGCTTGTGGGGTCTGCGGAGCTTGTGGGAGCCGGCGTAGTACCTGCTGCGAGAGCCATACCTGCCAGGGCGTTGGGAGAAATCATGGCAACAGGTTTCGTCTGTTTCAGCTGTTTTAACTCTGCTTCTATATTCTGGATGTTTAATCCAATGCCCTCGATTTCCATTTCCTTCATTTCCAGTTCCAGGGAAACAAGGGTAGTGTCATAGGCAATTAAGGGGTCTCCGACTTTGACGGTATCTCCCTCCTGGACATAAATATCTGTAATAATGAGATTTTCATTGTCGAAGATCTCCTGGTTTAAGTTGGTGGTGACATTGCCATAGGGGGCAATATCACTGTTATCTCCCCAGTAGCCACCGTTGTTCATATTGCTGACAGGGGCCACTTTGACAGGATCCCCGCTGTTTTTTATGGCATAAAAGATACCGCCGGAGGCCAGGGAGACCACCAGTATCACGGCTATGGCAGCAATGATCCATTTTTTCTTTGAGGATTTCATGAAAGCACCTCCTCCTCTTTCATACTGCTTAAAATACCGTCGCGGATTAATATGGTGCGCTTGGCGTGGGCAGCGATTTCTGAATCATGGGTAATCATGATTACAGTTATTCCTTCTTCATTCAACTGACGGAAAAGCTCCATGACCTGAAGGCCGGAGGCAGAATCCAAGGCGCCGGTGGGCTCATCAGCCAGCAGGATATCCGGCTCACTGACAATGGCCCGGGCAATGGCGACTCTCTGTTTCTGTCCGCCGGAAAGCTGAGTGGGTTTGAAATTCATACGGTCTTCCAATCCCACTTTTTTCAGAGCCTGGGCGGCGCGTGACCTTCGGTCTTTTCTGGAGACACCTGCATAGAGCAGGGGGAGGGCCACATTATCCAAAGCGCTCTGCCTGGGCAGCAGGTTGAAACTCTGGAAAACGAAACCGATGGAACGATTTCGTATGCGGGACATTTCCTTATCCTTGTGATGGAGCAGGTCATTTCCCCCCAGTTTATAGCTGCCGGAGGTTGGGACGTCCAGACAGCCGATAATATTCATCAAAGTGGTTTTTCCGGAACCGGAAGGCCCCATAATGGCCACATATTCCCCTTTTTCCACGTGCAAAGTCACGTCTTTCAGGACAGGAACCGTCATCTTTCCCTGCAAATAATCTTTAAAAATATGATCAAGTTCTAAAATCATGAGGCCGCCTCCGTTTCTGGCAAAATACCGCCGTCTTCCGGGATGCCGGCGCCCTCCGGAATAGGGGTGTTTTCTCCCTCCGGGACTACACCGTCTTCATTTCCGGGAACAACATTTTCCCCATCAGGAGAAATGATATCGTCGCCATCCGGTGAAATGATGTCCTCACCGCCAAACCCGTCGTCACCGTCTGCGGGAATCATATCCATGCCACTGTTCATGCCACCCATCATGCCGCCGATGTTTTTCTGGACAGGAGCGCCTTTTTTGCAGTCCTCGCTAGGCCATACAATATAATCAGTAGGTTTTAAACCGTCCGTGATCTCCCAGGTATCCATTTCTTCATCATGTTCTCCGAGAGTGACGGTGCGTTTTTCCAGTTTGTCGTCCTCTCCGGCAGCCCACACATAAGGCTCGCCGTCATCCTGGACGATATAGGAGGACATCAGCCACATACCGTCTTTTTCCTCCTGGCCCAGGTTCGGCTCCAGATACACGTGCTGCCCTAACATCAGGCCGTCGCTGGAATCTAAAGTCACATAAAAAGGATATTTGGAAGCCTGTTCGCTTCCGCCGCCCTCTGCCATCACATAGCCGTTATTGTTCCCGGAAATGGGCTTTTCCGTATCTATGCTTTCTATGGTACCAGACCAGACGATGCTTTCGTCCACTCTGGAATGGACGATAACCGGCATACCGGGATAAATATTTTGCATGTTTTGCTCACTGATGGTGCCTTTGACCCGATACTTTCCTACGGCAAGGATACTCATGAAGGGCTGCTGCTCCCCGGTATAATTATCGAAAGAGGGGTTTTCGTTGATTTCCTGGACGATTCCCGCGATGGTGGAGGTCATCTGGGAGGATTCCAGGGATTTTTTAAGCCTGTCGATTTCCAGTTCTTTTACTTTGTAATTATATTCTTCCTGTTTGACATTCATCTGAGCTTCCTGAATTTGAGTGGTGTAGGAAAGCTGCTCACTGGAAGGGGCCTTTTTCTTTGCTTTGGCCAGTTCATCAATCTGGGCGTTTATGGTGTCAATGCTGTTGGAAATTTTTTCCAGTTCCAGATTTGCCTGTTCCAGCTTGAGGCTCAAATCCTCAGTGTCATATTCAAAGAGGGGAGTGCCGATTTCCACAGACTGTCCTTTCTCCACAAAAATTTCTTTCACTTTCTGGTCAGATTCCAGCTGGATTTTCAGTGTGTTTTGCGCCTCAACCACGCCGGCAAAGCGGTTCTGCGTTCCCAGGCCGGTTCCTGTCAGCATACCGACAGAATCGGCGTAGAGAGTGATTTCCCCATCACCTTCGGCGTCATCTCCTGATGAGGAAATTTTCCAGACGACTAGTCCTATGACAACGGCAGCCAGAATGATGCAGATGCCTACAATTACTTTTTTCTTCATAGTTACCCTCCAATTTCTTCGACGTTATATTTAGTTTAACAGATATTGTCAGATATATAAACAGATAAATTCTTAAGAATTTTTTACTAAATTTATATTTTTGTAAAATGCCGCTCTTTTTTGACAGAAAACGTTAGGAGAGAGAGATGGGAAGATTGCCTTTATGATGAAAAAATGGTATGATAATATCATATTATAGAAAACGGAGGGGATACCCATGGAAGAGCGTGTGGAAACAATGGAGGATTATGAAAAGGAGCTGGAAGCTTCCTTTCACAGGGCGAAAAAAGGTGATGTGCTGACAGGGACAGTGATCGGAGTCGAGGACGATGAGATTACGGTAGATTTACAGTCCTATACGGAAGGAATCATTAAAAAAGAGCATTTCAGCAACAACCCTGACTGTATTTTAAAAGACGAAATACAAAAAGGCGATGAGATTACAGCGACAGTTATTCAGGCTGACGACGGCCATGGCCATGTGCTTTTGTCGAGGAAAGAAGCCAATGACATGGCAGCCTGGGACAGGATGGAAAAATGCCTGGAGGATAAAAGCGCCATTCAGGTCAAAGTGGATGGGATTGTGAAAAGTGGAGTTGTCGCCCATGTGGATGGTATACGTGGCTTCATTCCGGCTTCCAAACTGGATGTATCTTATGTGGAAAACCTGGAAGAGTGGCTCGGGCGGGAGCTTTCGGTACAGGCGGTTACGGTGGACCGGGAGGCAAAGAAGCTGGTGCTTTCCGCAAAGGAACTGGCTTATGCAAAGCAGATGGAAGAGCGGCAGAAAAAGATCGCTGCCTGTGAAGTGGGAGCGGTCTGCGAAGGCGTAGTGGAAACCATTCAGAGCTATGGGGCTTTTGTAAGGCTGGACAACGGCGTGACGGGGCTTCTGCACGTATCCCAGATCAGCGATAAACGCATCAAAACGCCGGCGGCAGTTTTGAGCGAGGGCCAGAGGGTAACGGTAAAGATCACCGCGGTGAAAGACGGACGTGTGAGCCTCAGTATGAAAGCGCTTCTGGATGTGAGTGAACCGCAGGATACGGAAGGCCATAAAGAGTATGTGGAAGAAGGCAGGGCGTCCACAAATCTTGGATCTCTTTTAAAGGGAATAAAACTGGATTGAAATTGAACGTCGGGGGAAGGATTTATGGCAATACCAAACTTACCGGAGGAATATGACCAGCTGGATCAATGGAAAACGCTGATGTTTCTCTATAATGCAGCGCTTCAAAAAGTACAGACACGGGTGAACATCCTGAGTGATGAATTCCACCATATTAACCATTATAATCCCATTGAACATGTAAAGGCCAGAATCAAGACGCCGGAGAGTATTGTAAAAAAGTTAAAACGTCTGGGGTTTGAGGCTACCATAGATAATATGTACCAGGAGCTTCACGATATTGCAGGTATCCGCATTATCTGCTCTTTTACGTCGGATATTTATTACCTGGCGGATGCGATTGCACGGCAAAATGACATCAAGGTGGAGATGGTGAAGGACTATATTGCAAATCCTAAGCCCAATGGATACCGCAGCTACCATATGGTGATTGTGATGCCGATTTATTTGTCCAGCGGCCAGGTGGAGATGAGGGTGGAGATTCAGATTCGTACCATTGCCATGGACTTTTGGGCCAGCCTGGAGCATAAAATCCACTACAAATTTGAGGGGGCGGCTCCTGAACATATCCGGGAGGATTTAAAAGAGTGCGCCGATATGGCGGCGAGCCTTGACAAGCGGATGCTGGCTCTCAATGAATCCCTTCAGACGGCAGGAGAGGAGAAAAAAGGATGAACGGATTAAATGTATGGATAGCGGGGGCAAACGGGCAACTTGGTTCTGCTGTTTATGAGATCCTGTGCCAGGACGCCGGTATGGGGGTGCTGGCTTCAGATCTGGACGTGGATGTGACCAACCTGGAAACAGTGATCTCTTTTGCCGACAAAAACCAGCCGGATGTGATCATTAACTGTGCGGGGATGACAGACCTGGCAAAGTGCGAGCGCGGTGAAGAGCAGGCTTACAGAGTCAATGCCCTGGGAGCGCGGAACCTCTCTGTCGCAGCCAGGAGGACGGATGCGAAACTGATTCATATTTCCACTGATGATGTATTTGACGGGACGGCAAAGCGCCCGCTGACGGAATTTGATAAAGTGAATCCCCTCACCGTATACGGAAAGTCCAAACTGGCAGGGGAAGAGTTTGTCAGGGAACTGGCGCCGCGGCACATGATTGTGAGGAGCTCCTGGATTTACGGGAAAACAAAAAATAATTTTGTCAGCTATATCCTGGAAGGGCTTTTGACAGAGGATACGATTTTCGTGCCGGTGGATCAGATCAGTACGCCCACCAGCGCCATCGAATTGGCGAAATTCATTGTGAAATTGATCGGTTCCAACGAATATGGGATTTATCATGCCTCCTGCGAGGGAATGTGCAGCCGTTATGAGTTTGCAAAGGAGATTGTGAGGCTGTCCGGCAGGAAGGTAAACATTGAACCACATGCCGCCGGAGAAAATCCGTCCATAGTCAACAGGCCCAGGTATACGCTTTTGGATAATTTTATGCTGAGGGTATCCGGGATTTATCAGATGCCGGAATGGAAAGAATCCCTGGCTGCTTTCATGGGGGAAAGGAAAAACCACAAATAGACGGAAGCATTTATGTATGGTAGCGACGGTAAAAGAACCACTTAACAATCTATGGTTTAAGTGGTTCTTTTTTTATATTCTTTTGTTAGATTCGCCAAAAAACATGCTTTTTTTTGAATGGAATTTGGGTGTTGACAGATGGCGGCTCCTGAGAAATAATGAGGGTAGATGGTGACGCTACATGGGGGTGTAGAGGATACCTGATACTATTAAATTCCTTAAAAAGGAGGACTTTTGTTATGGGAAATTATAATCCTTATGACAACGTACTGGCAGTTGTGGAAAGCGCTGCGAAAGTGCTCGGATACGAAGAGGCCGATTATGAAGCCCTTAAATATCCGGAGAGAGAACTGAAAGTTGCCGTCCCGGTACAGATGGACGACGGAAGTGTAAAGGTATTCGAGGGCTTCCGGGTACAACATTCCACTACCCGCGGACCGGCCAAGGGCGGTGTGCGTTTCCATCCCAATGTAAACCAGGATGAGGTAAAAGCGCTGGCTGCATGGATGACCTTTAAATGTGCCGTAGTAAACATTCCTTACGGCGGCGCCAAGGGCGGCGTGGTCTGCGACCCCACCACCTTATCTGAAGGCGAAATGAGAAGGATTACCAGAAGATTTACAGCAATGATCGCTCCCATCATCGGGCCGGATCAGGACGTTCCCGCTCCCGATGTAGGAACCAATCCCAAAGTTATGGGCTGGATGATGGATACATACAGCATGTTGAAGGGACACTGCGTACCTGGCGTTGTCACCGGCAAGCCCATTGAGATCGGCGGAGCTTTAGGCCGCAGCGAGGCAACTGGCCGCGGTGTTATGATTACAACAAAGAATACTCTCGAAAAACTTGGTATGGAAATGGCCGGAACCACGGTAGTGGTACAGGGCATGGGTAACGTGGGAAGCATTTCTGCGAAACTGCTTCATGCAGAAGGCATGAAGGTGATCGGTGTCAGCGATGTTTCCGGCGGAATCACCTGCAAAGACGGCTTGGATATCCCTGGTATCCTGGAATATCTGGCAACGCCCAAGGCATTGTTGAAAGATTACAACGCTCCCGGCGTAGAGCATATCAGCAATGATGAGCTTCTGACCCTGGAGACAACCGTTCTGGTGCCTGCAGCTCTGGAAAACCAGATCCGTAAAGACAATGCCGATAAGCTGAACTGCAAGATCATCGTAGAAGCAGCCAACGGCCCTACCACCGTGGAGGCAGATGCGATCCTCAAAGAGAGAGGAATCCTCCTGATTCCCGATATCCTGGCCAATGCAGGCGGCGTGGTGGTATCTTACTTTGAGTGGGTACAGAACATCCAGTCCATGTACTGGACAGAAGAGGATGTCAACAAGAGACTGAAAGAAGTCATGGATCGCGCTTTCAACGCAGTATGGGATATTGCGAAGGAAAAAGGCGTAGAGCCCAGAATCGGCGCATACCTGATTGCAATCAAGAGAAACGTTGACGCCAAGAAGCTGAGAGGCATCTGGCCGTAAGAATAAAAAGATAAAAAGAGCTCCGCAAGGAGCTCTTTTTTGTCGTATGGGATTAAGGTGTTAAAAATCTATGTATGTAAGCTTTCCAGGCTCAATTCCCCGAATCCCAAGTCCCGGCGCGTCCGATACGGTGATGACTTTTTCATCAAACACTGCGCCGCCGATGATGGGATCTTCGCTGCAAAGGACAGGCCCGTCCAGGTCAATTCTGGTGATAATCTTTTTGGCACAGGCAAGCTCTACCGCTGCATTGACGGAGATTTTTGCTTCCAGCATGCAGCCGATCATACATTCTACCCCATAGATTTCTGCCGCGGAGGCGATTTTCAGGGCGTTATACAGGCCGCCGCATTTCATCAGTTTGATGTTGATTAAATCTGCCGCCCGCATTTCCATGATCCTTACGGCATCCTCCGGGGAGAACACACTTTCATCTGCCAGAACCGGCACATAACTGTTCTGTGTCACGTATTTTAAACCCTCAAAATCGTGGGCAGGCACAGGCTGCTCCACAAATTCAATCTGAAGCCCCTGCTCCTGCATCTGATTCAGGATTCGGACTGCTTCCTTAGGTTGCCAGGCCTGATTGGCATCGATCCGGATACAGATATCTTTTCCGGCAGCCTGGCGGACTGCCAGGAGCCGCTCCACATCCAGGGCCGGATTTACCCCAACCTTCACCTTCAGGCAGTCATAGCCCCGGCGGATAGCGTCTTTGGCGTCCCGGGCCATTTCCTCGGGGGAATTGACGCTGATGGTGATATCGGTGACAATGCTTTTTCTGGCGCCTCCCAGCAGCTTATATACGGGAATATGATAGAGTTGCCCGTATAAATCCCACAGGGCCATATCCACCGCGGCTTTGGCGCTGGTATTTTTTACCACACAGGACTGCACTGTCTGCAGTACATCCTCAAAATCATCCACATCTTTGCCAATCAGGCTTTTGGCGATATGGTCTTTGATTGCGCCGATGATTGCCCCTGTGGTATCTCCGGTAATTGCGCCTGTGGGCGGCGCCTCTCCATAGCCAATGGCTCCGGTATCTGTGTGGACCTCCACAATTACATCTTCTACACTGTCGACACTGCGTAAGGCTGTTTTAAATGGAACCCGCAGCGGAACGGAAATTTTTCCCAATCTGATTTCAGTAATTTTCATGTGTTGCCTCCATCTTTTTTTCTGATTTTTTCTTGTTTTTGTGTGAAGCGCTGTCATTCCTGCTTAGTCTGCCGTAGCCAGTTCTACCATGGCTGCTGCGATTATTTTTGCGTTTTCCATTAAACGGCTGACGGTAATATATTCATTGGGGCGATGTTCCGTTACTTCATCTCCGGGGAAAATAGGGCCGAAAGCCAGGATACCCGGAATCGCTTTTGCATAAGTGCCGCCTCCAATGGATTTCGGCGCCGACATATCACCGGTGGCCTGGCGGTAGACTTTTAAGAGAGACTGCACCAGTCCTGAATCCTCAGGAATATAAAGCTTTTGTTTGTGTAAATGGGCGGTTCGATTCCAGCCGGCCTCTTCAAAAGCCTGCTGAATCTTTGGCTGGCAGTCCGCCGCTTCAAAGGTGACCGGATACCGATAGTTTAATTTTACGCCAATGGTCTTTCCATCACCGAAAAGGATTCCCATGTTAAAAGTCATATTGCCGGAAATTTCATCTTTCAGATAAGCGCCCAAATTGGTTCCAAAGCAGTCCATACCGATCTTGTTTGCCAGGAAGGAAAAGCTTTGTGCGGCATCTCCTTCAAAAGGGAGGCTATCCAGATAGAGAGCCAGCCGGCCGATGGCATTTTCCCCTTCCTCAGGATGACTGCCGTGGGCGGATACGCCCCGGGCCTCGATGCGCCAGCCGCCGGCGATTTTTGTCACCTGGATTTTTTCTGCTTCCGGAGGCTCATATCCTTCCGGCCCGGCCACTTCGGCCATCGCAAAATCCGGCGCCACATTTCCGGCCACGCCGCCCTCCAGACGGATTATACGAAAGTCCCCTGACTGCGCCATAGAACGCTCATAAGTTTCATTGATAATTCCCTTTTCCCCGTTGATCAGAGGATATTCCCCATCGGGGGTAAAACCGGCTACCGGGATTTCCCCGCCATGGGCCAGATAATATTTCATATCTGCCGCGCCGGTTTCTTCATTGGTGCCGAGGAGGATACGGATTCGCCGTTTCAGAGGAATTTTTGCATCATGGATGGCTTTCAGGGCAAAAAGGCTTGCCACAACAGGCCCTTTGTCATCAATGACGCCGCGTCCGATGATGCGATCCTCCACAATTTGCGCTTCATAGGGAGGGGTTTTCCAGCCATCTGCCTCCGGCACCACATCCAGGTGCCCCAGAACCGCCACCATTTCTTTTCCACTGCCATATTCACACCAGCCTACCATGTCGTCCATGTTGACGGTTTCAAATCCCAGTTCCCGTCCAATTTGCAAAGCTTCTTCCAGGCATCTTTGCACCTCCAGGCCGAAGGGAGTTCCTCCTTCCCCGGGATTTTCCACACTACGGATGGCCACCAACCGCTTCAGCGCTGTTATGAGTTCCGGCTGCATGTCGTCCAGCCGTTTCGATATCGTATTCATTTTTCATCCCTGCCTTTCTAAGCGTTTTTAATAATATTACCACAAATATATGGATTTTTATAAAAATTTTATGCTTTTTTATATTTTCTTCAAATAATCATTGTAATGGGATTGTTAAATTGTTATAATAAACCCAGTTAATAAAGTTGTAGAATTGTAGAAAAAGGAGGAAGTTCATGATTACCAATGGCTTTACTTACGTTGCAGTTCTGTTGTTTATGGCAGCAGTGCTTGTGACCCTGGAAAAAAAGACAACGGGAGTGGTACAGAAATTTTTCAAATTCGTGCCGGCAGTTGTGCTCTGTTACCTGGTTGCCATGATCCTGTGCACCTTTAAGGTGTGGGACATGGAATCCACAAAACCTGCGTATACCGCCCTTAAAAACAGCCTTACTTATGCAATGGTATTTACCATGTTGCTGCGCTGTGACATCCGCAAGATCATTAAGCTTGGGCCCAAGATGTTGATTGGCTTTTTCTCTGCTTCACTGACCATCATTATCGGCTTCATCGTTGCTTTTGCGATTATGAAAGGCGCCATCGGTTCTAATTCCTGGATGGGCCTTGGAGCCCTCTGCGGAAGCTGGCTTGGCGGCTCCGGAAATATGGTTGCGGTGCAGGCTGCCCTGGGAATCAGCGAAGCGGATATGGGATATGCGCTGGTTATTGATTCCATTGATTATTCTCTTTGGGTCATGTTCTTACTGTGGTTCATCCAGCTGGCCCCCAGGTTTAACAAGTGGACGAAGGCAAATACGAAGACGCTGGATGAGGTTTCCAACCGTTTGGCAGATGATGCAAAAGCCAATACCACGCCCCTCACCTTCCAGAGCCTGATTCTTCTGATAGGTGTCGCCCTGTTGGTTTCTGCTGTTGGCGGAAATGTGGGTACGGCGCTTAATTCTGCCATGCCTTTCCTGGATAAAGCCACCTGGACCATTTTGTTTATCACAGTCCTTGGACTGGTGGGCGCAGTTTCTCCTCTCGGAAAAGTGGCAGGTTCCTCAGAAGTATCCAATCTGCTGCTTTACAGTGTAATTGTCTTGCTGGCATCCCGTGCAAGCCTCCTGGAGCTGGCAGACGCCCCCATGTGGATCCTGACAGGTTTCCTGATTCTGGCTATCCATGCGGTGCTGATGGTTCTGCTGTGCAAGCTTTTGAAACTGGATTTGTTTACAGGGGCAGTTGCTTCCCTGGCTAATATTGGCGGTACGGCATCTGCGCCGGTACTTGCCGGTTCCTATTCCGGTTCCTTAGTTCCTGTCGGAATCCTGATGGCTTTGATGGGGTATGTCATTGGAACACCGCTGGGGATTTTGACAGCGCGGATCATGTCTATGCTGGTATAGACGTTACCTACATAATAAAAGAGGGCGGCCGAGGAATATAGACAATTTATATGTTTATACCTATCCATCGCCCCTGCGTGTCCCTTCTTTTGTCCACGTTGATTTTTGGGTTTTGCTCCGCCGCTTTTTGTCGTCTGCCGCCGCTTCCATAGAAACTGGTCAGCGGGACAGACGCCGCTATGCTCACAAAACCTGCAAAATCTGCCTATCGGACAAAAGCAGGGACACGCAGGGGCGCCAGTTAGGTATCAGAATTGCCTTATCTCTCGCCGCCCTCTTTTGTTATGCCGTGATGAACCTGGTAGTGGAATCCGTTTCATGTTTTTTCAGCTCATCGGGAAGGCGGTCGGTAATCAGATAATCGACATCTTCAGTGAAATCGGCAAATTTGGCCATGTAGGAATCACCGAATTTGGTATGGTCGGCCAGGACAAATGTGAGGCCGGAGGCTTTTCGCATCCATTTTTTCAGGGAGGCGTCGGGGAAATGGGGGACAGAATACCCGTAGGAAGGTTCAATTCCGTTGGCTCCCAGGAAGCATTTGTCTACCCGTATACCGGAAAGCATCTGCTCTGCTATGACTCCGGTGGCATAATTCATACCGGAGCACAGTTCTCCGCCGGTATGGATGACCCTGATATTGCTTCCTGTGAACAGGGCCACCAGATTGAAAGAATTGGTAATGATGGAAATGCCGCCGGGAGGGTTTTTTAAAAGAAGCTTTCCCAGTTCCAACACTGTGGTGGAACCGTCCAAAAGCAGGTTATCCCCCGTCTGGATGAATTCATAAGCTTTTGCGGCGATACGTTTTTTTTCTTCGATACATAAAACAGACAGGTCGGAGTAATTGAAATCCCGGCTTATTTTTGTGGGCAGGACTGCACCGCCGTGGATCCGCCGGACCATACCCATCCTCTGCAGCTCTTCCAGGTCGCGGCGGATGGTGGCTTCTGTGGCTTCAAAACGCTGACTTAAATCGGTTACTTTTACAATACGTTCTTCTTTGATGATTTCGATGATCCTGTTTTTTCGTTCTTCTGCAAGCATGGGGATTCCTCACATTCTCCGGGCAGTTCCCGTGATTTCAGTTTATCGGAAAATTGAGAAAATAGCAACTAAATCATGGACGCTGGTTGACAAGAGGGCAAAATCATTTTATAATGGCCTAAAACGATAATAAAAGATAAATAACGAAACAAAACAAACAAACGAACCTGAGGGAGGAGAAGAAATGGCATTAGAGAAGGTCAGTACAATTTTAAAAATGGCGGATGAGGCAAATACCTCTGCGATTGCTTTTAACTGCAATGATTACACGATGGCTTATTCGGTGGCATCTGTGGCAGAAGAACTGAAGAAACCGGTGATTATCATGCTGTATCCGGCAGACAGTTTTCAGAATAACTGCTGCAATATCAGGGGATTTGCAGCCACAATAAGGGAGCTGGCAGACAAGGCGAAGGTTCCCATCGGCCTGCATCTGGACCACTGCAGTGATTTTGATTATATTTTGAAAGCCATTCAAGGAGGCTTTACTTCTGTCATGTATGACGGTTCCATGCTTCCGGTGGAGGAGAACATTGCCCTGACAAAACGTGTGGTGGAGGCGGCCCATGCGCTGGGGGCGGATGTGGAAGCGGAACTTGGCCACGTGGGCTTTGCGGCCCAGTCCGACCAGCACAATCTGGATATGTATACAAGGCCCGAGGTGGCGGCGAAATTTTGTGAGGAGACCAATGTGGACTCTGTGGCCGTAGCCATTGGAAGCGCCCACGGGGTTTACCTGGAGACGCCGAAACTGGATCTGGAGCGGCTGGACGAAATCAACGCGGCCACGAAGACTCCGCTGGTGCTCCATGGAGGCAGCGGGATTCCCAACGATCAGCTGGAACAGGCTTTTTGCCGCGGCATCAATAAATTTAACGTGGGGACAGAATACTTCCAGCTTTATTACGACAGCATAAGGGAATATTGCAGCCAGAACGGGGACAAAGGAAAAGTTTTGGACATGCCCATGTTTGTCCAGGAAAAACTGAAAGCATATTTGCGGGTGAAAATGCAGATTTCCAAACTGTAATATCTCTGCAATAAAAACATCAGAGGAAAAGGGGTTGTTGCACAATATCAGGATATTTTATATTGTGCAACAGCCCATTTTTTATGAGGATATTTTCTCCGGAGGAACCAGAAGAACTGTTTGTGTTATTTATGAAAATCCGATATACTATACTCAGGGAATACTTGTGAGCGTATATTCCTTTTAGATGATTGGAACTGTGTTTGTCAGGGTTTAGGAAAGAGAGTGTGCGGGCCTATGGCAAGGGGCGTTGGACTCGGTCATCAGGATTTTGAAGACATCAGGAAAAATGGATATTTTTGGAATAATGAATATGACACTCCCATGCAGGAGGCTTATGTAAACGGATATTGGAAGGAAATGGTTTCTTTCATCAGAAACTTGTTTAATGCAACCTTTAAAACAAATCCATACTTAGAACGAGCCATCATGACGGGGATTACGAGAGTCGGAAAGGAATCTATTTTTTCGGATTTAAACAATCTCGAAGTGGTGACAACGACTTCTGAGAAGTATGATGACAGTTTTGGCTTTACAGAAGAGGAAGTATTTGCGGCGCTGGATGAATTCGGCCTGTCAGGGGAGAAGGGAGAGGTAAAACGCTGGTATGACGGTTTTACTTTTGGGAAACGGTCAGATATCTATAACCCATGGTCCATCGTCAACTATCTGGATAAAAAAACGGTTCAATGCTATTGGGCAAATACCAGCTCCAACAGCTTGGTAGGAAAGCTTCTCCGGGAAGGGAATGGAAGCATTAAACGGGACTTTGAGCGGCTTCTTTCGGGGGAACATCTGGTGGAGCCTTTGGATGAACAGTTCGTATATGAGCAGTTGGATGGAAATGATGCCGCCATTTGGAGCCTTCTCCTGGCCAGCGGCTATCTGCGCGTCTATGATTACGAAGGGTATAAAAAGGGGACATGGGATTTTTTTGTGGAACCGAAATATGAATTAGGACTTACAAATCTGGAAGTGGAAGTCATGTTTCGTTCTATGGTAGTTGGCTGGTTTCAGAGAAGCAGGACTTTTTGATACGGTGCAGGCAGCATTAAAGCAGATTGAAGAAAAGCAGTATGAAGCTTCCCTGACTGCAAAAGGAATTCCCACAGAAAGGATTCGGAAATACGGGTTCGCTTTTCAGGGGAAAAAAGTACTGATTGGGAGGCAGGAAAATGTAAAAGCCTGAGTTTTCTGTGGAAAAAGCCGACACAGGAAACCTCATTACGAAAAGGCGGATTACAGATAGGGGTAATTTATGGAAAGAGGAAAAAGCAGGAAATTGTGGAAAAGGATTGGGATTGCCGCTGGATGTGTGGTTCTTTTTCTCGTGCTTCTGGTGGGCGGTTACATTGCCTATATGCAGATACAATATTACCGGATTGAGGACAATCAGGCCATTGCCACAGAAAACAACAGGGAGGAAATTATAAAGCCTGGTACACCTTATACGGTTATGACTTATAATATCGGGTTTGGCGCATATTCTGACGATTATACCTTTTTCATGGATACGGGGGAGATGCTGGACGGGACAAAAACTACCGGAACGTCCGCCCGGGCAAAATCCAAAGAAGAAGCCCTGGCCAATACGGAAGGCAGCATTGGGCTTTTGGAGGCAGAGAACCCGGATTTTATCTTTGTGCAGGAGGCAGATGAAAAGGCCACCAGAAGCTATGGGATTAATCAAGTGGAGCTTCTTAAAGAGTCTTTCCCGGAATATGCCTCCGCTTTTGCCTGCAATTTTCACAGTGCCTATCTGTTTTATCCCTTCCATGAGCCACATGGAGCCGTGCGGGCGGGGATGCTGACTTTTGGAAAATATCAGATTTCGGAAAGTGTCCGCAGGCAGTTTCCGGTGGATAATTCATTTATTACGAAGTTTACGGATTTGGACCGCTGCTTTATGGTGAGCCGGGTTCCGATGGAAGGCGAAAAGGAGCTTTTGCTGATCAACCTTCATCTGAGCGCTTATGATGAAGGCGGGAAAGTCCGGGCAAAGCAGCTGGAGCTTTTAAACCAGGTGCTTGCAGAAGAAAGGGAAAAAGGAAACTATGTCATCGCAGGCGGGGATTTTAACCATGATATTGCCGGTTCCATAGAAAGCTTCCCCTCCGGGCAGAAAGTACCGGGATGGGTTTATCAGCTGGAAGATTCCCAGTTGGCAGAAGGATACCACTTTGTAAAAGCAGAAAACGCAGAAGAAACACCCACCTGCCGGGGCGCCGATATCCCTTATGAAAAAGGAGTTACTTATACTGTGATTGTGGACGGGTTCATTGTGTCTGACGGAATTACGGCCACAGCGGAAAACTTAGACGGGGAATTCCGGTATTCAGACCATAATCCGGTGAAGCTGACTTTTAAACTGCCGTAGAGGGGGTCTCAAAAACCCTCCGGCATTTCCAGGTGGAGGAAACCATGAAGTATGATTGTCTGGTCATTGACGATGAAAAACTGCTTGCAGACAGTACGGCGGAATACTTCAATTTATTTGGGGTAAAAACGGCGGTTGTATATGATGCTTTCCAATGTCGGAAATTTTTTGAGGAGAATACGGCGAAGCTTTTGCTTCTTGATATCAATCTGGGCGACAGCAGTGGCTTTGATTTGTGCCGGGAACTTCGCGAAAAAACGGAAATTCCCATTCTGTTTATTTCTGCGCGTAGCAGCGATGACGATAAAATCATCGCCCTTAATATCGGAGGTGATGATTATGTGCAGAAACCGTATTCCCTTGGCGTACTGTTGGCAAAGGTAAAAGTGGTATTAAAGCGGTTCGGGCAGAATACGGACGGGGAATACTCCGATGGCAGACTGGCCGTTGATTTTCACGGAAAGCAGGTGGCAGTCGAGGGAAACCCGGTCAAACTTACGCCTCTCGAATTTAAGCTGTTGTCCTATCTTATCCGAAATAAAAACAGGACAGTTTCAAAACAGGAATTGTTTGAAAAAATATGGGAAGATAAATTTACAGGAGACGGAACGCTGAATGTGCATATCCGCAAAATACGTGAAGCCATTGAGCGTGAGCCGGGAAAGCCGGAATATATCGTTACTGTTTGGGGCGATGGTTACAGATTTAACGGAGGGGAGCTGTGAAAAAGCGCGTATTTATAAGCATAATGGCACTGGCGGTGGCAGCGGAACTGGCGGTTCTGGCTGTTTTTGCAGCGGGTGATGCAGATAACCGGCAGGATACGGTTGCGGTAAACGAAGTGGTGAAATCTGTGGAGGCCCAGTGGAGTGCCATGGAAAACTACAGGGATAATACGGGCCTTGATTATGTGGCTCTTGACAGCGACGGGACAGTATTGTTTAAAACACGCCAGGGGTTAAGTGAAAGTATCAATGAGGCGGTGATCCACAGGGATACCATCCTTGATATAGAGGCTGATGGAAAGACAGCCGGCAAAATTATTATATATAATGAAGGATCCCTCATTTTACAGAGACAAAAAGATGTGGCCGCCCTTTGCCTGGCGGCTTTGATTTTGGCGCAGTGTGGTGTCTGTATTGGCTATAATGCTTATTTAAACCGTACGGTGATCAAACCGTTCCACAAATTGAAAGAGTTTGCCAAGCGGGTGGCCGGTGGAAATTTTGATATTCCGCTGGAAATGGACAGGCAAAACCTGTTTGGCGCCTTTACAGAAAGTTTTGATATAATGCGCAGTGAGTTAAAAAAGGCACGGATTGCGGAAGCAGAAGCCAATGCAGGAAAAAAAGAGCTGGTAGCAAAGCTTTCCCACGATATTAAAACGCCGGTGGCAAGCATCAAAGCGGCTTCCGAAGTGGGGGCTGCAGTTGCGGGAGATGAAAAAACCAGGGAGAATTACCGGCAGATCATCCGTAAAGCCGACCAGATCAATATGCTTATCACAAATCTCTTCACTTCTACGCTGGAGGAACTCAGGCAGCTTTCTGTCAGGCCCTCAAATATGGAGAGCAGCCAACTGAAAGTATTACTTGCAAATTCCGATTATCTTGGCCGGGCTGTGATTCCCGATATTCCGGCTTGCCTTTTATACGCGGATAAACTTCGTTTACAGCAGGTCTTTGACAACATTTTCGCCAACTCTTATAAATATGCCAATACGAATATAGACGTCGTTGTATCCACAGGCGGTAACCGCCTCTCTGTCGGTATCAAGGACTATGGCGGCGGCGTTGCCATGGAGGAGCTGCCGTTGATCAAGGAAAAATACAGACGCGGAAGCAATGCAAAGGATATGGAAGGTGCAGGTTTGGGGCTTTATATTTCTGATTATTTTATGAATGAGATGCGGGGGGAACTGAAGGTTCAAAATGAAGAGGGGGGATTGAAAGTAACGGTTGTGATTTCTTTTTTTCAACCTTGAATCCTTAGGGGATATTTAAGGATTCCATAAAGACATTTAAGAATCACCAATGTAAAATAGGATGTGTAAAAAGGAGGTTTTTTATGAAAGAGATATTGTTAAAGACCGAAAAACTGAGCAAATCCTATTCAAGCGGCGGGGCATTGCAGCACGTGCTTAAAAACATTGATTTACAGCTTTACAAAGGTGATTTTACAGTTATTATGGGAGCAAGTGGCGCGGGAAAATCCACGCTTTTGTATGCGCTTTCAGGGATGGATACGCCTTCTCTGGGCACGATTGCCTTTAAGGATGAGGTGATATCAGACTTAAGCTCCGATAAACTGGCGGTATTTAGACGGGAACACTGCGGGTTTGTCTTTCAGCAGATTTATCTGATTGACGGCATGAGCGTGATGGATAATGTGCTGTCGGTGGGGCTTCTTGTAAATAAAGATAAAAAGGCGCTTGTGAAGCAGGCGGAGGAATTGTTTAAGGCAGTGGGAATATCTGAAGAGACACAGAAGAAATTTCCCGGCCAGCTTTCCGGCGGCGAAGCACAACGTGTGGGCATTGTCCGGGGATTAATCAATTCTCCGAAGATTCTCTTTGCCGACGAACCTACAGGTGCCCTCAATTCAAAAACAGGGCTTGACGTTCTGGATGTACTTACAAAATTCAACGAAGAGGGGCAAAGTGTGGTGATGGTGACTCACGATATGCGTTCTGCCCGGCGTGGAAACCGAATCCTGTATTTAAAGGACGGTATAATATTGGGAGAGTGCAATTTGGGGCCATATAAAGACGACGATATGGAAAGGAATGAAAAACTTTCTGCTTTCCTTTCGGAAATGGGGTGGTAATATGAAAAAAAATCTGCTTCTTATCCACTCTAATTTGCGAAAAGGAAAAGGCCAGGCAGCAGCCATTGCCATATTGATCTTCCTGGCGGCTTTGTTATTTAATTTGTGGCTTATGCTGTCCACAGACTATAAACAGAACTTTGACCGCTGTCATGATAAAATGAATGCGGAACATGTTACCTTTGTGGTTGACGACGACAGTGAGCAGATGCGGGAGTTTTTGGCGCAGACCATTGAAAATGATGGGCGCACATCGGAATTTTTCCTGGATCAGGCCATGCAGATGGTCGGCTTATTTCATTATAATGGCGGAGAAGTGAATTCAGAGCTTGTGTTCCTTGAAAAACAAACAGCCATTTCCCGCCCGGTGGGGAAGGTGGAAATCGTTGAGGACAGCGACATACAAAGCGGAATCTATATGCCGGTCCTATATAAGTCGGAGGATATTGCCATAGGGAAAACTGTGACTATTTCCATTGGAAGCAATACCGTTTCGTATACGGTGTGTGGATTTTTTAACAGTGTTATGGCAGGCTCCCATAACTGCAGCCTGTGTGAGCTGGTTTTGACAGAAGATAAATATAAGGAACTGGAAGAGACGGGATATGCGCCAAAGGCTACGTTATGTTCTGTCCGGCTGAAAGACAAAGGGGAAAGCGCGGGCTATGAAACTGAACTGAAAAATCAAGTGGCTTCCCGGTATCCGATGGCCCGTGCCGCAAGTAATTCTTATGCGCTCGTTTCCCAGTCACGTTACATATCGCAGATGATTTGTGCGGGAGTCATGGGGGCAATGGCTTTTTTAATATTGTTGATTGCGCTTGCTGTTATGTCATCCAATATTGTCAACTACATCCAGGAAAATATGAGGGATTTGGGAGTACTTAAGGCGGCGGGGTATACCGGCAGCCAGTTAACCGTCACCCTTCAGGTACAGTTTTTGGGAATCACCCTGGCAGCCGCCATAGCAGGAACGGGCATTTCCTACTGCCTGTTTCCATCTTTGAACGAGATGATGATATCGCAGACCGGTATCCCATATGAAATCCACTTTTTACCGTTGCCAATGTTGATTTCGCTGTTGATTTTGGGCGGGGCATCAGCGTCCGCCGTATGGCTGTCGGCGCGCCGGATTAAAAAGATAGAACCAATCACAGCGCTTCGCCAGGGGATTCGGACCCACAATTTTAAACGGAATCATGTTCCCCTTGAAAAAACGCGGGCGCCCCTTGATTTTGCCCTTGCATTTAAGACGACTCTTTCCGGGGTAAAAAATAATGTGACCGTTTGTATCACTATGCTTGTGCTTTCCCTTGTTGTGGTATTTTCGGGACTGATGGTTGAAAATATGATTAGGGATATTGACCCGTTCCTCAATCTTATTGTGGGAGAAATGGCAGACAGCTGCATCAATGTTAATGTGGAAACGGAAGAAGATTTTTTACAGGAAATGAGCCGTGACGCCCGGGTGGAAAAAGTATATCTTTATAATTCCCTTGCTGTAAGCCATAAAGGGAGCCTGGAGCTTGTGGCGACAGTTTGTGATGACTTTTCAAAGGTAAACAATCAGGGCGTTGTATTTAAAGGGAGATTTCCTAAATTTGATAATGAAATTGCAGTCGCCGCAAAATATGCAAAAGAAAAAAATTTGTCCATCGGAGATGAGATGTCTATAATGTCCGGGGGAAAAGAGGCGAAGTATATTATATCGGGATATACGCAGATCAGCAACAATCTCGGCAGAGACTGCCTGTTTACAAGATCCGGTTACCAACGGATGGGAGAACTGCAGAATACCAGTTATTATATTAACCTTGTGGACGGCGCCGACATAGAGGAGTTTAATTCGGAGATAAAGGAGCAGTTTGGAGACGGAGTAAACGCTACAATTAATATAGAAACGACAATTCAGGGGGCGGCTTCCGTATATGTTTCCCTTATGAGGGTCATTGTTTTTGCTGTGTTTATACTGGGTTTTATTGTGGTGGTATTTGTACTGTATCTGCTGGTGAGGACAATGTTAAACAACAAAAAAAGGAATTACGGGATTATGAAGGCCCTGGGCTTTACCACCGGGCAACTTATACGGCAGACGGCCATTAGTTTTATGCCTGCCGTCGTGGTTTCCACTATTTTGGGGCTGGCTTTGAGTTCGTTGATTATTAATCCGCTGACAGCAGTTTTCTTAAGCGGAATCGGTATTGTCAAATGCACGTTTACTGTTCCTGTCGGCTTTGTCATAATGGCGGGAGCGGGACTCATCCTATTCACATTTGGGGCGGCCTGCCTGTTGTCCCTGAAAATAAAAAGAATCGCTCCCCGGGCGCTGCTTGCAGGAGAATAACCTGTTTTGGCAGACAATGGGGACAGTTAGATGTTAAAAAAGGAGGAGCTATGTTACGGATTGCAACGATTGGAAGCGGGAGCATTGTAGACTTGTTTTTAGATGCGGTATCCAAAACAGAAGGCGTTACCCTGGCGGCAGTTTATTCCCGAAGCAGGGAACGGGCATACGAATTCGGAAAAAAGCATGGTGCGGCAAAATGGTTTTCAGATGTGGACGCCATGGTTGCGGATGAAGATGTGGACTGTATTTATGTAGCTTCTCCCAATAGCCTTCATTACGGTTATGTAAAAAAAGCCCTGATGGCGGGCAAGCATGTGATTTGTGAGAAGCCTTTTGTGGGAAACAGAAAAGAGGCGGAAGAACTGTTTGCTCTGGCGGAGGAAAAAGGGGTCTACTTAATGGAGGCCATTACCGTACTTCACATGCCCAATTTCAAATGCATCCGGGAATGGATGTTGGAAATCGGGCCGGTTCGCATGGTAAATTTCAATTACAGCCAGTATTCCAGCCGTTATGATACTTACCTGAAGGGGGAAATCACCAATGTCTTTAACCCTGAGTTTGGCGGAGGGGCTTTGATGGATATTAATGTATACAATCTCCATGCGGCAGCAGGGTTATTTGGGGCGCCGAAGGAAGCGTGTTACTTTGCCAACAGGGGGTTTAACGGCATTGACTGTTCCGGCACAGCAGTGCTGTTTTATGAAGGGGCTGTATGTACTTGTATGGGTGCAAAAGACTGTGACGGGGACAACAGGGGAGTGATCGAAGGGGAAAAGGGCTATATTTTAGTGAAGGAAGCGGGAAATATTTGGGGAAGCGCGGAACTTTTCTTAAGAAACAGAGAGAGAAAGTCAGTGGGATATGACCCGGATACCAATAGAATGATTTTTGAGATAGAGGATTTTGTGAAGGCTGTCCGGGCCGGAGACAAATCAAGCTTCCTTTCCTGGCAGAAAGAAAGCCTGATTGTAATGGGAATTTTAGATCAACTTCGTGAAAACACCGGAAGGGTTTGATTATTCTTTTCCGTTCCAGCAATAAGTACAGAGCTTATCGCTGCTTAGACCGACGGACTCAATCATATCATCCAGCCGGTGATATCGCAGGGAAGTAAAATCCAACCGTTTTCCGATATTTTTTACCATGTCCTGATATTCGGCTGTTTCTGGGTTGGAATAAGCTTCCAGCCTTGCATATTTGTCGTTCCCTTCCATCTCTTTTATAACTTTTCTGGTGATTAAATCCATCTCGGAAGAGGAACGGGAGAAATTTAAATATTTGCAACCATAGAGCAGAGGCGGGCATGCAGGACGGATATGAACCTCTTTTGCGCCACTCCGGTACAGAAACTGGGTGGTTTCCCGCATCTGCGTACTGCGGACAATGGAATCGTCGATCAGCAGGAGCCGTTTCCCCTGGATCAGGTCATGGACAGGGATCAGTTTCATCTTTGCGATGAGGTTCCTCTGAGTCTGGATGGTGGGCATAAAAGAACGGGGCCATGTGGGCGTATATTTAATGAAAGGACGGGAAAAAGGAATTCCTGATTCATTGGCGTAGCCAATGGCATGGGCTGTTCCCGAATCAGGGACACCAGCTACCGTATCAGGCTGTACATTGTCTCTCTTTGCAAGCTTTGCGCCGCAGTTATAGCGCATCTGCTCCACGTTGATGCCCTCATAAGAAGAAGAAGGATATCCGTAATAAATCCAGAGGAAGGTGCAGATTTTCATATCTTTTCCCGGTTGGACCAGTGTTTTCACACCCTCCGGGGTTATGATGACAATTTCGCCGGGGCCCAGCTCCTTATAATCGCTGTAGCCCAAGTTGAGATAGGCAAAGCTTTCAAAGGCGGCACAGAAGGCGTCTTCTTTTTGGCCGATGGCTACGGGCGTCCTGCCTAACCGGTCCCTGGCGGCGAAAATGCCCCGCGGTGTCATAATCAGCATGGTCAAAGAACCGTCGATCAGCTCCTGGGCATATTGAATTCCCTCAATGAAATTTTCTTTCTGATTAATAATGGTTGCCACCAATTCCGTGGCATTGATAAGCCCGCCGCTCATTTCGAAAAAATGAGAATGGGAAGATTGAAGGAGCTTGTCTGCAATGGCATCGGCATTGTTGATTTTTCCAACAGTGGTAATGGCATAAGTGCCGTGATGAGAACGAATCAAAAGGGGCTGCGGTTCATAATCTGAAATGCAGCCAATGCCCAGATTCCCTTTCATGGAATTGGCATCACGGTCGAATTTTGTACGAAACGGGGAATTTTCGATGTTATGAATTGCCCGGTCAAAGCCTTTTTCCTTATCATAAGTAGCCATGCCGGCGCGTCTTGTTCCAAGATGAGAATGATAATCAGTGCCGAAAAACAGATCGAAAACACAGTCGTTTTTGGAAGCGACTCCAAAGAAACCACCCATAATGCATTATCCTCCGTAAAATGCGTTTGATGCTGCGAATGTTGTGACAGTAACAGTATACAGAAAACGTTTAAAAACTGCAAGGGGAATATTGATGAAGGAATCTGGCGTGGAACCGGATTTTTCCTGAGAGAAGCAAACTTATGAAAAAGTCACCAAAGTTTGCGCAAAATCTGGCATCGATTCCATAAAGCTATGTCTGGTGGAAAATGATTGAAATTTTTTTGATTTTCCCATTGACAGGAAAGTCTCTTGGTGATAAAATACCTCTTGCGTGTGTGAAAACATATGTAGAAAATAGCAAAAATTCAAAGATTTATAAAAATAATCAAAAATATTTAAGACAGCCGCTTGACAAGATTTTTCCAGTGTAGTAAAATGTTCAAGCACACTTTTGGAGAGGTATCGAAGTGGTCATAACGAGGCGGTCTTGAAAACCGTTTGTCCGCAAGGGCGCGTGGGTTCGAATCCCACCCTCTCCGCTCGCTGAAAGCAGCTTGGCGAAAATAAGCCGGAGGCGAAGTTTGAGCCGTAGCGCGAAGCGGTTCCCGACCCTTAATGAATGTGAGTGAAGCATGAATTTAGTGGAGGGAACATACCCGAAAGCAGCTTGGTGAAAACAGGCAGTTGACAAACAGTATATATAATAAGGATAATTGTGATTCAGGCACAGCATGGAGAAGTACCCAAGTTTGGCTGAAGGGGCTCCCCTGGAAAGGGAGTAGGTCGTTAATAGCGGCGCAAGGGTTCGAATCCCTTCTTCTCCGTTTGGCTTGAAAAAAGCCAGAGAACCTTGATAACTGAACAGTATATTCCAACCCCTGAAGTTTCTTTAAAAAGAAGTTTCAGAGAACCGGCTTTTTGCAGGAATCTCATTTATGGGAAGAG
>JAAWCJ010000027.1 GCA_022793195.1 Lachnospiraceae bacterium | reverse complement strand
AACTGTTAAAAATTATAATGATTAGGAGTAATGGCTCATGAAAATTACTGAAGCATTTGAACGTGGTGAATTTGTAGTTACTGCGGAAGTGGGACCGCCGAAAGGATTTCATATCGAACATGTGCTGGAGGAGGCAAAAACATACCTGAGCGGCATTACGGCAGTAAATGTGACGGATAATCAGTCTTCCGTTATGCGTCTTGGCTCTCTGGCAACCTGCAAAGCCCTGAAGGACGAGGGGTTGACCCCTATTTTCCAGCTGACCTGCCGTGACAGAAACAGGATTGCCCTGCAGTCCGACCTTCTCAGCGCAGCGATGTTTGGCATCGAAAATTTGCTGCTCCTCACCGGCGACCACACGAAGCTTGGTGACCACAAGGCGGCAAAGCCGGTCTTTGACCTGGATTCCGTATCTCTGATCCATACGGTAAAGCAGCTGGAGGCAGGCGTGGATCTTGGTGGCAATGAACTGGTTGGCGAGGCACCGAAGTTTGCCAAAGGCGCGGTGGTATCCCCTTGCAGCGATTCCGTAGACGCACAGCTTGCAAAAATGGAACGGAAGGTTGCGGCAGGCTGCGACTATTTCCAGACCCAGGCAGTGTTTGAACCGGAGAAGTTTATTCAGTTCATGGAAAAGGCAAAACAGTTTGGCAAACCGGTTCAGGTTGGAATTATCATTCCTAAATCAGCGGGAATGGCCAAATTCATGAATAACAATGTTGCCGGCATCCATGTTCCTGATGAGATGATTGAGGAACTTAAAAAGGATAAAGAAAAAACCAAGGCCGGTATCACAGGCGTGGAGATTGCCGCGCGAATCATCAAAGAGTGCAGGCCTTACTGCCAGGGCGTACATATCATGGCCCTTGGATGGGAGTCCAAAGTGCCGGAACTTCTTAAACAGGCGGGAATCTAAATTATTGAACTAAAATCAAATGGTTTATGAAAAAATGCTGAGCCGTAAGAAAAATGCGGCTTGGCATTTTTCTTGAAAAACCATGCTTTTATGGAATCGCCGTCCAATTTTACGGGAAGGTTCGTATCCGGTACTGACGCCCTGAACCTTGAAGTTCTAAAATGTTCTGAATTTAGATGGCGGGACCTCCTGCAACCGGCTTATAATCCGCCGTCCATGGCGGTATAAGCCTTTTTCGGACATCCTGTCCGAAAATTGCAATGTTTTGCCAGAACATTAAGAACTTCTAATATTCAGGGCAAGGTATCGGACACGAAACCTCCCGTAAAATTGGACGATGCTTTCATAAATCTGCCTCTTCCAAAAAAAGCGGCTCTGTCCGGGGAAAAACCGTTCAAAAACCGCCGGTACTTGAAATTTTCAAATGTTAATGCAGAAAATTTCTTAGTACCGCTGCGAGGTTTTGAGAGCGGAAGCGTGTTTTGACTGGACAGAGCCGCTTTTTTTGGAAAGGCATATGTTTAAGAAAAATATTCATTGCCAGAATCCGGTACATTCGGATATAATAAACAGTAGACAAGTCTGTCTTCACAGGCGTAAAATTTATATGGATAAGAAAGGGAAGAAAAAGCAATGGCACTTTTGGAACAGTGGAGAAAAATGGCTTATGAAACACAGATGAGCGCCCAGCAGAATAATTATTTCTGGGGTAATTATTTTAATCTGGAGAAAGGAATCTATGAGAAGCTTCTGGCAGCGCCGGATGAAGTAGTCACCGGGACAGTGAAGGAGCTTGCAGAAAAATATGATGTGGAACTGATGATCATGACAGGATTCCTGGATGGTATCAATGATAGCTTAAAGGAGAAAAATCCCATTGATACCATGAAAGAGGATACCCCTGTTAACCTGGGCTTCGACAAGGAACTGCTTTATAAAAATATGGTTGCTGCCAAAGCAGACTGGCTTTACGGCCTTCCCCAGTGGAATGACATTTTCAGTGAAGAACGTCAGAAGGAGCTTTACAAAGAGCAGAAATCTTCCACCACTATCGTGAAGGGAAAGAAGGTGGGACGAAACGATCCCTGTCCTTGTGGTAGTGGGAAGAAATACAAGCACTGCTGTGGAAAATAAAAGGAACTACTAAATATTGGTGAAGGGATATTTTGTATTTTTTTGTGAACATTGTCAGAACTACCCTAAAAAGGGGGAAATGCTCTTGATTAATATTACCAGAACATGTATAATGAGATAGATATAATTAAAAAATTAACACAGTTTTGACCAATACCGGACAAAAAGAAAGGAGGTTGCGGAATGCACGTCGTTACAGACGAACATGGAAATGTGATTCACAGCCATCACACCCATTCCCACACCCATACAATGGAACATTCTCATGAGCATGTCCATATGGAGGGTGAGGAAGAAAACCATGAACATTCACATGGAGAGGGCCACGGACATAGTCATGACCACGGACATGACCATTGCCACAGTGAAGGATGTGAAGGCTGCAGCGGATGTGGGGACGCAGAAGCGGAAACCATCGCTTTAGTCACCTATATGGCAGACCACAACAAGCATCATGCCCTGGAGCTTGCAGATCTTGCAAAAAAGCTCAGGGAGCAGGGGAAAGCCTCGGCAGCGGAGCAGCTTGACAAGGCGGTTTCTGAGTTTGAGAGCGGAAATGTACGCTTAAGTGTTGCCCTTTCTTTATTGAAACAGTAATGATCCTGTGACAGACAGCAGGGAGGTGAAAAGCCATGTGTCTTGCAGCAGTTTATGGGAAGAAACAGGAAGAGGATGAAACACTTCTTCTGAAAAATGTGAGCAAGATTCTCATTGACGGAGATGTGATCACCTTATATGACATCATTGGGAAAGAGATGAAGGTACAAGGAACCCTGACAGAAGTGGATTTGGCCGGGAGCGTGGTCAAGATTCGCTGCATGGATTAAGGGAAGTCTTATCTTTCATTTGATTTGCAGCTGAAGTTTTAAAATAGAAAATCTGCCTGGTTCCAGGTTGGATTTTCGGGAAAATTGTGGTAAAGGAGGGCTTTCAAGTGGCCTACACGATTGCAGTTGCGGGCAAAGGCGGTGTCGGGAAAACGACCCTTTGCGGTCTGCTAATTCAATATTTATGCGAAAAGGAGAAAGGACCGATTCTGGCAGTTGACGCGGATGCCAATTCCAACTTAAATGAAGTTTTAGGTGTGGAAGTGGAAGCAACGCTGGGGGATATCCGGGAAGAGATCGCCCGCGCAGAAATGATGGATCCCAGTCCGGTTCCGGCCGGTATGTCAAAACAGGATTATGCTGCATTTCGCTTTAATTCCGCATTGGTTGAAGAAGACGACTATGATATGCTTGTGATGGGCAGGACCCAGGGGTCCGGCTGCTATTGTTACGTGAACGGGCTGCTGACAAGTCAGGTTGCCAGGCTTTCCGGCCAGTATCAGTATATTGTCGTGGACAATGAGGCCGGGATGGAGCATATCAGCCGGGGGATCCTTCCCCATGTGGATGCGGTTATTCTGGTGAGCGACTGCTCCAGAAGAGGTGTCCAGGCCGTCGGCAGAATTGCAGAACTGGTAAAAGAATGCAAATTGAATCCCAAGGTTATGGGTCTCATCGTAAACCGGGCGCCAAAGGGTGAACTAAACGAGGGGATCCGGGAGGAGATAAACAATCAGGGACTGAATTTGATCGGTGTTGTCCCCCACAGCGAAGAAGTTTATGAGCTGGACTGTGAAGGCAGACCCACATCGGTCAATCTTCCATCGGATTCTCCGGTGAGGGAGGCTCTGATCCAAGCAGTAGAAAAGCTGTTACATTCTTAAGAATGAAACGTCCTGCCTGAAAGGGGCGGGCGGAAACTGAAGGAGGTTTATTTAATGGGAGACTTTAAGTTGACAAGCGTAGAGGAGTTTGAAGCCGCAACAGCCAGACTCCTGGAAACGGGCGCGAAAGTAGGTGCGGACGCCTGGCAGATCAGGGTGAAAAATCAGACACCTCATTGTAAGTTCGGCGAGCAGGGCGTATGCTGCCGTATCTGTGCCATGGGTCCTTGCCGTATTACGCCTAAGGCGCCCAGAGGAATCTGCGGCTGTGATGTACATGGAATCGTGGGACGTAACTACCTGAAATTTACCGCAGGCGGTGCCGCCACCCACTCCGATCACGGACGTGAGATTTGCCATACTCTGTATCTTTCCGCAGCAGATGGAAACTACCATGTAAAGGATGAGGCAAAGCTTCTGAAGCTGGCGAAAGAGTTTGGCGTTGAAACGGAAGGAAGAGACATTTACGATGTGGCCCATGAAGTAGCTGAGGCAGGACTTATGGAATATGGCAAGCCTTTCGGCTTCCAGAAATTCCTGGATCGTATGCCGGCCTCTCAGAAAGACCGTCTTGTGGAGAATGAAATTGCTCCTCGTGCCATTGACCGTGAGGTTGCTTCTTCCATGCATATGACCCATATGGGATGTTCTTCCAAGGCAGAAGCACTGGTGAAACAGTCTATCCGCTGTGGCCTCGGCGATGGCTGGGGTGGTTCCATGATGGGAACCGAGTTCTCTGATGTTTTGTTTGGAACTCCCAAGCCCATTGACACAGAGGCAAATCTGGGCGTTATGAACGCTGACAATGTAAACATCGTGGTTCATGGCCATGACCCGAGCCTTTCTGAGATGATCTGCGAATATGCGGATGATCCTGAAATGATTGCTTATGCAAAAGAAATGGGCGCAAAGGGAATCACCGTATCCGGCGTCTGCTGTACTTCCAACGAAGTGGCTATGCGCCGTGGTATTCCTATGGCAGGAAACTTCCTGCAGCAGGAAAATGTGGTTCTGACCGGTGCATGTGAAGCAATCGTGGTTGACGTACAGTGTATCTTCCCTGCATTGGGGCCCCTCAGCAAATGTTTCCACACCAAGTTTATTACCACTTCCCCTATTGCACAGATGCCGGATTCCGATTATATCCGTTTCAGCTCTGCCAATGCGGGTGAAAATGCAAAACATATTGTAAAACTTGCCATTGAGAACTTTAAGAACAGGAAACCGGAGCTGGTACATATTCCCGATATGAAGCAGAAAGCGACTGTCGGATACTCTCTGGAAGCGATCGTTAAAGTTCTGGACGGCGTAACAAACAGCCAGGTAGACGAAACTGGAACTACAAAGCCCCTCCTTGAGTGCGTGACTTCTGGCGTCTTACGTGGTGCAGTTGCCATGGTAGGCTGCAACAATCCGAAGATCCGCCCTGACCTTGCCCATATTGAGCTGATGAAGAAGCTGATTGCCAACGATATTATTGTTGTGGCTTCCGGATGTTCTGCTCAGGCGGCGGCAAAGGCCGGATTGATGGACAAGAGAGCAAAAGATCTGTGTGGCGCCGGCTTAAAGAGAGTATGTGAGCTTGCAGATATCCCTCCTGTGCTTCATATGGGTTCCTGTGTGGATATTTCCCGTATGATGAACCTGGTGGCTGAGCTTGCCAAGGATTCCGGCCTTAAGATTTCGGAGCTTCCTGTGGTTGGCTGTGCTCCTGAGTGGATGTCTGAGAAGGCTGTGTCTATCGGAAACTATGTAGTGGGTACTGGTATTGATACCTTCTTAGGCGTTGACCCTTACGTATCCGGTTCTACGGAAGTGGCAGAGCTTCTGACAGACGGCGTCCGTCAGTGGACCGGCGCTGCCTACACGGTAGAGAAGGATATTGATAAGCTGGTTGATGCTATGATTGACAGAATTGAGGAGAAGAGAGCTGCCCTCGGTATTTAATATCCGGCAGCGTTCTGACATGAGAAGTATCCGGTGAGATGTGGATTTTGTTACATTTCACCGGAAAACCAGAGGTGAACAGGATATGAAAATTGCAGTGACAGGAAAGGGCGGCGTGGGCAAAACTACTTTTGCCGCCACTTTGGCAAGACTTTATGCGGAAGAAGGGAAGAGCGTATTGGCAGCTGATGTGGATCCGGATGCAAATCTGGGCCTGGCCCTCGGTTTTTCCGAGGAGGAGCTGGATACAATCGTTCCCATTACAAAAATGAGGCAGCTTATCCAGGAGCGGACCCAGGCCGACGAGACGAACCGGTTTTTCCGTATGAATCCCAGGGTGGACGACATCCCCGACCTGTATGCGAAGAGCCACTGTGGCGTGAAACTCCTTACACTGGGAACAGTGGAAACGGGCGGAAGCGGCTGCGTGTGCCCGGAGCATGTGATGTTAAAACGAATCATCAATCATTTAGTCCTGCGGAATGGCGATATTGTGATTCTGGACATGGAGGCAGGCTTAGAGCATCTTGGACGGGGAACCACGGAAGGGATGGATCAGTTCATCGTGGTCATTGAACCCGGCGCCAGAAGTGTCCAGACTTACCGGAATGTAAAACGGCTGGCGGAAGATCTGGGGGTTTCCCAGGTGCGGGTCGTGGCCAATAAGATCCGGGACGAAAAGGATGAGGAGTTTATAAAGAGCAAGATTCCTGCCAGTGACCTTCTGGGCTTCATTCATTATAACTCTGAGGTCATTGATGCGGACAGACAAGGGAAGTCTCCCTTTGATTCAAGTCCTGCCGCAAAAGCTGAGATCCAGAAAATAAAAGAGAAAATTGATGCGGAAGCAAATTGTTAGGAGGTAGAACAGTGACACTATTTGATGTAGTATTTAGTGGTGCGGACACAGTATATGGTTTAGCAGAAGGCGCCATCAATGCCGCGATTGAGAAACATGGCGCAGACAAAGAGGTTTCCTTCCCCGGAACTGCTTACTGCCTGCCCTGCTACTATGCAGTGACCGGGACAAAGGTGACAAACCTGGGTGAGTTAAAGGATGCTCTTGGGGTTGTTAAAAGTATTGAAACAAAAAATGTAAAATTAAATGATGTATTCATGAACGGCGTGGGCACTGCTCTTTGCGCAGAGTTCATTGAGGCGCTTAAATATCTGGATGGTGCAGATCCCTATGAGGGAAGCGGATGCTCCGGGCATCTTTCCGATGCGGTTATCCGTGAGCTGGGTGTACCGCTTGTTACCGGTGATATCCCCGGTGTGGCGGTTATCCTTGGAAAAGCCCCCACAGCCGATGATGCTGCAGCTTTGGTGAAAAGCTATCAGGCACAGGGCATCTTAGTGACTCTGGTGGGTGATGTGATTGATCAGTGCGTGGAGAAAAATGTCAACATGGGCGCCAATGTGCGTGTAATCCCCCTGGGCAAAGACGTGACTTCTGTGATTCATGTGGTCTCTGTCGCAGTGAGAGCAGCTCTGATCTTTGGTAATGTGGAACCTGGTGATTCTGCAAGTCTGATGAAATATACCTTTGAGCGTGTACCGGCATTTGTCAACGCCCTTGGCGCTCTGAATCCCGTTGTGGTTGCATGCGGCGCAGGCGCTATCGCCCTTGGTTTCCCGGTTGTCACCGACGATGTAGCGACTTCTGAAGCAGTCAACATCAAGGTGCCTAAGAGCCTGATTGTACAGCCCGATGTTTCCAAATTCAACGCTACTTCCCTGGAAGCACGTGATATTAAGATTAAGATCACCAACATCGACATTCCTGTGGCCTTTGCTTCTGCTTTTGAAGGTGAGATCGTCCGCAAGAAACAGATGCAGGTGGAATTCGACGGTTCCAGGGTGGACTGCTTCGAGCTGGTTCAGTCCAAAGAGATGACGGAGATCGAAGATCACAAGATCGAGCTGATCGGACCGGATTTCGATACTTTCGAGAAGGGCAGCAAGCACAGCATCGCCTACATCGTAGAAGTAGCCGGAAAGAATATGCAGTCCGACTTTGAGTCCGTATTTGAGCGTAAATTCCACAGCTATCTGAACTGTATTGAAGGTGTAATGCATACAGGGCAGCGTGATATGATTCGTGTCCGTATCAGTGACGCTGCTTATGATGCCGGTTTCCGTGCAAAACACATCGGTGAAGTTCTTTACGCAAAAGTGAAGAATGATTATGACGCCGTTGTGGACCGCTGCCAGGTGAAGATCATCACTGACCCTGAATTGGTTACGAAGCTTCGCCATGAGATTGCAATTCCTGCATTTGATAAACGTGATGACAGGCTTAAATCTTTGACAGATGAGTCTGTGGATGTTTACTACAGCTGCATTATGTGCCAGGCATTCTCTCCCAGCCATGTGTGCGTGGTTACACCGGAGCGTCTCGGCCTCTGCGGCGCTGTTTCCTGGTTAGATGCCAAGGCGACCAACGAGCTGGAACCCACCGGTTCCTGCCAGGTGATCACCAAGGAGAAGGTCATCGATGAGAGAATCGGTGAGTACGAAGATGTCAACGAGGCTGTGAAGAAGTTCTCCAACGGCGCTCTGGAAGACGTATCTCTGTATTCCATCATGGAGAAACCCATGACATCCTGTGGTTGCTTTGAGTGTATCTGCGGAATTGAGCCTTTCTCCAATGGTGTAATCATTGCAAACCGTGAGTATGCAGGCATGACACCTTTGGGAATGACCTTCCCTGAGCTGGCTTCCATGACAGGCGGCGGTGTGCAGACTCCTGGCTTCATGGGCCATGGCAAGCATTTCATCGCTTCCAAGAAGTTTATGAAGGCAGAAGGCGGTATTGAGAGAATCGTATGGATGCCGAAAGACCTGAAAGAGCAGGTGGCAGAGAGACTGAATGCGACAGCGAAAGAACTGTACGGAATCGACAACTTCACCGATATGGTAGGTGACGAGACCATCGCAGAAGATCCTGAAACCTTACTTGAATTCCTGACCGAAAAAGGCCATCCCGCCCTGGGACTTGATCCGATGATGTAAATCCCATAGGCAGACGGGCAAGCGGCCGCAAAGCGGACATTTGCACGGCGCCGACGGGATTTAACGAAAGAAATCCACAAGCCGGTGTAAACCGGTCGCGGCTGCAAAAGCAGCCGTAGAAGTGGATTTCTTGAGTAAAAATCAGGGAATTCCCCTGAGTCTTTTCAAATTTCTAGGCAGGCGGCCGCGAAAGCGGGCATTTGCCTGATGTTTGCATGTTTTTCCGTTGTTCTGATAGGGAGACCGGCGGATTGACCAAAATGTTACTTTTACAAAAATATCTTTAAGGAGGCGAGTAGGAAATGCCGTTTACAAAGAAATTACAGAAGTTCAACGCAACTGTTCGCAGCGTTGAAGTCGGAACCGGCGATAAGGCTGTCACACTCGGAGGAGGGAATACCCTCCCGTTCTATAGCTTTGATGCTCCGACGACCAATACGGCTAAGATCGGTATTGAGATCTCTGATATGGGACTTGCCCATGAGCCTGACTGCATCAAGGAAGTATATGCAGGCTGCGAGACCGTGGCGGATATGGCAAAGAAAGCCATTACCATGGAAGGCGTTGATTTCCTTTGCCTGAGATTAGAAGGCGGAGACCCCAATGGCGAAAACCGTCCGGTTGAGGAACTGGTTGCTGTTGCGAAGGAAGTTGCTGAGGCTGTTGATTTCCCGCTTGTGGTGGAAGGCTGCAAGAATGTGGAGAAGGATGCCGAGCTTCTTTCCAAGGTTGCTGAGGCCCTTCAGGGAAAGAATGTACTCTTAATGTCCGCAAAAGAAGAAAACTACAAAAATATTGGCGCTGCCGCGGGACTTGCTTACAATCAGCTGGTGGGCGCGGAGTCTGCCGTGGATATCAACCTGGCAAAGCAGTTAAACGTGCTTCTTAAGCAGCTGGGTGTGGATTCCGGCAAGGTGATTATGAATGTTGGTTCTTCTGCCGCAGGCTATGGTTTTGATTACCTGATCTCTACTTTGGATCGTGTAAAAGCTGCAGCCCTGGGACAGAATGATGATTCTCTGCTGATGCCCATCATCACTCCTGTGGCGTCTGAAACCTGGTCCGTGAAAGAATCTGTGGCTACGGAAGAAGATGCTCCCGGCTGGGGATGCGTCGTGGAGCGGGCGATTGATATGGAGGTTGAGACTGCAGTTGCATGTCTTGCCTGCGGTTCTGATGCCGTGATCTTAAAACATCCCACTTCAGTTGCAACGGTTTCCAAATTGATCAGCGCATTAAGCTAATACGGACAGGAGGAGAAAACAATGGCATTAACTGGTATTCAGATTTTTAAACTGACACCTAAGAAAAACTGCAAAGAATGCGGTTGCCCCACCTGTATGGCATTTTCCATGAAGGTGGCCCAGGGCGCTATGACAATCGATCAGTGCCCTCATATGAGCGAGGATGCAGTAGCAACTCTTTCTGAGGCTTCCGCACCGCCTATGAAGACCATTAAGGCAGGAGTAAAAGCTTTTGCCGACAATAAAAATGACAGCGAGAAGGAATTTGCTCTCGGCGGAGAGACTGTTTTGTTCCGTCATGAAAAAACCTTCGTAAATAAGACCAGATACGCAGCTTCCGTATGTACCTGCATGGACGACGCGGCTGTGGATGCAAGACTTGCTTCTGTGGCGGCCATCGACTATGACAGAATCGGTGACAGGATGTATGTGGAATTTGTGGCTGTGGACTGTGCAGAAGGCGCTTCCCCTGAGGCTTATGCTGCCCTGGTAAAGAAGGCTGACGGCGCCGGCAGATCTTTAATCCTGAATGTAAAAGATGAAGCCTGCGCGAAAGCAGCCCTGGATGTCTGCAAGGACAAGAAGCCCATCTTAAACGCTGCCGACGCTTCCAATTATGAAGCCATGAGCAAACTGGCAACAGACGCAGGTGTAGTGCTGGGCGTGACAGGCGCTTCTGTAGAAGAACTTTATGATACCGTAGCTGCCCTGGAGAAAGCAGGAAATAAGAACCTGATTCTGGACGTTAACATGGATTCCATCAAGGATACCTTTGCTGCTGCAGTTCTGATTCGCCGCGCAGCCCTCAAGGATACCGACAGAACCTTCGGTTATCCCAGCATTGTAAACGTTGGCAAGTTGGCCAAGGGAGATTCCCATATGCAGGCTGCCCTGGCTGCTCTGTTCACTATGAAATATGGTTCCATCGTTGTGATGGAAGAGATGAGCTATGCACAGGCCCTGCCTCTTTACGGTTTAAGACAAAACCTGTTTACCGATCCTCAGAAAGCGCCCAGGATTGAGCCTGGTATTTATCCCATCAATGGCGCTGACGAAAATTCGGTCTGCCTGACGACAGTTGACTTCGCCCTGACCTATTTCCTGGTATCCGGAGAGCTGGAGCGTTCCGGTGTTCCCTGCAACTTGCTGATCAGCGACGCAGGCGGACTTTCCGTACTTACTTCCTGGGCCGCAGGCAAGTTCTCTTCCGGTTCCATTGCAAAATATATCCAGGAATTTGAGATCGAGAGTAAGATTAAAAACCGCACCCTGATTATTCCCGGCAAGGTTGCCGTACTGAAGGGTGATCTGGAAGCGAAGCTTCCCGGCTGGAATATTGTTGTCGGACCTACTGAGGCGGTTATGCTGGTGAAATTCCTCAAAGATATGCAGGCAAACGCATAAACCCTTCCCTTTTAGGAAATTGAGAGATTTTATTCAAGAAAAGGAGAAAATAAGATAATGGATAAATTCATTACCATTGGAGAGAGACTTTCCACCACAGCCCCCACTGTAAACAAGGCATTTTTAGAGAGAGATGCCGAACCCATTTTAAAAAGGGCAAAAGCTCAGCTGGATGCCGGCGCTGTTTATCTGGATGTGAATATTGGTCCTGCAGAAGGATACGGCGAGGATCTGATGAAATGGGCTGTTACGCTTCTTCAGGAGAACTTTGACAACGTTCCCTTGGCTCTGGATACCTCCAACAAGGCGGCTATCGAGGCTGGTATTTCCGTATATAACCGTTCCAAAGGCAAACCCATCGTAAATTCCGCTGATGCGGCCGGAAGAATTGAATTTGTTGACCTGGCGGCAGCCAACGATGCCATTGTAATCGCCCTTTGCAACGGCGAGGGAATTGCTGCTGACAATGATGAGCGTATGGCTTACTGCACTCAGCTTCTGGAAAGAGGCTTGGGCCTCGGCATGGCAGAAGAAGATATGTGGTTTGATCCGCTGTTCGTTGTTATCAAAGGTATGCAGGATAAGCAGATGGATGTTCTTAACTTCATCGGCGACCTGACCGATATGGGCCTTAAGACCACCGGCGGACTTTCCAACAACTCCAACGGTATGCCGAAACATATTCGTCCCATCATGGATTCCGCCATGGTTGCCATGGCCATGATGAAGGGCTTTACTTCTGCGATTGTGAACCCCAATGACCTGAGACTGATGGAGACCATCAAGTCCTGTGACATTATCAGAAACGCAACGTTGTATGCAGATTCTTACCTGGAAGTTTAAATTGAAGGGGCAAGGATGAACTGCCATGTTTAAGGTGACATTTAAGTTTGAAAGCGGCGAGGGCATAACTGCCTTCGCTGCTTCCGGTGAAAACCTTCTTGAGGTAGCGAGAAAAACAAACGTAGCTATCGATGCGCCTTGTTCGGGAAATGCCGCCTGCGGCAAATGCCGGGTAAAGCTTCTTTCCGGAGAGCTGGATTCCCAGAAAACACGCCATATTACCGACGAGGAATATGGGGCAGGCTGGCGGCTTGCCTGCGTAAGCAAGGTGGAAGCTGACGTGGAGGTGATGGTTCCCGACATTGCTTCCGCTTATAAAGGGCGGATGAAAGCGGCGGATTTAAGTTCTCCGGCAGAGGTGAAAATCTTCACGGAGGCCAAGGAACAGCTTAATGCCGCCGGGATTGCTTTAAAGAACAGCCTGGAGTTGATTCAGGTTTCCATGGCTCTTCCCAGCCTGGATGATACCATGCCGGATGTGGAGCGGCTGGAGCGGGCAGTGGCAGCCGTCACCGGAGTAAATCGGGTACGGGTTCCTTACAGTGTTTTGAAAACTCTTCCTGATAAACTTCGGGAAGCTGATTTTAAAGTACAGTGTATTATCCGGCGGACAGGGCGGAATATTTTTGTTTATGATCTCTTCCCCATGGACGTAAAAGTACGGGCCGGGGGACTGGTGGTGGATATCGGGACGACTACCGTTTCCGCGTTGATCATTGATATGTTAAATGGTGATATTCTGGCGAAAGCCACCACGGGAAACGGGCAGATCCGTTACGGGGCTGATGTCATTAACAGAATCATTGAGTCCAGAAAAGAAGGCGGCCAGAAAAAGCTTCAGGATGCAGTCATTAAAGAAACCATCAATCCGTTAATCCATACCATGTGCAAAAATTGCCATATGAAACCTGCGTGGATTTATCGGATGTGCGTGGCGGCAAATACCACCATGAACCATCTGTTTACAGGCATTAATGCGGAGCCTTTGCGCACGGAGCCTTATATTCCGGCCTTCTTTAAGACGAACGCAGTATTTGCCAATGATTTGGGAATTGATATCAACCAGGATGCACATATTATTATCGCTCCCAACATTGGAAGCTATGTGGGCGGTGATATTACGGCGGGAACGCTGGTCAGCATGATCTGGAACCGTCCGGAATATTCCGTTTTTATTGATCTTGGTACAAATGGAGAGATTGTATTCGGCAATTCTGATTTTATGATGAGTTGTGCTTGTTCGGCAGGGCCGGCTTTTGAAGGCGGTGACATCAGCTGCGGTATGCGGGCCACCGACGGAGCCATCGAGGCCTGTTCCATTGATGCAAAAACCATGGAACCTACATTTACAGTGATCGGGGATGAGGGAGAGAAACCGGTGGGCCTGTGCGGTTCCGGTATTATTGATGTCATCAGCGAATTGTTCCGCTGTGGCATTATCAGCCCCAAAGGTAAATTTGTCCGTGAAGGAGAAAGGGTACGCCACGATAAATACGGTATGGGAAGTTATGTGCTGGCCTTTAAAGAAGAGGCGGGTTCTGTCAAAGATGTGGAGATTACTGAGGTGGATATCGACAATTTTATCCGCGCAAAAGGTGCAATCTTTTCCGCTATCCAGACACTTCTTACGTCCCTGGATTTTGATGTATCCATGGTGGACGATGTATACGTGGCCGGCGGTATCGGAAGCGGAATTAATATGAAAAATGCGGTAGGTATTGGCATGCTTCCCGATATTCCATTGGAAAAGTTCCATTATATTGGAAATTCTTCTTTGTCCGGCGCTTATGCCATGTTGCTTTCCGGTGAAGCGGAGCGGAAGGTCTATGAGCTGGCTCAGAGTATGACTTATATGGAGCTTTCGACTACGCCTGGCTATATGGATGAGTTTGTGGCAGCCTGTTTTATTCCTCATACCAACAGCAGCCTGTTCCCTTCCGTAAACCAGGAAGTGATTGACTGACAAATTTTTAAGGATTGTATTTTTATGAATATTCCCTACGAAAAGAATCAAAAAGAGAGAGTCCCTTTTGAAACTTACAAGGCCCGTTACCGGGAAGCGGCTCCGGAGCTTTTATCTGAAGTTTCCGGGGTTCCTTATGATGGAGAGAAGAAGCTCTTCACCGTGACTCTTATGAATAAACGTTATACCATCAGCCATCCGGATTTTGAGGCTGTCTGCCTGGATGACGATGGTTCTTATGCGCCGCTTCTGGAGAATCTGGAAACGAAAATTCTTCTGATCCGATATCTTCTGGAGGGAAAGAAGGCTCCTTTCCGGGGAAATTTTTACGCTTATGCGGATATGCCCTGGGGGAATCATTATAACCAGGTATTCCAGGGAAGGTGTGTGAAACGTCTGGCCTTCAGTTTCGGCTTCAATCTGGGGCAGTTTTGCCGGGTGATGGAGAAGCTTGGAGGAGAAAAACTTTCTGTGGGGGATGCAGGCTATGAGTTTGTATTCTTGGATGATTTAAAACTGCGATTTATGATCTGGGAGGGAGATGAGGAATTTCCTCCTTCTGCCCAGATTTTATTCTCCGATAATTTTTCCTCTGCCTTTCATGGAGAGGATATGGCGGCCGTGGGAGATATTTCCATTGGTACGCTAAAAACTTTAGCCAAAAGTCTTTGACTTTGGTTATAAAGTAGAGTAGGTATTGTGCGTCAAGTGTCACCGGATGGAATGTTGAGGGTGAACGAAAGATGTGAACCGGGAGAGAGAGGGGAAACCATCTGCGTTACAATACCGCGTTCGCTACTGTATATATAATGGCAGGGGACTGCCAGCGACCAGCTATAGTAAAAGGCAGGCGAATTTGCCTGTTACTATGGAGGAGGCACATAACACTATGTACAGGCGGGCGAAAAGCCCGGCGAGAAAGGAGAAATGTTATTATGGGATTCAAAAGCGACATCGAAATTGCACAGGAATGTACGATGTCTCCGATCACGGAGATTGCCGCAAAAGCCGGTATCGACGAGAAGTATCTGGAGCAGTATGGAAAGTACAAGGCAAAGATTGACTACAGCCTGTT
>JAAWCJ010000057.1 GCA_022793195.1 Lachnospiraceae bacterium | reverse complement strand
TTCCACCCAGGTTTGCAACTTCCGATAAAGCCTGCATACCAACAGAGGCGAGATTCGCCAGTTTGGATGACTTTGCCAGGTGTTTGTTGAGGTTTTCGATGGTGAGGCTTCCCTTGTCCGTGTTTTGGGCGAACTTGATGACTTCGGGGCTGAGGTTTTTGATACCTTTGGCGGCTTTTTCAGGATCGTAATCTCCTTTTCTTAATTTTGAAAAATATTTATTAACAGAACTTTGTTCTTGTTTTGATAACTTTTCAAAGGAGTCTGCCATAAAAGTCTGTTTTTGAAAATTCAATACAGGTTTGCCTGCTTCTTTGTCGTATTTAAAAATCTGGACTATTTACAAATATACTTTGTGGAAGTATACTATAAATAAAATATAGAAGAAAGCAGGTGGGGCATGAAAGAAAATAATATTCACACACTCTGTGTTTGCCCAAGGTGTGCAGACATATGGACTGATAAAGATGTATGTCCATTTTGTGGCTGTACGATGATTAGAACAAAATACACGCAAGATGATGAGTACGCTGCATTTGAAACAGGAGTCGAATCGGATCAATTTGACAATAAAATCCGTACTGAATACGTCTATGGAAATCCTCTTTACAGCGACGCTGAATATCAACGGCGGTTGAAGCAAGAAGACGAAGAATTTTATGATTCTTCTTCCTCAGTCCCCCGTTGCCCCAACTGCGGTTCCACTGCCATCACCACAGGACAGAGAGGGTATTCTGTCATATATGGTTTTGCCGGAAGCTCCCGGACAGTCAACCGCTGTGGGAACTGCGGTTATAAGTGGGAGCCGTAAAATGAATATTTTTTGTTACATATTAAAAGGCTGCTGTATTGAAAGGCGTTTCATTTTCGATACAGCAGCTTTTATCATATAGGGTTCGGGTGTCAAAAGGCTATGGTCTATAATTCTGCCGTCAAATTGTGTGAGAAGGTTTTTCGTACTGTGCCTTGACGGAGATATTAGAAGTGCTTAATGTTCTGCAGAATTTTAGCAATTTCCGGGCAGGACGCCCGGAAAAGGCTTATGCTGCCATGGATGGCAGGTCATAAGCCGGTTGCGTGGGAATCCAGCCTTCAAATCAGAACATATAGCACTTCAATATCTGCGGCATCAGCACAGGAGGGAACCCTTCCCACACAATTTGATGGCAGTATCCATAAATCAAGGCCTTTTGGCACACGAAGCCCTATAGGGCTATTTTACACCATTCATGCTTTCTCTCCGGTGCAGGGAGAGCCACAAATGTACACCGCATGCAGCATGATTACATACGGACAGACGGGGCAGTGTACACGCCCTGCCCATGACTATTCCTTTTTGAAACGTTGCCGTCAGGTGGCAGTTCCAAATCCCCATTATAGTCGATGAACGTTCCTCCCCAGGACAGGGAGGCTTCGCTGCAGATTCCCCTGTCCCCGGACTTGTCACTGTACACAATCCCTTTCAGGCTGTCCGCCATGAAATAATTCAAAATAAGACGTCCTGATCTTCCCTGGTTTAGTATCCGGGGAAATAGGTTACCCTGTGCGCGCTGTCAGACGCAGCATGTTCCTTACACATGCCAATTTCGGTTGTTTTCTATACAGTCCCTTGCCGCTGCCACCCTTTCAGCAGAGGCTCGTTCCGCGTTGCCGCCGGACTGTAGTGGGCATTTTATCTACGATAACAGAGAGGGGCGGTTTAAGACCTCTCACCCACGTTTTGTAAGGCAGTAAGGCGTTTTGCGACAGCTTTTGCGGCGCTTTCCATGCCGTCAAAGCCGTTCATAGCCCTTACGATGTGTTCTTCAAACTCTTTGAGCCGTTCAGAAAAATCTGATGTTGTCAGGTCATTCATACAGTTTTCCTCCTTCTTTGATTTCTTCGGTTGCCTGCCCCAGGGCTTTGGCGAAAGCCCGGATGTCTTCCGGGGTCAGGGATTTTACTAGCCCCAGGAAAGCCTCCGCCGTTCCTGCGATGGAAGAGGCGATGAGGTTTGCCTTCTGAAGGGTGTCCAGGGACAACTCCATCAGGGCTTTCTTTTGTTTTCTTTGAAGCGTTTGTTTTTGAAACATAGTAGTTCCTCCTTTTTTCTTTTTTTGTTTTTTGAGT
>JAAWCJ010000056.1 GCA_022793195.1 Lachnospiraceae bacterium | reverse complement strand
CCGTTGCCCCAACTGCGGTTCCACTGCCATCACCACAGGACAGAGAGGGTACTCTGTCATATATGGTTTTGCCGGAAGCTCCCGGACAGTCAACCGCTGTGGGAACTGCGGTTATAAGTGGGAGCCGTAAAATGAATATTTTTTGTTATATATAAATAGGCTGTTGCAAAATAGAAGATATCCTGATATTCTGCCTATCGGACAAAAACAAAGACAGGCAGGACTCCGGGCATCTATCATTCCAGATATTTTGCAATGGCCTTTTTTTACACCGTTCATGCTTTCTCTCCGGTGCGGGGAGAGCCACAAGATGTACACCGTATGCAGCATGATTGCATACGGACAGACGGGGCGGTGTACACGCCCTGCCCATGACTATTCCTTTTTGAAACGCTGCCGTCAGGTGGCGGTTCCAAATCCCCATTATAGTCGATGAACGTTCCTCCCCAGGACAGGGAGGCTTCGCTGCAGATTCCCCTGTCCCCAGACTTGTCACTGTACACAATCCCTTTCAGGTTGTCCGCCATGAAATATGAGATGTTAAGACGTCCTGATCTTCCATGGTTTAGTATCCGGGGAAATAGGTTACCCTGTGCGCGCTGTCAGACGCAGCATGTTCCTTACACATGCCAATTTCGGTTGTTTTCCATACAGTCCCTTGCCCCTGCCACCATTTCAGCAGAGGCTCGTTCCGCGTTGCCGCCGGACTGTAGTGGGCATTTTATCTACGATAACAGAGAGGGGCAATTTTCTATCGGGGCTATTGCAAAATCTAAGATATTATGTCTGATATTTATGTATACATCTCCCCCTGCGTGTCGCTGCTTTTGCCCACGTTGATTTTTTGGTTTTGTTGCGCCGTTTATTGACGTCGGCCGCCGCTTCCATAGAAGATGGTCAGCGGAACCGACGTCGCTATGCAAAGCACTAAAGCGCGAAAATACCTTGCTAAGTGCTTTGCATGTATCGCACGTAAGCGCCTAAACTACAGGCGCTGAGTGCTCATAACGATGCTCACAAAACCTGCAAAATCTGCCTATTGGACGAAAGCGGCGACAGGCAGGGGGAGAGGAATATCCTAATATAGATATTTTGCAATAGCCCCGGATAGGTTCGGAAAATTACTTCCAAACTAAAACCTCTCACCCACGTTTTGTAATGCGGTAAGGCGTTTTGCGACAACCCTGGCGGCGCTTTCCATACCGTCAAAGCCGTTCATAGCCTTTACGATGTGTTCTTCAAACTCTTTGAGCCGTTCAGAAAAATCTGATGTTGTCAGGTCATTCATGTAGTTTTCCTCCTTCTTTGATTTCTTCGGTTGCCTGTCCCAGGGCTTTGGCGAAAGCCTGGATGTCTTCCGGGGTCAGGGATTTTACCAGCCCCAGGAAAGCCTCCGCCGTCCCTGCGATGGAAGAGGCGATGAGGTTTGCCTTCTGAAGGGTGTCCAGGGACAACTCCATCAGGGCTTTCTTTTGTTTTCTTTGAAGCGTTTGTTTTTGAAACATAGTAGTTCCTCCTTTTTTCTTTTTTTGTTTTTTGAGT
>JAAWCJ010000055.1 GCA_022793195.1 Lachnospiraceae bacterium | reverse complement strand
TCTTAGAGTATAATTATCATTGGCAAAAATAAAGGGAAGAGGCCAAAAACCTCTTCCCAATCATACAGATTTCGGTTATTGTTTAGTTGCGTGACAAAAACAAAGGAGAAATCTGTACGATGAAATCTATCATAACGGAAAATGGGCTTACTTTCAAGGACTTAGAGAAAAAAATTTATGCGTGGGTCTGCCAGATCGGTCAAGAATTCACCCGGGAGTTCCTGGAGAGGTATGACCAGATCCTGATGAAAGAAAGGGATAAGGAGAAATACCGCCATAAAGGGACACGCCAAACCACAGTGAAAACCGTATACGGGGAAGTGACGTATGAGCGGGTAGTATATCAGTTGACGGAGGAGGACGGCCCCAAACGGTTTGTGTATCTGCTGGACGAGACACTGGAACTGGGAAGGGTGGGGCTGGTCTCCACCAACCTGGCGCAGCTGCTGGTGAAGGGGATCACGGAGCTGTCGTACCGGGGATGTGCGGAAGAAGCCAGCAGGCTGACCGGGCAGACGATCAGTGCGATGGGCGTGTGGAACGTGGTCCAGGCCTTGGGAGAAAGGGTCTGTGAAGAAGAAAAGGCGCTGGTTGAAGACTATAAAAAAGGGCATGTCCATGGAGAGAAGGAGGCTCCCGTCCTGTTCGAAGAAGCGGATGGGGTCTACGTGAACCTGCAGGAGGGGCGGAGACGGGCGGGGAAAAAGGCGGGGAAAAAGGGGAAGAAAAAGGCGGAGATCAAAGTGGGGATTGCCTATGACGGATGGAAGAGGACTGGGAATGGGCGTTACGAACTGGCGGACAAGGTAGTCGTGGCGGGGATCTCAGGCACCAGGGAATTCCAGGAATACCGGGAGGCGTCGATTGCAAAGAGGTTCAACCTGGATGAAGTGGGCCAGAGGATCCTGAATGGGGATGGGGCGGCGTGGATCCGGAAGGTGAAGGATGAGAGTACGTGTTTCCAGCTGGATCCCTTCCACCGGAACCAGGCGGTGAGGAAGAAGGTTCATGACCGCAGGGCGGTTGAAGCCATTATGGAACTATTAGAAAGAGAACGGCTGGAAGGGCTGTTTGAATACCTGGAGATTTATAAGAACAGCCTGTGGGAAGAGGATGAGATCCAGGAGGCGGAAGAACTGATCCGGTATTACAGGGAGAACCGGGAAGGTCTGGTGCCGTACCAGTCCCGTGGGCTGGAGCTGCCGGAACATCCGGAGGGTTTGGAATATAAGGGGATGGGGACGATGGAGAACCATGTGTGGAGCGTGATCGCCAGAAGGATGAAACACAACCATAGCAGCTGGAGCAGGCGCGGGGGGAACCATCTGGCAAAGATCCTGGCCAAGAAGTGCAGCGGAAGGCTGTATGAAGTGACAGAACCCCTGAGACGGCCGGTCTTCGAGGAAGGGAAAGTGGAAGAACTGTACGGGGAGATCCTGATGTCGGCGAAAGCGCCGAAGAGGGATGGAAAAGGTTACGAATATCCGGCGATCGGCCATATGGTGGGGCTGGAGGGAAAAGTGAGTGGGGATCGGAGGAAGCTGCTTTCCATGGCAGGATTCTAACCGATACCAGGAAAAGCGGAACAATCCATAGCCAGTGGAATGTGCCTTTCGGAACAGGAAAAATCTGTATGAAAAAATTTGCCAACGTTTACTTGACAGTAAC
>JAAWCJ010000026.1 GCA_022793195.1 Lachnospiraceae bacterium | reverse complement strand
TTTCCGTTATGATAGATTTCATCGTACAGATTTCTCCTTTGTTTTTGTCACGCAACTAAACAATAACCGAAATCTGTATGATTGGGAAGAGGTTTTTGGCCTCTTCCCTTTATTTTTGCCAATGATAATTATACTCTAAGAAACTGCTCCAAATATACATGCTTTTTCAAAAAATTCCTGTTTTGCCGCCTTAAAACTTAAATTCTGTTCCAGAGACCGCATTTCCTCAAAATATTCTATTCACATTCTAACCACTCTTGTCAATCTTTGGTCAGCAAATGGGTAGAAAAGCATTACTAAACAAAACCCCCGAAGCGGCAACTGTGGAGGTTTTTTTTAGGTTGACTGAAAGAATTCTTAAGTTTCCTTGATTCTTTTAAAAAAACATGCTATAGTAATACCGTCGGTTAACGATACAAACATTGATTGAGAAAGAGGTGAAAGGATGCGAAACATTTCCTGCAAATAAATTGAATCATGCGGTGATACTGTCTTTTACGGTATCGTTGCGCCCTTTGCAGGAAAGTTTTCAATCTGTTCACCCACATAGATAGCTTTCTTCCATGATTTTTGTGGAATATTTTATTATGCTATGAGGAGCTGCAGGAATTGATTTTCCTGCAGCTTATTTGTCGTATAGGAAACTTTGTTCCCCATACGACAAAAAGAATATAGAAGGAGGCTTTTTTATGTCAATCATCAAGGTGGAAAATCTTACCTTTTCCTATCTTTCCAATTACGATAATATTTTTGAGGACGTTTCCTTTCAGATCGATACCGACTGGAAGTTGGGATTTGTGGGGCGGAACGGCAGGGGGAAGACAACCTTTCTCAATCTCCTGCTGGGAAAACAGGAATACCGCGGAAACATCGTATCCTCCGTGCAGTTTGATTATTTTCCCTATCCTGTGGAGGATAAAAGCAGGCTGACTGCGGATATTTTACAGGAGGTCTGCCCCCTGGCCGGGCAATGGGAATTTTTGAAGGAGCTGTCCCTTCTCGATGTGGGCTCCGACGTGTTCTGGCGTCCCTTTGAGACGCTCTCCAACGGCGAACAGACGAAAGTTTTGCTGGCCGCCCTGTTTTTGAACGAAGGGCACTTCCTGTTGATCGACGAGCCCACCAACCACCTGGACACGAAAGCCAGGGAGACCGTGTCCGCTTATCTGCAAAAAAAGAAAGGATTTATCCTGGTATCCCACGACCGTCATTTTCTGGACGGCTGCGTTGACCACATCCTTTCCATAAATAAAACGGATATCGAAGTACAGAGCGGAAATTTTTCTTCCTGGATGTCAAACTTTGAACGCCGCCAGGCTTTTGAACAGGCCGAACATGACCGCCTGCAAAAGGACATCAAGCGGTTACAGCAGTCCGCCAGGCGTTCCGGCGCCTGGTCCGACCGTGTAGAAGCCTCAAAAACCGGTGCCGCCGATAAGGGATATGTGGGCCATAAATCGGCCAAGATGATGAAACGCGCGAAAAACATTGAGGCGAGGACGCAGCAGGCCATCGAACAAAAGTCGGGGCTCTTAAAAAACCGGGAGACTGCCGATACGTTAAAGCTGATTCCATTACAGTACCACTCAGACACACTCGTTTCCTTTTCCGGTGTATCCCCCCGCTATGACGGCCGCGCGGTCTGCGACCCCGTCTCTTTCACCGTGCTAAGGGGGGACCGTATCGTGCTGGATGGAAAAAACGGGAGCGGCAAAAGCAGTTTGTTAAAACTTTTGTTGGGAGAAACAATAGGCCATACCGGCACAATCACCGTGGGCTCCGGTCTCATAGTTTCCTACGTTCCCCAGGATACTTCCCATCTAAGGGGGACCCTCACCGATTTCGCGAAAGAGCACGGTCTTAACGAAAGCTTATTCAAGGCTCTTTTGCGGAAGCTGGATTTCGACCGGATACAGTTTGAAAAAGATATGAAGGATTTTTCCGGCGGCCAGAAGAAAAAAGTGACCATTGCCAGAAGCCTTTGTGAACAGGCCCATCTGTATGTATGGGATGAACCCCTCAATTTCATCGACATTTACTCCCGCATGCAGATCGAACAACTCATCCGTGACTTTTCCCCCACGATGATTTTCGTGGAACATGACCGCGCCTTCAAGGAGATGATTGCGACGAAAATCGTCTCTATTTAAGATTTTAATGAAAAAGCCCTTGTTTCCCAGGGGGGCCGTCAGATGGCGCCATCTGACGGCCACGCCGAGAAGCAAAGGCTTTTTCGTTCACTCCCCGTAAAGCTCCCTGGGATTTTCATAAAACATCCTTTTCGCCATCCACTTCGCTTCGTCCACGCCAAAAACGCTATCCTCCACTTTTTGGGCCAGCGTTTTGCTCACATTTCTTCTGGCCAAAAGCTGATGGGCGTAAACGCCGTCCACCAGGCAGTAGTCACCGCCAAATGCAATGATCTTATTTACAGGTGCGCTGTCCAGCCATTCCTCTAACGTATGGATACAGGCCGCCGGAGAAATGATATGCGCCCAGCACATATCCAGATATACGTTGGGGAACATTTTCCCCAGGGCGGACATAACATGCTGATAGGGATAACCTATATGGAACAGGTCAAATTTCACATTCTGATATTGTACAAACAAGTTGGAGAGCAGGGAGGGATCGCTGTTGTAAATATAGTTCCTGTTTCCCTCCTGCAGCCCTGTGTGGAACTGGCAGATTAACCCGCGGCGATTGGCGATCCTTAAGATATAATGCATCATGTAATCCTGGAACGGTTTCGTGACATCTGCCCAACCGGGCTCCCAGCCCGGGCGCCCCTTTTTGGGAATCATCCGATTGAAACATTCCTCCGCTTCCCGCCTCCCTGTATTCTCAAAAAACAGCGGGCGGTTATAGGCCAGGGTACATTTGAGCGCAACCGCCCCCATCTGCAGCGCCCGGCCAATCAGGATTTCACATGCTTCCAACCAGTCGTCAAAAGAAGTGATGGGAATCCCTGATTCTTTTTCAACCCACTCAATCTGGTCCCATGTATTGGGATTAATAAAAACGGACAGATGGCAGGTGCTGCGGAAATACGTCCGGTCGCAGTCCAAATCGCCGTCCAGCACACTGTATTGGATTTTGGACATCTCCTTCAGAACCTTCCGGTAATGGTTTTGCCCGGGCTCCAGGGTTTTCAGAAATTCCCGGTTCAGGCCCTCGATCGTCTCCCCGTCAATGCGGTCGGCTCCGTAAAGCGCTTTTACAGACAAATCCAACGCCCTTCCATATCCTGTATTCCGCGCCAGGTTCCAGTAAGGCTCCACCACTTTCCACCGCTCTGCCAGCGGCTGTTTTTCATCTCTCGCAAATTCCAATTCAGAAAATTTCAAACCTGCGCTGACCAAATCGGAACTGAAATACTGGCTCAGATATTCTTTTAAGATATCCGTATCCCTCTCCCTGTTCCTTTCGTATCCCGGAAGGTGTTCATGGGAGTCGATGATCTGAAGCGTATTGACATAATCTAAAATTTCTTCATAATAATTTTTCATTCTGTCTTCCTTCCCTCCTCTCAGGTATTATTCCACCACAAATTCACGGATACTGCGTATTTCTTCGCCCTTTTCGTCCCGGTAAGACGCAGTCAGCCGACAGTTTTCTTCTGTATTTTCCGGGATAACCAGGTCAAAAGAGAGTTCCGTTTTCCCGTAAGGAGCCACATGGCAAGATGTCTCGCCCCACCACAATTCCCGCTCCCCTTTCATAAGCGACAGCCGGACATTTCCCGACCAGAGGTCGTCCCGGTCATTATAGAGGCTCACGGGAACGGTCTTTGTCCCCGGGCTGTACTTCTCCGACCAGTCCTCAATACAAATCCCCAGCGGCGCCATGGCATCGGCCATCGCCTTTTTAAAGTCCGGATCATATTCCGGATGCGCGATATCCGGAAGGAAAGCATCACAGGCAAAGGCATTTTCTTTATCATAAGTCAGCCCGCAGAAGTAAAAAACACCTGCGCATTTTCTCCCGCTGCGCCAGAATTCTGTCAACTGGGAGACGGCTTTCGCATAAAATTTGCGGTACTGCCCGCCTAAAGCCCCGGGCAGCAGCTTTTCATACACCAGTTTGCTCACCAAGGTGGGTTCCCCCTTCCGGTTGAGCCAAAGCCATGCATATTCATTGATAATCCGGGGATTGTCCGGCACCAGGCTCATGTCCCCCGCGCGGCTGTAGTTGTAAAAAAACGGGGTCTGCACCGCCGGGTCCCGGTCCGTATGGTTCAGGTCAGACAAGGTAAAATTCGGATCTTTGAATAGATAAGGATGACATTCCATGGAATCCGACGCGCAGGCCGGCGGGGCCCATCCGTTGTCCCAGGGACGCTCAGAAAGGTCTGCCCCCGATTCCCGCAACTTTTTGATGATAATCTCCGTCAGGAAAGTCTGCGTCTCGTTTTGCATGTCCCAGATTGCCACACACGGATGATTTCCATGTTCATAAATCCAGTCTTTTAGTTCCGGGATCAGAGTCTCTTCCACCGCAGGCAGATGTTCCCCGAAAACAGGATATTTGCGATCCAGGTGATCCGCCAGCCACCATGTTGGATTCCCTTCCGTGTGCGGGATCTGCAGTCTGTTTAAAAAATCTGCCGTCCCTTTTCCGTCCTGCCTCTCGATCTCCAGCCAGATCGGGTATTCGTCGTCGATCAGGAAACCCATTTCATCTGCCAGCTCATACCACAATTCCGGCGGGAAACATATGGAAAAGCGGATGCTGTTCATGTTTAATTCTTTAAATTTGCACAGTACCGTCCTGGCCCATTCCCTGTCCCACGGTAAACTTCCCCGGTCAGGGTCTTCAAAAAACCGGTACATCAGAATGTTATTTCCGCGCAAATAGTAGGGCTTCCCGTTTAACATCGGCAGTTTCGTTTCCACGTCAAATCCAAACTCCCTCATCCCAAACCGTTCACAGATGGAATCCCCTTCTGTCTTGGCATAAGCGACGTACAAAAACGGTGTTTCCGGGCTCCAAAGCCGCACATTTTCCATCAGCAGTTCTTCCGTCACCAACACGCTTCCCATGGCCGGCAGCTCGATATTTTCCAGGACAGCCCTGGCCGCTTCCTCCCGTGTGCCTGCTTCGCAGATTCTCAGGGAAATCCTCGTCCAGACTACCTCTTCCGTCAGGTTTTCAACCAACAACCGCACTTTGACAGAGTTTCGTGCAATCACCGGAGCCACCTGCAGGCGGCGGAACACCGGGTTTCCGGAACAGATCAGGGATACATTGTCGTAAATTCCGGGAATATATTCATATTTTTCCTGGTCAAACCCGGAAATATGGCCCAAAGCGGGATCCTGCGTCCCCAGGGCCCCGGTCTTGATTAACAGGACGTTCTCCCCTGGATGGACATACGCGGTAATGTCCACGTAAGCCGGGGTGAAATTGGGATGATGATCGCAGACGTGCCGCCCGTTGATATAAATATATTTGCCCCAAAACGCCTTCGATATTTTCAAAGTAATCCGTCTCGGCAGTACGCCGTTCAACACAAAAACCTTTCTATACCATGCGGCGTCTTTGCTGATGGGTTTATCCGCCATGTCCCACAGCCCCGGCACCGGTATGGTATTTTGAAAAACTTCCGGCAGTCCGGCAAAGCCGGTTTCCATGTCCGCCTCCTGTATCTCCCATGTTCCGTTGAGGCTGGTCACTTGCCGCTCCTCAAGCTCTGGCGGCAGGTCAATAAAAACAGATGTGTTCATAAAACAATCCTCTCTCATCTAAATACTGCTGTGAAACATTCATAAGGCTCCAATATCATTTTGCCGGACAGGCACGTCACCGTATCGCTCAAAATAATCCGCCCTTTCCCGATATCCAGGCCATCCGGCAGAATAAAAGATGCTTTCTCCCCGCTAAAATTGCCCACAGATAAAAGTACCTCCCCTTCCAGAACCCTTTTATACGCAAATATCACCGGATCTTCCATGTCGATAAACTCTGTCCTGCCTTCAAAGACAACCGGATATTGTTTCCGCACGGCAAGCAGTTTTTTATAAAACTCCAGCACGGAACCCGGCGTCCCTTCCTGCCGCTCCACATTGATGGCCGCGTAGTTCTTATTGACAGGCATCCACGGCGTCCCTTCTGAAAATCCGGCGTTCATCCCGCTGTCCCACTGCATAGGGGAACGCCCGTTGTCCCTGGACCTTTCCCGGAAAAGGCCGAGCCATTTCTGCTCATCCTCCCCCTGTTCCACCACATGCTCTCTGTATGCGTTCCGTACCTCCACGTCGCGGAAATCTTCTATTTGATCAAACAAAAGATTCGTCATACCGATCTCATCGCCCTGGAAAATATAGGGCGTCCCCCTGAGGAAATACATGGCGTTTGCCAACGCTTTTGCCGACTCCGCCGGATATCTCTTATCGTCCCCAAAACGTGATACCCCTCGCGCCTGGTCGTGGTTATCGATAAAAAGCGCCTGCCATCCGCAGCCAAACAAATCCTGCTGCTGTTCGTTCAGGGCTTTTTTAAATGCGGCCAAGTCGCGCGGCTTCGGCATGAATTTGTTTTCCGGCTCCTGGTCAAAATTCAGTCCGTCAAAAAAGTAGATGGCGTCGAATTCCCCGCAGGCCGGGTCGGAATACCTCTTAGCAACCTCTTTCTCCACGCAAGAAACCTCCGCCACGGTCGTCGCCCCGTACTCATCCAGCACGTCTTTTCGCAGCCGCCGGATGGCCAGGTCAACCCCGGGCCTGTTGACACAGTACCTGGTCCCGCGGCCATATTTGCTCCCCGGGAGCGGCTCCACATGGGGAAACGTCAGATCTTTGTCGATATTATTGAAGGTATCCAGCCGGAACCCGTCAACTCCAAGCCTGCACCAGTATCTGACCACATCGTGAATCTCGCGTACCACATTTTCATTGTTCCAGTTCAAATCCGGCTGCTCTTTGGAGAACAGATGGAGATAGTATTCGTCTGTCGCTTCGTTATATTCCCACACGCTGCCTCCAAAAACGGCGCGCCAGTTGCAGGGCTCCTTCCCATCCCCGGCGTCCCTGAAAATATAATAGTCATGATAGGGGTTCTCCCTGGACGAACGGGCATTTTTGAACCATTCGTGCTGGTCGCTGGTGTGGTTGACCACCAGATCCATAATAAACTTAAGGCCGCGCTCATGAGCCGCTTTCACCAGGCTCTTCCAGTCCTCCAGGGTTCCGTAAATGGGGTCGATATCCCGGTAATCCGCCACGTCATATCCGTTGTCAACCTGGGGGCTTTTGAAACACGGGCAGCACCATATGGCGTCAACCCCGAGATTTTTTATGTAATCTATCTTTTGTTCAATCCCTCTCAAATCTCCGTTCCCGTCCCCGTTGGAATCAAAAAAACTGCGGGGGTATATCTGGTAAACGGCGCCGTCTTGCCACCACAAATTTTTATGTGCCATAGATGTCTCTTTCCTTTCAAACTATCCCGTTTTTGTCTTCCCGAATCAGGATCCGGATCGCGTCGCACGCAATGCCGATGGTTTTTTCCAGGTCGTTAAAATTCATAATGGAGGCGGCTCTGCACCCGCGGATACTCGATAAAATAAAAATGATCGCCGATTCCATCTCGCTGCAGACCACGTTTCCCCGCTGCCATGCCGTCCACCGCTCTCTCAGCCTGTGGCTGACGGGGGAGGTTTCCGGTTCCACCTCCCCGTAAAAAGAATCCTTTGTCTGGGTAATCCCCTCCAGGTAATTCCCGTTATGCTTCCCCGCCGCCCGCGAGAGCGCGTCCACCACATGCCTGTCGGCAACGGCCGGATATTCGATGGGTATATAATGGGAAGAAGTCCCTTCATCCCTGACCGCGGCGATGCAGATGGCTCCGTCGTAGTTTTTTTCATCCTCCTTATCTTTGACGGCCCCTGCCGTCCCGGCGCGGATAAACGTGTCCGCCCCCGCTTTGATTAACTCCTCCACACAGATCGCCGTTGAGGGGCACCCCATGCCGGTGGAAGTGATGGATACCATCTCCCCGTCCAGGTATCCGGTCCACGTTTTATGTTCCCGGTTATGCGCCACCAGTCTGGCATCGTCCAAAAATTTCGCCATGAGATCCGTGCGGAAAGGGTCGCCTGGAAGCAGCACATACCTTCCGACCTCCCCCCTTTTCACCTTGATATGAAACATATATTCCTGATTGATCATATTTCCCTCCACAATTCATCTATTATTTTTCCGAAACCGCCGCCTGTATCCTCTCTGCCTTTTTCTGTGAATGGTCTCTCCGTTTTTCCGTAATCCCGATCACGATTAACCCCACGATTGTCGTCACGTACGGTATCATGTTGGCCAGCTGTGTCGGCAGGCGAAGAGCCTGCGCTGCGTTTGCCAGGGCCTGCGCAATCCCAAACAGGACAGAAGCGCCCATCGTAATCCACGGGTTCCCCATGCCGAGGTTTTGAGCCGCTATCCCGATGAAACTCCTTCCGGCAATCATATCCCTGGAAAAGCAGGTGAGATAACCCATCGACATATACATACCGCCCAGCGACGCGATGAGTCCGCCTGCCACAATGGCAATAAACTGTGTCCTTTTAACATTCGTCCCCACAGAAGCCGCGGCCGCAGCGTTTTCCCCGACAGCGCGGATTCTCAAACCCAGCTTTGACTTATAGATCAGCCAGTTCACCAAAAACAAGACGGCAATCGAGACATACACCATCAGGTTATGTCCCGATATGACAGAATTTAATACCGGAATCTCTTTTAACACAGGGATTTCCACCATTGGAAACAGTTTGCTGCTGATTCCCACCGTGCTGCCTTTATCCCCCGTGGTTAAGAACATCAGGTAGATGGTTCCCCCGGAACCAAAAATGTTTAACGCCAGCCCGATCAACATCGGATCCGTCTGTAACTGTAAAACAAAATAGGCGAAGAGGAAGGCTGCCAGCGCCCCCGCGGACAGTCCCCCCAGGAATCCCACCACAAGGCTTCCTGTCCACGCGCTGACCATGACTCCCGCAAAAGCCGCGAAAAGCATGATGCCTTCATTGCCGATGCAAAGGATATTGGCTTTCCTCTGCACGAGGGCCGCCAGCGCCGCAAAAAGAATCGGTGTGGTCATCCGGAAAACGGACGCCACAAATGCCTGAGAAAAAATCAATTCCATCATACTGTTTTCCCTGCCTCCTATGCTTCATCCGCTTTCGCATTTTTAATAATGGCCTTATATTCACGTTTGCTCAAAATCCCCTTCGCGCAAATCAGCGCGATGACGATGGCCTGGATAATTTTGACAACCTCCGTCGGCATACTGGAGGAACGGTTTAAAATATCCGCCCCTGTCCTGATATAAGCCAAAAAAAGCGCCGCCAGCGGAATTTTTTTCGGGTCGTTCCCGGCAATCACCGCCAGCATAATCCCATCCCATCCGTGGGAGGTCAATCCGCCGTAGGCAAACCGGTTATTGATGCCCAGCGTCTCGCAAGTTCCCCCCAGCCCTGCCATGGCTCCTCCCATCAGCTGAATCAGTATGGCGGTTCCCCCGACTTTGATTCCGGAATATTTTGCGAAAGAAACATTTTCCCCGATGGTCCTCGCCCTGTATCCCAGTTTTGTTTTAAACATTAGAATACTGGTAAACACAATCACAAGGATACCGATGACTAACCCAAAGTGAATCTTCGTTCCAGGGAACAAAAACGGCAGCCGCGCCGACGGCGCATATTCATAGGAAGCCACATGTCCCAGGGACGGATCCACCATGTGATACTGCAAAAGATACTGTCCTGTCAGCATAACAATATAATTCATCATCATGGAGGAAACCAGGACCATCACATGAAACCGAACCCCCAGATAGGCCGGTATCCCGCACACCACTGCCCCGGCAGCCGCGCCCGCGGCCGCACACAAAAGAAAATGGATGGCCGGAGGAATCCCCTGCACGGTCGCCACAGCCGTACCCGCGAGTGCTCCTATATAGAACGCGCTTTCCACGGCAAGGTTTGGCTGGCCGCCTTTAAACATGAGGCATACGGCCGCCCCTGTAAATAGGAGCGGAATCACTTTTTCTATGATATTGGAAATCCGGTATAAGGACTGCCACGGCCCCACGAGAAAAGAGAACAGATCTTTAAGGGGTACGCTGCTGATGGAAAAAATCAGGATGATGGTGATGAAAAAGGCGATCAGGATCGACAAAACCGTCCTGTAAAAATCATATCTTCTTTCTATATCCACAGCCGTCTGCACGGATTTATTGCCCAAACCCTTCATCGGTACACCTCCCTCATCTCCTCCGGCGCCATTTTCTTTAATCCCAGCATATATTCCCCCAAAACCATTTCATCGACAGCCTGCGCATCCGGGAAATATGCCGCAATCTCCCCGCCAAACAATACGATGATGCTGTCGCTCACAGTTAGAATTTCATTGAGGTCCGCGGAAAACAGCAGTACTCCCGTGTCCAGGTGATCGCGCAGCGCTATCAGCTTTTTCCTGACCAGTTCCGTAGCCCCCACGTCGATTCCCCGCGTGATCTGGCTCGCGATGAGCAAATCGGGAGCAGAGGAATACTCTCGTGCGGCCACCACTTTTTGAATATTTCCGCCGGACAGCGTTTTCACTTCCGCGTCCATACCTGTGCAGGCGATGGTAAACTCACCGATCAGTTCTTTCGTCTCCCGCCTGATTTTTTTATTTGTCAAAAACGGCCCCTTATAATACCCCGGCTTGTCGAAACGGTCGGAAATAACATTCTCCGCGACGGTCTGGTTTTTTGAGACGCCGAACACCATCCTGTCCTCATGGATAAAGGATACCTTCTGGTTCCTGATTTCTTTAATCGACTGCCCTTTGATGGATTTCCCTTTGACTAAAATGTCTCCGTCCTGAACCGGAAGAAGGCCGCATATCATCTCAGCCAGCTCAGCCTGCCCGTTTCCTTCCACTCCCGCCACACCCACAATTTCCCCGCGGCGGACGCAAAATGAGACGTGGTTCAATACCTTGGCTCCAAATTTATTCACATGGGAGACACCTTCAATCCGCAGGATCTCATCTTTCGGCACGGCTTTCTTCTTGTCCATGGCCAGCGCCACATCCCGGCCCACCATCATCCTGGAAATCTCCCTCTCGTCAACCTCCGCGGCCGCGCAGGTATTCACCACCCTTCCTCTTCTCAATACGGTTATGTTGTCGCAGATCTCTTTGATTTCATTTAACTTGTGGGAAATAAACACAATCGTAAAACCGAGGGATTTTAATTTTTTCAGTTGTACAAACAATTCTTTTGTCTCCTGGGGGGTAAGTACGGCCGTCGGCTCATCCAGAAGAAGGATTTTCACGCCCCGCAAAAGCATCTTCAGCAATTCCACCCGCTGTTTATATCCCACCGACAAATCTTTGACTTTGGCCGTCGCCTGAATCGGTAAATGGTAGTCTTCGGATATTTTGTCTGTCAGCCGGACTGCTTTTTTTAAGTCGAAGGACAAGCCCCTGACCGGCTCTATCCCCAGTACCATGTTTTCTGCCACTGTCATGGATTCCACAAGCATAAAATGCTGATGGACCAGCCCTATCCCAAACTTAAGTGCCTCCTGGGGATTGTGGATAGCGACTGCCTCCCCATCCACAAACACCTGCCCCTCCTCAGGGACTTCAAGGCCAAACAGCACTTTCATAAGCGTGGTTTTGCCTGCCCCGTTTTCCCCCACGAGGCCATGAATCTCACCTTTCCGCACCCGGAATGTAATATCTTTATTTGCGATGAATCCGTTGCCGTATACCTTTGTTATATGTTCCATGGACAAAACATAGCGCTCCTCCCGGGAAACTTCCCCTGCTGAAATATTTTCCATATGATTTTTACTCCTTAAAGCCAATGTGGGCGTCCGATACAGCCACATATCGAACACCCACATTCTTTTTATTCAGTGCCGATTTCGTTTAAGATGGAATCGCGCTGGTTTTTTCGGAATGTCTGTTTAAACGGAACCCCTCATCACAATGTGATAATCCAGTTTTTTTTCATATAGCGGGGTTCCTTTGTTAATATTATCGATCAGCATCTGCGCAGTCTCCGCCCCCATCTCATAGATGGGCTGGTGGATCGTCGTCAAAGCCGGCGTGGTGAACTGCGACATCCAAAGGTCGTCCAGTCCGATCACCTTTAGTTTCTCCGGGACTTTGATTCCCCTTTTTCCCGCTTCGTCCAACACACCGATGGCGATCTGGTCGTTCCCACATACAATTCCGTCTACCTGGCGCTGTAACACAAACTGAAGCCCTTCTTTTCCTGTGGCCACGTCAAATTTTTTCAAATAAACCAACTCTTCCCGGTATGAAAGCCCATGGTCCTCCAGGGCTTTCCGGTAGCCTGCCGCCCTTTCCTGATAATTTACGCTTTTTGATGAAATAAATGCAATGTTCCTGCATCCGTTTTTGATCAGCAATCCTGCCGCATCGTACATCGCCGTTTTCGTGTCAACGTACACTTGCCCCACGTTAAATTTCTCTTTGTTTTTCTCATCCACGTAAGCGATAACGGGGCATTTGATGGAAGGCATGGCTTCCTGGCTGCCGGCGCTGGCCAATTTATCGAGAATGATGCCGTCCACCATCCTGGATGACAGGAATTTGATGGCGTTCGCCCGGTTATCCCCTTTTTTATTCCGGCCGTCTTCCATATCAATGTTGGCGCTGCAAAACAGGACTCCGAAATTATTTTTGGAAGCGGTCTCCGTGATTCCCCGCATGAAAAGAGAATAAAACGGATCTGAAATATCGTCCAGCACAACACCCAGCATGTAGCTGGTCTTCATCCGCAGGCTTTTAGCCACCGAATTTGGAACATACTGAAGCTCGTCCGCTATCTCATAAACCCTCCGTTTCGTGGCTTCACTGATTCCCATATCGCGGTTATTAAAAATCTTGGATACAGTAGTCACGGAAACTCCAGCTTTTTTTGCAATGTCTTTCATCGTCGCAGCCATTATTCATTCCATCCTTTTTATATTTTGATAAAACGCTTCAGTAATATTGTACATGATCTGAAAATGAATGGCAAATATTGTCTGTCGCCGAATGATATCAAACCATGCATTTCGCAATAGCTGCTCAAGCGTCTTTCAAAGATGGATCGATGATTGCTCCCTGTCCTCTGAGCGTATCTTTAAGACGCCCGACGTCAAGGTCATGGAAGCTTAAGTTTTCCGCCGCGGCCATCGCCGAAGCTGTACCTGCCGCTTCCCCTGTAACGGCGCATACTGGAATCACCCTGGTCACATCCCACAGCTTATCATCCACAGAAATACATCTGCCCGCTGTAATCAGGTTTCCCGTGTGTTTCGCTGTCAGCGCCGATAACGGGATGTAGTAGAGATGCCCTTTTTTAAGCCAGTAATTACACATCCCTATGCTGTCCTCAAATACGGTTCTCTGTTGCGAATACCCAAGCTCAAACTTTGACCGCAAACGCCTTGTCATCAGGAACTCCGAATAGGAGGGGATGATGGCCGGATAGACAGGCGATTCCGAAGTTTTATTCATCTCACGGACTTTATCCATGATCATCTGCCTCCCGTCATAATTGAAACGGAAGATATCCGACTGTCTGACTCCCTCGTATAAAGGCTGTTCGTCGGTGATGTTGTACATTTCGTCTGTCAACTGGTGCAGCTTCAAGTCTGCGCCGTCATAGGAATAGAACCATGCCGTCCGAATGTTCCGCCTGTAGGCCACGGTCTCCTCCCCCGCCGCCACGCAGACATCCGCGTCGCCGGTTGCATCCACGACTGCCTTACAGCCCAGGGCTATCCTCCCTTCTTTCGATTCCAGAATCACCGCATCAATCTTCGCACCCTCTTTATGGACATTGCTGAAACGGCAGTCATAGGAGATTTTGACTCCTGCGTCCACCAGCAGTTCCTCCACGGAAATCATAAAGGAGGCCGCATTATACATGGCGCGGAATCTCTTCTTTTTCCGTTCCCCCGGATCTCCGCCCGGGTTCCAGCAATCCGGAATCTTCCCGGGCCCGTACTTAAGGGAATTGCGAATCAGTTCTTCCCCGATTCCCCCTGTCAGCTGGTTTCCTTTCCCATCGTCGAGGGGCAGGTAAACGACGACCAGACCCATTGTGGCCAATCCTCCCAGGCAGATTTCCTTATCCACCAGATATGTCTTTGCGCCGTTTCGCGCAGCCGCAAGCGCAGCCGAGATACCGCCGATCCCTCCGCCGATTACCGCCACGTCGCACTCGTCGATAACCGGTATTTGATTGGACGGTTCCAATATCGTTTTATTCATTTCCATCCTCCCGCGCTGTTTCCATGATCTCCTCAATGGCATTCTCACCGCACACATCGCGGCACTCTTCGCAGCCCACGCAGCGGCTCTCAATGATTTTTACCCCCTCCGGCGTCTCGCTAATGGCGCCGACGTGGCATACATAGAAACATTCCCCGCATTTTGTACAACGGCTGTTCACCCTATATTTCATTTCTGCGACCCTCTGCCGTAGCGTCCCCTTTTTCATTATTGATAGGGGGCCGCTTCCGCTTTCTTTGCATCGATTTCTTCCTGGGTTGCGCCGATTGCCGTGCTGACTGTAATTTCACCATTTTTTAACGCCTCCGAAGCCTTTTCCCACTGGTCTTTGATCTCTCCCGTCACAAGCTTGTCATAAGTGTCATTGGTGTACCAGTCCACCGCGCCGTCTCCTCAGCCCACTTCGTAATGTTTTCCGAACTCCAGTGTACCGTTCATGTAGTCTTCCACGGCTCCGGCAATGATTTTGTCGTAACTGTTCATGTCGGAAGATATAAAAATCCTGGAAATATCCGGCTGGGACTCCGCCGTCAGCGCCGCAAAATCGCCGCCGCACCCCAGGCAATAGCCTCCGGACTCCACCAGCGCCGCCGCTGTTCCGTAGCTGGCCGTCCCGCAGGTCGTGTAGATCACATCCGCGCCGGCTTCGATCTGGGTAATCCCCAGTTCTTTTCCGATGGCGATATCATCCCAGTTTCCCACAAAAGAATATTTCACGTCGATCTCCGTGTCAATGTATTTGACTCCGTCGATAAACCCAAACAGGAAATCCTGGATGGCCGGGTTCTCCCCGCCTCCTACAAAGCCTACCACCTTCTCAGGGTTCGTCCCTTCCGCCCCGCTGGTGGTGAGGAGGGCTGCCGTCACGCCTTCCATAAATCCGCCTTCACAGGAACGTCCGCGGAATGACACGACGTTTGCATTTTTCCCGTCATAACTATACTCCACGTCATAGCCGATAAATTTCTGGTCAGGATATTCTTTTGCCGCCAGCTCCGTGGCTTCCTGCAAAGCCGCAAACGGCGCGATAATCAGGTCATTCTCACCGGACGCTGCCCCGTCCATCATATAAGACTCAAACAGGGACGCGTCGCTGCACTCGGCGGCAATCAACTCTCCGCCTTTTGCCTCCACCACTTCTTTCACCGCCGCATAGACGGTATCGGTGGACTGGCCGTCCCCCAAATGGCCTCCGATCACCATGAGCACCCTGATCGGTTTCTCAGAATGGTCCGTCTGCTTCTCCGTCTCTTTTTGGGACGTTTCCCGGCTGCCCGCCTGGGCGCTCTCCTTTTGATCCGGCGAAGAAGCCTCCTCCTTTGCCTTTCCGCATCCGATCACAGAGAGCAGGATTGCCATTGTCACAAATAAAGCGAAACATCTCCTCATTCCTCTTCCTCCTTATAAATAAAAAATTGATATGCTATAAACTGTTTTTCAACAGAATATATCCTTCCCCATTGCCCGCCCCGATAATCCGGCCTGCCTTTTCTATTCGCCGCATGTTATATAGGGGTAACGATATAGGTTAACGTTAACCTATATCGTTACCCCTATGTTAAATAAAAACTTCGGGAATGTCAACTGTGATAATCCACAACTAATTTTTTTCTTTTTGTGCACTTTGACGGACACCAAATAAGGATATATCTTTGATTTGTGAGAAAGAACTTTCTTGTGTTTCCGTATTTTGCATTTTGACAGGAAGAAAAGGAGCTTTTTCCAAGCGGAAGCGTGTTTTGGAATGAAAAACTCCACCTTCTTCCTGTTATCTTTTCTAAATACAAAAATACGGAAACTCAAGAAGAAATGTATCTTGCAATTAAAATTTGCATATGCTATAATGTCGATAGACAAAAAGCAATGATAAGTCCATATGGACAAAAACGAATCCCCGAACCGTATTGCCCTACAGTTCGGGGATTCTTCTTTTCTTTTATACTGGCAAAGCACCCAGTAGGTTATTTGTTGTCCTTATGACTGCCATCTAACCATTTGATGATGTAGTGACAAGCTACACCAGCCACAACGGCAACCAAAAAAGCAATGATAACATCCATATGGGCACCTCCTCCCGTTGCCGGGTATAGGTTGGACAACATAGGAATTATAACATATCAACTGACATTCTTCTATCTTTTTCTTAAGAGGTTTACCATTAGGATTCGGGTGCGGGAAGCCGACATCAAAGATAGCTGTCGTCAAATTGCACCAAGATTCGTTCCCTGCTCCGGTTCCGTAAAAGCCCTCCGGGGGATCGCAGGGTCTGCCCCGGCGAAGCGAGGATACTGTGACGGAAAGGTAGCTGATTGTCTGTCAAGATAATCGCTACCCAAAGGTAAAACATATTTAATTTTTGTCCTGCCTTCTGCCAAATAGTATATCCATTCAATGCTCACAAATAAATCGAAAAATGCTCCGCACATCTCATACAACGCACATAAGTCCATACATTATTACACATATAAATAAGCTGATTATGCTGGCTTTATGTGTTTTATAGTCTGCATTTGCAGGATTCCATTTTTTTATTTTACTATTTTCAAATAAAAGTCCGATTGTCGCACTCACTATACCCAAAAGCAGCAATCCTCCTATTTTTATTGCAGGCAGTGTATTATTCTCAATTCCCTTTGTCTCAAATATGATATTCGTTATTCCCATTCCCACGCATAATATCAAGGTGTATGCTATGACTATCGGAATACTGCGTTTGGCACGTTTCCTGTCATCTTCTCTACGATAGATTCTATCTATCATTTTATAGTTGCTTATTTCTATACTTGTTATAAAATTCAGTATATATACAGCACTCAGAACGCCATTGAACCATTGCATATTCAAATCTGCTCCATATATTACACAAAGCAGGAAAATATATACAGTGGACGAGAGCCCAATATGCAAATCAATCTGTGCAAGCAGTTTCTTCACTTCGCAAATATTATAATCTATCCTGTCATCAAATCCTGCAATCCCGTTAAAAGAATTATTTTTTATTGCATGGGAAAAATAAATATGCAGGAACAGTTGTATCGGAATACATAGAATAAACATATAGATGAATATC
>JAAWCJ010000025.1 GCA_022793195.1 Lachnospiraceae bacterium | reverse complement strand
GTAAATATTACATCAGTAAGATTTAAAAGTCAAGTTATCTTTATATAAAAAGGCTTCTGCCGGTAAGTATCATACATTTTCGCAAAAGTGATACCTTTTAGCAAAAGCCTATTATTCAGCAGAGTCTCAAAACACCCCACTATTTTAATATTCAAATGTTTCATTCAAAAGACCTGAAAACACACATTCATTTTCTCCCCTTAATATCCTACAAACCGCAGAAAATCAAGGTTTCTTTGAAAGCAGACAAACGGTTTCAATATTGGAAGTCCCGGGGAACATATCCACAGCGCAGGCCCGCTTTACCTCATATCCCGCCTCTGCAAACACGTTCAAATCCCTGGCCAGGGAGGTCGGTTTACAGCTGATATAAATAATCCGTTCAACGCCATAAGCTAAAATCTTTGGAAGGGCCTTGGGATGGATACCGTCCCTGGGGGGATCCAGAATAATCAAGTCAGGTTTCTCTTCAATGGTATCTAAGGTTTTAAGTACATCCCCTGCCAGGAACCGACAGTTGGATAACCCGTTGAAAATAGCGTTTTCCCTGGCTGCTGCGACAGCTTCCTCTACAATTTCCACACCAATGACTTTTTTCGCCACAGGAGCCACCACCTGGGCAATGGTGCCTGTCCCGCTGTATAAATCATAGATCAGGCTGTCTTTCGTCTCTCCAATATAATCCCTGACAGTACGGTACAGAACCTCTGCCCCGGAAGTATTGGTCTGAAAAAAAGAAAAGGGCGTGATTTTAAAACGAAGCCCCAGAAGCTCCTCATAAAAATACTCCTGGCCATACAATACCGTCGTTTCATCACTTCTCACCACATCCGCCTGGCCGTCATTCCTCATATGAAGAATTCCCGCCAGCCTGCCTTCCAACGGAAGCCCTTTCACCATGCCGGCGAACTCAGTCAAAAAAGTTCCCTCATGGTTCATGCCTTCCGTCTGCCCGCTTGTCACCAGCACCACCAGAAGTTCCCCCGTTTTCCATGCCTTACGGATAAGCAAATGACGCAGATAGCCTGTATGTTTCATTTTCTGGTAAAAAGAAAGCCCTTCTTTTCTGCAAAGTTCCAAAGTCCCCAAAAGAATCTTCTGAAAATCTCCATCTGCAATCCGGCAATCTTCCACCGTCACAATATCGTGAAAACTTCCCCGCTTATGCATGCCCAGCATGAGGGGGCCGCCTTTCACCGCATCCCCGAACGAATATTCCATTTTATTTCTGTATCCAAAATGAAGAGGGCTCCCTTTGATTCCCTCAAAAACCTCGTCAGGGCAGAAAACGCCAATCAGCCTTTTTACCATAGCCTCTTTCAGTTTCAGCTGCCCTTCATAAGAAACCGACTGAAAACTGCAGCCGCCGCAAATTCCAAAATGACGGCAGTAATCCTTTTCCGTTTCCATGGGAGAAGGTTCCAACACCTCCAAAAAGTACCCCTCACATTTTCCTTTTCTTCGTTTTCCTGCTGCCGCCCGGATTTTCTGTCCCGGAAGCACATGCTTTACCATAACAGGCTCCCCATCTATATTCAAAATCCCTCTGTTGGGAAAGTCCAGCCGCTCCACAGTCCCTTCAAAAATTTCATTTTTTTTCATACCTTAGCCTCTCACTCCTTCTTCCTGAGTCCCCGGAGGATTTTCCTATATGAATCGAGTAGGGAAGAGGCACCTCCCTCTGCTCGTGCGCCGCTCCAGCGGCGTATTTCCTCTGCATTGGCCTGTGCGTAAAAAAGGCTGCCCCTCGGCAGCCCTCTTTCCATTCTGAATAAACCTTTCCTGCTCTAATGCAAAATCTCTCTTACTGTTCGGATGTATCCTCAAAGGCATCTTCTGAAGCTTTGGAAATACTTTCGGATTCTTCTGCTTCATCATCATCAAAGAAATCATCATCGAAATCGTCTTCAAAATCCTCTTCAAAATCTTCCAGATAATCCGGCGTAAAGAAACGGTATACCGCATACGCAATACCGGCCACTGCAGCTACTGCGCCAATAATCGCCAGAATCCAAAGCACCTTTCCCTTCTTTTCTTCCTCTTTCTCGCTTTTGCGAATCAGCTCATTCAATTTACTTGTGCTTAAAATTTCTTCCAGCTTTTTATTCATAACCCCACGTCCTTTCCACAAAGAATTTACATTTTGCAGTTATTATATCACTAATCTTCCGCTTTTACTATCGAAATTTTCAGAATTATAATATTTTTATACTTTTTTTAGTTTCGCAAAAGCCGCATACATTCGTTTCCGCCCTGCTTTGTCAAAATCCACAGTTACTTCAAAATCCTTTTTTTGTTCCGTAATGTCTGCAACCACACCTTCACCAAACTTCACATGGCAGACCCTGTCACCCACCCCGTAGGAAAGAGCTTCTGTCTTTGTCACTGTAAACTGCTTTCCCATATAGCTCTCTTTTACACCGGCGCCTGCCCCTGCCTTTTTATATCTGGCAGCCGGCGCTGTCCATGGCCGATACTGCCCCTTTTCCTGTTTTGGAAATTCAAAAACGTCGTCAGAAAGAGGCCGGCCGACACCTTCGCCTTCTGCTCTTTTCCCAAACCGCATGATACCGCCACTTTCCCGTCCATCCTCCCGGTAAGAGTCTGTCCCATCGCGGCGCAGCCCTCCAAAAGAGAAAACAGAAGAAGGGCCATCCTCACGGATACATAAAGGAGGAACCTCCTTCACAAACCGGGACGGCATATTGAATCGCGTTTCTCCATTCACCATCCGTTGTCTGGCACAGGTAAGCACCAAACGCTTTTTCGCCCTGGTGATTCCCACATAGCAAAGCCGCCGCTCTTCTTCCAGTTCTTCCGGTTCCCCGGAATTTATGGACATCATACCCGGAAAAAGGCCATCCTCCATTCCGGTCAGATAAACCTGGGAAAATTCCAGCCCTTTGGCGCTGTGGAGCGTCATAAGAGTCACCCTGTTTTCCGAATCCTCCATGCTGTCTATATCGGCAACCAACGCCACCTCTTCCAAAAAGCCGCTCAGTGTCGGCGCTTCCTCACCGCCTTCCAGGTTTTCTTCATAAGATACTGCCTTGCTTTTCAATTCCTCGATATTTTCAAGACGTGTCTGTGCTTCCACCGTATCATCATTTTCCAGCTCTTCCCGGTATCCGGTCTCCGACACAATATCGTCAATCAAATCTCCTATGGAATAATAGGCCAGTTTGCTTTTCAGCATCTGAATCTGATTTACAAAAGCCTGAATTTTCCCGGCTGCCCTTCCTATAGAAGGAATCCTCTCAGCCAGACGGCATGCCTCATAAAAACTGATGCCATTGCCTTCTGCGTAAACCATGAGCTTTCCAATACTGGCCGCCCCGATTCCCCGCTTGGGTACATTGATAATCCTCTGCACCGCCAGGTCGTCAAGGCCGTTATCAATGGTTTTCAAGTAACAGAGAATGTCTTTGATCTCTTTCCTCTGATAAAAATTAATGCCTCCCACCAGACGATAAGGAATCCCCCTGCCAACACACCTTTCCTCCAAAAGCCGGGACTGGGCATTGGTGCGGTAAAGCGCCGCAAAATCACAGTAGTCCGCGCCATTCAGGATATGCTTCTGGATATCTGCCACAATGGCATCCGCCTCTTCCTGTGCCGTGTCATACTGCCGGAAAGAAACAAGTTCCCCTTCTTCACATTCCGTCCACAAAGTTTTATCTTTCCGGCCCACATTATGTCTGATGACACCGTTTGCCGCCTTCAGGATATTCCCCGTAGACCGGTAGTTTTGCTCCAGCCGTATCACTTTTGTACCGGGAAAAGCACTCTCAAAATTCAGGATATTCTCAATATTCGCCCCCCTGAATTTGTAAATGGACTGATCATCGTCTCCCACCACACAAAGATTTTTATATTTGGAAGACAAAAGCGCCGTCAGTTTAAACTGGGCCATATTGGTATCCTGGTATTCATCCACCATAATATAGCGAAACCTTTCCTGGTAATAATCCAACACTTGTGGATTCACCTGAAAAAGCTCCACTGTCTTCATGATCAAATCGTCAAAATCAAGCGCATTGTTTTTCTTTAACTGGGCCTGATATTCCCTGTATGCCTCCGCCACTTTCCTCTGGTAAAAATCCCATTCAGACTGCGCCGAAAAGTCTTCCGGGGAAATCAGCTCATTCTTGCAGGAAGAGATGGCCGATAACAAGGCCCGCTCTTTATACTGTCTTGTGTCAAAATCCAGTTTTTTTAACACCTGCCGCATCAGCGTCTTCTGGTCGTCACTGTCATAAATGGTAAAATTCGTGGTATAGCCCAGACACTCAATATGGCGCCTTAAGATTCTGACGCAGGTGGAATGGAAGGTGGAAACCCAGATACTGTCCGCTCCGTGTTCCACCATGGCATTTACCCGCTCCCGCATCTCCCCGGCCGCCTTGTTGGTAAAAGTGAGGGCCATAATATTCCAGGGATTCACTTGACATTCTTCGATCAGATAGGCAATCCTGTGTGTCAGCGCCCTGGTCTTTCCCGAACCGGCCCCTGCCAGCACAAGAAGCGGCCCCTCTGTGGTTTCCACCGCCTCCCTCTGCATGGGATTTAATGTATCATAATTGCTCATTTATGTATCCTCATCTGCCGCACGTCCGGATTTTTCAAAGCTTCCGGCCGCAGTTGGGACAGAAATTTGCCCCGTTGGTTTTTGTGCCGCAGTCAGGGCAGAAATTCGGCTTCTGGCCGCCAGACGCCTGGCCACCCTGGCCGGTCATCTGATTCACCATCTGCTGTCCCATCATCATACCCATCTGCATGCCTGCCATATCTACAGCCATACGTCCGCCAGCCCCCCCCTTTGACATGGCGTCCGTCATGGCCATTTGCTGATAACGGCCCATATCGCCCACCATACTCTGAGAAGCTGCTTTTGTAATCATCTTCTGTATTTCTTCCGGATAAGATACACTTTGAATGGAGAATCCGGTAATGGCAATTCCCAGTTTACGCATTTCCATGTCCAGGTCAGTACAGATGCCACGTCCGATATCGGCAGCATTTGCCTGAAGATTGAACATGTCTTTTCCTTCTCTGGAAATCCACTTCATGAGAAGCGGGTCAAGCCCTGCCACCACCCGTTCCCTCACATCATCCACCGTATACTGTTCCTTAATCCCTGCCACCTTATCAATGAGGGCCATGTGGTCGGAAACTTTGCAGCTAAAAGTTCCGAAGGCACGGATGGGAAGCCCTCCCGGAAGCCCCTGCGCCGGCAGGTTCACGGCATTTTTCGTTCCCCATTTTACCGTAAACTCTTTTGTATTGATGAACAGCACTTCTGCACGGATTCCACTGTTGAAACCAAACTTAAATCCTTTCAGGCTGGAAAGAAACGGAATGATATCCGACTCAATATCAAAACTGCCTTCATCCCGGAATATTCCTTCCACTTTTCCATTGTACATAAAAATGGCATCCTGGCCGGGGCGAATCACCAAACGGCTTCCCTTTTTGATTTCATCATTTCTCCATTTCCAGAAAATAATATCATCCCGGTATTCCTGCCACTCCACCACATTGGCCATCTGGCCGCCAAAAAGTCCCATATCCTACTCCTTTTCCCGGTTTTACCTGTCCCGGCCTGTGCCTCATCCTGTCTATTTTCCCAGTTTCGCCTTGAGGGCCGCCAGTTCATCCTCCACTGCAGAGGAAGGCGCAGAATCATACTTGCTCTTAAGGGCATCCATATCCGCACTCTCCGACTGTCTGTTTAACTCCGCCATGGCATTGGCTTCATCCAGCATCTTATTTGCTTTTGCTTCCATACGGTCAAAAGCGCTTAAATTGCTCCTGGCACCGTCCACACTGGCGCCGATTTTGTTTAATTTTTCCTGGGTTTTTGCAACTTTTACTTTAGCCTTGATGGCATCGCGCCTTGCATTTAACTGTGAAATATCAGAACAAAGTTTATCATGCATCTGCCTCATCTTGGAAGCATTCTCCGCCGCCAGTGTATAGGACTGCTGCAGCGCTTCTTTCTTTCCTGCCAAAACGGATTTCTGCTGCAGGAACTGTTTTGCATCCTCATCATTCCCCGCCAGAATCGCTTTTTCTGCATACTGCTGCATTTTGTCAATTTCGGCGCTACATTCATCCAGCTCCCTCTTGCAGCGTGTCTCCTCAGCCATGACGGAGGCCGTCTCAGCCTTTACTTTCCCCAGGTCACTTTCCAGATTCCGCATATACTGGTCAATCATTTTCTCCGGATCTTCGGCCTTGTCTAAAAGTGCATTGATGTTCGATGACATAATGTCCTTAAATCTTTGAATAATCCCCATTTTTTCGTCCTCCTTACAGGGCTGCATTTTTCTTCAATTATAATTCATTTACCTTTTAATGTCAAAAGTGTTTTCTTCCCTGATTTTCTCACTTTTACGCCAAAAATGAAACTTTCCGCTCCACACAGCGGATAGAAATATCTGTCTGCCTGCCGCAGGATTCCCCGTCGGCATGGACGGAAAGCGGCTGATCTGTATGAATGGACGCCTCTCTGCAAGAATAGGTCCGCACCCCTTTACAATGAACGTGTTTTCCCATCAGGGAAGCCGCCAGAAGCCAGGTCAGGCGCAGCCTGGACACTCCGGATACCACGCACAAATCCAGATATCCGTCGGCCGGGTCTGCCTTTGGCGCAAATCGAAAACCGCCGCCTTCATATTTCTGAATATGAGAAGAAATAAACCTTATCTTTTTTAAATTGACTTTTTTTACCCCGTCTAATACCAGGCAGCCATCGGTGCTTCTACAGAGAATAATCTGCTTCACCCCAATGACCAGATACACAAGCTTTCCCATATGGAGCCAGTTAAAAAGCTTTTTCAGGCGGGTAAAAAAAAGATTCTGACACACCTCGGCATCATATCCAATCCCACTGCTGACAATAAAACGCCTGTGGGCCGGGCGCCCATCTGTATAGGAGAGAATTCCGTAATCAATCACACGGATTCTTTTTGTATGCAGAAGCTTCGTCAATGCTTTTTCCGAACTGCGTGGAAGCTTCATCCCCCGGGAAAAGTCATTCCCGGAGCCGGAAGGAATATAGCCAAGGGTCACGGCAGCAGACATGGAAATCCCATTCAGCACTTCATTTAAGGTGCCGTCTCCGCCCAGGGCTATGATGGTCTTTGGCGTTTTGTCCGGATGGCGGGGGGAAGTCAGAAAACCGGCGATTTCCGTAGCATGTCCCATACGCTCCGTCATATAAACCTCATAGGGAATACTATCCTGGTCCAACTGCTTCTTCAGCCTGTTCCAGATTCCAAGTCCTTTTCCCGAACGGGAATGGGGATTCACAATAAAATAATACATATCATTGCCTCCTGCCAGGATAAATACCGACCCTGTATACTTTTGCCATATCATTGTACCACAGAACGACGTACAGGTACAAAGAAAAATTTTATAAACAAAAAACGGAGGAAAGTCTTGACAATTTAAATAATACACGGTATACTACCTAGGCAGTCAAAAAACTGGACAAACTTAAAAGCAACAATTTACGGGGTCTTAGCTCAGCTGGGAGAGCATCTGCCTTACAAGCAGAGGGTCATAGGTTCGAGCCCTATAGGCCCCACTATGGCGGAATAGCTCAGTTGGCTAGAGCACACGGTTCATACCCGTGGTGTCGAGAGTTCAAATCTCCCTTCCGCTACGAAAAAGCCTAAACCGATGTGGTTTGGGCTTTTTATCATATAGGAAACTTCGTTCCCTACGTGATTACACTTTATGATGTCACAGCAAATCGCCGCAAAGGTTCGCTCCCCTTTGCGGCGGTACAGTATCACAAATCACACCTCGCTTTTGGAATAGAAAACCGGTTTCAGCGCCCCATAGATTTCCAGGAACTTTTTAAATCTTTTTTCATAGACATCCCGGTTTTCTCTTCGCGGTGTAAACACCCTTCCCACACAGTTACTTTTCTCCACTGCCGCCTCATAGCCAGGAAACCATCCCATCGCCACTGCGCCGACCATTGCTGCCCCCAAAGAGGTACATTCCGTATAGGCCATGCGGTCCATTTCTATCTGGCAAATATCGGATTTGATCTGCAGCCAGACGTCGCTTTTCGCCCCGCCGCCCATGGCCCTCACCCGGGAGGCCTGACAGCGGGCCACCTGCTGAACCGCCTTTAAATTTTCCTTCAGCATATACCCCACCGATTCTATGATGGCCCGAATCATATGGTCTCTTCCCATACTTAAATCCAGTCCGAAAAACACCCCGCATGCATCCGGATTAATTTCCGGCGTCTGAATCCCTGTAAAATAAGGAAGCAAAATCAAACCGTCGGCCCCCGGAGGGATTTTTTCCGCCCGTTTTGTCATACGGTCATAAGGGGATTCCCCCTTCCTGAGCTCCTCCTCAAACTCCTGAAGAAACCACTTTAAAACCATTCCTGCCGTCATACAGTCAGGCATCACGAAATACATCCCCGGCAAGATATGGCGGTAAATAATCATCTGGTAAGGGTTTCCAAAATCCGGTTTTTTGCTGGAAGCTCCAATGACCATACATGTACCTGTCGTCTCCGTAATGACTCCTTCACGACAATTTCCCGCCGCAAGGGCTGCCAGGGGCTGGTCCATGGCCCCTGTGAAAATTTCCGCTTCTCCGGAAATGCCAAGCTTTTTTGCCGCCTCCGGCAAAATCTTCCCCAGGCAGGTTCCCGGCTCATAAGCTTCAGGAAAATGGCTCCGCCTTAACCCGGCTGCCAGGATGATTTCCTCATAATACCTGTCATTTATAATATCATAATACCCCGACGATGAAAGAAGCACCTTATTTGTGACAAATTTCCCCGTCAACATAAACAAAACCCAGTCTTCCAGCAGCAGGAATTTTTCTGTGTCCGCAAACACCTCCGGTTCATTTTGGCAAATCCACATGGCCTTGCAGATGGGCACTGTACCGGCCAGTTTACTGACTCCGGTAAGGGGATAGAGCCGCTCCGGTGGAAATTCCTTTCCCAGTTCCTTTGCCTGCTCCTGTGCCCGTCCGTCCATCCAGACAATGGCTTTTCGCAGCGCCTTCCCATTTTTGTCCACCGGGATAAGTGTTTCTCCCTGAGTGGTGGGCACGATGGCACAGATTTTTTCCCCAAGCTTCTCTTTTCCCTGGAACATCCGTCCCGCCGCCCGCCGGATGACCTCCAGGTATTTTTCCGCTTCAAACTCCAAAAAACCGTTCCTGCCTGCGTCCAATGCATAGTCTTCCGAAGCGGAGGCAACGCAATGAAGCTCCTTATCAAATACGGCTGTCTTCACCGATGTGGTCCCCACGTCGATGGTCATTATATACGCTTCCATCATCATAAAATATCCCTGACCGCCAATTCCATGGCATCTGTAAAGGAATCCACCAGAGCCCGGCTGATTGTAACAGGCAGTTTTGTAATGGCAACAGGCGGACAATGGGGCTTATAACTTTGCACACTGACCTCATATCCATATGCAGCAATGGCGTGGCCAAACTTTTGAATCATATCTAAATCTTTCAATTTTACTGCCATCAAAAGCCCTTTTCCGGTGACTTCATCGAAGCAGTCATATTTCCCCAGTTTTTCTTCCGTCTTCTCATGAAGATAATTTCCGATTTCCGTAATATGGTTTCCATTTGCTTTGGCAAACTCCATGGTAATCAGATAAGCCAGGGAGCTGATTTCATTCTGCCCGTTGGTCACCAGCGCCCCAAATAACTCCAGGCAGTCCACAGGCTCCGTCATAAGCAGCCTGGAAGAGGCATATGTCCCGCCAGGGAACCCTTTTCCAATGGATACAAAATCAGGATGGAGGTCAAATTCCCTGAAAAGATACATTCCCTCACACCACATGCAAGACTGGATCTCATCGCACAAAACAGGTGTGTCATACTGCCTGCACAGTCGGTATGCTGCCTGCAGATAATCTTTTTCCAGCAAAACAGCCCCATAATTCATCAAAACAATCTCATGGAGGAATCCTGCCGTCTTGTAAGGCGGCCTGTTATACTGCTCCATTTTCTCCCTGAAATCTGCCACATCGTTGATACCCACAGGGCAGATTTTAAAAGCCTCCGCTCCCTGGGTTTTTTCAGCAATCTCCGGCCAGAACCCCCGCAGATACTGAGTAAACAGCGTTGTGCCATGATAGTTGGCGCCAAGCCCCCCGGCCGTATCCCCAATCACCAAAAACACAGGAATCCTGTCTGCATACACCGGTTCCTCCATCTTCTCCTCATAGCGGTAAAACCTGGCAAGCATCATCTTCACCGCAGCCTCCGTGGCCAGGCTTCCCGTCTCAAGGTTCAATACCCTGTTTAATACCCCAGGCTCTTTGGAATTCTTTATCCTCTCACAGCCTTCTTTGTCATGTTCTGAAATCCCGCCTGCCGTTTTTATCAATTCCTCTTCCAAAAGCCTTGTAATGTAACCCCGCGCCGTATTGTGGGCCGCCGTCGTGATTCCAAGCCTTCTGGCATATTCAAGCAGCCTGTAACCGGGAAAATTGTGTCCCAGAGACGCATGGTAATGTTCCGCCTTTGAGGAAACATACAGATTTCCGTCTTCCCCCACCCGGAATACTCCGTAAGTCCCCATCCCTGACCTGCCGCACTCCGCTGCCGCCTGGTAAGCTTTTGTGGCCGCGCCTATTTTCCCGTTTACAAAAGGCGCTACCACTTTTTTTCCCGCATAATGAATCAGTTCTTCCTGCCTTTTTGCAAACTCCTCCGGGTAAAAGTCTACTTTTTCGTATGCCAACCGCCTGTCATTCTCTTTATCATATCCCAGAAAAGCCCTGTTTTCCAACAGCTTTTCCACGTAATCCTCCCCCAGAATATCTGCCAGCGAACGCTTAATTGAACGAATCATACTATCCCACCTCCGTATTTAAATTCTGTCGTCATTGACGCTTTAACTGATACCTTGCAGTATAAAAACGGGAAACCATAACAGCGATCAAAACAATTCCCCAGGCCAGGTCACGCATAAAACTATTGATGTCGCGGAACATATTGAGCCCGGTGGAAAACACCTGGAGAATCAAAAGGGCCACCACTGTCCCAAATACATTTCCTTCCCCTCCACTTGGGTTTACCCCTCCCAGGACACAGATAATAATGGCCTGTGTACAGAGGGTGGAACCATAATCCTCCCTGGAAGAATTATTTCTGGCCAGGGTTAAAAGCCCTCCCAGTGAGCAGAGAACTCCGCTGATCATATGGGTTCTGACAATAATCCTGTTATTATTTAAACCGGCATACTTGGCTGCTTTTGCATTACTTCCGTACATGTACAGCCGAAGCCCGTATTGTCTCCGTTTCAGTACATATGCCAAAACTGCGGCGCATACGAGAAAAACAAGAATCTGTACAGGGACTACACCTCCGATCTCATAAGTAAATACGTCCAGAAACAAGGACGGCATATCGGAAACGGCGCTCCCTTTCTTTACAATCAGGCAGATTCCCAGGAAAAGATAGCTGGAACCCATGGTGGCAAGGATGGCGGGTATCCCCAGCCTGGAAATTAAAAACCCGTTGAACCCCCCGCAGATAATCCCCACCAAAACAGCAATGGCCACAACACTTAAAATATAAAAAAACCCGGCGCCTCCTGCTTCCTGGGGGAATACGTTTGTCACATAAAGCCCTGCCAACATACCCGTCAGATTGTGAATTCCCACCACCGACAAATCAATTCCTCCTGCAATCATGGCAATGAGCATACCAAGCGCCATAAGCCCCATGGCCGCCATCTGATAAGACATGCTGGCAAATGTGTAGGAATTGAGAAAAATTCCGGGATTATAAGCGGCCGCCAGGACAAAAAGAAGGAGAAAGATCACCACCAGAACCGTATTCTGGCCTCCCATCCTGCCTTTTGCCGCTGCTAAGAAGCTTTTCTTCCCGGCCGGATCTTGATTCTTTTCTTTTACACCCATACTCTCCCTCCCTTTCACGCTCCGTCCACATCCACGTGGGTCTGCCGGTTCTTACGAAGTACCTGATAAGAAGTCAGGCCTGTGCCTACAATGATAAAAATGCCGGTAAACGCCTTCTGCCAATAGGAAGGGACTCCGATTAACTGCAGGCTGTTTTCAATGATTGCAAACAAGGCAACCCCCAAGAGGGAACCTGTAATGGAGCCAATACCTCCCGTGATACGGGTTCCTCCCAATACCACCGCGGCAATGATTTTAAGTTCGCTGCCAAGCAGGTTCTGCGGATATGCGGCCCCCATCAGGAAAACCCTGGTGATTCCCCCCAGCCCCGCCAGCATACCGGAATACATATAAATCATCATCTGGGAACGCACCACGGGAAATCCCACCCGCCTCGCCGCCTGGATATCTCCCCCGATGGCGAAAATACTGCGCCCCACATAGGTTTTATTCAAAAGAAACCATGTCGCAGCAACCACCAGGACAAGCACCAGAAATACCGCCGGCAGGGAACTGGCCATATTCAGGCTCTTTGAGCGTACTGTCACAAGAGAGGCTTCCGACATCGCTTTCATGGCAGGCGGAAGGACGGCAATCTCCCGCGCCTTCATGAGCCCCAGCATAATACCCACGCAAATAGTGGTCGTCCCCAGGGACGCAATCAATGTGGGAATCTGGTAAATCCCCACCAGGACGCCATTGAGGCTTCCAATCAGCGCCCCAAGCACAGCCGCAAACAAAAACACCAGGATAATCGGACCGGAATAATCCATTTTATCCATACAGGATGTAACCACCGCCAGTGTCAGTGACGCAATGGCCGGAAAAGAAACATCCGTACCGCCGGAAATAATGACGATCATGGCCCGCAAAATGTCAACCAGGCTGTTGGCCGTATAAAATTCCCCGCTGCAAAGCTGAATCACTGTCCCCAGCACGAAAATGATCACAAACACAAAAAACTGGGAACTTGTAAATAATTTTCTGGCTTTTATTTTTACTGCACTTTTTTCCACTTCCTGACCTCACCTCCCGCTTTTTATCAGCTTTCCACCAAAAGGCCCGACAATCTTTCCTCATTTAACTCAGAACCTTTGTATTCCCCCGTAATCCTGCCTTCCCGCATAATAAGCACACGGGAACAGTTGCCTGCAATCTCGGAAATATCATCTGAAATCACCAGGATTCCAAGGCCTTCCGCCGCCTTTTTCCGCAGGATTTTAAAAATGTCAAACTTAGCCGCGATATCCACGCCCACGGTGGGCCCGTTGAGGATCAGGACTTTTGGCTCATTGGAAATCCACCTGGCCAAAACACATTTTTGCTGGTTTCCCCCGGAAAGTGTACTGATTTTATCTGTCGTCCCTCCGATGACAATGCCGAACTTATCCACCTGTTCTCCGGCATATTGTCCCATCTTCGGCCCCATAATCCTTCCGTACCTGTTTGTAAGTTTCCGCGTATGCAGAATATTAATATTCCGTTCAATGGACTGTTTCAGAAAAAGTCCCTCTGTCAGCCTGTCTTCCGGGACGTATCCGATTCCCTTGGAAATGGCGTCCTCAATGCTTTTAAACTGTACTGCTTTCCCTTCCAGGCAGATGGAACCAGAATCCGGCCTGTATTCTCCAAAAAGCGCCTTCGCAAGCTCCGTCCTGCCGGAGCCCAAAAGCCCGGAAATACACAGAATTTCCCCGGAATACAACCTGAAGTTTATATCCTTAAAGGCATTTTTCTTTGTCAGCCCCTTTACTTCTAAAAGGGGAGTCTTATCCTTATGGGAATCTGCCTCATAAGGGACTTCCTGGAATGTCCTTCCTGTCATATAATAAAGAAATTTTTCTCTTGTCAGTTCTTTTTTATCAATGGTTATGATCTTCTTTCCATTTCTTAAAATCGTAAACCGTTCCGCTATCTCAAATACTTCCTCCAGTTTGTGGCTGACAAACAGGACGGACATTCCTGAAGCCTGCATCTTTTTAATCAGCTGAAATAAAATTCTCACTTCTTTCCCTGTCAAGGCTGTCGTCGGCTCATCCATAATCAGCATTTTGGCATCATTGATCACAGCCCTGGCAATGGCCACAATCTGCTTATTGGCTACGGAAAGGTCTTCCAGCCTTGTATCCAAATCCAGCTCTATGCCAAGCATCTGAAGCGCTTCTTTTGCCAGTTTCCTGCCAAACTTCCTGTTTACAAATTTCCTGCTATTGCGGAGCCCTTCACTGACAGCGATATTCTCCGCCACCGTCAGGTTTGGAAAAATGGCAAAATCCTGATAGATGACCTGGATTCCCTCCAATATGGCGTCTTTCGGAGCCAGGAAACCGTATTCTTTCCCGGAAATGACGATGGTGCCCCCGTCCGGTTTATATACCCCTGATACGGCTTTAATCAATGTGGATTTTCCGCTGCCGTTTTCGCCGCAGAGGCAATGGATTTCTCCCTTTTTTATTTCCAGGCTCACATCACAAAGGGCCTGTACTCCTCCAAAATGTTTATTTAAATATTTTACTTCCAGAAAATTTTCACCCATAAAACCCCTCCAGGTATCTTAAAAGCAACATTATTTACAGAATGGGCCATAAACGGCCCACTCTGCAATATTTCCAAATCACCAGGGGAAATCCTTATAGTTGTCTTTATTCATGATCTGCATTGCATTCCCCTTCAGAAGGGTGTTGGATTCCGTCTGCTCCACCTTCATATCCGTATAGCCTTCAATTCCAAGATCCAATCCGTCCTTCACTTCAAAGTCAGGATCATCCAAAAGCCTGACCGCCAGTGCACAGCATGCATATGTACTCTTTAAGGGATCCCAGAATGTTTCCTGTTTGATGGTTCCGCTCTCAAAATACGGTTCATTCAAAGAAGCGACGCAAGTACCGCCAATCGTCACCTTTCCCTGCAGTCCCAGCTCTTCCACTGCTTTTGCAATCCCCGGGCCGGAAAAACAGGTGACCCCTAATATCCCATTCAGGTCAGGGTTGTTTTTCAGGATTTCCTTCGTCCTTTCGTATGCCACTTCCACATTATCTTCACATTCCAGCTTCGCCGGATCAATACATTCCATGTCCGGGTAATGCTCTTCCTGGTATGCGATTGCCGCATCTGCCCACCGGTTGTGGGAAGGATAGGTCAGATAAGCCACCATGGTGGTATACTTGCCTTTCCCGCCCATTTCCTCCGCCATCACTTCCATCATCTTTTCACCGATGCCCGTGGGAGAATCCGGCTCCAGGTTATAATCCACATTTTTAAGCTCCGACCCTTCCGTGGAAATCACTACAATCCCTTTTTCCCGTGCTTTCTTCAAAATCGGGTCAATGACCTGAGCATCGACAGGGCATACAATCAGGGCGTCAATGTCGTGGGCTATGACGTCTTCCAGCACCTGGGCCTGAAGAGAAGAATCGCTTTTTGTGGGGCCTTTCATATAGGCATTGTGGCCTGTATCTTCCTGGAACTTGACCATTCCCTCTTCCATGCGAACCTGCCATGCGTCCGCAATATCCCCGGACACAAGGACAATATTGTACTGTTTCGCTTCGTCTGACTCTGCTTTCTTTGTCTCTGTTTTTTCAGTTCCCGCTTTTCCGGCATCTGACTTTTCATCCTCTTTTTTTCCGCATCCGGTAAAGCAAACCATCAGACACACAAGATACATAACAAACGCAATCCCTTTTTTCATTTGATTCTCCTCCTTTGCCATTCATTTGTTTCCCAAAACACACATCTAATCTGGTATTTTTGCTATCTATTTTTGATTATTATGTGCATTTTATGGATGTTTTGACTTACATTCAGCCATCTCTCACGTTTCATTTTAATTATATTAGTCATTATTTCAGAAGTCAATCGTTTTTTCATGGTCATATTGCCAATATTCCCCTTCCATTTTCGTCATATCGCCAATAAATGCGTATTTATTTCATTATTTTGCTCATTTTATCAATTTCTCTTTATTTTTTTCTTGACCTTTTACGCAAAATATATGATAATATAAGCAACAACCTTTTGTTGCCTAAACCCTATATGATAAAAACCATTTTAATGATCCAGTTATGCGAGGTTCCAGATGAAATCAATCGGAAAGACAGAACGCCATTATTCCCTTCTTTTAAACGCCCTCAAGACCCAGCGGCAGTTATCCACAAAAGAGGCAGCCAGTTTATTAAATGTTTCAGAATCCACAGCCCGCCGCCTGTTCGGTGAGCTGGCTAAAAGCGGCAAAGTGATACGCACTTTTGGAGGAATTGCCTATTCCAGAAATAACACGGAAAATGAAGATTACATTTTCAGCCGCGAGGTCCTCCAGCACACAGACATCAAGACGTCCATCGGAAATGCGGCCGCTGAAACTCTCCACAGCGGAGATATCATCTATATCGATGCCGGTTCCACCACCCTCCAGTTTGCGCAGGCCGTATGTCAGAGGATTGAAAGCGGCCAGCTGTCCAATCTGATCGTGGTGACAAACTCCATCAAACATACCCGCGTGTTCGGCTCCCTCTGCACCGTATTTACCACCGGCGGGGAATACCAGGAAAACAGTGATTCTTTTGTGGGGGCCCTGGCAGAAGACTTTGTGTCCAAATTTAATTATTCCAAATGTTTCTTAGGCTGCGACGGCGCTTCCCTTTCCCAGGGGGCCTCCTCAAAGAACCTGGATTCCGCCAGAATCAGCCAGTGCGCCTTAAACCGCAGCAGCCAGACTTATCTCCTCATGGTGTCGCATAAAATGGAGCATCCGTCTTTCTACTGTTTCGCTCCCACCCACATGATCGACTGTATTATCACCGACGACAGCCTGAACCCGGAAATCAAAGCGGCTTATGCCAGGACAAACATCCGCCTTGTCACCGTCTCCCCTGAGGCGGCCGTCGGCTAAGCCTTTTACCGACGGCTGGTAAAAGAGTCTGCCCTCCTGGATTTCTTTTCCCTCCCGATATCCCTCTTACTTTAACAAAAAGGGCCTGGCGGCAAATTTTGCCGCCAGGCCCTGACAACTGTTTCTTCCGGCCATATTTTATCAGACACTGCCTTCAGTATCTATCCTCAATTCATCCGCCCTCTGTTTCTCTTTTTCGGCTTCTTCATGATTCCCCAGTTTCTCCAGAATACTTCCCAGAAAATAATGAAAGACTGCATTGTCTGGCTCCAGTTCCAATACCCTCCGTGTTTCCTCCAGCGCTTCTTCATATCTTCCCATCTTGTACAACACTACACTCAATCCCTCACAATACCGAACATTCTCCGGCTCCAATTCCACCGCCCTTTGTGTTTCCTCCAGCGCTTCTTCATATCTTCCCATCTCATGTAGCGTGGCCCCAAGGCTGTCATAATACCGCGCATTTTCCGGCTCCAGTTCCACCGCTTTTCTCTTCTCCTTAAACGCTTCTTCATATTTTTCCATCTCATGTAGCGTGACCCCAAGGCTGTCATGATATCGCGCATTTTCCGGCTCCAGTTCCAATGCTTTCTGCGTTTCCCTTAATGCTTCTTTATAACGTTTCATTTTATGTAACGTTGTACTCAGACTATCATGATACTGGGCATTTTCCGGCTCCATCTCTACCGCTCTCTGTTTTTCCCCCAAAGCCTCTTCATAGCGTTTCATCCCCTGTAAAGCTATTCCCAGACTGTTGTGGTATCTGGCATTGTCAGGATTTCGTTCTATCAGTTCCTTATAAATCTGGATTGCTTCCTCATAATTACCATTACGACTCGATATCAATGCCTTCCGGTACAGGCTTTGCTGTTCTGTCTGATTTGTAACCCTCTGGATTGCTTCCCCAATCTCACTGTCATCCGTTCCTTCTTCGGAATCTTCTTCCCTCTGGTCTGTTTCTTTTCCGGCAACAGACTTCTCTGTAAATTCATCAATGGAATCGACAAGCAGCTCAAACCGTTTCTCCGCGTCGCTTAAAAACTCCTCTCTGGTTGGCACAGAATAACCGGAAGCCGCCCCCAGTAAGTACAAAACTTTATCAAACCCATTATGCCTGATCAGATATCCCTCTGACTCATTAAGAAAATTCAATACATCTTCGCTCATCTTATCCGTCTTATATAACATCCAATAGGGAAGCTTCCATTCCTGTTTCAGAATTTTTTCACTGTTGTTGTTCAAAAAATCCATCAGGCTCTTGTCATTGCCTGCATATCCGATAAAAACCGGATGATATTCGGAAAAAACAATATCAAGCGCCCTTTTCCAATGGTCATGCAGCTTCCCCACTTCATCGATTCTGTTTTTGGGATCCAGGAGCAGATCCCTGTGTATCTTTATGATCATTGGCCTGTTGATCTGCTTTGTCACATAATGCGCCAGGCTCTCGTGTCCGATCACCAAAGGGATTGTATGTTCATAGTAATTGACCGCATCTTCGATCAAATGGTCAAAATTTGTGGTGATGACCACATTGTGGTCTGTATGGGACAACAGATAGGACAGCATCACATATCCGATATTGGGGCTTGCATGCTCCATCATTTTTTCCAGGTAATTGTATCCGTCTCCGGGCAGCCTGAAACGCCTTTCATAATATTGGCTGTAGAATTCGTACTTGTTCTCCCCATTGATCCCCTGATCCTTTTTCCAGGCCAGATGCCCTTCCCTGTTTCGTTCCAACAGTTCCCTGTCCCAGATATCCACAAGTTCCCGCCCTGGCTTAATCCCGGAAGATTTTGAAGCCCCTGCCCCCAGCACAAAACAAAACTTCCGCGGATGGGCGCCGGTGGATACCATCTTCATTTCCTCCACAAATCCACTTAAAGATAACTTTTCATAACTCATTTGTATATCCCCTTTGTATAGCATAGATTCTATCTATTAATAGGATTTCAAATTCATAAGAACTTATTTTTATTATAGGACAGTTTTCCTGTTTTTTCCACAAAATTTTTCCATTGGGGAGCCTGCGGCATGGGCAGGATCTGCGATTCCACAGGGGGCTTTTTGTCGTATGGGGAACGAAGTTCCTATACGACAAAAAATATCCCCCCGGACTGCGCAGGAACCAAAAAACCTGGCCGCCAGCCCAAAAGGGATATCTCTCTGTTTTATGCTTCTTTTTTTGTTACGGGAATCCAGACCTCATATGTGGCGTTTTGCGGATCGGGATTTAAATATACTTCAATATCAGGTGCCTCCCCGTATTCATACCCGGAGGTGGGAAGCCATTCTGTGACAATACGCTTTTCCAATTCCTGAATGGACTGGTTTGTCCCCGTTCCCGGAAAGATGGCCCATGTCGCCGCCGGCACCGTATATTCTTCCCATTCTCCGGCTCCCTTTGAAGAGGGGACTGCAATATAATACCGCCACGCCTCCTCCCCGCTGCAGACGCTGACCCCCAGCACCCCCGCCGGCTGTGAATCCATCATTGGAATCAGCTTTTGTAAGGTGCCGTCCATGGAAACTTCCTGCCATTTTGACGGGATAGCCGCAAAGTTCTTTTCGATTTCCTTTTCCAACGGCACCGACACCCCTATGATACGAAATGCTTCTTTTGTCTCAATCCGGTAATTCATTTCCTCTGCTCCTTTGATTGTGATTTTGAATGTGATGGGAGGAAAAGATTTTAAAGATACTCCCTCTGCCTTTACGGCAGAAGGGGCGATTTTATGGATTGACTGAAAGGCTCTGTTAAATGCGGTCGGCGAATGATAACCGTATTTTTCTGCCACATCGATGACCCTGACCCCGCTCCCCTGAAGATCCACGGCTGCCAGCGACATTTTCCTTTTTCGGATATATTCGGACAGCGGCATCCCCGCCATATAAGAAAACATTCTCTGAAAATGATAAGAGGAACAACAGGCAATCCTTCCCAGTTGGTCATAATCAATCTGGCCCGCAAGATTTTCCTCAATGTAATCAATCGCTTTGTTTAATCTTTCTATCCATTCCATTTTTCACATATGCTCCTTTGAGATACGATTATTCTAACAATTTCCGTCCTGCCTGTCCACTCTTTCCCTGCACAAAAAAGAGAGGGGGGCCTTTAGCCAGTACGCTGATTCGCCTGTCTTTTTTATTACGCAAACAGACTATAAAACCCGTTCAATCGTAATATAACTTCCACCTTTTGTCTTCCTAACCTTGATCTGCTGTGGGATATTCTCCGTAAGTTCCTCTCTGTGGCTGATAATCCCCACCAGCTTGTTGCTTCCGGTCAGGTTTATTAAGATTTCCATGGCACTATCAATCGATCTGCGGTCTAACGTCCCAAAGCCTTCATCCACAAAGAGTGCATCCATTTGCACACCGCCAAGATTAGACGACACCGTATCAGACAGTCCCAGGGCAAGACTTAGGGAAGCCTTAAAGCTTTCCCCGCCGGAAAGATTTCCCACTGGTCTTCTATGTCCCGTATAATTGTCTAACACTTCCAGATCAAGAAAATTATTACTTTTCTTACCCAGGGAATCCTCCTGACGATACAGCTCATACTGCCCGTTGCTCATCGGCAACAGCCGTCTGTTTGCGGCAGCGATGATACCGTCAAATCCAGCAGCCTGTATGTACTGCTCCAGTGTGATCTTTCCTTTTCCGGTTGTACCCTTGACCAGATGGTAGAGCCGCCGACAGATCGCATTCTCTCTGTGTGCTTTTTCTAATTCTTCTCTCTTGTCAAGGATGCTCTTCTGTTTCTCTTTATTTGTACGTATTCTGTTTTCGCTATTGTGATAGTTCTTCCTGATCAGATCTACATTTGCACTCTGCTCCTCACATACCGCCTTTAAAACTTCAATGTCTATCACCTTTTTTCCTTCTGCATCCAGCCGGGCATCTGAAAGCTGTTTCTTATTCGTTGCAACAGCCTGATCATATTCATGAATCATCTTGTCCGAAGATGTGATATCATCTTCCTCCACAACATATGTTATCATTTCCTCCACAGACGAGAATCCATTCGCACTGACTTCTTTTTCCAGCTTCTTTTTTAAATCTTCCTTATCCTGTTCCTGTTGGTCCAGGCTGGCACTCAATATCTTCCACTCTGAAGTGGCAGCAGTAACATTGTTATCCGCTTTTTTCTTTTCCTCCTCTGCCTTCCTGATATCCTCTGATATCTTATTTTTCTTCGTCTCTGCCTGTCTTCTCTCTCTTTTTGCTGTTTTCCAATCGGGAAAACTCAATTTCTCAAATGTCCCTAATATAGCTTTTGTTTCCACCAACTCTTGTTCCATCTTTTGCCTGCCCTGGTTGAATTCCTCTTTTTGGGAATTGAGCCTCTCTGTTTCATTTCCCCTGGCAGCTTCCAGATCTTTTTCAGCCTTTTCCAGCTTTCTACAATCCTTATCAAGAAAAATGCATTTTTGATTGTATTCCTTTGACATCGTCTCAACCTGTGGTTTTGCTTCCTTTACCACCCGGATCAGTTCCTCAAGGGATTCTTCCTCCCCATCCATGTCCAGAAGCGGGCTTTTTATACATTCCAGGATTGTTGTCCCAAGCTGCCTCTCGAATTCCTCCAACGATGTCTTTGCTATTTCTGCTTCCGTATTTGCATGGCTCTTTTTCTCCTGAAGCTCATCCTCTTCTTCCTGAAGCTTTTTGAACTCATCTTCTGAGATCGAAGTCTCTTTCCGTTTAGCCGGTTCCGGATGATATATGGAACCACACACCGGACATTTCTCGCCTTCTACAAGTTTTCCCGCCAAAATGCCAGCTCTGCTGTCTTCAAGCATGTGCTCAGCATCTTCTCTCCTGCCGCTTGCCTCTTTGTATTTATCACGTGCCGCTAAAAATAATTTCTGTTTTTCGGAAAGCGCCTTTTTCCTTTTTTCCCTTTCCGGAATCTGGCCATCTATGATCGTATCTAAAGCCGCCATAAGCTCTGCCAGCTTTTCACTCTGATTTTTTGCCTCTATCAGTTCAGCCGGCTTATCCTTTAATTCCTTAACTGTCTTATTCAGGGATACGATCTTCTCTTGAAGGGCTTTTTCCTTTTCCTTTAGATTTGCTTCTTCTGCACTGAGGTTTTTCTCGAGTTCTACAAGTTCTTTCCGCTTTGCTTCAAGTTCTTCCTTTTGCTGATATTTCTGTTCCTCATCGTCAATCCTGCTTATCACCTGCTTTAATCTGTCAACCTCCGGCTCCAGCTTTTTGGCGCCGTCAAGCGCGTCTTTCGCCTGCTTTACAGCTGCTTTCGCTCTCTCCAGATTGACTTTTGCTGTTTTTATCTGATTTTTGATCCGAGATACCTCATCACACTTTTTTCTCCACACAACATATGATGGATTCACATTACGGGTGGCTTTTTTCTGTTTGTCCAAAAGCAGGATTTGTGCATCTATTTCCGTTTTTCTTTTTTCAAGTTCCTCTTTTTCCTTCTCCAGCTTCTCTCTTTTTTCGATAAAGCTGTTATTGATTTTGGCCAGCGCCAGGTTTTTATTGTTTTTCTCCAGCTCCGCCTCTGCTTTTTTCAGATCGGCTTCCATGCGCTTTAATCGTTCTCTGCCTGACAGGAGCAGGCGCTCCATTACGTCTAAGATCTCATCTAAATTCCATGCGCTCCCGGAACCTGCCGCCCTGCTCTTAAGCTCTTCCAATTCGTCGGAAAGCTCATCTGCTTCATCTGCCGACACATCCTCAAAATACTGGAGCATACTGGCCTCCAGCTTCTCCTTGATCTTGTAGCTTGCGTCCATTCGGTCCTTCAGTTTGTATTCTATATTTTTGTATCCGCTGGTCAAAAATATCGTACGCAGTATCTCTGTCCTCTGCTCCGTTTTCGCATTCAGTAAATCCCAAAATTCTCCCTGCGCGATCATCACAATCTGTTTAAACTGCTTCACATCGATGTGCAACAGCTCCCTCACCGCATGATTCACCTGAGTCAGTCCTTCAATCGGTGCCTGTCCCGCTTCATAAAAAATCGCTTTTTCCTTCTCCAATATCACACCGGAACCACGCTGCTTTTTCCTTTCATAGGACGGTTGTCTCCAAACATGAAATTCACGCCCCTGATGTGAAAAATAAAAGTCCACATAGCTCTGGGCAAAGTCCTCGGCATACTCGCTTCTTAAATTTTTCGTATCCCTATATGTTCCGCTGGTGGTTCCATACAACGCAAAGCATATCGCATCAAATATCGTAGTTTTCCCCGCTCCAGTGTCCCCGGATATCAAAAACAGCCCCTTTTCTTCAAAGGTATCAAACTCTATTTCCGGAAGCTTCCCCGCATAGGGACCTATTGCGCTGATAATCAGTTTCATCGGCTTCATTTATCACACCTGCCTCTCGTGCTACCGTCCGCATTACATCCATCTCTTCTTCCGTAATCTCACAGCCATATATCAGCCTGTAAAAATCTCCGATCAAATCCGGAAATGATCTGTTTTCGGCAATCCTGCTGATATCCACCTGCTCAATCTCTCTTGTATGCGAATTGTCGTAGTCAATGCGAACTGTATTCGGATATATCTGCTGGAATACTCCCATTGCATCATTGATGATGTCTTCCTCTGTCAATGTTGCATAAATGAAATCCTCAGGTGCTTTTACGTTCTTTTTATCCAAAAGCTCCTTCAGCGTCCCCTTTATGTGTCTCATATCCCGCACGGGCTTTAAGGGGACAAGCTCTATCTTAACTCTTTCCTCTGCTGATACCGTAATAAGAGGAACAGATTTTTCATTATTCACTTCGCTAAGGGAATATTTAAGAGGAGAACCTGAATATCGAATCTCATCTCTTCCAACTCTCTGAGGGGAATGGATATGGCCTAATGCCACATAGTCAAAATCATCAAAGCAGT
>JAAWCJ010000024.1 GCA_022793195.1 Lachnospiraceae bacterium | reverse complement strand
TTTCCGTTATGATAGATTTCATCGTACAGATTTCTCCTTTGTTTTTGTCACGCAACTAAACAATAACCGAAATCTGTATGATTGGGAAGAGGTTTTTGGCCTCTTCCCTTTATTTTTGCCAATGATAATTATACTCTAAGACGGAGTTTTTATGGTAAAAATCTTTCATACATAATGCATCACATGTTTTGAAAGAGGCGGGCCCGCTTGAAAAAACTGTGGAATCTGATATAATATGCCATAGCGGGCTTGCCGCGTGTAATCAGGAAAGGAACATTCGGGTTTATGAGAATTGGAATGGGATATGACGTCCACCGTTTGACAGGAGGGCGGGATTTGATACTGGGCGGGGTGAAGATCCCTTATGAAAAAGGGCTCCTCGGCCATTCGGATGCAGATGTGCTGCTGCATGCGGTGATGGACGCCCTTCTCGGGGCAGCGGGACTTGGGGATATCGGCCAGCATTTCCCTGATACGGATGAAGCCTACAGAGGGATATCCAGTATGAAGCTTCTGGAAAAAGTAGGGGAGATTCTGGAGGAACACCTGTATTTTGTGGGAAATATCGACGTCACGGTGATTGCCCAGAAACCGAAGCTGTCCCCCTACCGGCAGGAGATGCGGGAGAATATTGCAAAGGCGCTTCATATCTCAGATACACAGGTGAACGTAAAAGCTACGACGGAAGAAGGCCTCGGGTTTACAGGAGCCGGGGAAGGGATCAGCGCCCAGGCGGTGGCGCTTCTTAAGACTGTGGAGAACTTCGATTACGGACGCGGAGAGTCCTGCTGCGGAAAAAGCTGCGGCTCCTGTCCGAAAAATCCATGAAAAAGCCAGGAGGGAGAAAAATGAAAGTTTTTAATACGCTTTCCAAAAAGAAAGAAGAATTTATTCCTTTGGAGCAGGGGAAGGTGCGGATGTATGTCTGCGGCCCCACGGTTTACAATTTTATCCATATCGGGAATGCCCGCCCCATGATCGTATTTGATACGGTGAGGCGGTATTTTGAGTACAAAGGCTACGACGTCAATTACGTTTCCAATTTCACCGATGTAGACGACAAGATCATCAAAAAAGCCATAGAGGAGGGAGTGGATTCCTCCGTGATTTCCGAACGATACATTGCCGAGTGCAAAAAAGACATGGAAGGCATGAATGTAAAGGCCGCCACGACCCATCCGCTGGCCACCCAGGAGATCCACGGCATGATTGCCATGATTGAGAAACTGATTGAGAAAGGCTATGCCTACCGGGCCGACGACGGGACCGTATATTACAGGACCAGAAAGTTTAAAGATTACGGGAAACTGTCCCACAAGAACCTGGAGGATTTGCAGGCGGGCCACAGGGAGATCAAAGTGGTGGGAGAGAAAGAGGATGAGCTGGATTTTGTGCTGTGGAAGCCCAAAAAGGACGGGGAGCCTTACTGGGAGTCACCCTGGTGCGAAGGCCGTCCCGGCTGGCATATTGAGTGCTCCGTCATGGCCAAGCATTATCTGGGAGATGAGATTGATATCCACGCCGGCGGCGAGGACTTGATTTTCCCCCACCATGAAAATGAGATCGCCCAGAGTGAGGCGGCCAACGACTGCGAATTTGCGAAATACTGGATGCACAATGCATTTCTTAATATTGATAACAGGAAGATGTCCAAATCTTTAGGGAATTTCTTTACGGTGCGGGAGATCAGCGAGAAATATGACCTGCAGGTACTGAGGTTCTTCATGTTGAGCGCCCATTACAGAAGCCCCTTAAATTTCAGCGCGGAACTGATGGAGGCTTCCAAAAACGGCCTGGCGCGGATTCTGACGGCGGTAAACCGGCTGGGCGAGCTTCTTCCTGCGGCTGCAAACGGTGAGATGACAGCGGAAGAAAAGGTTGTCTGCGGCCAGGTAAAAGAGTTGGTGGAAAAATATGAGGCGGCCATGGAAGACGACTTCAATACGGCCGACGCCATCGCGGCCATATTTGAACTGGTGAAACTGGCAAATACTTCCCTGGATGAAAAGAGCACAAAAGAGGCCGTGGAATATGTAAAAAATACTCTGGACACCCTCTGCGATGTGCTGGGAATCATTACGGAAAAGAAAGAAGAACTTCTGGACGCCGATATTGAGGCGCTGATTGAGGAGCGGCAGCAGGCCAGAAAAGATAAAAATTTTGCCAGGGCTGATGAAATCCGCGATATCCTGGCGACAAAGGGAATTCTCCTTAAAGACACAAGAGAAGGCGTGAAATGGACGAGAGCGTAAAGGAATGTATACCAAAGCTTTTGGCTGAGGAGGAAGAGCTTCTTTCAGGGCCGGATATCCGCACGTATTCTCCCCTGACCCTGGCTTTTATCGGGGACGCTGTATTCAGCCTTTATATCCGTACCATTGTGGTGGGAAAGGGGAATACGGCACCCGGAAAGCTTCATGAAGCCTGCAGTGAGCTGGTGAAAGCGAAAACCCAGTCCCGGATGATTCACGGAATCCTCGGGGAACTTTCGGAAGAAGAAGCCGGTATTTACAGGCGTGGGAGAAATGCCCAGGCTCCCAGCCGGGCGAAAAATGCCTCCATGTCGGAGTACCGACACGCCACGGGGCTGGAAGCGCTGTTCGGCCATCTGTACCTGACCGGGCAGGGGGAACGGATGACGGAGTTGGTGGAGCTTTGCTTAAAATATTATAAGGAAGAACAATGAGATACGAAGAATTTGTGATTGAAGGGCGCAACGCAGTACTGGAGGCGTTCCGCTCAGGGAAAACCATCGACAGGGTATTTCTCCTGAAAGGCTGTCAGGACAGCCTGGTGCTCAGCATTGCCAGAATGGCCAGAAAACAGAATACGCTGATTCAGTATGTGCCGAAGATCCGTCTGGACCAGCTTTCTGTCGCTGGAAAGCATCAGGGTGTGATTGCTTATGCGGCAGCCTATGAATATGCGTCTGTGGAGGATATGCTTGCGCTGGCAAAAGAGAAGGGAGAGCCGCCCTTTTTATTCCTGTTGGATGGAATCGAAGATCCCCATAACCTGGGGGCCATCATAAGGACGGCCAACCTGTCCGGCGCCCACGGGGTGATCATCCCCAAAAGGCGGGCGGCGGGGCTGACGGCTGTGGTGGCCAAAACTTCAGCCGGGGCGCTCAACTATACGCCGGTGGCCAAGGTGACGAATCTGACGGCGGTTATGGAGGAGTTAAAAAGAGAAGGAATGTGGTTCGTCTGCGCCGACATGGACGGAACCCTTATGTATGACTTGAATCTGACAGGCCCCCTGGGAATTATCATTGGAAATGAGGGGGAGGGTGTCAGCCGCCTGGTGAGGGAGCGCTGCGATATGACGGCGGCGATTCCCATGAAAGGGGACATCGATTCCCTCAACGCATCGGTGGCGGCAGGTGTGCTGGCTTATGAGGCGGTACGCCAGAGGATGGGGAAATAAAGACAGAGATTCATTCTCTAAGCTTTCCATGGTCTGGCTTTTCCGAGCCATCCCTGCGCCGCCCAATGCTTTCCGTCAAGATATTCGGGGTCGTTTTCATGTAATGATTTTTGTATCATACGGCAAAAAAGAAATTTTATCCTTGTAATTGCATTTATCCTTGATGGTTTTTCGTAGTTGATTCCGGCAAGCTTTTCCGACAGCCGTTTTATCTTTTTCGTGAGTTGGGAACGTTTCTTTTCGCCAAGCCTTTCCCAGACAATATCTCTCATAAGCTTCTCTGAAAATACTGTGATTTTAGATATACCCCACCATGAGAGACTGTGTTTTATATCATTTGCCGCAGACTTTGCCCCCGCTCCGAGACATTGGGTAATAATAACCGCCCGTTTTGTAAACATTTCGGGAGCGGGGCGGTGGGACATCCAGAAATAAGCGAGATGGTCAAGCAATGCTTTCATGGAGCCTGTGGTGTGCATCACATAGGCAGGGGATGTCATCACAATCAAATCAGACGCCAACAGTGACGACGCGATTTTCTGTATGTACGCTGCGTCCTTGCATGTATGTTCTCCTTTCAATATGCAGTTTGCACAGCCTGAACAAAAAGACGGGCAATCCTTGGGCAGATAAAATTCTATGATTTCTGTTTTTTCTCTAAAGGGTTCCAAAAACATCTCTTTCAGACGATAAGTTACACCATGTTTTTCCGTTCCGTTTATCACTGTAATCTTCACAATCTATACCTCCAAAATATCATGTAATATTGCTGAGTGAAATGTTCGTCGTTCTTCTGGAACTGTCAAATCGATTCCATAGAGTTGCAGAATAACTTTATGCCGCAAAAATGACTGCTGCATTACGGCGATCAGATAAAGCGTTTTGCGTTCAAGGGTTTCCTTATCCCAGTCGGGGCGGCAGGCAGACAAAAGGGGAAGATAGGCGAGATATGTCCTGTGGGTATTATCATCTTCTTTTGGAGTGCGCATATCTGCAAGAATCGAAATTTTTGACACTGCGTAATGCTCAAATAAAAATGTAAACGTCATATTCCCTAAATAGTCAAGTCTATCAAAAGCAGTAAGTTTTTCTGTCTTTTCACGAATGGAACGAAAATGATCAACGATGCCATTTACGATGCGTTCCACGCACAATTCTATGAGCCTGTCCTTATTTCCAAAATGGTAATTGACAAGCCCTAACCCTACATTTGCCTTTTTGCATATCTCCCGCACTGTAATCCCATCCATTTGTTCCCCTCTTTCATTGATGAGGTCCATTGTGGCCTGAATGATTATTTCTTTATTATCCATAACTTCCTCCTTGAACAATGTTCAATATGAATTATACTGAACGTTGTTCAAAAAGTCAATGGATTTATATGAGTGTTGCAGAAAAAACTGTTTTTACATCTTCGCGTATATGAAAAGTCACTTTTACCATGTGTTTTTGTTTTTGTGGAAAACAGAAAAAAAACAAGGTCAATATTGTTATATTTGACAGTTGAATACACAAAGAACTATTGGTATAATGCAAATATAGATAAAATGTGAATTCAAAATGTGGAAGAAATTGAATTATAAAAATCTAAAATATTGAATTCAACAAAAACAAATGACAGGAGACATGCTTTATGAAACCTTCACAAGTGGACGACGCGTTTGAACAAATGAAAAGTAAAATTATTTTAGGGGAATGGGAATCCAATAAAGTCCTGTCCAGTAACCAGATTGCTCCAGAGCTTAATATGAGCCGTACACCTGTTGAAAAGGCCCTGTTGCGGCTGGAAACATGTGAACTGGTTGATTCTATAGACGGAAGATATGTGGTTCATCCACAGAATCTCGAAGATATTGTGGAATTATATCAGGTGAGGGAAGCCCTGGAGACACAGGCGATCAGAATTGCTTTCCAAAACGGGTTAAAAGACGAGGAAATCCGGGCATTGCGGGATACTGTGGAAAAGCATAAAAAAGCAGTGGGCAGTGAAGATGATGAAAGCTTCTTTGGAACTGGAATGGAACTTCACAGGCAGATTCTTTTGATGTCGGGGAATAAGCGCTTTCTGAAAATCCATGAACAGATCCAGATGCAGATTGAGAGGGCGCAGTGGCTTAACGTCCTTATGCCGGATAAAGACAGTTCTGTGGAAGAGCACAACAGCCTGATTGCGGCGCTGGAGACAAGGAATTTGGCGGCGGCCATTTCTGCACTTCAGGAACATTCTGAAAAAACGATATCACGTTACAGGAAGATTCTGACTTCAGAGAGGTTTTGCAGGGCGATTCTTGAAGTGAGCAATATTATCAAACAGGACACGTAGTAAAGGGGGAATTTTTATGCTGTTCCAGCAGCTTGTCAACGGACTTACCATAGGGACGACGTATGCGTTGGTGGCAGTGGGGTTTTCTATGGTATACAGCGTCCTGGAGCTGGCCAACTTTGCCAACGGCGCGTTTTACGTATTTGCACCCTATATCGTGGTATTGCTGTATGTTTCCATGGGATGGGGATTTATACCGGCTTTTTTCATTGCGGTCATAGCGACAGGTATTTTAGGGGCGTTTATGGACCGGTTTATCCTCACAAATATCCGTGAAAGGAAAGCGCCGATTTCTTCCTCCATGGTGGCCACACTGGGTGTGTCCACAGTGATTATGAACGGACTGATCGCGATTTTCGGAAGCGACACGAAAGCCGTGCCAAACGCGTTCCCTGTGGGGAAAATCTATATCGGAAGCGTAATTATTACAGGAAATCAGCTGATTATCATTGTTTTGTCTGTTGTGATCATGGCGGTCCTTTCCATTATTGTCTACCGGACTAAGCGGGGAAGCGCCATGCGCGCCATTGCACAGAATTCGGTTGCGGCCCAGATGATGGGAGTCCATGTGAACCGGGTCATTACCGTCACATTTTTCATTGGTTCCGTGAGTGCGGCCATCGCCGGGACCATGGTGGCCATGTATTATGGCTCCGTCGATACCACGCTGTACACCACAGTCAGTGTAAAAACCTTTGCTTCCGCCATCCTTGGAGGAATCGGTTCCATTCCCGGCGCCATGCTCGGAGGCGTGATGATCGGAATGTTGGAAACGATTGTGGCGGGCTATGTCAGTTCGGCATACAAAGATATGATTTCCTTTGTCATTATTATTATATTTCTTATTTTCAGGCCTACAGGTTTGCTGGGACATAAGAAAATTAACAAGGTATAGGAGGGCAAAGTATGAAACGGCTTTTACATGTGTGGGCGAAACATGAAAAACATGTCAATGCGGTTCTGTTTGCCGCCGCAGTGGTATATCCGCTGATTTTTACCCGCCAGTATCTGATTAATGTGGGAATCCTGTGCCTTGTATATGTCCTGCTGTCCCTCAGTTTAAATGTTTTAACTGGTTACATGGGAATCACAGGTTTGGGATGGGCCGGATTTTTTGGAATCGGGGCTTATGCGGCGGCTATTTTGTCAACAAAAGCAGGCTGGAATTTTATTTTTACATTTCTGGCAGCCATGGCGGTGACAGGGATGTTTGGGCTGCTTATCGGGATGCCCACGAGAAAGCTCAGCGGAAGATATGTCGCCATCGTTACCATGGCTTTTTGCGAAATCTGCCGTGCCCTGGAAACAAATATGGACTGGCTGACAAGGGGCTCCCGCGGCATCCCCAATATTCCCAGGATGGAATTATTTGGAATGAAATTTAATAAACAGGCCCAGTATTATCTGATTTTACTTTTGGTGCTGTTGGCCATCATTGTGATGGGTAGGATTGTGAATTCGAGAATCGGAAGAGGTGTTTTGGCTGTCAAAGACGATGATATTGCAGCTTCCGCCATGGGTGTCAACCCGTTCTCCTATAAGGTGATGGTTTTTGGCGTGGCGGCTTCCCTCGCCGGGCTGGCAGGCGCTTTTTATGCCCATTATATTGGGTTTATCGATCCCAGTAACTTTACCTTCGACCAGTCCACCATCATCATCAGTATGACCATTATGGGAGGCCTTGGCAATCCCATGGGAAGTGTCCTGGGGGCAGTCTCCCTGACGGTGCTTCCTGAAATTTTGAGACCGTTGATGGATGTGCGTCAGATTGTATATGGCGTTATGCTGATTATCATGATGATTGTCCGGCCTCAGGGGATACTGGGAGGATTTAATCTCAAACATATCCGTCAGCAGGATTCGGTTCATAAGGAGGTTCGGAATGGGTAATGAGGTGATTCTCCGTGCCAAACAGGTGACACAGCGGTTCGGAGGTTTATGTGCGGTACACAATGCGGATATTGAAGTCAGGAAAAATGAAATTGTGGGAATCATCGGGCCAAACGGCGCGGGAAAATCCACTTTGTTTAACAATATTACCGGAATGTACAAACCAACCGAGGGGCATATCTATTTTCACGATATGGACATTACGGGGAAGACGCCTTATGAAATCACCAAATTAGGCATGGCGCGTACATTCCAGAATATCCGCCTCTTTCCCACCATGACAGTACTGGAGAATGTAATGTTGGGCGTTCACAGCAAAACGAAAGCCAACTTGCTGGACGTGATTTTAAAAACCAAGAGGGCAAAAAGGGAAGAAGAGGAAACGCTAAAGAAGGCGGAAGAGATTTTGAAGCTGACCGGCTTATACGAGGCGAGATATAACTACGCCACCAGCCTGCCTTATGGATACCAGAGGCACCTGGAATTTTCCAGAGCGTTGGCCAGTTCTCCGGAATTGCTTTTGTTTGACGAGCCGGCGGCAGGGATGAATGAGCGTGAGACGAAGGAACTGTCGGATTTTATATTTAAATTACGGGATATGGGATATTCGATCTTGTTGATTGAACATGACATGAAGCTTGTGATGAGTATCTGCGACCGGATTTACGTCCTTGACCACGGGGAAGTGATTGCAAGTGGGGAGCCGGAAGAGGTAAGGAATAATCCGGACGTGATCGAAGCATATCTGGGGAAGGAGGAATAGGCCTATGGCTTTGCTTGAAGTTCGCGATTTATGCGTGAATTACGGAGCAATAAAAGCGGTGCGGGGAATCAGTTTTGACGTCGAGGAAGGGAAAATTGTGACTTTGATCGGGGCAAATGGTTCCGGGAAAACGACCACCATGAAAACCATCATCGGAGTGAACAATGCTGCTTCCGGGAGCATTGTTTTTGACGGGGAAGATATCACCTCCCTGCCTTCCCATCAGATCATCCAGCGGGGAATCGCTATTTCCCCGGAAGGACGTCAGGTATTTCCGCGGATGTCGGTCCAGGAAAACTTAAATATGGGAGCCTATGTCTGTAAAGATAAAAAGGTCATTGAAGAGGGGATTGAACGGGCGTTTACTTTGTTCCCGATTCTGGAAGAGAGAAAAAACCAGTCGGCCGGTACTCTTTCCGGAGGTGAACAGCAGATGCTGGCGGTTGCCCGTGCCCTGATGGGAAACCCGCGGCTTTTGATCATGGACGAACCATCATTGGGGCTCGCGCCGCTGATCGTCAAAAATATCTTTCTGTTGATTGAAAAGATCAGCCAGATGGGTATCACGATCCTTTTGGTGGAACAAAACGCAAAAATGGCTTTGACGTCTTCCGACAGGGGTTATGTTTTGCAGACCGGGAAGATTGTACTGGAAGGAGAAAGCCAGGAGCTGCTTGACAACGAACAGGTACGAAACGCCTATCTGGGCGGATAAAAGGAAGGAGAGAGTCATGAATCATTCGGAAGAGAGAAAAATCAGAATGGTTATTGTGGGCTGCGGAAACGTGGCTGAAAAACGCCATGCGCCCCTCTGCGATGCCAGCCCTTATGTGGAGTTGTATGGGTTTTTCAACAGGACCAGAGAAAAAGCGGAGAGATTCGCCAAGAAGTATGGCGGGAAGGTATACGGCAGCCTGGAAGAGGTTTTGCAGGATCAAATGGTGGATGCAATCCTTGTGGCCACATCGGAAGGTTCCCATTGGGAAATCAGTGTGGCGGGCCTTGAGGCCGGCAAGCATGTGTTGTGTGAAAAGCCCATGGCATCCAGCCCGGAGCAGTGTCGGGCCATGATTGCGGCGGAGGAGAAGAGCGGAAAAAAACTGATGATTAACCATAACCAGCGGTTATATGCACCCCACATAAAAGCAAAACAGCTGATTCAGGAAGGAGCTGTCGGAAAAGTCCTGTATTTCCGGACCGAGTACAGCTTCAGAGGACATGAGACAAATGCGGAAGGAATCATCAATAAAAATCATTACGACAGAATTAACCATGTCCATGGTGTTTTGTCGCAGGTGGGAAGCCATCGGATTGATTTGATGAATTTCCTGTTAGAGGAGGAAGTGGATGAGGTATTCCTGGCGGCCCATACGCTGGCCAAAACCTTCAGCAATGGAGAACCGATACCTTATGAAGACCAGTCCGTGCTGAATATCCGTTATAAAAACGGAATTGTGGGGACAGTTGAAAATTCATGGCTGGATTTTTCCGATAATGGAAGGAAAACATTTATCTATGGAACAGAAGGAACCATAGAGACATATGCGGGACAATGGGGAGTTGTACTGCACAAAAGGAACGGCGAACGTGTCTACTATGATGTGGGGAGGATTCCCGGGCATTATGAGCCGCCTCTGACAAAGATTGTGGATATTTTCGCAAAATGCGTACTCGAAGATACAAAGCCGCTCTGTACGTCGCGGGAGGGGCTGCACTGTCTTCAGATTATTAACGCGGCTTATGAATCCCAGAAAACCAATACATGGACGAAGGTTCGGGCATAATGGAGGAATTATGACAAGAAAAGAAAGAATGATAGCATTTTTTGACGACCAGCCGGTGGACCATGCTCCCCACTGTGTGTTTGTGCATGTGCCAGAGGAGAGACGATTCGGGGAGGCTGGGGCCCAGGCCCAGTTTGATTTCCACAGGGAAAGCCGGAATTCTTTTTTGAAAATTATTGTGGATCTCCGGTTTGTGGTGGATTATCCCCTGCAAAGGCCGGAAGACTGGAAGGCTTTCAAAGGCTTCGACAGAAACGAGAAATATTTTCAGACGAATCTGGATTTGCTGAAACGGATTGTGGATAAAAACCAGGGGGAGGATTTGGTTTACTGGACTTTATTTACACCCTGGAACCATGCGCGGGCCATGACCCGGGACGATGCCATTATAAACGCACATACATATTCCCGGAAACCGGAATTTGAGGATGCAATGAAAAGGCTGGAAGAGGCGGTGGTGAAGCAGGCGGACATTTTCTTTGACGAAGGTGTCGACGGAATGTACTACGCGTCCAGAGGAGGGGAACTTAACCGGTTTGAGGATGAGATTTTCCAGAAGTACGTGAAACAGTACGATATCAATGTGTTGAATGAAATTAACAAGCGGTCCAAATATAATATTTTCCATATGTGCGGGGATAATCTTCGGATGGAGCAGTATCGGGACTATGACTGTGCTGCCATCAACTGGGATATCCACGGAAATAATTTGTCCCTATCTCAGGGGCGGGCCATGTTCGGCAAAAAGGTGATGGGCGGGCTTGATAACCTGGGAGCCATTTCCAACGGGACACCGGAAAAAACCGCCGAAGAGACAAAGGCGGTGATAGAAAGCTATGGGAAACAGGGGCTGATTGTTGGAGCGGATTGTACATTGGCAGCATATGCGCCAATGGATAATATAAGAGCAATGGCGGACGTTTGTGATACTTATTAGACAGACGACGGCGGGCTCTGGTGTTTTGTAAACGCCGGAAAAATAGTATTGCAACGGAAAGGAGAAATGTAACAATGAAAAAGTTTTGGTCATTTACTCTTATGGCTGTCCTTATTATGACCCTGATTGCGGGCTGCGGGAAGGACAAACCGGAGGAAACATCCGCGGCGGAGACGAAAGCGGCTGTGGAATCCCAGAAAGAGGAGAAAGAGAAACCGAAGGAAGAGCAGAAAGACGGAGATAACAGCCCCTATAAAATTGCATGTATTGCGCCTTTGACAGGAAGCGCAGAAGAACATGGCAAGTCCTACAAAAATGCCATTGAGTATAAGCTGGCGGAAATCAACGCCGCCGGTGGAATAGGCGGCCATATGATAGAATGTGATTTTTACGACGACAAGGGAGACTCAAAAGAGACGGTTACGGTTGCATCTCTGGTTGCTGAAAATGACGAGTATCTGGCCTGCTTTGGTCCTTTTTCATCAACTTGTGCCATTGCGGCTGCGCCTACTTTTATAGAGTCGGGGATCACTTTATTTGCCCCTTCCTCTTCCCATGAGGACTTTACGAACCTGGGAGAATACATGGTACGCGGGTGCAATACATCGGAAATCCAACAGAGATTTTATGCGAAGTTCATGTACAATTTTTATGGGGCAAAAAACGTTGTTTTCCTCTATTTGAATGATGATGCCGGTAACAGCAGCAAGGATTATTTCCAGGAGTTTTTTGAGGAGCTGGGAGGCAGCGTCCTGTCGGCGGAATCTTATGAAAAGGAACAGAAGGACTTTAACGCTCTTCTGACCAACGCAAAAGCCCTGGATCCGGAGGTCCTGGTGGTATACGGGGGATATTCCGATGTAGCTTCTATTATCCTCCAGGCAAAGAATCTGGAAATTGAAGCGCCTGTTATGACATTCGGCGCGGCCCAGCAGCAGGGGCTTTTGGATATCGTAGGTACTGAGGGAGACGGGACTTTGATCATGACAGCCCTGGATCTGGATGCGGATACCCCGCAGCTGAAGGCATTTTCCGAAGGTTTCATGAAGGAATATAATGTGGAATCCATCAATTCACATGTGCTGAACATGTATGACGGCATCACTTGCTTTGCGGATGCCCTTACAGCCTGCGGCCCGGACCGCGCTGCGATTGCAGAATATATGCGTAATTGTACCGTGGAAGGACTTTGCGGCTCTTATGAAGTTGTGGATGGGGATCCCAATAAGCCCATGGGTGTCGTCACCATCCAGGACGGACAGTTTGTACCCTACAGGACTGTGAACCCGGATTATACGGGGAATGTGGATTAACGGTTAAATGTTAGGATAAAGAAGGGGATGTTGCAAAATAAAAAATATCCTGATATTTTGCGACAGCCCCTTTTAGTTTTTGAGAGCTGGAGAGCAGACTCGAACTGCCGGCCTCCTCATTACCAAAAAGTCCACAACAAGTCAATTTGGTATTCGGGGAATGTGCCGCCTTAATCGTCGTAATGCCCTCTGCATGAAATGATTTTGACATTCTGCAATTCATCAATATCGTATACTAAACGATTCTTTTCATCAATCCGTCTGGAATATCCGGGGCGGTGTTTCAGTGGCTCCGGCTTTCCAATGCCTTGCAGTGCTCCATTTCTTCGTATATCTTCGATCAATGAGTAAATTTTATTTGCCGTTTTCTTATCTTTTTTGATCCAATCCATGAATTCGGCCATCGCATCTGGGGAAAAGGTGAAATCATTCATCAATCATAGCCCTCAACTCGTTAAGTGATTTATGAATTGCTTCACCTTGTTCCAGCTGGGCAAAGCTATGGTCTAATTTTTTTAGATATTCCTCATTCCTTTTTGCTTTTGCCATTTCGTTATATTCTTTTTCAGATACAATTACTACATTTTCATTTTTGGGCCGTGACACAATCAGCGTTTCACCGCCTATTACTTTATTGCACCATTCCTTAAAATTTTCACGTACATCCATGCTTTTTACTGCCAACATGATATCACCCCCTATTTTCGTATGGTTTTTCGTGCTTTTATTATATGCGCTTATTGTACGCATGTCAAATTAGTTTATACCGGAAATTTAGGAGGAATTGAAAACGGCCCTAACCGCAAGGGGGAATAGAAAAGTAGTAGGCTATCCGCTGAATTGTCCGATAATGAAATAAAGGCTTTCCGAAGCTTCATGCCCCGAAAAGCCTTCATACTATCTTCTTTAGAGCTGGCGAGCAGACTCGAACTGCCGACCTCCTCATTACCAATGAGGTGCGCTACCACCTGTGCCACGCCAGCACTGTCCCGCCTTCCAGCGGCAACATGAATAATATACTATAGAAGAGCTTCCTTGTCAACTAGCAATTCCAGAAATTTTGTTTTTTTTGACAATCTTTTTTATCACCCAAAATGCTCATATTTTCTGGTTTTTATGCCTGATTTCCCGGCAGGAATCGCGGAGCGCCAGGCGGCAGGGCATTTTTATATGGAGGGCGGTATCGAAAGGTGTTTTCAGGAGATGGTACACAATACCGGCCCCATACTGGCCCATTTCATAGGCAGGCGCATGAACAGTGGTGAGGGGAGGGGAGGACATCCGGCAAAGGCTGATATCGTCAAAACCGATGAAAGAGAAGTCACCCGGGACTTTGAACCCCTGTTCTTTGGCGGCGTTTAAAGCGCCGAGGGCGATGGGGTCGCTGGCGGCAAATACAGCGGAAGGAAGCCTTCCGGAATCGATCAGTTCCGTCATCATGCGGTAGCCGGATTCGCTGGAAAACTGTTCCTCTTTCATATAAGGCAGGTAAGTAATTCCCCGTTTTTCGCAGTAAGCGGCAAAAGCCCTGCGCCTACTGTCGGGAAACAGGGAACCATCGGCCAGATATTCTAAGCCCCCCAGGTAAGCGATGTCCCGGTGGCCGAGACGATAGAGATATTCCAGGGCTTCAAAGACGGCCTGTTCAAAATCCAGAGTGACGGAAGAGGTCTCAGGATCCGGGGAGGGCATGTCGATGAGCAGAAGAGAGTCGGTTAATTCCTTGAACAGGGCCACTTCATCTGCCGTGAATTTTCCGATGCAGATGAGGCCGTCGGCCTGTGCCAGGGACTCCATACAGTTTAAGTCGCTTTTAAAGGTGCGGATGACATTGAGACAGTTGGACAGGCAGAAATCCTCAATACCCTGGCGGATGGAAAGATAATAACTGTCTTCCAGCTCCTGCAGGGAAGAAAACCACTGTAAAATCCCCATGGTGTATGCGGATTTCACGGTACTTTTCTGCTTTTTGCGGTAATTTAACGCTTTCGCGGCATCGAGAACCTTCTGTCTCGTCTCCGGCGGGACTGACAGGGAGGCGTCATTGTTGAGAATCCTGGAGGCGGCGGCTGAGGAGACGCCGGCCCTTTCTGCAACATCCTTTAGAGTGGCGGCCAATAAAAATCCCTCTCTTTCACATTATCCTTCCCGGACATTATAAACAAAAACCACAGGAAAAGCAATCCTGACGTTATCCGGGTTCCCGGGTTTTTGTGAAACAGGTGAGGGAAGAAGTAATAGATTTAGTGAAAAATGCGGAAAGTATTAGTAAATAAATGTTGAAGTTTTAGTAAAAATGTGCTATGATAAAAATAACGGCGAAAGAAAATGCCAGAATTAAAGAAGCCGGAATGAGAAGGGAAAGGGATGGTGCAAATTATGAAAGAAGGAAAAATGCTCCTTTCGGAGCTGGAGCAGGGTCTCCACGACGGACGATTGAAAGAGATTTATGTGGATGAAACCATGGTGGAATCCCAGAAAAAGCGCTACGCGAAAGCGATCAGGCACTATAAGGAGTTATTTGGACCCGGGGAAGTGGAATGTTACAGCGCGCCCGGCCGCAGCGAAGTGGGAGGAAACCATACAGACCACCAGTACGGGCGGGTTTTGGCTACCTCCGTCAACCTGGACGCCATTGCCGTGGTGGGTTTCCATGAAGAAAATTGCATCAGGATTTTATCGGAAGGCTATGGGATGATTACCGTCGGTCTGGAGGATTTGTCTAAAAGGGAGGAAGAGAGGGAAACTTCCACAGGGCTGATCCGCGGTGTGGCGGCCGGTCTTGACAAGATCGGATTCCCGGTGAGGCGGGGGTTCAATGCCTATGTGACCAGCAATGTGCTGATCGGCGCAGGGCTTTCTTCTTCAGCGGCTTTCGAGGTTCTTGTGGGTACTATTATTTCCGGGTTGTTCCACGGGATGAAAATAGATCCGGTGGAGATTGCAAAAGTTGCTCAGTATGCGGAAAATGAATATTTCGGAAAACCCTGCGGCTTGATGGACCAGACAGCTTGTTCCGTTGGTGGCCTGATTCGCATTGATTTTAAAGATCCGAAGGCCCCGGTGGTGGACCGGGTATCGGTGGACTTTGACTCTTACCATTACAGCTTGTGTATCGTGGATACGAAAGGTTCCCATTCGGACCTGACAGATGACTATGCACAGATTCCGGCGGAGATGAAAGCGGCGGCGGCATGTTTTGGGAAAGAGGTGCTGCGGGAAGTGGATCCGAAAGAATTTATGGAAAAAATTCCGGAAGTACGGAAAAAGGCAGGGGACCGGGCGGTACTGAGGAGCCTTCATTTCTTTGCGGAGAACGACCGGGCGGCAGCGGAGGCAAAGGCCCTTTCCGAAGGCCGTTTTACAGACTTTTTAAATTTGGTTAGGGAATCCGGGGCCTCTTCTTTTCAATTTCTTCAGAATGTTTATACCAACAAGGATGTGCAGAACCAGGGGGTATCCATGGGGCTGGCTGTCAGTGAAAGTATTCTCGGAGATAACGGTGTATGCCGGGTACACGGCGGCGGCTTTGCGGGAACCATCCAGGCTTTTGTCAGGAATTCTTTTGTGGAGGAGTATAGGAGAGTTCTGGATGGCGTGTTTGGCGAAGGCTCCTGCCATGTGTTGAAGGTACGGCCCTGCGGCGGAATCAGGGTGTTTTAAAAAAGGCAGGGTTGGCTTTTTGAGGACCGGAAGAAAACCATAGAAATTTTAGGAATGATCAATTAAAATGTAATATATAAAATAGGAAGAAAGGCAGATTGGAAAACGGATTTTCCAACGTACCTGGATGACACAGCCGATATTTAAAGGGCGGACGTTTGCGTCGGAAGGAGGAAATCATGAAAATTTTGGTACTTGGCGGGGCAGGTTATATTGGTTCCCATACGGTGTATGAACTGGTGGATGCAGGGCATGAAGTGGTGATTATTGATAACCTGGAAACAGGGCATATTGAGGCAGTGCATCCGAAGGCAAAGTTTTATAAAGGTGATTTGAGAGACCGTGGATTCGTGGATTCCGTACTGGATGGAGAGAAGGATATCGATGCGGTGATTCACTTTGCGGCAAATTCCCTGGTGGGGGAGAGTATGACCAACCCCCTTAAATATTATGACAACAACCTCTGCGGTACGAAGGTGCTTTTGGAGAGTATGGTGGCCCATGGCCTTGATAAGATTGTATTTTCTTCCACAGCAGCCACCTATGGTGAACCGGAGAAAATTCCCATTGAGGAGACAGACAGGACAGAACCGACCAATACATATGGGGAGACAAAGCTTTCCATGGAGAAAATGTTTAAGTGGACCGGGTTGGCCCACGGATTGCGGTTTGTGTCTCTGCGGTATTTCAATGCCTGCGGCGCCCATGTGAGCGGCCAGATCGGGGAGGCCCATAATCCGGAGAGCCATCTGATTCCCCTGATTCTCCAGGTGCCTTTGGGAAAACGGGAAGCAATCAGCATTTTTGGAGACGACTATGATACGAAGGACGGTACGTGCGTCCGCGATTATATTCATGTGACAGACTTGGCCCAGGCCCATATTCTGGCGGTAGAATATCTGATGAAAGGCGGAAAGAGTGATATTTTCAATTTGGGCAATGGAGTTGGCTTCACGGTGAAGGAAGTCATCGAGACGGCCAGAAAGGTGACGGAAGATCCCATAAAGGCCATTATTTCTCCCAGACGGGCAGGGGATCCTGCCAGACTGATTGCTTCCAGTGAAAAAGCAAAACGGGTACTGGGCTGGAAACCGGCCCACGCAGATTTGGAGGAGATCATTGCCACTGCCTGGAAATGGCATAAAAACCATCCAAACGGATATGCGAAATAAAGGGGGAAGACAGCCATGATTGAAAATTCCATTAAAAAGCTTGTGACTTATGGGCTGGAAACCGGGCTGATTGAGAAAGAAGATGCCATTTATACGGCCAACGCCCTTTTGGAGACTCTGGGGATTGACGAATATGAGGAGCCTTTAGAGGAGTATCACGATGTGGAGCTTGAGACAGCGCTTTCGGAGATTCTGGATTATGCCTGTGAGAAAGGGCTGATTGAAGACAGTGTGGTTTACCGTGACTTATTGGATACGAAACTGATGTCAAAGCTTGTGGCAAGGCCCAGCACCGTCATTAAAAAATTTTGGGAGCTTTATGAAAAAAGCCCGGAAACAGCCACGGATTTTTATTATAAATTCAGCCAGGATACGGACTATATCCGCCGTTACCGGGTGAAGAAGGATTTGAAATGGAAGACAGAGACCCCTTATGGGGAAATGGACATTACGATTAATCTGTCGAAACCGGAGAAGGATCCGAAGGCGATTGCGGCGGCCAAGCTGGCGAAACAGAGCGGTTATCCCAAATGCCTGCTGTGTGTGGAAAATGAAGGATATGCAGGGCGGGTGAACCATCCGGCCAGGCAAAACCACAGGATTATCCCCATCACAGTCAATGGGAAACCCTGGGGTTTCCAGTATTCTCCTTATGTCTATTATAATGAGCATTGTATTGTGCTAAACAGGGAACATACACCCATGCAGATCAACAGGGATACCTTTTGCAAGCTTTTGGATTTTGTGAAGCAGTTTCCTCATTATTTTGTCGGTTCCAACGCGGATCTTCCGATCGTGGGTGGTTCCATTTTAAGCCATGACCATTTCCAGGGCGGCCATTATGAGTTTGCCATGGCCAAAGCCCCTATCGAGGAAAAAGTGGCGCTCCGAGGATTCGGCAATCTGGAGGCGGGAATTGTAAAATGGCCCATGTCGGTGATCCGCCTGCGCAGCGAAGACCGGGAAGAGCTTGTAAACGCGGCCGATCAGGTGTTGAAAACATGGAGGGGTTACACGGACGAAGAGGCTTTCATCTATGCAAAGACGGACGGGGAACCTCACAATACCATCACGCCCATTGCCAGAAAGAGGGGTGATATCTACGAGTTGGATTTGGTTCTCCGCAATAATATCACCACAGAGGAACATCCTCTCGGAGTATACCATCCCCACGGAAAGTTGCATCATATCAAGAAAGAAAACATCGGCCTGATTGAAGTGATGGGCCTGGCGGTACTTCCCGCAAGGCTGAAAGATGAGATGGGAAAGCTGGCTGAGGTCATTCTGGAAGGCGGGGACTTACGGGCCTTTGAAGCGACGGAGAAACATGCCGACTGGGCTGAGGAATTCCTGAAGCGTTATCCTGCAGTCACTGCGGACAATGTCCATGAGATCATCCGCAGCGAAATCGGATCTGTATTCCGGGAAGTTCTGGAGGACGCCGGAGTCTATAAGAGGACACCGGAGGGAAAAGTTGCCTTCCTTAAGTTTATCGCCAGTGTGTGATTGTCGGTTGAATTTTAGAAAGCGATATATTATAATGGAAACAAATATGGCGGAATCTGGAATCCGGCTTTTAAAAAGCCGGAAAATATCCGCACCAGGGAGGGATTTTCATGGATTATCGTAAAACATATGAGGAATGGCTGGCAAGTCCTTATATCGACGAGAAGACAAAGACAGAACTTCAGGGCATAAGAGACGACGAGAATGAAATCAAAGAACGTTTTTACACAGAGTTGTCATTCGGGACGGCGGGGCTTCGGGGAATCATCGGCGCCGGTATCAACAGGATGAATATTTATACGGTGAGGAAGGCGACCCAGGGTCTTGCCAATTATATTTTAAAGGCGGGAGGAGCGAAAAAGGGTGTGGCGATTGCCTTTGACTCCAGAAGGATGTCGCCGGAATTTGCCGATGAAGCCGCCCTTTGCCTTGCGGCCAATGGAATCAAGGCCTATGTGTTTGAATCTTTGAGACCGACTCCTGAGCTTTCTTATGCGGTGCGGACTTTGAAATGTATCGCTGGCATCAACATTACGGCCAGCCATAATCCCCCGGAATACAATGGATATAAAGTATACTGGGAGGACGGCGCCCAGATTACGCCGCCCCACGATAAGGGAATCATGGCGGAAGTGAAGGCTGTGACAGATTTTGCACAGATGAAAACCATGGACAAAGAAGAGGCGGTGAAAGCCGGGCTTTATGAAACCATCGGACAGGCCATTGACGATGCTTATATTGCGGAGCTTAAAAAGCAGGTGAAGCACTGGGACAGCATTGAGGCGGAGGGGAAAAATTTAAAGATCGTCTATACGCCCCTTCATGGAACCGGAAACCTTCCGGCCAGGCGGGTACTGAAAGAGCTTGGTTTTGAACATGTGTATGTGGTGCCGGAGCAGGAGCTGCCTGACGGGGAATTCCCTACAGTAAGCTATCCCAACCCGGAAGCGGCGGAAGCATTTGCGCTGGCCCTTAAGCTGGCGAAGGAAAAAGATGCGGATCTGGTGCTGGCCACGGATCCGGATGCAGACCGTCTCGGTGTCTATGTAAAGGATGCAAAGAGTGGAGAATACATTACTCTGACGGGAAACATGTCGGGATGCCTTCTGGCGGATTATGAAATCGGGCAGCAGAAGGAGCTTTCGGGCCTTCCTGAGGACGGCGCACTGATCAAGACCATCGTTACTTCCAATCTGGCAGACGCCATCGCGAAATATTACGGTGTGAAGCTGATTGAAGTGTTGACCGGTTTTAAATATATCGGACAGCAGATCCTGGGCTTTGAGGAATCAGGCAAAGGGACTTATCTCTTTGGCTTTGAGGAAAGCTACGGCTGTCTGATTGGAACCCACGCCAGGGATAAGGATGCCATTGTGGCCACCATGGCCCTCTGTGAGGCGGCGGCTTATTACAAAACGAAAAACATGACCTTATGGGATGCCATGATTGCCATGTATGAGAGATATGGTTATTACAGGGACGGCGTTCAGTCCATCACTTTGGCGGGGATAGAGGGATTGGCGAAAATCAAAGAGATTTTGGAAACCCTCCGGGAAAATACTCCTTCGGAAGTGGCCGGATATAAAGTGCTGTCCGCAAGGGATTACCAGAAGGACACGGTCGTGGATTTGGCAACCGGCGCTGTGACTTCCACCGGACTTCCTTCCTCCAATGTGCTGTACTACGATTTGAGCGACGACGCGTGGCTGTGTGTAAGGCCTTCCGGGACAGAGCCCAAGGTGAAATTTTACTATGGCGTGAAAGGGACGTCCCTGGCAGATGCGGATGAGAAATCCGAGAAGTTCGGAAAAGAAGTGCTCGCGATGATTGAGAAGATGTTATGATTTTGCAAAAGAGAAACGGCCGGGGGGATGATCTCCACGGCCGTTTTTTGCTCCGCAGGATTTGGAAGAGAGATGAATTTATGATACTGCCGTCCGCCTGCGCGGGAAGGTTCGTGTACCGCGCCTTGCCAGGAATCTTAGAAGTTCTTAATGTTCTGTAGAAATCTCCGGCAATTTCCGGACAGGACGTCCGGAAAAGGCTTATGCCGCCATGGACGGCGGGTCATAAGCCGATTGCCAAAGCTTTTATTGCCGCCTGAATCAGAACATATAGAACTTCAAGATTCAAGGCGTCGGCGCAGGGAACGAACCTTCCCGCGCAGGCGGATGGCGGTATGTGAATTTATCCTCCTTTAAATCCTGCAGCGTAAAATTCCGCAGGAAAGTACACCGAAAAACGGTTCGGAACCATATTTATAGAAAAATAATAATATATTCTCGAAATTTTCCACCTGGTATGTTATACTATTAAAAGATCGTGTGTACTGGGCAGGGAGTGAGAGAATTGGTAAACACAGAACGCACAAAACTGATGACAAAAGCGGAAATTTTCCGGGTGAAGGAAGAACGGAAGGCACTGAAGTTAAACCGGTTTTACCGGAGTGATTATATCAGCTATGAAATGATCCGGTCGGCTATCTGTTTTATATTTGGATATGCGTTGTTTGTTTTGATGTGGGTTTTATATTATGCGGAACCGCTTATGACTACAAAGCAGGTTGGTGAGTTGGTTCAGATGGCAATCCGGACAGGCGTGGCGCTTTTGTGTCTGCTGGCCTGTTTTCTCGTGGCGGCATACTTTGTTTTCCGGAGTAAATACCGGAAAGCCAGAGCGAAGGTGAAAGAGTATCAGACGCTTCTCAGGCAAATCAACCATCTGTACGAGCAGGGGACTGCAAAGGTATGGAAGGGATCGGAGGAATATAAAGAATGACAACCCTTCTGGTTCTGCGCGAGCGGATCAAAAAGTTTTATGCCCGATGGGGAGGATATCTGATCCGGGTATTCCGATTTGCCCTGGCGATTGCGGCATTTTTTACGATAAATCGGGCACTTGGCTATATGGAACGGATCAGCCATGACTGGATAGGTGCTGTGGCAGCCCTGGTCTGTGCATGCCTGCCGTGCAGTTTTACGGTGGTGCTTGCAGGGATTTTTATTTTGATGCAGATGTATGCAGTATCCCTGGAAGTGCTTTTTGTGACGGCAGCAGTTTTTGTGCTGTTTTTCTGCTTGTATTATGTATTTCAGCCGGGAGACAGTTTTCTTCTTCTTTTGATGCCATTACTGTTTCTGTGCAGGATTCCCCTGGTAGTCCCCCTTCTGATGGGGCTTGTGGGAACTGCTTTCAGTATGATTCCTGTCAGCTTTGGAATTATTGTTTATTATATGCTTAAATATGCCAGGGAGAATGTAGGTGTGCTGGCTTCCAATGGCTCGCTCTCCATGCCGGGAAGGTATACGCAGATGATCAACGGCATACTGGAGAACCGGGAAATGTGGGTTATGGTTGTGGCATGTTGCGTGACTCTTCTGGTGGTTTATTTTGTACGGCGGCTTTCCGTCAATCATGCATGGGAGATCGCCATAGGAGTCGGAACTGTGACGAATGTACTGCTTTTGCTGGCAGGCGTCTTTCTGGCAGATGTTAGTTTTCCGGTCAGTTCCCTGATTATAGGAGCGCTGGCGGCAGCTGTCAGTGGTTTGGTGTTGGAATTTTTTGTATTCCACCTGGACTATTCCAGGACAGAGCGAGTGCAGTTTGAGGATGATGACTATTATTACTATGTCAAGGCAGTGCCCAAGGTGGCCGTGACACAGCCGGAAGTGACAGTTACAAAAATCAATGCCAGGACTTCTTATGACCAGGGTGTGGAAAAGGAACTTTACAATCTGCGCCAGGAGCTTAGCAATACAGCAGAGCTTTTTAGCGCCGGGAAGGATCTGGAGCAGACCAGGGTCCTGTTTGAAAAAGGAGCGAAGAAAAAGAATAAAATGACGGAAAATGGGGAAGCACGGGATGGAAATCATAACAAAAATGTTTGAGGGGATGAAAACTTATTTGATTCAGAGCATTCCTGATATCAGAATTACCGATGTGGTGGAGATGCTGATCCTTGCGGTAATTCTGTATAATGTCATGCTTTGGATTAAAAATACAAGGGCCTGGGCGCTTTTGAAAGGGATTCTTGTTCTATCCGCTTTTATCCTGGTTGCTTATCTGTTCCATATGGATACGATTCTCTGGCTGGCCAACAAGACCATCAATGTGGGAATCATTGCTGTGGTGGTTATTTTCCAGCCGGAGCTTCGCAGGGCATTGGAACAGCTGGGACGAAATAAAATGCTGGGGTTTTTAGTGTCGGACAGCGGAAAAGTAATGGAGGATAAATTTTCTGATAAAACGATGAATGAAATCCTGAAGGCGACCTTTGAAATGAGCAAGGTAAAAACAGGAGCGCTGATTGTCATAGAGAGGAAGACGCCTCTGGCAGAATATGAGAGAACAGGTATTGTGGTGGACGGTGTTGTGACAAGTCAACTTCTCCTGAATATTTTCGAGCATAATACCCCCCTCCATGACGGCGCTGTGATTGTGCGGGGAAACAGGGTGGTGGCGGCAACCTGTTATCTGCCGCTTTCGGATAACATGGAGATTAGCAAGGATTTGGGAACCAGGCACAGGGCCGGTGTGGGAGTCAGTGAAGCCACTGACAGTATTACAGTCATTGTTTCTGAAGAAACAGGCAGGGTATCTGTGGCTTTTGAAGGCACCCTTAAGCGGGAGCTTGACCGGGATACGCTGAAGGAGGAGCTGCAAAAGCTGATTGAAGAGAATGAAAGCGCCAAAGGACGCAAGCTGAAACTTTTGAAAGGATGGCAGAAGAATGAAAAGAAAGCTGACAAATAATCTGCTTTTAAAAGTCTTTTCCGTGATTGCTGCCGTACTTTTATGGGGAGTCGTGATCAATATTGATAACCCTACGGATACTTTTACCATAACTGGGATCCCCATCAAAGTTCTCCATGAAAAAGAGGCCATTACGGATAATGATCTGACGTATGAATTTCCGTCAGAGAAAACGGTAAGTGTGGAAGTTACGGCAAGGCGGACGGACAGAAGAAAGATTTCAGCCGATGATTTTGAAGCAACTGTGGATTTGAATGAAATCTATGGAGCTACCGGTTCGGTGGCGGTTAATATTGAAGTGATAAATAATAAAAGCCTGATTCGTTCCTGGACGCAGATCACCAGAAGTGTACGGGTGGATGTGGAAAGTATGCAGACAATGACTTTTGCAATTCAGGTGATTCCGGTGGGGGATTTGGAGGATACTTATACCTTCAGTGAGACCAGGGTAACCCCGGGAGTGGTTCGGGTGACGGCCCCGGAATCTGTGATGTCTAAGATTGACCATGCAGGAATTATGGTGGATGTAAGTGGGGCAGTGGATAGTGTCCGGGAGACAGGGGCTATCAAACTGTACACGGACGAAGCCGGTGAACACGAGTTGGATATGTCTGACCCGAGGATTCAGTTAAACGTTACAGAGGCAGATGTGGCGCTGGAAGTGGTGAAGACCAACAGGATCAGCGTGGATGTCCAGGTGACAGGACAGGATCAGGTGGCAGAGGGGTATAAATATATTACCTATATTTGTGAGCCTCAGACTGTATTGGTGACAGGGGCGAAAGCATTAATCGCTGATTTTGATAAGCTGACGGTCAAGGAAGATTTGACAGGGGCAAACGGGAATATCACGAAAACCTACCGTATCCAGGACTATCTGCCTAAGGGCCTTGAGGTGGCTGACGGTCAGCCGGACAGCATAGAGGTGACATATCAGATAGACAGACTGGCTCAAAGGAGTTTTTATATCGGGAAAAGCCTGATTCAGCTTCAGGGAATGTCAGAAGAACTGGAATACCGGATTGGAGACGACGACGGAGTAACTGTGACACTGGAAGGGCTTGCCGAGGATCTGGAGCGAATCGAGAATAAAGACATGTTTGTGATCCTGAATATGGAAGAATATAAAGAACCAGGGGTTTATTCCTGCCAACCGACAGTAGAGCTGGCAGAGGAGTATCAAAGCTATTTCAGGGTTTCGGTGGGGAATATCCGGGTAATTATCACGCGGCCTGGCAGTGAGCCGGATACTTCTGAGGAAAACCCGTCGGAAAGCAGTACAGGAGAAAGTGGAGAAACGGAAGAGAGCGCGGGGGAGGTTTCCGGTACACTTCCCGGTAACAGTGAAGACACATCTACGGAAGAGACACCATAAGGACAGGGGAAAATACAAAAGTGTAAAAAAGGAGGTATTGCCATGATCAGCGAGAAGGTGGTCATCAAAAATCCTACCGGGCTGCATTTACGTCCGGCAGGAGTGCTGTGTAAGGAAGCGATGAACTATGCTTCGTCCATCACATTTCGCTTTGAAAATATTACGGCTAATGCAAAGAGCGTACTCAGTGTGCTGGGAGCGTGTATTAAAACTGGGGATGAGCTGGAATTTATCTGCGACGGGCCGGATGAAAAGGAGGCCCTTGAGGCCATTGTCACAATCGTGAAAAATGGCCTGGGCGAATGATGACGGCAGCCGCTTTGGCGGTTCATCTGGCTGGCGGTGTGGCGGCAGCTCTTTTGGCAAAAACCGGAGAATATTTATTTTCCGGTTTTGTTTTCATTTTGCTGGCGGTTTTTGAATATCTGTTTTATTATCGGAGAGAAAGAAATTTACTGCAGATGGAAGCGGTATTTTCTCTGTTTTGGACCGGGGGTATGGGCCTGTCGGCCATGAAGCTTTCCAGACTGGCAAAGGACTGGGAGAGGGATACCTGGATCAGTTTTATTTTGGTATATGTGGCTTTTATTATCGGATATGAGGGCCGGGCGGCCTGGGAGAGAAAAAAGAAACCTGTACCAAAAGTGGAAGAGGGCCTTTTTGAACGGCTGGAGAAATCTGAAGGCCGCAGCGAGGTGGCAAAGCGCCTTCTTTGTTGCATGGATGTGGTGCTTTTCGTTTCTGTAGCTTGTTTCCTTTTGGAAGCGGCAGTACTTCGGGAGGTGCCGCTGTTTTCTGACAAACCTCACGCTTATTCATATTTTCACCTGTCAGGCGTCCATTACTTTACTGTGAGCAGTATTTTTGTACTGCCTCTTTCTGTGCTTTACAGGCGGATAAAAGGGAAACTCTCTGTAAAAGAATGGACGAGAGTGGGCCTTTGTTGCGCAGCAGCTCTGGCGATTCCCATTCTCTGTGTATCCAGGTTTCAGCTGCTTTTGGCAGTGTTCCTTTCTGTATGTGTGGCGGTTATGGCATGGCCGGGGATAAAATTTCGATCTATTCTTCTGATTATCGTTGCACTGGTGCCTGCCTATGTGGGACTTACCATTGCCAGAAATCATGATGTGGCATATTTAAATGGAATTTTTGAAATGAAAAATGCCGCTACGCCCATTTATATTACCCAGCCTTATATGTATGTGGCAAACAATTATGATAATTTTAACTGTCTGGTGAGAGAACTTCCGGCCCATACCTTTGGCCTGCGCCAGCTTTTACCGGTGTTTGCCCTAAGCGGCCTTAAGTTCCTCCGGCCGGAGTTGGTAAGTTTTCCAATTTATACGACAAAGACAGAATTGACCACATTGACTGTCATATATGATGCTTACTATGATTTTGGACTGGCAGGTGTGTTTCTTTTTGGCTTGATTCTCGGACTGGCCTGTCAGAAAACAGCCTCCCTCAAAACACGGGGCCAAAACCCGGTGGCTCTTCTTTTTTGTGCACAGATTGTCATGTATCTGGTGCTTTCCTTTTTTACCACCTGGTTCAGCAATCCCACCACCTGGTTTTGGCTGGTGCTCACCGGAATCATGTATTTTTATGTGGGGAGAAAAAAATAATTCAGCTGTTTTGCCTATATGGATTCGATGTGGGACAGTTTAAAAGCCATTGACAATTTCACATGAGAATGATATCATGATGGCTATGTCAAAAGAGGGCCTGCTTTGTGCTACGGCAGGCAACAAGGCTGTTGATGATTTGTTTTTCAGAAAAACAAATGATTGGAGAGCGGAATGAAGGTCAGTATCATAGTTCCTGTTTATAATGGAGAAGCGTATTTAGGCGCATGTTTAAAAAGTTTATTAAAGCAGACTCTGGATGAATATGAAATTATCTGCGTCAACGACGGTTCCACCGACCGCAGCCTGGAAATGCTGGAAAAATACCAAAAACTTTTTCCGGAAAAACTGCGGGTGATTTCCCGGGAAAACAAAGGAGCCTGGCGGGCAAGGGAAACGGGAATCCAGGCGGCACGGGGAACTTATGTGGGCTTTTGTGACTGTGACGACACTGTTTCACCGCAGATGCTGGAAATCATGTATGGGAAAGCGGTTCAGACGAAGGCCGATATGGTGGTTTGCGCATATGACCGTATTTCCGGGAAACAGCCTGGGAGGAAACAGTCGGAGATGACGGTATTCGGCGACAGAACTTATGGGTTGCCGGAGAGGCGAGATATTCTTCCGGTGGTCAATACGGGTCTTTGTAATAAGTTGATCCGAAAGGAAATCCTGGGAAGGCATATTGCCTTTGAAAAGCCGCCGCGGGTGGCGGAGGATATGATGTTTTTGTTGAGCATATATCCTTTTGTGAAAAGAATCAGTTTTGTAAAAGAGTCATTGTATCAATATTATATCAGAAGTACTTCTGCTTTCAGCCATGTGAGCCAGGCAGAGCTTTCCATGCACAGGAAGCAGATGGAAAAGGTTCGGGACTACGTTCTGGCAGCCGGAGGGCCTTCCTGGTCAGACATTGTCGGTCAGTTTGCCATGATCCATTTCGGGCTGTCTTTGGTGCTTCGGCTGGATTTTAAATCGGTGAACCAAAAGCAGGTATTGCGGGCAGCGACAGGCTGGCTGGACAGAAACTTTTCCGGATGGAAAAAGAACCCTTATCTGAAATTTTCCTATGTGGTTCGGGGGCACCGTTATTTATGGAAGCCGGCGGTTGTCAGAATGGTGTTTCAAATGGGGCTTGTTGCACCCTTTATCAGGGTGTATCTGTTGGCCTCAGAAAAACTGGGCGTAGAAATAAAATGGTGAATACGATAAAGAAATTATTATTTGGCTCCGATAAAAGGATTCCGGCGCGGATCATGTTCTGGAATATGGCTGCCAGTATGCTTTATTCCCTGCAGTCGGCAATTTTGCTTCTTGTTGTTACCAGGCATGGCGGGCTTTCACAGGCAGGGGTCTATTCCATTGTTTATGCGGTGGCACAAACCTTTGCGGCAATGGGGAGCTATTCCATGAGAGGCTTCCTGGTATCAGATACCAGGAATGAATATGCCTTTGAAACTTATTATACGGCTCATGTGGTGACCTGTACGGCCATGCTGGCCTGTTGTTTCTTCTATGCGTTCGCCAACAGGATGTCTGCAGATGAAATTACAGCGGTTATGCTTATGGGTGTGTACCGGGCCGTGGACGGTATGGAGGATCTCTATCTGGGAGAAATACAAAAGAGGGGACGTCTGGATGTGGCATCCAAAGAGGAGGTTGTCAGGATTGCATTGGCGACCTTTGGCTTTGCAGCCGTATACGTACTGACAGATAACCTGATTCTTGCTTCCGGCACAATGGCTGTGACGGCGGTGGTAGTCTGCTATTTCCTGATGCGGGTGATTCTCACGGAATACCCGGGGGCCAGGGGAAGAATCACATTCCGCAGAGTCTGGAAGCTTTTGGCCGTCTGTTTTCCCATCTTTTTGGGAGCGATTTTATATAATTATCTGATCAATACGCCGAAATATGCAATTAACCGAAATCTGGATTCCGAATCGCAGGCGATTTTCAATATTCTTTTTATGAGCATATTTGCGATCAACCTGCTCAGCAGCTTTATTTTTAATCCTCTGATCGGCCGTATGGGAGAATGGTGGAACGGAGGAGAGAAAAAAAAGTTTTTATACCTGATACTGAAGCAGGTGGTGATTGTCACCGCAATCTCCGGAATTATAATCCTGGCGGCATATTTTCTGGGATGTCCGGTTCTCTCCCTGGTATTTGGCGTGGATTTGGCCGGTTACAGAGGGCTTTTATGCCTGCTCTTATGTTTTGGCGGCGTCGCGGCTTTGGATGCTTTCTTTGCAATCGTACTGACTGTCATGAGGCGCCAGCATTATATTATTATCGGTTATGCGCTTGCCTTTACAGTGAATTATTTTTCTATGGATCAGATTGTGATGGCGAAGGGCCTGACCGGGGCGGGTATGGTCTATGGTCTGACCATGGGCGTGGTTTTGCTTGTATTTATATTTGGGGCTTTATCCCATAAAGGATGGTATGGAAATGATCAAAAAACAGATTATAAAGCTGTATCATAAAGTATCGGGGCTGGCTGTGGTGCATATGGCTGTCTGTGTGTATAACCACGGGACATTCTGGAGCAATTTTGCATCGTACCTGCGGTTAAAAAAGACGGCAAAAAAACTGAATCAGCAATCCTTTGATAAAATAAATACCATATTTATCTGCCAGAATATCTCGGTCTGGAGTAAAGTCCGCCCTGTCTACGAACAGATGAAGCGGGACGGCCGGTTTCGAGTGTGGATTGTCGCCGTAGCAGATCTGATTGACAAAAACGGGGAAAACGGGGCCTTGAAATATCTGACCGGTTTAGGTTACGAAGACGTAATTAACGCAGATACGGGCGGCGGCTGGTTCGACCTTCGGACACTGCATCCGTATTATGTTTTCCTTCCGAAACCTTACGAGCAGTATATGCCGCCCCAGTACCAGAGTAAGGTGATTTCCTCCTATTCCAAAATATGCTATCTTCTGTATGGCCTTGAGACCACAAAGGTGATTATTCCCTTTACATACAGCAGGCTCTTTTTTAGAAACGTGACTGTTTATCTGGCTGAGAACAAGTATTACGCAAGGTTTAATCAAAAGCGTATGGCCTGGTCCCACAGGAAAAAGGTACGCCGTTCCCTGAATCTGGGATATCCGGCTTTTGAGACTGTCAGCCAGTTAAAACAGGAACCACACGATCCGCCGCTCCGTGTTCTCTGGACCCCCCGCTGGTCGGAGGACAAAGAGGTTGGAGGTGGCAATTTCATCCGATATAAGGATGAAATGCCTGATTTCATCGAATCCCATGAAGAGATGGCCATGACCTTCCGTCCCCATCCCATGACATTTTATCATTTTGTTTCCGTAAAACGAATGACGGAGGAAGACGTTGCCGCTTATAAAAAGAGATATCAGGAAAGCGAACGGTTAAGGATAGATGAGACGCCCAATTATCTGGAGGCGTTTAAATGGTCAGATGTGCTGGTTTCCGATACGTCCTCCCTGGTTATTGAGTACGCATGCCTGAAAAAACCCCAGATTTTTTGCAATACCGGTTGCAAAAACAGTCCCGATATGGATATTCTGACCAAGGGGTTTTATATTGCCGATTCCATGGAAGATGTAAAAAAATATCTGTTGATGCTGTCGCGGGGAGAAGATCCGCTAAAAGAGAAACGGATACAGATATGTGATGAAATGTTTGGAAATAATATAGTGAATACATCAAGAAGAATCACAGAAGCCTTAGCCAGGGAATTTGCGAGGGGCAGAGAATAAGAAAGCGAAAACCCTTGAGTTTCTGTATTTTGTATCTTGACAGGAAGAAGTCCGCCTTCTTCCTGTCATTTTTTATCATAAAAAATACGGAAACTTAAGGAAAAACCGGATTGTAATATTCAAACAGGTGTGCTATACTAGAAAAATGCCAGAGAGGGAGAGATGCCTTCTCTGTAAAAAAATAAAACAGATGGGAATGATGACAGATGGGGCTGGTATGGGAAAAAACAGCACAAAAAGCAAGATGTATATAATAAGAAAGTACAGTGTGATTTATCGACTATGAAGACATACGGAGAATAGAGAAAAAGAAACTTAAAGAGAGTGTATATTTATAGAAGAGAGGAAGATAAGTCATGCTGAATTATAAAAGATATAAGAGAGTTCCCGTAGTGGATTTTCCGGAAAGGACCTGGCCTGGGAAAGAGATCGAAAAGGCCCCTGCCTGGTGCAGTGTGGATTTGCGGGATGGCAATCAGGCGCTGATCGAGCCCATGGTGGTGGAAGAGAAGATTGAGATGTTCAATCTTCTGGTGAAACTGGGATTCAAGGAGATCGAGGTTGGATTCCCGGCAGCTTCCCAGATCGAATACGATTTTCTCCGGCAGCTTGTGGACAGAAACCTGATTCCCGATGATGTGCTGGTGCAGGTGTTGGTGCAGTGCAGGGAACATCTCATCGATCGGACTTTTGAAGCGCTTCAGGGAATTAAACAGGCAGTAGTGCATATTTATAATTCCACTTCGACCCTTCAGAGAGATGTGGTGTTTGGTATGGACAGAGAACATATCAGGCAGATTGCTGTGGACGGGACAAAGATGGTGAAAGAGAGGGCGGCTTCTTTTGAGGGGAAGATTGTCCTGGAATATTCCCCGGAAAGTTTTACGGGTACGGAGCTTGATTATGCACTGGAGGTCTGTAGCGCAGTTCAGGAGGTATGGGGGCCCACAAAAGAAAACCCCATGATTTTTAACCTTCCGGCTACGGTGGAGATGACGACACCCAACGTATATGCAGACCAGATCGAATGGATGCATACTCATTTTAATGACAGGGAAACGATTATTTTAAGCGTACATCCCCACAATGACAGGGGAACCGGTGTGGCGGCTACGGAGCTGGCCCTTTTAGCAGGCGCTGACCGGGTGGAAGGGACACTTTTTGGCAATGGCGAGCGTACCGGAAACGTCGATATATTGACTGTTGCTTACAATATGTTTACTCAGGGAATTAATCCGGAATTAAATATTGAAAATATCCGTGAGATTGTGGATGTGTATGAGCGCTGTACCAAGATGGACATTGATCCCCGCCATCCTTATGCAGGAAAATTGGTGTTTACAGCCTTCTCCGGTTCCCATCAGGACGCCATCAACAAGGGTGTCAAGGCGTTGAAAGCCAGAAACAATCCCTACTGGGAGGTTCCTTATCTTCCGGTGGATCCTGCGGATCTGGGAAGGGATTACGAACCGATTGTCCGTATCAACAGCCAGTCGGGAAAAGGCGGCGTGGCTTTTGTCATGGATACCTTTTATGGATTCAAGCTGCCCAAGGGGATGCACAAGGAATTTGCCGATGTGGTTCAGCCTGTGGCTGAGGCCCACGGAGAAGTGGCGCCTGAACAGATCATGGAATTGTTCAAGGGAGAGTATCTTTCCGCTAAAGAACCCTTTAATTTTATCCGGTGTGAAACAAGTGATGTGGGAGAGACGGACACTCAGGCAAAATTGACCTTCAAATATAGAGGCTCCATTTTATCAGCCAGAGGGGTGGGAAACGGGCCCATTGATGCAGTTCGGGCAGCCATTGAGCAGACTGTGGGTATCCATGTAAAAGTACTGGATTATTCGGAGCATGCCCTTGGCGAAGGCTCCCATGCACAGGCAGCCGCCTATATTAAAGTGATGGATGTGGAATCCGGAAAGGTGACACATGGAGTCGGAGTCAGCCCCAATATTACCAGGGCTTCCCACAGGGCTCTGTTTAGCGGGTTAAACAGATTATTTAAATAGGGAAGAAACAAAAGGAGAGTCCACCATGAAAAAGTCGGCCATAGCTTTTGGAAAAGAAGTGAAAAATTTCGCAGGGAGGTTCGCGGATTTTCTTCGATGTCACAAGGCGATGGCCGCCATACTCATGGTGTTTCTCCTTTTTCTTTATGGCGTCAGGATTTTTTATTATGATATTTCTTTTGACAGTGAAATAGCAATATCGAATCAGGGAGCTATTTTAATGTCCTGGCTGGCCATCAACCGTTTTGGCCTTGTGGCTACGAAGAAGATTTTCGGCTTAGTCCGCTTTGTGCCGTATGTATCCAATTTTCTCCTGCTCCTGACGCTGGGATTTACTGCTCTTTTCTTGAGTTTCTGTGTGGAGGAATGGAGAGGGAAATCTGACCGAAATAAATGGTTCTGCTATATTTTTCCGGCAGCTTATATCAGTGCGCCTTGTCTGGCAGAGCAGTTCTGTTTTTCATTGCAGTCCTTCGAGATCGCATGGGCAGGTTTATTATGTGCCGTGGCAGTTTACAGTTTCAGCCGGCTGGTATTTTATCGGGAAAGCATTTTCTGGGCAGTTCCCGGATTTATCTGTATGGTCTGGGCCTTTGGTTCTTATCAGGCTTTCGCAGGGATGTTTATTACCCTCATATTGATATCTTTTATTTTCCATTATCAAAATGGAAGTTTTTCCATATCCGGCAGACATGGATGGTTGGTGTCGGGTGTGTGTTTTGTCGTCATTTTTTGTATCGGATTTATTGGTTATCTGGCTGCGGCAAAGCTGATTCGTTTTTATTATCATGTGGATTCTGCATATATAGATAATATGTTTCGATGGAAAACATTGGGGATTCAGAGAGGCTTGGAAAATGTGAGAATGGATGTGGAGCGAATTTATTTTGCTTCATGGCCGACATTTTTCCAGAAATCTTTTCTGCCCACAATGATCATTTTCATATTTTTTTCACTTCGCAGAGGATGGAGAAAGAAGCAGGGAGAGTACTGGGTATACCTGATTGCTTTGGGGTTGCTTCTTCTGTCCCCCATTTATTTAACACTGGTCAGTGGCGAACCGCAGCCTATCCGTGGGCAATTAGTATACCCTCTGGTAGCGGCTCTCTTCCTGGCGGAGATTACGACGGTTTCCAGACGATGGCTTTCTGGAATACTCTGTGTGGCTGCAGCGTTTATTACACTGCGTCATGGACATATTATGACACAGCTTTTCCATACGGCTTACATGGTCTATGAACAGGACAAAGAGTTTGCCGGTGCCGTATATGGCAGGATATCACAGACAGAGGCAGACAATGGTTTGTCAGAGTGTCCGGTTGTTTTTGTGGGGCGGCACGGAATCGTTCTTCCAGGTGATGCAATACGTGGGGATGTTATAGGGTTCTCTTTCTTTGAATGGGATAACGGGGGATATGCCGGCTCCACCGGCCGCATCTTGAATTTGTGTAATACGTTGGGATATCCCATGAGGATGCCGGATGAAGGGCAGGCAGCTATGGCGGCAGAATATGCAAAAACTATGCCCTCCTGGCCGGCCACGGACAGTGTACAGGTGAAAGATCAGATAATTGTAATCAAGCTGTCCGACAGTTAAAAAAAATTGGCAAGGGAGAAGGAATCTAAGAGAAGTTTTGGATTCAGAGAAGGCCGGGAGAGAAAGGATATAGGGTTCAGATGAAACATTACGATTATGTGATCGTAGGCGGCGGGCTCTTTGGCGGAGTGATGGCTTATTATGCGGTAAAGCATGGAAAAAGCTGTCTGGTGGTGGAGCGAAGAAAGCATCTCGGTGGAAATATTTACTGTGAGAATGTAAAGGGGATCCCGGTTCACCGTTATGGCGCCCACATTTTTCATACCTCAGACCGGGAAGTCTGGCAGTTTGTAAACAGCCTGGTAGAGTTTAACCGTTATACCAACTGCCCGGTGGCCAATTATCATGGCGAAATGTATAACATGCCTTTTAATATGAATACTTTCAGCAAAATGTGGGGAGTATCCACACCAAAGGAAGCCCAGGCCCAAATTGACGCCCAGCGGGCCGGAATCACCGGGACGCCCTCCAATCTGGAAGAGCAGGCCATCTCCCTGGTGGGGACAGATATCTATGAAAAGCTGATCAAGGGTTATACGGAAAAGCAATGGGGCAGAGAATGTAAAGAGCTTCCCAGTTTTATCATCCGGCGGCTTCCCGTCCGCTACACCTATGATAACAATTATTTCAACGACCCTTATCAGGGAATACCCATCGGCGGCTACAATGGGCTTTCAGATCAGCTGTTCGCCGGCTGTGATATCCTTTTGGAGACAGATTACCTGGAGGAAAAAGAACGGTTTGACGCCATGGGAAGCAGGATTATTTATACAGGGACTATTGACGCATATTTTCGTTACTGTTTTGGAAAGCTGGAATATAGGAGCCTCCGTTTTGAGGATGATATTTTTGAAACAGACAATTATCAGGGTGTGGCCGTAGTCAACCATACGGCCCGGGAAATACCTTATACACGAACCATTGAGCACAAGCATTTTGATTGTACCCGGGATTATAAAGAGATACCGGAAACTGTGGTGACAAGAGAGTATCCGGTGGCCTGGGAAGAGGGCATGGAGCCTTATTATCCGGTCAATGATGAGAAGAACCAGACAATATACCAGAAATATGCGGAGCTTGGGAAAAAAGAGAAGAATGTGATTTTCGGGGGACGGCTTGCCGAATATAAATATTATGATATGGACAAGGTAATCCGTTCGGCCATGGAGGCGGCCAGACAGGAATTTGCCTTTCTGTAAAGAGGTAAGAGTATGATGACTATGACCCTGGATGTTGTGATTCCGGTTTACAAACCGGACAGAAAGTTTATAACGCTGCTTGCCAGGTTAAACCGTCAGAGGCGAAAGCCTGAGAAGATCGTCCTGATGGTGACGGCAGATACCGGGGAAAAAGTTGGGAGAGCCACTGTAAGGAAGTGGATTTCCAGAAGCCGGATACCGGTAGAATGTCATATCCTTTCGAAAGAGGAGTTTGATCACGGTGGGACCAGGAACAAAGGAATCGGTTTCTGTAAAAGTGATGTGGTGCTTTGTATGACTCAAGACGCTGTACCGGCTGACGAGTTTATGACAGAAGAGCTTTTAAAGCCCTTTGAAGGGGAGTTTTGCGGTGCCAAAGATGGAAAATTCGCGGGAAGGGAAATTCTGGTTTCTTATGGACGCCAGCTGCCGGTTCCATTTTGCCGGGTAATCGAAGGCTATACGCGGAGGTTTAATTATCCTAAGGAGAGCCGTATTAAGACAGTAGAGGATACTGATACACTGGGTGTCAAAACCTTTTTTGCCTCCAATGTGTGCGCCGCATACAGGAGGGGATTGTTTTTAGAGCAGGGAGGTTTCCCAGAAAAAACGATTTTCAATGAGGATATGATCTTTGCAGGCCGGGCGGTAAAAGCAGGGTATGGAATCGCCTATGCGGCAAAAGCACGGGTGTTTCATTCCCATAACCTGTCGGGCAGGGAGCAGTTTCACCGAAATTTTGACTTGGCGGTTTCCCAGGTGGAGCATCCGGAGGTTTTTGAGGGACTGCGATCTGAGGGAGAAGGCGTAAAGCTGGTAAAAGCTACGGCTGCCTACTTGATCAACAATGGAAACGGCCGTCTGCTGCCGCTTCTTTTTTGGGTAAGCGCTTGTAAATATGCGGGATATTTCCTGGGAAAACGGTTTCGGAGGCTTCCGGGATGGCTGGTACGTTCCTGCAGTATGAATAAACGATATTGGGGAGACAGATGATGTCTGATGTGCTGGTGGTGATCCCCGCTTATAATGAAGAAGAAAACATTGAGCGGGTAGTTGGAAATCTCATAAAAAATTATCCTGAGTTTGATTATGTGGTGGTAAACGATGGGTCGAAGGATCGTACTGCGGAAATCTGTCGGAGGAATGGTTATAATTTTTTGGATTTGCCGGTAAATCTGGGGCTTGCCGGCGGTTTTCAGGCGGGAGTTAAATATGCCTGGCGCAATCATTACCAGTATGCGGTCCAGTTTGACGGCGACGGCCAGCACAGGCCGGAGTACATCAGTGCCATGCGGGAAAAGATGAGCGAGGGGTATGACATTGTCATTGGCTCCAGGTTCATTACAAGGAAAAAGCCGAAAAGCATGCGAATGTTGGGGGGAAATATGATCGCCCTGGCAATCCGTTTTACTACAGGGGTGAAAATTAAAGACCCTACTTCCGGTATGAGGATGTTCAGCCGGAAGATGATTGAAGAGTTTGCCTTAAGCCTCAATTACGGGCCGGAGCCGGACACCATTTCTTACCTGATCAAGCAGGGGGCGAAGGTGGCTGAGGTTCAGGTGGACATGGATGAGCGGACAGCAGGGGTCAGTTACCTGAATCCAGTCAATGCTGTAAAATATATGAGCAAAATGCTGTTTTCCATTTTGATTATCCAGAATTTCAGAAAGCGGGACAAGCGTTTTAAAAGAAAAACCGGAGGGAATGAGGGATGACTACCGTACTTAGAGTTGTGCTGATTCTGATGTCTGTCCTGGTGCTGGTGGTCATGCTGCGGAAGATACGCCAGTCCAAGGCACGGATTGAGGATTCCATGTTCTGGGTGTTTTTTGCCTTGCTTCTTGTGTTGTTCAGTGTATTCCCCCAGGCGGCAACCTGGCTTTCCGATCTGGTGGGAACCATGTCCACATCAAATTTTATTTTCCTTTTGATGATTTTCCTGTTGTTGGTGAAAAGCTTTTCCATGTCCATGCGTGTATCTCAGCTGGAAACAAAACTGAAAGAACTGACACAGAAGATCGCCATTGACGATAATGAACTGGAGAAGCGGCTGGCGTCAGAAAATTCCCGCCCGCTAGAGGAGCAGGAAAAAGAAAAGGGGAAGTAAGGCGGTCCAGAATAATGGGACGCTCAGTAAAGCGTGTGAAGAAAATGAAAACGGGTGGGATAACCGGCTGAAAGAGCGCAGGAGGACAGAAAAGTGGGCAAACCGGATTTTGAAAATAAAAAGTGTCGATGGATAAAGATAATCCTGGCCGTAACATTGGCGGTATTTGCTGCTGTCGGCGTAGCGTTTTATATGGATTCCCGTACTCTGATGCTGATCAAAAAGCCGGCCAGCCTGGATATAAGTTCGGTGGAATATGTGAACTATCGGGAGGACGGAGAGAGACGCATATCGACCACATCAGATCCCCAGATTTATCTTCATGGAATGAACGCACCTGTTTCAGGCATTACGGTTTCCCTGAAAGAACCCATGGAGAAGGGGTGTCGGGCGCAGCTTTATTATGCTTTTAAGGGCAGTGGGTTTGAGGAAAAGAATTCAAAACACTTCTGGATTCCGCAAGGCGCTACGGAATTTACAGTGTCAAAGGATGGTGTGGCGACTGCCATGCGTCTGGATATCGGACGTTCGGAAGGAATAGCGGTCAATATTGAGCAGATCAGGGTGGAACCGGCCGGAGGAAAGATGGAGATCCTGGGGGACATCCTTTCCTCGGGCGTATTTTGGGTTCGGGTCGAGCTTTTGTTTGTGTTTCTTTTACTGATTGTTTCCTGCATTGTTTTCGGATGGAGAAGGGTGGGAGGATTCTTTTACAGATACCGCTGGCAGACCGGAATTGTGGTGATTTTGTTCCTGACGGTGAATAAAATCCATGGGGATTCCATTGCCGGCTACGACACTTTCGTCCAGCCGGGAACAGGGTCGGAGTTTGTGGAACCGGTTTTTGGAGAAGAACGGCTGGGGCGTACCGACGAATGGGTTTCCACCACCGGAAAAGGGTTGTCTTCCCGCTTTTTGGAAGATCCTTTTGGAAAGTACAGCGACCTGATCCGGGGGACGCAGACGGTGAATCCGATGTATACAGGATGGAAAAATCTGGGAGGTGTGGGCGGCAATGTATTCCAGATCTTTTATCGGATCCTGGGAATCGAATACGGCTATTATCTGGAATGGAACGCGGCCACAATCTTGACGCTTCTTTTTACTTTTGAATTCTTTTTGATTCTGACAAAAAAGAAAAAGCTTTTGTCTGCGCTTGGCACAGCGCTGGTGGTATTCTCCTCTTTCCATCTGTGGTGGAGGATTCCTTCCTTTTTACTGTATATCCATGCAATCGTTGTGTTGTTTTACTACTTTTTCACCACAAAGGAGAGATGGGTTAAGTTGCTTTGCGCCATCCTGGAGCCGATTGCAGTGGCAAATTTTGTCTGTATGTTTTATCCGGCGTGGCAGGTGCCGGCGGCTTATATGCTGCTTGTTTTTGTTGTGTGGCTGGTTCATGACAACTGGGAGGCGGTTAAAAGCCAGAAAAAAGACGACTGGTTTTTATTTGGGGCGGCTTTATGTATCTGCGCCCTCTTTGTTATCACATATGTTGTCTCCACTACGGATAAGCTGGAGGGGATGCTGACCAGTGTTTATCCGGGAGCCAGAATCTCCACAGGGGGAGGAGGCTCCTTGAAGCTTCTGTATTATTTCCAGGGTTTCCGGTATCCTCTGGCCTATTTTGCAAATGCCTCTGAAACGGGGACGTTTTGTTCCCTTTTTCCGCTGCCCTTTCTTCTGGGAATCCTTTATATTGTCAGGGCAAAGAAAAGAAATTGGTTAATCTGTGGGCTTTTGGGTATGGGCCTGGTTTATATGGGATATGTTTATGTGGGATTTCCGGTCTGGTTGTCCAAGCTTTTGCTGTTTTCTTATTCGCCCACGGAGAGGGCCATGGATTTCATTCCTCTGATCGGCGTCTATTTGCTGATCTTGTTTGCCAGTGAGAAGGAAGAGATGTCCTGGAGGATTCAATGGCCCCTTGGCCTGGCGGCATCTTTTGCGGCGGTTTTTTTAAGCCTCATTGTCTGCCGGAAACTATTCCCGGGATATATGACTTATACCTATATGGCGGTGGTCCTGGCAGTGCTGAGTTTGATGGGGATGGCGCTGGTCAGCCCTTTGGACGTCCGGCTCAGCCGGGTGATCCTGTTGGTTGTCATCTTATTTGTCACAGCGACGGGCCTTAAGGTACGTCCCTTCCAACGAGGGTTAGACGCCATAGATTCAAAGCCATTGGCTAAGGAGATCCAAAAAATCAACGAAGAGGACCCAGGACAGAAATGGATTGCCGCCAGCGACGGCAACATCCTGGCCGCCTATGTACTGGCCTGCGGTGCCTCCACCATCAATTCTGTCAATGATTATCCAAACCTGGAGCTATGGAACAGGCTGGATGAGGAAAAGCAATATAATGAGGTTTATAACCGTTATGCCCATGTGGTGGTGGATTTTTGTGAGGGGGATACTTCTTTTGAGCTGGTACAGCCGGATCTCTTTAAACTCCACCTGTCCTATGAGGATCTGGAGCTGACCGGGGCAAAATATATCGTATCTGATTACAATATTATGGATGACGACGGCGACGGGCCTTTTGAAGAGATTTATGACGAAGCCGGAACCTATGTGTACCGGGTGGGAGAAAGGTGATTATGGGATTCAGTACAAATATTTTTTTATTCGTATTTTTTCCGTTATTTTTATTGATGTACATGATCAGCAGTACCAGGTACAGACCTTTTATTCTCCTGTTTTTTTCTGCGGCTTTTTATATTTGGGGTTCAACAAAAGGGATAATTCTTCTGCTGGTATCTTCTCTTTTTAATTATTTTGCGGGATACTTTGTGGCGCAGACGGAGGGAAAAAGAAAGAAGTATATAACGGGTATATCCATTTGTCTTAATCTTGCCTTGCTTATTTGTTTTAAATATACAGACTTTCTGTTGGGAAATGCCAACCGGATTTGGGGAGGGAACCTTGAGGTGGGCTTTCTGAAAGTCATTTTTCCAATGGGGATCTCCTACTATTCCTTTTCGGCGATTTCCTATCTGGTGGACATTTACCGGGAAGATGTCAGATATGAAAAAAGTTTTTTAAAGTTTTTACTTTATATGTTGATGTTTCCAAAGATAACGGCGGGGCCCATTGTCAGGTATAAGGATATCAGCGGACAACTGGCATGTGGCAATGTGACACTGGAAAAAAGTGCGGAAGGGGCAAAACGGTTTTGTATTGGTTTGGCCAAAAAGGTTCTGATTGCCGATCAGTTGGGGGCAGTTGCCGACCAGATCTTTTCGCTTTCTTCGTCAGAATATTTGGTGAGTACGGCGTGGCTGGGAGCAATTTGCTATATGCTTCAGATTTATCATGATTTTTCAGGATACAGCGATATGGCCATTGGAATCGGAAAAATCTGCGGTTTTGATTTTCTGGAAAATTTTAACTACCCTTATATCTCTAAGTCCATGACAGAATTTTGGAGGAGATGGCATATTTCCCTTTCCTCATGGTTCAGGGACTACCTTTATATTCCGCTGGGAGGAAATAGAAGAGGCAATCAGTATTTGAATCTTTCCATCGTATTCCTTGCAACAGGCCTCTGGCATGGAGGAGAGTGGCACTTTGTACTGTGGGGAATATGGAACGGTATTTTTCTGCTTTTTGAAAAGCTGGCGTCAAAGCATTGCCGTATTACGATTCCTGCCGCATTGAGGCATTTGTACACTTTGTTTGTGGTGATGTTTGGCTGGATTCTGTTTCGTAGTGACAGCATTTCATCAGGAATCCATTATATTTTAAAGCTTTTTGGAATTGGGCCGACCAAGGCGGGATTTACTTTGTGGTGGTATCTGTCACCGAAACTGATAGGAATTATCATTGTAGGAATTTTATGTTGTATCCCGTGGAAGAAAAGAGAAAAACTGAAAAATACGGCACTGCAGTATGTTCTGTGCATTTGTTTACTTATTGTAAGCATAGCTGCTGTGATGAGCAGTACCTACAACTCTTTCATTTATTTTAAATTTTGAGGCGGCTCCGATGGGAGGGAGATTGGGAATACTATGAAAAAGGAACGTATTTTTTTGGTGTTTTTTTGTATCATACTGGCCGTCCCTCTGCTTTTTTCGGATAAAGTGGGAGGAAGAGTTTCCGCAGACGAAAACCGTTATCTTGCAAAGTTTCCGGAGCTTACGCTGCATGCCGGAATAAAAAAGGAATTTGAAGATTGGATTAATGATAATGCGGCCGGCCGGACATATCTCAGAAAAATTTATAATTATGCCAATATTAATCTTTTAAAAGCCCGTTATGATGGTGTGAATCTTTATGAGGGGGATTGGGTCTTTTTAATGAATGATATTGTCACCTTTTATTACCTGCAAAAAGGCGACGTAATGGATCAGACCCGGCAGGAAACGTGGATTCAGGATTATAAAAGAGTCCGGGATTTTCTGGCACAGAGACATGTTTCCATGTGCAGTGTGGTTTACCCACATAAAAGTGAAGTATATGCGGAGCGTTTCCAGGATTATATCATTCCTCTATCTGAAAAAGGACAGCTGGATGTCTTCAGGGAAATGGCGGAAAGCAATCCTGATTTAAATATGAAAGTGCTTTATGATTTATTTAAATTAAAGACAGACAATGGGGAACAACTATATTCAAAGGCATACGATCACGCCCATTGGAACAACCAGGGGGCATGGCTTGGCTATCAGGAATTGATGGAAATGGTGCAGAAAGAAATTCCGGAGGTTCGGATTCTGACGGAAACAGATGTGGAAATTTCTGAATGTGAGCGGACTTCCAGGTATTACGGAAGAACGTATACGGAGACAGATTTGGAATATAAAGTAAGGGAGCCTCAGGGAACAGAGGATCCTTCCTGGTTTGATTCGGTGGGATATGAAAGTGCAGATCAGTGGAAAAGTTACCGGTATTATAAAAATAAGGATGGAACTCTTCCAAAAATTTTGATCATCGGTGACAGTTATACCTGGATGTTTATGCTTCCATGGATTTCGGAAAGTTTTTCGGAAACTGTGTTTATCCATGAGGCAGACAGTGGAAATCTCAACTTGATGATGGATCTTTTAAGTCCTGATATTGTGGTTTTTGCAGGTCTGCAAAACTGCGTGACGAATTCAGTGGGGAATGTGGCCTCTGCAATACAGTACTAATGTTTTATGCTACGAATCAGATAGTTCATTTCAAAGAAGGATTAGCCGGTATGAAAAAAGAACGACTTTTTTATGTGGACTTTGTCCGTACCTTTGCAGTGTTTTTGATCTTATTAACACATTATAATGCACATTATCTGCATTATTATATATTACCGGAAAGGCCGGAATTGGCGATTATTACATTGAATCCATTCAATATTTCTACAGGCGCCCTGGGGGTCTCTCTGTTTTTTATTATTTCAGGCGCGGCTTTAATGTATGTATATAAAGAAAAGTGTGACCTGAAAGAATTTTATACAAAGAGGTTTCTTTCTTTATATCCTATGTTTTGGATTGCATACTTTACGGCATTTCTTTACTTTTTTTATAAATGGAAATCTGTGGTTCATATGGATGTCCCAAAAGGAAATTTCATTTTGACCGTGCTGGGGATGGATGGGTATCTGACAGGGGTATTGCCTTCTTACTATTTATTGGGAGAATGGTTCCTGGGCTGTATTATTCTTATGTACATGTTGTTCCCTTTACTGCGGAAAGTTGTTTTGTCAAATAAGTGGGTGGTAATAATCGCAGTAGCAGCGATGTATATCCCCTTTGCGCTTTTTGAATGGTTTTCCAATTTTAAGTCCAGTAAAATATTATTTGTCCGGCTTCCGGAATTGCTGTTTGGAATGTTGTTTGTCCTGAATATTAAAAAAGTCCGTCCATGGATGGCGTTTTGTAGTGTGGCAGTTTTACTGGGCAACAGTATTTTGAAGCCAGGATTTCCGACAAGTATCCAGACGACTTATGTTGGAATCAGCTGTTTCCTGCTTTTGGTTTATTGTTCCAAATGGTTTGACAGGGGAATCATACGGGCGGCATGCCATACGGTCAGCAAGTATTCCTATGCAATCTTCCTGACACACCATGTAATTGTAGATGAATTGGCTCTTAAATTCTCTATGGAAGAATTGACGAGGTCAGGAAGATATTTATTGTTTATTTTATATGTATGTTTAACCGGGGTTGCCGCGTGGCTGTTATACCATCTGCATGGACGGCTGGTCAGCTGGGTACGTAATGCCAGAAATAGTGGTTGAAAAAATTCCCCGGAAAGGTTTTGAGGTTGTAACTGTAATATAAAAATGTTATAATGGACAAGATTATTTGTAATAAGGCGTTTTTTAAAATGTAAGGAGTTTGTATAGGATGAAAATAAAAACAGTGGCAGTCACTGGCGCAAACGGGTATATCGGAAGGCATGTGGTCAAAGCGTTACTGGATATGGATTATCAGGTTAAGGCTATTGACTTGCTGACAGATGGTATTGATTCCAGAGCAGAGGTTTCACAGATGTCTGTTTTTGACGGGGATCCGGATATTTATCACAAAATAGGAGAGCCGGATCTGGTGGTTCATCTGGCTTGGAGAAACGGATTTGTCCATAATGCAGATACTCACATTCTGGATATTCCGAGCCATTATCTGTTCATCAAAAACCTGTTTGACGGGGGCCTGCGTCAGATTGCCATTATGGGGACTATGCATGAGGTGGGATACTGGGAAGGTCCGATTGATGAAAATACACCGACGAATCCCAGTTCTTTATATGGAATGTCTAAAAATATCCTGCGTCAGATTGCGTTGCAGGTCGCAAAAGAACACGATGGTGTATGCCAGTGGCTCCGGGCGTATTACATTGTTGGGGATGATCTCAAAAACCACTCGATTTTTACGAAAATCAGCGAAATGGCAGAAGCGGGAAAACCGACATTTCCTTTTACTTCCGGGAAAAACCAGTATGATTTCCTGGAGGTAGAAGACTTGGCACGTCAGATTGCGGCGGCAGCAACACAAAATGTGATTACCGGAATTATTAATTGTTGTTCCGGACAGCCTGTTTCACTGGCAGACAAGGTACAGGAGTTTATCGATAAACACGGATACCAGATCAGGCCTGATTTCGGGGCATATCCGGACCGGCCATACGATTCACCAGGAGTATGGGGAGACGATACGAAGATTCGCCGGATTATGAGTGGTGATCTGTCATAGAAAGGAATGATTGTTTATGGGCAACACTGGTTTAACGAAACGCGGGATCATTTTCTTTTTTTACGATGGGCAGGGAATTGTTGACCGATATGTTCCGGTGCTTCTTTCTGGTATGAGGGAATGTGCAGACGATATTTATATAGTAGTAAACGGTGAATTGACAGAATCAGGAAGAAGAACCCTGGAAGAGACTACTTCATTTGTATGGCAGAGGGAGAACCGGGGATTTGATGTCGGTGCGTATCTGTATGCCCTGCGGAAAATCGGATGGGATCGTATAAGCCAATATGACGAATTAGTCCTTATGAACCATACGATTATGGGGCCGGTCTGTTCTGTGGCAGCTATGTTTGATAAAATGTCCCGGAAGGATATTGATTTTTGGGGATTGTCTATGCATTATGGAGTTCCCTTTGATCCATATGAATTGACTGAATGTGGTTATATAAAACCACATCTTCAGTCTCATTTTCTGGCGTTTCGCCGCTCTTTACTTGGTCAGGAGGATTTCCGCCGGTATTGGGAGGAACTGCCGGAAATTACCAGCTATGGAGAATCTGTAGCTTATCATGAGTCTGCTCTTACAGATCACTTTTTTAAGCTGGGATATCGGTGGGCATGTTATACGGAATTGGAAGGGATGGAGGACTTTGCGGACTATCCTCTTTTAAAGGCGCCGGTACGGTTGATAAAAGAAGCCGGATGTCCTTTTTTTAAGAGGCGTAGTTTTTTTCATGATTATGAAGACTATTTAACAGAAACAACCGGCGAAGAGGCGGTTGAATTACTGAAGTATATAAAAGAAGAGACGGAATATGATACGGACATGATATGGGAAACGATCCTTCGCAGTGCAAATCAGGCTGATATTAAAAAATGCCTGCAGCTAAATTATATCCTCGATTCCGATAAGTCTTCTGTAGATCCGGACATTACCAGCAGACACCGAACAGCATTGTTATATCATTTTTATTATGAGGATTTATTGGAAGAATGTTTCCATTATGCCAGCGCTATGCCTCCGGAAGCAGATATTTATATTACAACGGGAAGTTTGGAAAAAAAGAAACTTCTGGAGCAGAAATTGTCAGTTCTCCCCAATGCTGTCCGGGTGATTTTGGTAAATAATCGAGGACGTGACGTCAGCGCTCTTTTAGTCGGTGCGCGGGACATTGTGAAACAGTATGAATATGTCTGTTTTGTACATGATAAAAAAGTCAATTATTTTAAACCTTTGTCCCAGGGAAGTTCATGGGCATACCATTGTTTTGAAAATTTATTACAAAGCCGTCCCTTTGTACAAAATGTGATAGGATTGTTTGAAGAAAATCCGCGGTTGGGATTTTTAACTGTGCCTCCGCCGATTCATGGAAAATATTATCCCACTTTATGTCTTGAATGGGCAAATAATTATGAACATGTTGTGGAGCTGGCGGATAAGCTGGATCTCCATGTACCTATGGAGAGGGGAAAAGAACCGATTGCCGCCATTGGGTCCATGTTCTGGTTTAAAACTGCTGCTTTGAAGAAATTATTTGATGTGGAATGGGGTTATGAAGATTTCCCGGAAGAGCCGTTGGCGGATGACGGAACGATTTCCCATGCAATCGAAAGAATCCACAGCTTTGTTGCCCAGGATGCAGGATATTACCCGGCGTGGCTTTTCAGCGATAAAGGCGCTGCAATCTATATGACCAATGTGACATATATGCTGCGCGGCTTCAATGAAGTGTTTTTCAGAAGGCTGAGCGGCGATTCGTATACATCTGTAAAATCCCAATTACTGAATGATTATATGGGAGAAATCCGGCAGAAAAAAATTCAGTTAAATCCGGCGTTATATTATGATACAGGGACAGGGTACAGTGAGGCAGATTTGCTCCATTCAAAAAATGAAGCCGGCTGGCCGGATTTGAAGGTGAGGTTTTCTCTTGAGGCAGGTATGGAAAAACTGCATGGTATCAGGTTTGATCCATGTGAGAGAGGCCTGTTTATTTTAAAGGATTTACGTATCACAGCCGTTTACCGGGATGGGAAAAAAAGGAAGATTCCAAAAAGACAATGGAATCACAACGGAAAAGAAGACAATGGAAATATTCTGTTTTTGACTCCGGATCCCTGGATTGACATTCCATGGAAAAAAAAGGAAAATCCGGTCGCCGTTGAAATTGAAGGTTCTGTGTCGGCGTCTATAGAAGAATTTTAGAAGCCGGCGTCAGACTTCTGGAAAAGAAATAGCCATAAGGGGCATGGACGAATGTTGATTCCTGTGATATACTGCTTGGCAGTGAAAACTTTATGAGAAAAAATTTGTAAAAATGATTGGGAAGGATGTTATAGAATGGGAAAAATTACTGTTGAAACATGTGAAATCGAAGGACTGAAGATCATCACACCTGCAGTATTTGGCGATGAGCGGGGATACTTTATGGAAACTTATAATTATAACGATTATAAGGAAGCCGGAATCGAGATGGAATTTGTACAGGATAACCAGTCCAGTTCCAGAAAGGGTGTGTTGCGGGGACTTCATTTTCAGATCAATTTCCCCCAGGATAAGCTGGTGAGAGTGGTAAGTGGCGAAGTGTTCGATGTGGCTGTGGATTTGCGGCCGGGTTCCTCCACTTATGGAAAATGGCATGGTGTGATCCTGTCGGCGGAGAATAAAAAGCAGTTTTTTATTCCTAAGAATTTTGCACATGGTTTTGTGGTTTTGTCGGATATGGCAGAATTTGCCTATAAGTGTACGGATTTTTACCATCCCAATGACGAAGGCGGACTCAAGTGGGATGACCCAGAGATCGGCGTGGAATGGCCGATGCCGGAAGGGATGGAGAAGAAGGATCTCATCATTTCTGAAAAGGATCAGAAGTGGGGCGGGATTGCGGAGCATGGGGCTGTCAGAGGTGAGTAATTGATGTCAAAATTAAAAAAAGTTTTTTCTTTGTCCAGAGAAGTTTTTGAAAATAGAAAACTGATCTGGTCTCTGGCCAAAAATGATTTCAAGACAAAATATGCGGGCTCTTATTTTGGAACAATCTGGGCATTTATACAGCCGATAGTGACAGTATTGGTCTATTGGTTTGTTTTTCAAAAGGGCTTGAAGGCCCATGATATATCGTTGTCTTCCAATGTGGAGGTTCCTTTTGTCCTCTGGCTGATTGCCGGTATTGTGCCCTGGTTTTTTTTCTCCGATGCATGGGGAGCCGGTACTAATACATTGAATGAGTACGCGTATCTTGTGAAAAAAGTGGTATTTAAGGTCAGTATTCTTCCGATTGTTAAAATAATTTCAGCGCTGTTTGTCCATGTGGCATTTTTAGCTTTGGCAGTTATTATTTATTGCTGTTATGGGAAATTCCCGGATATTTATTATCTGCAGCTGATTTATTATTCCTTTTGCGCTTTTATGCTGGTGTTGGGGATGTCCTATGCAACATCGGCTATTGTTGTATTTTTTAAAGACTTAACGCAGATTGTCGGCATTATTCTTCAGGTGGGGATCTGGATGACTCCCATCATGTGGGACCTGGAGGCTATGGAAATATCGCCGTTAATCAAAAATATTTTTAAGCTTAACCCCATGTATTATATTACGGCCGGTTACCGGAATGTTTTCATCTATAAAGTGAATTTCTGGCAGCAGCCGAGACTGACAATCTATTTCTGGGTATTGACATTATCCATGTTCGGGATAGGAACCGTGATTTTTAAGCGCCTGAAGGTGCATTTTGCGGATGTTTTGTGATGGAGTGTGAATGATGGGTGAAACAGCGATTGGCGTAAATAATATCAGCAAGATGTATAAATTATACAGTAAGCCAAGTGACCGTTTAAAAGAAGCTCTCGGCTTATCGAAACAGAAAAAATACGTGGAGCATTATGCTCTAAACGGTGTCTCCTTTCGTGTGGAAAAGGGAGAGACTGTAGGGCTGATCGGCACAAACGGCTCAGGAAAATCCACGATGCTGAAAGTAATTACCGGAATTTTAAATCCAACCGGCGGAAATGTGGAGATCGAAGGAAGAATTTCAGCCCTTTTGGAGCTTGGAGCCGGTTTTAATATGGAATATACCGGGCTGGAAAATGTGTATCTGAATGGTACAATGACTGGCTTTAAACGGGAAGAAATCGATGCAAGGCTGGAAGATATACTTAAATTTGCTGATATAGGAGATTTCGTCCATCAGCCGGTAAAAACATATTCCAGCGGTATGTTTGTACGGCTGGCATTTGCGGTGGCAATCAATATTGATCCGGAGATTTTGATTGTGGATGAGGCATTATCCGTGGGTGATGTATTTTTTCAGGCAAAATGTTATAAAAAATTTGAAGAATTCAAAGAGCAGGGGCGGACAATTCTTTTTGTAAGTCATGATTTGGGTAGTATTTCCAAATATTGTGACAGGGTAATATTGCTGAATAAAGGGACAAAGGTAATGGAGGGACCTCCCAAACCGGTGATTGATGCCTATAAAAGGCTTTTGGTGCATCAGTTGGGAGAACATCCGGCAAATGTGGAAGATAAAGCAGCCCGGGCAGAGACAGCAGAGTGGAAAGAGAACCTTAATAATAATCCGAACTGCCTTGAGTATGGGAACGGCGAGGCACATATTGTGGATTATGCAGTCTTGGATTCAGCAGGAATTGTCACCAACAGCGTATCCAAAGGGGAGAAATTTACAGTAAAGTTTAAGGTGGCTTTTCAAAATGATATTGTGAATCCGATTTTCGCATTTACCATTAAGGATTTAAAAGGAACAGAGATTACCGGAACCAACACAATGTTTGAGCATGTCTATGTAGATCACACGGTAGCCGGGAGCAGTAAAACGGTTTCCTTTACTCAGAAGATGGATCTGCAGGGCGGAGAGTATCTTTTGTCATTGGGGTGCACCGGCTATAAAGGAGATGAGTTCCAGGTCTATCACCGCTTATATGACGCCTGCAATATTACGGTAATATCCGATAAAAATTCTGTGGGATATTATGACATGAACTCGGAAATCGAGGTGCTTTAAGGAGCGGGAACATGGAAATGATTGGTAAAGTGAGAATAGAAGACGAATTCTATTCCGGCAGGGATTTGTATGCCGACGGCGGCGAGGATATGCTTTTGGAGATTGTAAAAGCTCATCCGGCTTCAGAATATGAACAGATTATCAAGGAGAAAAAAGACTGGGCAGTTCTCTATCATTTGTCTGAAAACAGAGGAAATATTGTGGATTGGATGGAAAATGATAAGGGAGCTTCCGTACTTGAAGTGGGGGCCGGTTGCGGGGCCGTTACGGGAAAACTGGCAGAAAAATATGGGAAAGTTACTTGTGTTGAACTTTCACGCAAACGTTCTTTAGTTAATGCATACCGTCATCAGGAAAAGGACAATATTGAAATCAAACTGGGAAATTATAAAGATATTTCGGCGAGCCTTGAAGAGAAATATGACATTATTACTTTGATTGGTGTGTTTGAATATGCGGCCGGATATATGGGGACGGAAAATCCTTATGAGGATTTTTTGATTTCCCTGAAACAGCATTTGAAGCCGGACGGGAAAATTTTGATAGCCATAGAGAATCAGTTTGGCTTAAAATACTGGGCCGGCTGCGTGGAAGACCATAGGCAGACCCTTTATGAAGGGCTTGAGGGGTATTGGAATATAAGGAATGTCAGGACTTTTACAAAAGAGGGTCTGGAACGGGTGGTAAAGAGAAGCGGATGTACCATAGAAAAATTTTATTATCCGTATCCGGATTATAAATTTCCACTGAGTATTTACTCGGATGATTATTTGCCGCGGATTGGGGAACTGAACAATAATTTTAACAATTTTGATGCCAGCAGGTTGGTGACCTTTGATGAATCAAAGGTTTTTGACACCATTATTGAGGAAAATAAGTTTCCGGAGTTTTCCAATTCTTTTTTCATTGTTGTGAAAGAGGGGACTGACCAGTGAATCCGATTTATTGTAAATATTCCAATGACAGGGCAGAAAGATTTAAGATCAAGACAATGATTCAAATGGAGCCGGATGGGACACGTTCCGTGTGGAAGACCCAATGGAACGAGGCGGCAAAAGAGCATGTAGATAAAATTTATCTTCATTATCTCCAGATGAAAGAAAGTTTTGACGGAGGGATTCTCGAGCCGAATCTGTGTGAAAAAACAGAAAGCGGTGTGAAGCTGGAATTTGTGGAAGGAGAGACTCTCGAGCAGTATCTGGACAGCCTGTATTCGGAGGGACGTTATGTAGAGATTGTTGAAGAGATGAAAAAGTACAGGGATATCCTGTATAGCCTCCCTGACAACATACCTTTTCGTTATACGGAAGAGTTTGATGCAGTATTTGGCAAAGAAACCGAATTCTCCAACTGTGATTCTCTTAAAATTTCCAATATTGATTTGGTGTTTGGCAATATTATACCGTTTGGACATTCGTATGGTTCGTTGGAATCTCCTTCCCGGGAGCGAAAAGACAGATGGGTTATTATTGACTACGAATGGATATTTGATTTTCCCGTACCCATTAATTTTATTATTTACAGGGCAATCCACTATTATCTGTACAGTAGCACAAAAAGAAAGGAACTGCTGGATTTCCACGTTTTTAAGCTTTTGGGAATATCAGATGAGGAACAGGCAGTGTATGAAGCCATGGAGCGCAGTTTCCAGGCATATGTGGCCGGGGAAAAAAGTACCATGCCTCAACTGAAAGCGCTTATGTTGAAACATTGTCTGGATGCGAAAGAGGGAATCCTGGATACAAAGACAGATTTCGTACAGTTTTATATGGATGACGGCAGTGGTTACAGCGAAGAACATTCCTTGAAGTTTACTTATAGTTATATGGATGGAATTATTACGGCGAAAATCTGTCTTCCGGAAGGTACGACCAAACTGCGGATTGACCCGGCTTCCTCAGAAGTCATCATAAAAGGACTGATGATTTCGGGTGACGGGGCGAAACTGTGGCCGGATGAAACGAATGGGTATAAGCTGTCAGAAGGGGCTTATGTTTTCTGGGAAGAAGATGCCCAGTTTTTGTTGAATAATGTGAAGGGTATTAAAGAAGTGACCGTGTATTTTTCCGTTGTGACATTACGGGGAACCAGGTCAGAAGAATTAATGACTTTGGCTGAAAAAATAGAGGAACTACAGAAACAGTGTGAAGAGAGAGAAGCGGAAAATATGGAAATCGGGCGGCAGTGCAGAGAGATGTCCGGGTATATTGAGGAGCTTCACAGGAAATTTCTATGGCGTGTGTATTCCAGGATAAAAAGGATTTTTAAAGGCCAACAAAGGTAAAATAAAATATGCGCAAAGAAAAAAAGAAAATTTTGGGATTCGTGGGAAGATATATCAGATTCAGAAAAATCGTAATGATAGGATTACTGTTGCTGGTGATCTCAGGCTGTGGTCTGCCTGGAAAAAAGCCTGAGGGATGGACGATTACCCAATATGGAAATCCTGACGGAAACCAGTTGATGTGTTATACGATTGAAGATAAAAATAAAAATCTGGCAATTATAGACGGTGGCTATGATGTGGATGCCGATGCTCTGCGGGAGATTATAAAACAGCATGGAAACCATGTGAGTGCGTGGGTGGTGACCCACCCCCATCCAGACCATGCAGGGGCTTTTAATGCCATCATGGCAGAACCGGGCGAAATCCAGGTAGATGTGGTTTATACGGTGGAGGTGCATCATGACCGATATCAGGAAACGGCACAGGAGTATGACCGTTTTGATGTATATGAGACATTTCTGAGACTGACGGAGAATATGGAAAATCTGAAATATGTTTATGAAGATGATGAATTTGACCTGTTGGGGCTTCACGCAAAAGTGCTCCATACCTGGGATGATAATACAGATGAACTGGATGTGAATTTGTGCAACAATGGATCCATGATGTTTGTTCTGAGCGGGGAAAAAGAAAAAATGCTGTTTTGTGCGGATGTGGAAAATGAAATGGAAGGTTTCATTATGGAACGGCATATGGATGAACTGAATGTGGATTATGTGCAGACGGGACATCATGGAAACTGGGGGCCGACTCTGGAATTTTATGACTGCATGTCACCGAAAGGTGTGTTCATGGATGCCCCGAATGTATTGATTGAGACGACAGATGCCGCTTATGATGCACATATTCTAAAGGATTATTTTGAGAAAAAGGGTGCTGATGTCTATAGTTTTTCTACGGCTCCCAATGCAATTACCATACATTAGCGGTAAGGAGACAGGGATGTTTTCAAAGTTCTGGAGTAAAATCAAAAATTGGAAGACAATAGTTTCGCTGCTTGTTTTGCTTGCAAGCATCGTGATTTGGTGCGCGCAGATATTGGCTGTAAATGTGCGCGTGGTGATAGAGTATGGGGAGAGTTACGAAAATGATACGGCGCAGCTCTTTTTTAATATGGGGGACGGATATGTCCAGGAAAACAGCAGTATTGCAGCCATCACCGGAGAAAAGGCAGAGTTTGTCGTTAACCCTGAGTTTTTTAATTGCAAAGGGATACGGCTGGATCCGGGAGCCGGGGAGGCAGCTTATAAGATTACAAATATCAAGGTATATTCTCAGGCATTTAAAAATGGAAAAATTCTTTTAAAGGACATAACGGCAGGAGACCTGGAAGAGCATGCTGTTTTATTGAGCGGGAACAGGGTGGAAAGCCCGGATGGAAGCTATGCTATCCAGGACCAGGGGAAGGATCCATCGGTCGTTTTCGATGATATGCTGACAGGGCAGTTTGCAAAAGCGGTGAGGAATAACTGGCTGATAAAGGTGGTTCTCCAATGCTTGGTATGTATTTTTTATGTGTTGTTTCTGCTTTGGAAGACGAAGGGGAAGCATGCGGCCAGGACAGGAGGCATCATATGTGGAATCCTGATTCTGTGTGTGCTGTTTGTCGTATTTGTTTTCTGGGGGCTTCCGGATAAATATTATTTGTCTGCTACCGGTATGTCAGAGAATGTAGCCCTTCAGAATACAGGGTATAAATGGCTGATTATTTTTTGTGGGGCTTTTTGCGGGAGCCTGGTCGGCCTGTCTGTGTTCCACAGACATCTCCGAATAGAGAAAAGGCGGATTATATGTGTTATCTATGTTTTGCTTTTAGCATTTGCCGGATTCAAAATGTGGTATTATGCCGCCCATGTGGGACAGGCTCCGGATGAAGAGGCACATGTGGCTTATATTGCTTATCTGGAAGACAGTGGAAAGATTATTCCACAATTTGAGGATATGAGGCTGCTTGGGGGACGAAATGGTATTGCATACCAGGGGGGCGAGAGGACTTTCACCTTTAATTCAAATACGAACTTTTTAGGCCATCCTCCTTTGTATTATCATATCATGAGGTTGTCCGGCGGTGTGGAGGTCGGTGAGACAGGAGAGATTTCTGTCAATTATACAAAGTTGAGGGCAGTGACCATTGCGATGGTGCTGCTGGCGCTTGCATTGTGGTTTTACGCTGGGTATACATGGCTGGATAAGGGTTATCCGGTACAGCATCTTTTATACGGGACAATTATGGTATGTATTCCAATGGTGTGTTACAGCGGGGCAGGTGTCAATAACGATACACTGACTTTTCTGGGAGGAGCTTTGGCTGTGAATGGTATGCTCCGCTTTGTAAAGGAGAAAAGGGACTGGAAGACATACTGGGGAATCGCGTTAGGTGTGACAGCCATGATTCTTGGAAAAGTGACAGCCGGGGCCATGATTGTTTTGGCCATATGGGGCTATCTGGCGTGGGAGCTTTTTACAAAGCGCAGGCCAAAAGAAATTTTCAAGCCGGCATTTTGGACGACTGTGCCGCTGTATCTGCTGGTTATTCTATATTTTATCATTGTATACAGGCAGGTGGGGGCCATTCAACCCAGTTACCAGATTCTGGACTATGAAGGGTATCGGCAATCCTGGGCGTATACAGCTTTTGAACAGAGGATGGTATTTTCTTTGGGAGAGTACATTTTCTATTACCTTTCCAATTTTTTATACACATGGTGCGGATGGTGTTCCAGCTTTTTCGGTATCTTTTCTAAAACGAAAATGTCAGAAATGGTTTTTTGGCTGGTTCCCACACTGCTGTGGCTGGCTCCGCTGCTGCTTTTTTGTAAAGGGATATTTGCAGAGAAAAATGAAAAAAGGTTTATGCAGATGATATGCGCCAGTATTCTGGCGGTATTCCTTCTGCAGTTTAAAAGTGCATACGGGGGCTTTTTTTTCAGGAGCGGTTATCTTGGGGGGCTGCAGAGCAGATATTATTTGTGTCTTCTGGGGATTTTTGCCTATATCTGGACAAAATTTAATGTTGCAGTTTCTGAGAGGGGAGAAAAGGCCCGGATAATTGTACGGAGAGTATCTGTGGGAGCGGCCATAGTTTTGATGTGCGGTGATTTTATTTATTTCCTGATAAAATTTGCGGATTTTTACTGTTGAAATGAGTGGCAGGAGTTTGCTGTTTAAATTTTATGAAAGTAGGGATACAAATGAAGCTGATTATCCAAATTCCCTGTTATAATGAGGAAAAGACACTGACGATTGCTTTGGATGCGCTGCCTAAGCATATTGAGGGGATTGATAAAATCGAATATTTGATTATCAATGATGGCAGCAGGGATAAAACGGTACAGGTAGCCAGGGAGTGGGGAGTTCACTACGTGGTGAATTTTAAAAAGAATAAAGGGCTTGCCAAAGGATTTATGGCAGGTGTGGATGCCTGCCTCAGAAATGGAGCAGATATCATTGTCAACACAGATGCGGATAACCAGTACTGTGCGGAGGATATTGAGAAATTGGTAAGGCCGATTTTGGAGGGAAGAACGGACATTGTCATTGGAGCCAGGCCCATTGACCAGACGGAACACTTTTCTTTTCTCAAAAAAAAGCTTCAGCATTTGGGCAGTTATGTGGTGCGCAAGGCCTCTAAAAGCGATATTCCCGACGCTCCCAGTGGTTTTCGGGCATATAGCCGGGAGGCGGCCATGCGCCTCAACGTGGTAAATGAATATACTTATACCCTGGAAACCATTGTTCAGGCCGGGAGGAGTAAGATTGCCATGGAATCGGTTCCTGTACGGACCAATGAGGAACTGCGACCTTCCCGTCTGTTCAACAGTATGTTTGGGTATGTAAAAAAGTCTGTGGTGACGATTTTTCGGGCGTTTATGATGTACAAGCCTATGAAATTTTTTACCATTATCGGCAGCGTGATTTTTTTACTGGGCGCCGCTCTGGGAGTGAGGTTTTTGGTGTACTGGTTTATGGGAATGGGGGGAGGCCATGTCCAGTCCCTGATTTTGTGTAGCACCCTGCTTTTATTGGGCTTCCAGACGATAGTAATCGGATTTTTGGCAGATGTGATAGCTGCCAATAGAAAGCTTTTGGAAGATGTACAGTATCACGTGAGAAAGATGGATTATGACGGGATAGAAAAAAAAGATGAGACAAAATGAACAGGCGAAGCAATATATTTTTCAGGAGACAGTCATGAAAAGAGATGATACGCTGTGCCACGGAATTTTAAATGTTGCCATTATGCTGTTGATGGGGCTGGCATTTTTTAATGCACTGGCCTCAGGTAATTTTAAAGTGATTACGAAATATGGCTTGATCTGGGGGGTACTTGGGCTGGGTGTTCTGGCGGCAGTGCGGTACAGGCAGAAATTGAAGACCGCTTGTGATCGCTGTATGGAGAATACCAGATGGATGGTATGCATATTGGCTGTGTTGGGAGTCTTTCAGATTCTGGTATTTCCATTAATAAGCGGGACGATTTTGTCTGATGCCGGCGTGGTTTATCAGGGGGTTTTTTCGGAAGACAAAGCAGTGATTACAGACTATTTGTCCTCGTGCCAGAATAATGTGCCCATCTATGTTTATGAAAACCTGATCAGAAGCATTTTGGGCTTAAAAGAAGTGAATCGTTTTACCACAATGATTTATACAGTTATCAATATTATTAATTACGATATTGGTTTTGTTTTTCTTTCGCTGCTGATGAAAAAACTGTATGGGAAAAAGGCTGGTTTTCTGACCATGATTGTCTGCCTTCTTACACTGGGACTCAATAACCAGATGTATCAGTTTTATACAACAGCTCTGTCCTGGCCGGCCACTTGCCTGGGCTTATATCTTTATGTATGTATTAAAGGGTCAGATTCTCTGAAAAAAAGACTGATTTTCGGCGGGATATGGGGACTGGCTGTTGCCTGGGGGTATCTGGCCAGGCCTTCCAGTATTATTTATCTGATTGCAGTCGTGATTTTTGAGGTGCTGCATATCTGTAGACGAAAGGAATATTTTTTGAAAATGGGTTCTGTATGTGTGGCGCTGCTTGTTGGTTTTCTTTTGTTTTCGGGAATCTATCATCTTGCCGGTAAACCTTATGAGCTGGAGCTTGATGAAAATAAACATGCAGTGATGACTCAGTTTATGGCTTATGGGATTACAGGAAATGGATCCGGGACAAAAGAAGTCAGGGAAGCAATCAATGCTGCTGAAACGACAAAGGAGCGGAACCAGGTTGCGGTTCAGATTTGGAAAGGTGAGTTGAAACGGCTGGGCGTTTTGGGATATCCTGACTTTTTAGTGAAAAAACACTTGGCGGAAACGGGGGATGGCACATATGGATTACTAAACCCCCATATTGAAGAAGTGTATTCTTCCAACAGAGTGCTGAACTTTTTTCAGAATATCTGGTATTCTCAGGGGAAATATGTTGATTTTACAGCTTTTGCCATGCAGTTGGTTTATGTCTTGTTTTTATTATGTACATTGATGAGCGTAAAAGTAAAAACGCAATTTTCTTTTATATTAAAGTTGAGTCTTTTAGGCTGGCATGCCTTTCTTCTTCTTTTTGAAGGGGCAAGAACCGGGTATACGATTCAGGCGTTTCCGGTTATGATTCCTCTGGCAGTTTTGGGGCTCATGGCTGTTCTTTCGAAAGACATGCAGTATTCCGTGAAAATACCGGATGATACCAGAAAGAATGGAAACGGAGAAGACTGGATTGAAAAGCACGAACTTAAAGAAAGCGGAGCCGAAAAAGAGAAAGAGTAGCTGGAAAAAAACAGCAGTTAAAACTGCGGGGTTGTTTTTGGGGCTTTTAATCCTCTGGTTTATGGTGAAGGATATTATTATTCACTGGGAGGACATCGTCCCTTATCTGGCTAATATGAAGTTCCCGCTGTTTCTTCTGTCAATTATGGTTTACGGAGTTGCTTTTTTGTTTACCGGATATAACTGGAGTTGGCTTTTATGGAAGATGGAGAAGGGGCCTGGCAGAAGAGAATATCTGGATGTCCATATGGTAAGCGCCCTGGCCCGTTATATTCCGGGTGGAATCTGGAGCATTGTGGGAAAAGCTTATTTGTGTAACAGGAAGGGAGTTACGGCGCAGGCTGCCACGGCCAGCATTATTCTGGAATACGTATTTCAGATTATTTCCAGCAGTTTGTTTTTTGTGGTGTTGGTTCCGTTTTTACTTCAGGGGAGAGAGAATGTCTGGCTGATACCTGTCTGCTTTTTGGCAGTGGTGGCAGCTTTGCTGGTTCTGCCCTTATGCATAAATTGGGGAATCAGGCTGTTGAGCAGGATATTAAAAAAAGACTGCGGTGATATTTGCCTGAAGAAAGGGTTTGTATATCAGGCCCTTTTTCGGTATGCCGGAGCCTGGCTGGTGACCGGAGCCGGGCTGATTGTGCTGGTATTGGCTTTTTCGGATATCAACGCCATGGAGGGGATATATCTGATGCTTTCTTATCCTGTATCCTGGGTGGTGGGTTTCTTAAGTCCCTCCCCCAATGGCATGGGAATCCGGGAAGGGATTTTGCGGATACTTTTGGGGGACAGGCAGGCGAAGGAGCTGGTACTTCTGATTGTGGTGACCACAAGAATCTGGACGATTCTCGGGGAAGCAGCGGCATTTTTAGGCTTTAAGGCATATTATTTGGCCACGGGGAGAAAAGGAAAAGATGTTAAAATTTCTGAATCATAAAAAGGTGCTTTTTATTACGACAAAAAATCTGGATTATATCAGGAACAGCCAGGAGCTTCGGTTGATTCGTACTCAGGCGGATTCTTGCGATGTCATTGGTTCTTATGAAAAAAGTTATGTAAAACGTCTTTTATCCGTATATGGAAAGCTGTTTCGGATAAAAGTGAAGCAGTATGACCTGATTTTTGTGGGATTTGCACCGCAACTTGTGGTTCCATTTTTTCGGAAGCTTAAAAAACGGGAGCTGGCCATCGACTTTTTTATTTCCCTCTATGATACTCTGGTATGTGACAGAGGGAAGTTTAAAGAGAAAAGCCTTGTGGCCCGTTTTTTCAAATGGCTGGATAAAAAGACCTTGCTTAAAGCAGACCATATTGTCACCGATACAAAAGCCCATGGAGCGTATTTTTCAGAAGAATTGGGTGCAGATATGGAAAAAGAGTACACCTTGTATCTGGAGGCGGATTCTTCCATTTACTATCCGCGGGAGCAGAAAAAGAGCGGTGGAATAAAAGATAAATTTGTGGTATTATATTTTGGGAGTATCCTCCCGCTTCAGGGTGTATCTGTGATTTTGAAGGCAATCGGATACTTGCAGATGAGAAAAGACATCTTTTTTTATATGGTGGGACCATTGGGCAGGGAGACAGAAAGGCCGGATCATTCCAATGTAAAGTATATTTCCTGGCTCTCCCAGGAGGCTCTGGCAGACAAAATCGCCGAGGCAGATTTATGTCTGGCGGGACACTTTCACGGAAGTATTGCGAAAGCAAGAAGGACGATTCCGGGGAAAGCTTATATCTATGCGGCCATGAAAAAACCCATGATACTGGGGGACAACGAAGCCAACAGAGAGTTTTTTGAGGAAAAAGACGGCGAGGTCTGTTATGTGGAAATGGGGAACCCAAAGGCGCTGGCGGCAAAGGTCGCTAAACTTGCAGATAAGTGGAAAGAACAAAAAGGCGGAGAATAAATATGAAAATTGCGGTAGCAGGTACAGGATACGTAGGCCTGGTAACGGGTGTCTGCCTGGCGGAGCATGGGCACGTGGTGCATTGTGTGGATATAGATGAGAGAAAAATCCGAATGATGCAGCAGGGCATATCCCCTATTTATGAAGAAGGCCTGTCGGAACTTATGATAAAAAATAAAGAGAGACTTTTTTTTACTTCTGATTATATCGCGGCTTGCAAAGATGCGGAAGTGGTGTTTATCGGCGTGGGGACACCGGAAAAGCGGGACGGTTCTGCAAATCTGTCTTATGTCTATGAGGCGGCCAGGCAAATTGCCAGGACAGTAGAAAAGGACTGCGTCCTGGTGGTAAAGTCAACAGTGCCTATCGGTACAAATGACAGGATTGAAAAGTTGATTCAGAAGGAGAAGAAAGCGCCGGTGAAGATTGCGGTGGCTTCCAACCCGGAATTTCTGGCGCAGGGGACGGCTGTACGGGATACTCTACATGCTTCCCGGATTGTGATCGGGGTGGAAGATGAATTTGCAAAATCTGTTATGTTGCAGGTTTATGAAGGGTTTGACGCGCCGAAACTGGTGACCAACAGGAAAAGCGCAGAGATGATCAAATACGCTTCCAATGATTTTCTGGCCCTTAAAATTTCCTATATCAATGAAATCGCCAACCTCTGTGAGCTGGTGGGGGCAGACATTGAGGATGTCACTGCCGGGATGGGATTTGATACAAGGATTGGGAATAAATTTTTGAAGGCCGGAATCGGCTATGGAGGTTCCTGCTTTCCGAAAGATACAAAGGCGCTCCACTGGCTGGCCAATTCTTACGATTATGAGATGAAAACCATCAAGGCCGCCATTGAAGTAAACGAAAACCAGAAGCTGAAAATGGTGAAGAAAGCGCGGAAATATTATGAAGATTTTGCCGGACTTACGGTGGCGGCGCTGGGACTTACCTTTAAACCGGGGACTGATGATCTGCGGGAGGCGCCCTCTTTGGTAAACCTTCCGATTTTTCTGGAAGAAGGGGCGTTGATCCGCGCCTGGGACCCAATCGGGGAAAAAAACTACAGGAAATTATATCCTTCAGAAATTTACTATTGCCGGAAGATTGAGGAAGCTTTGGAGGGAGCTGATATTTGCCTGATTTTTACCGAATGGAGGGAAATACAGGAAATTGAGCCGGAACTCTTTGCTAAATACATGAAAAAGCCTATAATTATAGACGGGAGAAACTGTTACCCGCCGGAAAGGTTTAGAAACAGGGGGATTATTTACGAGAGTGTGGGAAGAGAAACTGTTTGTTGAGTGGCAGGTTGAATGACAGATTAGAGAAGAGGGATTTAAATGAAACAGATGAAGAGGAAAACAGCGTTACTTTTGGCGGTTGTCATGCTGTGGTGTACGTGGCTTTCAGGTAGTGTACCTGTCGTAGCTGCAGAGGGGATTCCCCATGTGGAAAGTACTACAGAGCAGGCAGGGGAAAATGCCCCGGGAACCGAGAAAACAGGTACGGAAGAAGAAACAGAGACTATAGAAGAGTCAGAAACCGTAACAGAGTCAGATATAGCACAAGAAACGGAGACAGACGACGAAACAGAAAGCATTGTAGAAACAGAAGAAACGAAGGAAACAGAAAGTGAAAACCCGGAGGAGACAACGGGTATGGAAGACAATACGGAAACGCCTGAGGAGACAGAATCCGGGGAAGAGACGGAAAGAGGAACAGACGAGGCTTTCATGGAACTCTACGGAGCAGGGGCGCCTTCTGTATTTTACAGTGTACATATGCAGTCTTACGGTTGGTTGGCCGAAAGTGCAAATGGTGCGGAAAATGGTAAAACCGGTATAGGAAAGCGTCTGGAAGCCATAAAGGTCAGGGTGTCCGGTGTATCAGGACTGGGCGTGTCTTATCAGGTTTACCGGGATGACCATAAATGGTATTTTGGCCAGGATGGTTCGGAAGCAGGAACAACCGGAGTGGCAAAACGGGTAGAGGCTGTTAAAATGTCCCTGACCGGAGCCACAGCAGGACAGTATGATATCTACTATCGTGTATATGCCAATGGACATGGTTGGCTGGACTGGGCAAAGAACGGTGCAGAAGCAGGACTGGATTCCTCCTGGAATAAAAGTATTGAAGCTGTTCAGATCGTTGTAAAAGCAAAAGGGAGCGCTGCTCCTGGTCCGACTGCCAAGCCGTATTTGTCAGGCCAGCTGGAAGCAGAGTATCCCAATACTCATACCAATACAGGAAACAAAATCACAGATATGATTGCCATAGCGAAAACCCAGGTGGGGTATTATAAACCAGGAGACACGCCGACAAAATATGGAACCTGGTATAATCGCTACGTCAATGCTGCCGGCGATTATTATCCTTCTGCACCCTGGTGTGCCATGTTTGTCAGCTGGTGTGCAAATCAGGCCGGTATTTCCAGTACTGTGTTCCGAATGAATGCCTCTACGGTCAATATGGCGATCTGGTATCAGAACAGCAATAATCCGGGTACATGGCATGACAGGGGAACCTATACACCACAGGCAGGGGATTTGATCTTTTTTAAATTTGACTGGAACAATAATTATGTAAACCATGTGGGGATTGTAACCGGAGTATCCGGCGGGACGGTTTATACAGTGGAAGGGAATACGTCTGACAGTGTAGCAGAGCGGAAATACGCTTTGGATAATACCTATATCAAAGGGTATGCTACTCCGGATTACTACGGGACTGGTGTGATAGAACCGCCGGTCGATGCAAAAGTTTCATATCTGGCCAACGTGGAGGGAAAAGGATGGGTCGGCTGGAAATACGACGGAGGACAGGCAGGGACAACGGGAAGCGCCAAAATGTTGAAAGCGCTGCGGATTCAGGTTTCAAATAAGGAAGCCTCCGGAGGCGTTACATACAGAACCCATATGCAAAGCTACGGATGGCAACCCTGGGTTTCCAACGGAGCGGTCAGCGGGATTGTTGATAAAGAGAAACGGATGGAAGCAGTGGAAATTAAACTGACGGGAAATCTGGCTGATAAATATGACATTTATTACCGGGTTCACAGTCAGAGCTATGGCTGGCTGGACTGGGCGAAGAACGGAGAAACTGCGGGAACGGAGGGCTATGCAAAACGGGTGGAAGCAATAGAAATACGCCTGGTGGCAAAAGGAGGCGCTGTTCCCGGAAAAACAACCAGACCTTTTGTGAAAAGGCCGGCGGGTGTTTCTTATAGTACCCACTGTCAGACATATGGGTGGCTTCCTTCGACATCAGACGGTGTCATGAATGGAACACAGGGCCAGTCCAAACGCCTGGAAGGAATAAAAATCAATTTGGATCATGTATCAGGAAGTGTGTCTTATCGGACTCATGTACAGACATATGGCTGGAAGCAGGGATGGGTGTACAATGGGGCGGTCAGTGGTACAACAGGACAATCAAAACGTCTGGAAGCCATTGAGATCAAATTGTCGGGAGAAGCGGCTGTCCAATATGATATCTATTACCGGGTTCACAGCCAGACATATGGCTGGATGGGCTGGGCGAAAAATGGAGAACCGGCCGGAACAAGCGGCCAGTCCAAACGCCTGGAGGCCATCGAAATCAAGTTGGTGCCGAAGGGCGGAAAAGCGCCTGGAAGCACTGCAAGACATTATATTGCATCATGATTGAGAAAAAATGGGAGCCAGTATGAAAAGAAGAAAAGCTGTGTTAATGGGGATTACTGTTCTGTTTTTGTCCTTTATGGGAAACCGGGCAGTTATAAAAGCGGAAGCTGCTGATGCGACGGCAGGAGAACCTTCTGTAAGTATGGAGGCCCCGGGAGAAGAAGCAGATCCCATTTATTTTGAGGAGACCGTTTCTCTGTATCAGGCAGGAGCGTTTGAGACAGATACTTCAGGGATTATGGCCTATGATATGAGGACCGGGAGCCAGGAGGAGCAGATTTATCAGTCTTTAAGCCAGGTATCACCTCAGCTTGACGTGTCCGGGTGGGGACTCACAGAGGATGAAATGGCCGCCATGTTTGAGCGGGTGGTCAATGGTCATCCGGATCTGTTTTACGTTTCCAATATCTATCATTATACTTTGGATGCTTCGTCCGGGAAAGTCCTTCTGATGAAATGGGAATATAGGGAAACAGATCAAAACCGGATAAATGCCATGAAAGCTTCTATGGAGGCGGAAGTTTCCAATATTCTGAATAAGATGGATTCGTCTATGACAGATTTGGAAAAGCTGATGGTTATTCATGAAGCTCTGGTGATAAATATTACTTATAGTGAAACCACTGCCTGGGACAACGGAAAAGGTTGTTACACGGCATATTGTGCCCTTGTGGAGGGAAAGGCAGTATGTCACGGGTATGCTTTGGCTTTTAATCTTCTGGCAGAACGGGCCGGTATCGGTACGGCCCGTTTTGTGGGCAGCAGTAATTTAAAACATGCCTGGAATCTGGTGGCCGTGGATGGACAGACATACCATGTGGATTGTACCTGGGATGACCAGGATATAACAGGGAAAGTGTATCACAGGAATTTTCTTCTCAGTGATGCCGGTATCAGGGCTTCAGGCCATACTTCCTGGAATGATGCCTCCCTTACCGGTACTGGAAACATCTATGATAATTATTACTGGCGGGACTATGCATATGATTTTGAGTTTACCAAAAGGGACTCTGTCTGGTATCTGATTGATCAGCCGGGAGCGCCGACGGAGAAATGGAAACGGATTGGCTTGAATCTGCTGAATCCGGATGCCGCAGTGACAGTGCCGGTATCAGTCCGTTATCAGACTCATGCCCAGACTTACGGCTGGCAAAGTCCCGTGTCGGACGGTATGATGGCGGGAACAACAAACCAGTCAAAGCGTCTGGAAGCGATTAAAATAGAAATAGCAGGAAACAGGAATCTGGGGATTACCTATCAGACTCATGTACAGAGTTATGGTTGGCAGAACTGGGTATCAGACGGTGGAGTGTCTGGAACAGCAAACCAGGCTAAGCGTCTGGAGGCCGTAAAAATCCGTCTGACCGGTACGGAAGCCGCGGACTATGATGTTTATTATCGGGTTTATGTACAGAGCTATGGCTGGCTGGGGTGGGCAAAGAATGGAGAAAGCGCAGGAACAGAAGGTCTGGCAAAACGTATGGAAGCCATCGAAATTCAGGTGAAAAGAAGAGGAGAAGCGGCTCCCGTAAGTACAAAGGCTCCTTTTATCCAGCCGCCACTTGCAGTGACATATGAGACTCATGTACAGAGTTATGGCTGGCAAAAGCCGGTTTCAAACGGGGCTATGGCCGGGACAAGTGGCCAGAGCAAGCGCATGGAAGCCATTCGGATCAATTTGGAAAATCTGCCGGTAAGCGGAGGAATCTGCTATCAGGCGCATGTGCAGAGTTATGGCTGGCAAAAGCCTGTTGCAGATGGGGCTTTAGCAGGAACAGTTGGCCGTGGGAAACGCCTGGAAGCGATTTGTATTACCTTGACAGGGGAACTGGCAAAGCAATATGATGTTTACTACCGGGTACACGGACAAAGCTATGGCTGGCAGGGATGGGTGAAAAACGGAGCTGTGGCAGGGAGCATTGGCCGTGGGAAACGTCTGGAGGCCATAGAAATACGACTTGAAAAGAAAAAGTGACAAATAGCAGGATGATTTAAGAATATCTTTCGGAAAAGAGGCTGGATATTTGGAGAAAAGTGTTATATACTAAAAAGTAGTATTTTATGGGAAAAGAGGTAAAATTATGAAAAGGACAGGGAAAAAGGGATATAGACTGCTGGCACTGCTGTTGATTAGCGCCTGCATATTCGGTCATTCTCTGACAGCCGCGGCTTCGGGAGCCTCGGGAGGGACAGAGCCGTCTGCTGCAACTGAAGTTTCCACACCGGAAGAAACGGAAACAGTTATACCAGATGAGACAGAAACGCTGCCTCCGGAAGAAACGGAAACATTATCTACAGAAGAAACAGAGACACTGCCTGAGGAAAGCAGTCCGGAAACGCTGCCGCCTTCGGAAGAAGGAGAACAGGAATCGTCGGCAGAGATAGAAGACAGTTTGAAGACAACAATTCCGTCTTCGGAAGAGAGCCTGGAGACGGTTGAGGGCGAAGAAACCATTTCTTTATATGGGGCAAACGGTGTACCGGATGTGAGATACTGGACCCATATACAGACATATGGCTGGACTCAGGGATGGAAGAAAAATGGCGAAGAAGCCGGAACCCATGGTCAGGCGAAACGCCTGGAAGCGATTTATATTGAAGTCCAGAACCAGGGGAGCATGACCGGCGGAATCCGTTACCGAACCCATGTACAAAGTTACGGCTGGCAGGGATGGAAAGAAAACGGCCAGTTATCGGGAACGCAGGGACAGTTTAAGCGCTTGGAAGGGATTCAGATTGAACTGACAGGAGAATTGGCACAGCACTATGATGTCTATTACTGTGTCCATGCGCAGACATTTGGGTGGCTTGACTGGGCGAAGAACGGTGCGATGGCGGGAACCAGTGGCATGGGAAAACGCTTGGAAGGGATTCGGATTCAGCTGGTACCGAAGGGAGGAGCGAAACCGGCTCCCATAGAAAAGCCCGGGCGTTCGTTTATCCCTTTGCCTAAAGTGGCTTATCGGGTTCATGCACAAAGCTACGGAACGATGAATTGGGTTTCGGACGGAGCCACTTCAGGGGTAGTCGGGCGGAATAAGAGGCTGGAATCTCTCGCAGTAAAGCTGACAGACAGCAATATGTACGGAAACATTGAATACCGCACTCACGTACAAAGTAAAGGTTGGCTTGGCTGGAGCAATGGCGGCGTGTTAAATGGCACAACAGGTTTGTCCAAACGTGTGGAAGCTCTTCAGGTTCGTCTGACAGGAGAGGCGTCAGGGGTCTGTGATATTTATTATCGGGTGTATGTCGAAGGATACGGCTGGCTTGGTTGGGCGAAAAATGGAGAAATGGCCGGGACAAGCGGGTTTGGACTTCGGGCAGAAGCCATAGAAATCAGGATTGCATCGAAAAGTGTAGGTTCCCCGGTGGTGCTTGGTGAGGCTCCTTATCGTGAGTATACGGGTCCCGGACTGTATCAGATGGGAAATCAGCTTAGATTTTATTTTAGCGCAGGTTCTTCAGCAAATGGAAACGGCTGGACAGAGTATAATGGGCAGAGGTATTATTTTAGAAACGGGGTGCCTCTTGTCGGTTGGAATTATGTTGACGGCTTGAAATATTATTTTAACAGTGACGGTACCTTGTGTCAAAATATAGATAGTATTATCGGCCCTCAGTCATCATATTTGATAAAGGTGAACAAGCTGGCAAATTGCATCACTATTTATGCTTATGATCCGGCCGGCGGGTATATTATACCGGTAAAGGCGATGCTCTGTTCAACTGGAGATGATACACCATTAGGAACTTTCTATACTCCGGAGAAGTATCGTTGGAGAGCCATGTTTAATGGCACTTATGCGCAGTATGCAACGAGATTGACGAAAGGAGAAGGGTTCCTGTTCCATTCGGTTACTTATGAGCGTCCCAATAACAGGACTATGATTGCTTATGGTTACAATGGACTTGGTACTGTTCGTTCGTCAGGTTGTATCCGTTTGGTATGTGGAGAAGCTTACTGGATTTATACCAGGTGCAGATTGGGAACAACGGTGGTCGTGTATAATGATCCGAATCCGGGACCTTTTGGCAGACCGGTAGTTGCACCGATTCCGGAAAATCAGACTTGGGATCCAACAGATCCGGAATTATAAATTAACTTAACTCAGAAAAAAGAATCCTGCATGGCAGGATTCTTTTTCATCGCAATAAAATTTTTGGGATTGGGAAATATTTGGGATTGCAAGATGAAAAGATTCCAGATATAATGATAAAGTATGGCATACCAAGGACTACATACATGGAGGGATAGCAGTGAAAAAACGGATATGGAAAGAAGCGTTGAAAACAGCGGCAGGAGTTGTGCTTTGCCTGTCGTTGATGATACAGCCGTTAAATGTAGCGGCGGTTTCGAACCATAGCGCAGAAGCTACATCAGAAGCGCCTCAGGCAGGTGAGCCGGGAGCGGGAGAGAGCAGGGAAACATCTGCAGGAGCATCTGCTGTGAAACCAGATACGACAGAATCGAATATGGAGAGTCAGGATTCGACGGAACAGGAGACATCAGGCGCAGATATGACAGAATCAGAATCGACGGGACAGGATCCCGCAGGATCTGATGTGACGGAAACAGATACTGAGGGAACAGCACCCATAGAATCCGAAGAGGTGGAATCTGTTTCACAGGAGTCGGAGGGGGTGTCTGAAGAGGAGGAATCCCTTACAGAGTCGGCAGCGCTTTATGGAGCCAGGACGCCGCATGTGAATTACACTACCCATGTGCAGACTTATGGTTGGCTTAATGCGGTATCAGATGGAAAAATGAGTGGGACAGAAGGACAATCCAAACGTCTGGAAGCCATAAAAATTTATTTAAGTGATACGCCGGTTCCTGGAGGGATTGAATATCAGACCCATGTACAAAGCCGAGGCTGGATGAACTGGGTGGCCAATGGAAACTTAAGTGGAACAGAGGGCCTGTCTAAACGTTTGGAAGCCATTAAGATTCGCCTGACAGGAGAAATGGCAGAAAAGTATGATGTGTATTACCGTGTTCACAGTCAGTCTTTTGGCTGGTTAGGGTGGGCTAAAAACGGAGAGCCGTCCGGGACTATGGGTTATGCGAAACGTTTAGAGGCCATTGAGATCCGTTTGGTGGAGAAAGGCCAGCCTGCGCCCGGCTCAACTTCAGGAACCTATAGAGAAGATACGAGAGTTACTTATCAGACCCATGTACAGACTTATGGGTGGCTTCCGGAAACTTCCAATGGGAAATTGAACGGAACAGAAGGCCAGTCTAAGCGTCTGGAAGCCATTAAAATCCGTCTGGAAAACCATTCCCTGGTGGAGGGAAGCATTGAATATCGTGTTCATTGCCAGTCTTATGGCTGGATGCCGTGGGTAAAAGAAGGCGGTTTAGCCGGAACGGAAAATCAGTTTAAACGTTTGGAAGCCATTGAAATCCGCCTGACAGGGGAAATGGCAAAGAAATATGATATTTATTATCGTGTCCACTGCCAGAGTTTTGGATGGACCGGCTGGGCATCCAATGGAAATCCTGCCGGAACGGAAGGATACGCAAAACGTCTGGAAGCCATTGAGATCACGTTTGTCAATAAAGGTGGAAAAGCTCCTGGCGCCACAAATAATACTTATTACAGGTATGCGACGGAACGCTGGGGTGTGGATGTCTCTGCTTATCAGGAAACGGTTAACTGGTCAAGGGCGAAAGCAGATGGTGTGGAATTTGCCATGCTTCGGATTACTCAGAAAAATACGTCCTCAACAGGTGGGACCGTGATGGAGGATCGGTATTTCCAGAAAAATGCTCAGGGAGCATTGGCCAATGGAATTCCGATCGGCGGATATGTTTACTGTTATGCATCGACACCGGCAGAAGCGGCGGCGGAAGCGGAGTTTGCTGTGAAATGTCTGAGAAATTATCGTGTGACATATCCGATTGCATTTGATTTGGAAGTAGATAAGCATATGACGACAGCAGCCAAGTTGAATAATATGGCAATGGCCAATGCATATTGTTCTGTATTGCAGAAGGCCGGTTATAAAACGGTGGTATATGGAAGTCCCAGTAAGTTGAGAAATTATTTCGATTATGGTCAGATGGCGTCTTCTTATGGCATTTGGCTTGCACGGTATCGCTGGGATGTGAGTAAAGATGATCCGGAATACAAGAATTTCAGTTTGGATTTTAGCGACAAGGAAACCAGAACGATGGTTAAAAATACAGGATATGAAGGTGGGAATTGGACCGGCCTTACGGATGTGCGGATGTGGCAATATACAGAGATGGGACGTGTAGATGGAATTCCCGGGAAGGTTGACTTGGATTTGGATTATACTCTTTACTGAGATAAACACAGGGCATTTAGGGGATACCCGAAAATGCCCGTGTTTTTTATATATCTTTTATAACGGTCGGGTGGACATACGTGCCTTATGGTATTATGAAGTACCCGAAGGGTATAAGATTTTGGAGAAGAAATAAAATAAGAAACCGGAAAAATAAGTAAACGGAGGAAGAAAGCCGTGAAATATTATATAGATAGCATACAAACCAGAAATTCCGAAATGGTACTTTCCGGATGGGCAGTCAGCGACTCTCCGGATGTTCCGGTGGAAATTGAGATCGTCGGAAAAAAGAATGGGAAGATTCCTTTCACTCGTACGGATGCAGGACGCTTTGATGTGAACAGGGAATTTTTCCTGGGTAAGAGTGAGCTAAAACTGGGGTTTTGTATCACTTTTTCTTATGATTCCCAAGATACTTATGAAATTATTTTCCGTGTGGGAGGGAAAACCCTGAAAGGAAAACTGGCTGTTGGAGGAGGAGTAAAAGGGAAACATTACGTTTTATTTCCCAGGCTGCGTCTTCTTTTCAGACGCGATACCATCAGCCGTGGAATGGCTATTTTAAGGCAGTATGGTTGGAAAGCTTTTTTCAAAAAACTGGCTGGGAAATTGAAAAAGCGCAGGGATAATTACCATGACTGGCGGGTACAGGTACAACCGTCATTGGCAGAATTAGCCGGGCAGAGAGAGGCCAGGTTTGCTTTTATGCCTAAATTCAGTATTCTTGTTCCTCTTTACCGGACTCCGGGAAATTTTCTTTCAGAGATGGTGAAATCCGTTCAGGAACAGACTTATGGAAATTGGGAGCTTTGCCTGGCTGATGGCAGTGGAATGGGTCAGGTTGCAGAGGATTTTGATGGAGATGAGTTTTTCAGGCAGATACAAAATTATCAAAAATCGGACAAGAGGATTCGTTGTGTCCGTTTGCCGGAGAATTTAGGAATTGCAGGAAATACCAATGCAGCTCTTTCTATGGCTGAGGGGGATTATATTGTCCTGTTGGATCATGATGATATTTTAACAGAAGATGCTTTATATGAATGTGCTTTTCGCATTAACAGGGAGGCTGAGAAAAATAGGAAGGTTCAGATCCTTTATTCTGATGAAGATAAACTGACTCTGAAAAAAGGGCGGGCTTTTTATTTCGACGCTCATTTTAAGCCGGATTTTAATCCGGATCTCCTCCGCAGTATGAACTACATTTCCCATTTGTTTGTGGTGGAAAAGGCCTTGGTGAAACAGATCGGAGGTTTTCGGACGGAATTTGACGGTTCTCAGGATTACGACTTTGTTTTCAGGTGTATAGAACAGGCCGACGTAATCTGTCATATTCCCAAAGTTTTGTACCACTGGCGGGTGAACGAAGGTTCCACAGCGGAAGATCCGAAGAAAAAGCTTTACGCCTTTGAAGCAGGTGCCAGAGCCATTAAAGCCCATTGTGAAAGAATCGGCCTTGGAGCAGTGGAAGTGGAAGAAAATGAGGTTTTGGGAGCATACCGGGTGCGGTATCCTTTAAAAGAAGAACCATTGGTTTCTGTAATTATTCCAAGCAAAGACCATACAAAGGATTTGTGCGTATGCGTAAAATCCTTGATGGAAAAAGCAACCTACAAAAATATAGAAGTCATTGTTGTGGAGAATAACAGTACGGAGGAAGAAACTTTTCAATGCTATGAGGAGTTGGAGGCGGCTTATGAGAATCTCAGGGTGATCAAGTGGCCGCAGAAAGGCTTTAACTTTTCGGCAATTAATAATTATGCATTGTCTTATGCAAAGGGGGAGTATCTGTTATTCTTGAATAATGATACAGAACTGATTGACCAGGACTGCATAGAGGAACTTTTGGGATTTTGCCAGCGAGATGAAGTGGGAATCGTCGGGGCGCAACTTTTTTATGATGATGACACCATCCAGCATGCAGGTGTGGTTGTGGGCTATAAAGGAATTGCCGGCCATGTCTTTACTGGATTTCACAGAGGAGAAAAGACCTATTTCCTGCGTTCCATGTGTGCACAGGACTATAGCGCAGTCACAGCGGCCTGTATGATGACGAAGCGAAACATTTTTGAAGAAGCAGGCGGCTTTGATGAGGGCCTGGCGGTAGCTTTCAATGATATTGATTATTGTCTGAAAGTGCGCAAATTGGGGAAATTGGTGGTTTACAATCCCTTTGCGCGTCTGTATCATTATGAGTCAAAATCCAGAGGCATAGAAGACACGCCGGAAAAAATCCTCCGGTTTGACCAGGAAGTGGAGACCTTCCGGGATCGATGGAAGGAAGTCCTGGAGGAAGGAGACCCTTATTACAATCCAAACCTGACTCTGTTATCGCCCGATTTTTCCCTGAGGAATTTTGAAAAAGAACCTCTTAAATCGTGATGTTTCCGTCGTGTTCCACGAGAGAAGCAAGTGTGACACATTCTACGGCCATTAATTGCCGGATCAATTCTTTTTCTTCCTTGACTTTAACTTCGATGGCAAGGTTCAGATTGTCTCTGGTGACATTGCGGGATCTGATTTTAGCATATTGGCAAATGGTATTTACCGTATTCAGAATTTTTTCTTCGTGTTCATAAGAGTCGGCATTTATAACAAGGATCATGGAGCTTTTTGCATCCGGAAGCATGGCAAAAAGAAGAAGAATGACGGTCAGAATAATGGAGGCAATGACGGCAATCATTGCGAAACCGGCGCCACAGATGATACCGATACTGATGGACCAGAACAGAAATACCAAATCCATGGGATCTTTGATGGCAGTTCGGAAACGGACAATAGATAATGCACCTACCATACCGAGGGAGACGACGATATTCGACTGGATGGTCAGTATGATGGCAGCAGTGAGAACGGCCATGCCCATAAGGGAGAGATTAAAGTTCCGGTTGTAAAAGGAATTTTTATTGATCATCCGGTACAGGACAAAAATGTATGCGGCTATGACAGCTGTACATGCTATGCATATAAAGATGGTACTGATTTGAATGTCACTTGTGGCATAACCTTCTAAAAAAGATTTTTTAATAATGTCTTTAATTCCCATGGTAATCCTCTTTTCTTGTTGTATATTGTATTTTTAGTGGCATTTTACAGATGATATTGCCGGCACATATAGTATTTGGAAAAAGAAGTCCATTGAAGTGTGTTTAGCTTCATGAAGTCTTTAATATGAGGAGGCAGCAGCTGATCCCATTTTACTTCCAGGAGGCTGCCTCCCAGAGGAAAAACCGGCCGGACGGGATAGTCGCCTGATAAAAAGTTCATAACATCTGTAGAAGAACTTAGTTTTCGGTCAAAAGTAATCCGTACATTTCCAGCATGATAGACAAAAGGGATCCTCTCATAAGTTACAATGACTTTTGGAACCAACTGCCGCAGATGCATTTCTAAAAACAATTTCTTTTTTGGTTCTGGCATTTCCAAAGTGATTGTTGGAATATTTCCTTTTAAAAGTATCTGATATTCTTCCTGATTTAACAGACACATTTCCTTTTTAATCATTCCACGTATTTTACTTTTCTTTTCCAGATGTAGCTGTGATGACACATTATTATAATAACGTATCCGAAATTTTGAACGGGAATCTGTACCACTCTCATTTTCAAAATAGCAGCTGTCGCTGTAATCGTCAAAATAAAGACTTCGGATTAAATAAGAACCATTGGCCTCTACATGAGAATCCCGCATCAATATGCCGGGAACACCTGTCAAAAGAATGGTTTCCTGGCGGGTGTTTAAAAGATATTTGTATTCATGCCGGTATCTATTCATTTGTTAGGCAGCCCTCCTGAATATATGAATTTCCGCCTACATCTAGGCAGGACAGAATACCTTTTCCATAAATGGTACAATTTTCAGCAAAGAAATCTCCTGTGGAGGAAATTGCATATTTACCGGAAATGATAGAATGTTCTCCGGCAGAAATTTCGATGGCGCCTTTTGTAGCTTTCCTGTTTTTGGTGACATGAAGCCCGGTTCCTTCGCTTTCGATATTTAACTTGTCATTACAGATTAAAATTCCATCGTTTCCGCGGATTCCGTCGCGTTTTGCCTGTATATTGATCTCACCGCCCAGGATTTTCACAATATCTTTACTGTGGAGGGCGTCTTTATAATATCCGTAGAGATTCAGGGTACCGCTTCCGTTGACCGTGAGATCACAAATACTGTAAATACATGCATTTTCTTCCCCGGAAGTATGATATTGGGCAGAATCCCTCAATGTGTTTGATGCGCCACCCTTTAGTGTAAGAATAACTTTGCCGGCAGATAAAACGGAGATTGCCGGTCCGGTGGCAGAATGGATGGATACCCCGTCTAAAATTAAGTGGACAATTTGTTCTTCTGCATCGACGCAAAGAGTTCCATTGAAAGAACCAGATAAAAGATAAGTCCCGGCACTGTCAATGGTATATTTATCAGTTACAGTATTTAAATCAATGGTTTGGACTTCAGAGCCTTCCGTATCTGCATCGGCCTTTGTAATGGAGAAACGGGATTCATAGCCTGTCTGCGTATTTTCAGTGTTCAAAGTTTCTCCTGGAGGCATTTGCTTTTCCCCAAAAGCCTGACAGGAGGTTAAAAATCCAATGCCGGAACACAAGATGGCTGATAAAAGGACTTTTCTATATTTAACGGACTTTTTTGAAAATACCATGTAGTTCTATTCCTCCTTCCAATACAGGCGCTTCAATGGAAAGTTCTGTGGAATGAATGTCGCCTTCCCATCCGACAAATTCATATCCGTCATGGGCAACTGCAGTGACAGTCACCGGGTAGTCTGTATAATAGTCGCCCTGCCATGTTCCTGCGGACAAATCAGGAGTAATGGTGTTTAACTGGAGGTGTCCGGCCTCAGAGTCATTTACAGACAGGGTTACTGTTTCCAGGGAGCCTGTTAAATTAAATTCTTCTGCCATATAGGGGACAATATAGGAAGGCCTGTTCAAAAAAAAGTCTTCATAGTATTCCTTATCCCGGGTATTCCAATTTTCTCCCTGATAACGTGAAAAATCGGAGCCATAGAGTTCCATTTCAGCTTTTACATGTTCGTATCGGAAATTAGTATTTACCAAATCCATAAAAGTCAAGACAAACTGTCTGCAAAAGTCGGGATTAACCTTTAAGGCTTTATAGATTTTCAGTTGATTAATGGTTAAATCACCAGTATATTTGGGAATCAGACAAAAGGAGTTTTTTTGCTGCTGCGATTCCATTCCCCAATTAGCAAAATCTCCCCATTCCATTGCATCCAGGTCATAAAGGGCCCAGCGCCATTTTCCATCCTGGTATTCTCCCGGCCCTATATCCCTGGAACGCCATACCACAGTATTTTTGGTGTCTGTGATATCCATATTGTCAACATAAATATTGATACACATAAAATCAATATAGCTTTGCAGATCAACAATATTTCCAAATTCTTCGTAGTTGGCAGGGTCTGCCATATCATGGGAACTTAAAAAGTCCTCTGGTTCCGAATATGTGAGAAAGTCTTCAGCGGTTCCTTCGGAAGGCAGTCCCTGATTGACGACAATTACATTATCTGAAAAGATCCCATACCGCTCTTCAAAATAACAGGAGTCATATTTTTCAAGCAGATTACAGTTGTACCAGAATTCACCATTCAAAAATACGGAGGCCCAGATATAACGCTGGGTTGCAACATTCCGGTCTCTTACCAGAGCCTGACAGAGGCTGTTGGCATATCCTCCCCTTAAAGATAGTTTATGGGTACTTACATCCGGAAAAATGTTTTCATCGAAAACCCGGCTGCCGCTGTATTCTTTTCTTGCATATAAAGAAAGAGTTTTTAATCTCAGCCTGCGGCTGGAGGCGCCGGTTACACGCAACCCCGCGTTCTGTGAAAAGGATAAGTAATCTGAAAAATATTCAAAGTGTACTTCCCGCTCAAAACCCCGGCCACGCTGTTTGTAGTTTACGTCGGGGGCTTCTCCTTCCTGCGCCCCTAAATACCAGTCGTCATATGCCTGTCCGGTGACATAGATTCCGTCTGCCCCCCAAAGATTGTCAGGATCAGAGACGAGAGAAATAACCGGTCTGTTTTGATATTTCTCAAGACCCACCAAGTAAGTAGCCGTAATGGGTTCGCTCATTTCACCTTTCGGGCCGACTGCAACGGCACGAATGATAAATGCTTTATCTGTGGGGCCGGGTTCGGGAGCGGAGCTCTTCCACTCGGTCGTAACGTTTGGGATGGCGCGGTACACATCCGGTTCGCTGCTTCTGTTATATACGCGGACAGGTTCCGTATATTTACTGGAATCTGTCGAGGGTGTGCTTCCATCTGTTGTATAATAAACGGTGGTTCCTGGCTGTGAGGAGATTTCCAGATGAAATTCTTCTGAGTAAAATCCGCCTGTATGAGAAAAAACAGGCGCTTCAACCCATAAAGAAGCTTCTGCATTTGTAGTCCCTGGTGTACAGCTTAATAATTTCCAGTCCGTCCCACCGTCAGTTTGCCTGGCATAAGAAAAATCCTTCTTTGTTTCAGGGAGATGGATTTGATCCAAAATGTTTCCGGAGGAATCTGACAGAATCAGAGTTTCACCGCCATTTTTTTTCAGGGAAAAATCAATATCTCCATCGAGAGAAATTAAAAAATACTGGCCGGGGAGAAGCTCATAATTAGGAAGCTCCTTTTTTTTAAGATTATCTTCATCATCCGATAAATAAAGATTTTTTAATTCACAGGAAAGAAAGCCGGTATTATAAAATTCTATATAGTCAGGAGATTTTCCCTCTTCTGTGATGAAGGCGGTCTGGTTGTTGGCGCATATTTCATTGATAACAATATGACTGAATCCGAATGTACTGAACATGTAACTGCCAATACTAACAAGAGCGATGATTGTTAATAAGGAAAAAAGCAGAGCTTTCCGTCTTTTATCCAGATATCCGCGGCCATAAGAACTTTTTAAAACTTTTGCTAAAAAAAACTTTAAAAGGAAGCCGGAAAGAATGGCAAATATTACACAGAAAAAAAGCAGGAAAGAGAAATACTTTATACTTTGATAAGAGAAACGGAAACGGATAATATCCTTAGCTGTCTGAAGAAAATTCCATCTGTGGATCATAATGCGGTGAAGAAGAAAACCAAATGAAAAATTCAGGGTACTGCTGGTTATTAATAACAATAAAATAATTAATCGCTTAATATCACTTTGATTTTTTGTATATGCCGTATCACAGGAAATGGTCATAGTAATCATTTCCAGAAAAACACAGCATAAAGCAATAAAGGCCAAAAGTACAAATCCGGCAACCAGTTTCATCTGTCGGGAACCTCCGCATATATGGTATAAATCTGTCAGGGTTGCTTGTGAAATGATAATATATAATCATAGCATAGGTCTTTATATTTTTCTATACTTTTTTATAAGGGCCGAATGGCCATGATGGGATACCCGAAGGGTATATTTTGTTAAATATTAAAATGGATGATAAAAACGAATAAACACCGGGAAGAAAAGAGAAAATTATATTTGAATGTTGCGAAAGTTCTCTTTTATGGTATAATGCTTAAATAAGTAGTCTTACGTAGCGAAAGAATAATCGGCACTGGGGTGGAGTATGTACCGAAAAAAAAACCAAGTTATGGAATTGATTATCTGCCTGATAGATATGATTGCAGCTTTTTGCAGTCTTTGGCTTGCAGGGATGTTGCGGTATCAGAGTGTCAGTATGTTTTTCAACCAGGTGGATTTGGACGTTTTATTCAGTGTGGTAGCGGTAATTCATGTGGCAGCGTTTTATGTTATGCGGGTTTATGACGGATTTTATCGCAGAGATCGTTATCAGGAAGCACTTTTGAGTGTTAAATATAATCTGATTTTGATTGTTATATCCATATTTTTGGGGTTCAGCATGAAGAATGAAATGTTTACGTCCCGTTTGGTAATGGGATACTTTTTTGTGTTGAATACTTGTTTTATTTGGATGATACACGTGTTTATCCGTAACTGGGAACGTGTTTTTCATTTGAATATCAGACAAAAAACCAGTTTACTGATTGTGACAACGGAGGATAAAATAGACGAGGTATTATTCCGCTTTCAACATTCCAAGGAAGTCCGTTGGGAGATTGTGGGGATGGTACTTCTGGGGAAAGAATGTAAAGATGAAAACAGGTGGGATATTCCTGTTATATCCAGTGAGGGAGATGCGTATCTGGAATATGCGACCCAGCATGTGGTGGATGAAGTGTTTATTCATGTGGATGAAATTCAAAAACAGGAAGTATTCCTAAAAAATATGATACTGGAATTGGAAAAAATGGGTGTGGTAATCAGCTTAAGCCTGGATTTGTTTAATCTGGACCAGCATGGAAAAAAGCAGATATACAGTCTGGAGCAGTATCATGTAGTGGCTTTTTCTAGCCGGCTCTTTGATTATCGGATGGTGATCCTGAAGCGTTTGATGGATATTGTCGGAGCGCTGGTGGGACTTCTTATTACCCTGGTTGTGGGGATTGTCCTGGCTCCATTTCTCCTCCTGGAATCAAAAGGGCCGTTGATTTTTTGCCAGAATAGGGTGGGAGTCAACGGACGGATTTTTAAATTTTATAAATTCCGCTCCATGTATGCAGATGCCGAGGAAAGAAAGAAAGAATTGATGTCTAAAAATGAAATACAGGGATTGATGTTTAAAATGGAACATGATCCGCGTATTACTAAGGTGGGGGCTTTTATCAGAAAGACAAGCATTGATGAACTTCCTCAATTCTGGAATGTACTGAAAGGAGATATGAGCCTGGTGGGGACACGCCCTCCGACGGTAGACGAATATGAACGGTACAATTATTATCAAAAGCGGAGAATCAGTTTCCGTCCTGGCATCACCGGCTTGTGGCAGATCAGCGGGCGCAGTGACATTAAGAATTTTGACGAAGTTGTGAAACTGGATTTAGAGTATATTGATAATTGGTCACTCTGGCTGGACTTAAAAATTATTTTGAAGACAGTTGTACATGTGTTTCGGGGAAGCGGGGCACGATGAAAAGGATTAAGAGGAGATGCACTTATGGATGGAATAAATGAGATGACAATCAGCCTGAGAGATCTTATTTACAGATTGCTGCTGCGGTGGAGGGCGGTTTTTGTTTGCCTGATATTGGGGACAGTTCTTTTCGGCTGGGTTGGCTATATGAAAAATGTCAATACTGCGAAAACGATAGAAAAAAGTAATTCGCTGACAGCAAAAGAACTGATAGAAAAATATGAATCTGAACTTCCAGAGAATGAATTGTCTATGGTAAACGCGGTCGTTTCTGCCTATGAGAACAGTGAGGTTGTGGAAGAATATTATTCAAATTCCATAAGAATGAAGCTGGATCCGCAACAGGTGCCTACCGTGAGGCTCCAGTATTTGATAGATAATCATTATGAAGCAGTATATCCGGTGGTGGAAGGAAAAGATAATACAAGCGATATTCTTTATTCCTATGCAGTTAAAATTTCCGATACCGCAGCTTATCAAGATGTGGCAAAAGCACTGAAGGAAGGCACGGCTGCAGCATATATTGAAGAATTGGTTACGGTTGAAGAGGCGGAAAATCAAAAGTGGTGGTCTGCTGATATTCTGACAGTCAGAATTAACGGACTGGATGAAGAGGACTGCCGGAAGATTTCAGACACTGTAAAAGAAATCATTGAAACGGAAACAGCTAGTCTGAAAAAGATATATGGTGATTTTGATATTACATTGATTCATGAACAGTATTTTGAAAGCGCCGATCAGGAACTTCTTAAGGAACAGCAGAGGCAGGCGGCGGATTACAGCAGTTTGGTAAGTGGCGTGAATACTTCCATTAAAAACATGACAGTCCCTCAGAAAAACTATTATGATGCTCTTTTGGAGGAAAAGGGACTTGGGGGAGATATACAGGAAGAGGAGGTAACGGAAGAAATCAGGGCCAGCCTGTTTAACAAAAAATATATTCTTTTTGGGGCAGTAGCAGGAGTATTTTTGATATGTTGTTATTTTGCCTGCCGATATCTTTTTTCTCCAAGTCTTCGGATAGCAGAAGATTTGGAGGGGTATTTCCATGTACCGAATTTTGGAATTTTGTCTGTGGAAAAACCAAAAAAACGAATTCTGAATTTTGTGGATCAGTGGATTCGGGCAGCATTTGGTGGAAAAAGTGGACAATTTACGGAAGCAGAGCATATTCGCATGATTTGTGCGGGAATCCGCATTAAGGCAAAGAAATCAGATATAACTTCTATATATTTGACTGGCGTATGTAATGATGAAGTATGTGAGGAGATCAAACAACAGCTATGTGATAAATTAAAAGCGGATATAGAGAATGTCCGGTTTGGCAAATCCGTAATATATGATGCTGAATCTTTGGAAGATATGGTTTCAGCAGAAGGTATCGTGCTGGTTGAGAGAATTGACGGATCACGGTATGATGAACTAAAGAAGGAACTGGATATATGCCGGCAGAGTCATATTAAAGTATTGGGAAGTGTGGTTTTGAATTAGGAAAAATTAAAGGATATCATATGTTGATCGTAAATATCGTTTTGGCGGTACTGTTATCCTGGATTGTACCTTATCTGGTTGGTAACGGGTTTTGTGAAGTTTTGAAAATAAAAAAGACGGTACCTAAACTGTATGTGATGGGATTGATAGCCATATGGGCGTTTTGCCAGTTTATTACAGTGCCGTTAGTGTTACTGAAAGCGTCATTTTTAACAGTAGTGATTTTACTTTCTGCCTGGATACTGATTTTGTGCGGATATGGAATATACCGGAATCATTTTCCGTCTTTTATAAAAGGCCGCGGGAAAAGCAGAGAACAAAAAATAGTTGTGTTAATTACCGGAATTTTAATCACATTTTTTTTGGTGGCAGCATTTTTCGGTCAACATATGGATGCGGATGATTCCAGATTTGTGGTCAATGCAGTGGATATTGTACGGACCAATAAAATGTTTTTGACGGATCCCAACACAGGTTCTGAAATTACAACATGGCTGGGGGAACTGGGAAAAGATGTGACAGCCCCCTGGGCAGTATATTTGGCCTATTGCGGAAAGGTTATGGGACTTTCACCGGCTGTTATAGCTCATACAATCCTTCCTGCTGCGTTACTGGGGGCAGTTCTTGGGGTATGGTGGATGCTTTCTGAAGAATTTTTTGGGGCAGAGCTTGTGCATCAATGTGTGTTTGTGGATGTGCTGATGTTTTTATATGTGTACGGATATTTTTCTCTATATAGTTCAGAAACATTTACGATGGTTCGAATATGGCAGGGAAAAGCAGTGATTGCAGGATTGGGAGTTCCTGCAATGTTTCTTATTTGTATATGGATTTATCGGTATGGTCAAAAAAGTGCTTATGCCTGTATGCTGTTTTTGAATTTTGCATTATGCCTGATGTCAGGGATGGGGGTCATCATAGGGGCCCTTTTACTGGGGGTTTTTGGGTTTTTGTATGGGATTTTTAAGAGAAACTGGCGGATCACAATGTGTTTATGGGGGATGGTCATTCCGAATGTAATATATTATGGAATATATTCTATAATAAAACAAGGATTATAAATCCTGATTGCAGGAGAATTTGAAATGAAAGATGCAATATCCCAGATCGTATATTGGTATCGGTTATATTATGCGGACGGCTTCTTTTTAATAATGGCAATATTTTCGTACCTGTATCTGTTTGTCCACGAAAAGAATTCGAGGAAGTGTTTTTTATACCCGGTAGCGCTGCTGGCATTTTGTGTTGTGAATCCGGCATTGTACTGGCTGGTTTTTCGTCAGATTATTTACTGGAGACTTTTTTGGGTGATACCAGATGCAATCATTATCGCATATGCAGTTACGAAAATGGTTCAGAACAGTCAGCGCAGGACGGACAAGATAATTGTGTTGGTTATTTTTGCCGTATTTGTTTTGGTAAAAGGAACGAATGTTTATAAAAATGGAGGATTTTCCGTTATTCAAAACCTGGAAAAGGTTTCAAAGCCGGTGGAAGAAGTGTGTGCGGCAATGCTGGAAATCGAAGAGTCTCCCAGATGTATTCTTCCGGCTCCGCTATTGTCTGAAGCAAGACAGTATTCAGGTGAAATTCAGAGCCTATATGGAAGAAATGTGGATGGATATATTATACCGGCATCCGGGGTACAAATGGAAATTTACCATGCCATGGAAAGGCAGGAGCCGGATTTTGATTTTATTTTGAGGCGGGCCTGTGAGCTGGATTATGAATTTGTGGTGACTTACGAACGGAATGTTATTGAAGAAAGCTTATTGGATATGTATAATTATCGGGAGGCAGGAAATATATCGGGCTACCGGATTTATTATTCAGGAGATCATTCTATATGATGGAAAAGGCAGGCATGAAAATGGATGGCAGAAGCAGTTGTAGTATTTAGAAAACAGAAATGATGAGGAAGAGATGATTATTACAAAAACACCGTTCCGTATGTCTTTTTTTGGCGGCGGAACAGACATGGAAGAATTTTTCAGAGAAAATGGCGGCGCTGTTCTATCTACGACGTTTAATAAGTACTGTTATGTAAATGTACGTCATCTCCCAAGATTCTTTGATTATTCCACAGAATTATCTTATTCAAAGATTGAGCGTGTAACAAATATAGAGGATATCCGGCATCCGCTTGTCCGGAATGCCATGAAACTGCTGGATATGCATGAAATACGCTTGACCTATGAAGCGGACCTTCCGGCGCGTTCAGGTTTGGGGACATCCAGCTCTTTTGCCGTAGGCTTGTTGAACGCATTTTATGCGTTGAAGGGGAAATACGCAGATAAGAAAAAGCTGGCAGATGAGGCAATTTATTTGGAACGCGTCCTTTGCGGGGAAGCGGGAGGGTGGCAGGACCAGATAGCAGCTTCATACGGCGGTTTTAACAGAATTAATTTTAGCCCGGATGGCTATGAGGTTCTGCCTGTTATTATTTCACCGGAGAAAAAGAAACAGTTAAATCAGAACATGATGATGTTTTTTACTGGCTTTACAAGGTTTTCGTCTGATGTACAGAAAATGAATGGTTTGAATAAGAAGGATAAGACGGCCCAGTTAAGAGAGATTCTTGCTTTAGTGGATGAAGCGGAAAAGGTTTTAACGGATAAAGCTGCCGACTTGAATGATTTTGGGAAATTGCTGGATTATACCTGGAAGTTAAAGAGGCAGATAGGGACTGCGGTATCTACAGATAGTATTGACTGCCTGTATGCAGAAGGGATTCGTGCCGGTGCAACAGGAGGAAAACTTCTGGGAGCCGGCGGAGGAGGTTTCCTTGTGTTTTATGCTGAACCGGAACGGCAGAAAGCGGTCAGACAGGCAATGAAAGATTTAATGTATGTGCCTTTTGAATTTGAAAATGGGGGTACAAGGGTGATTCATTATACTCCGGAAACTTATATTCCACAGGAAAGTTAAGAGGGAAATGCCGGATGAAAGTAGTAATTATGGCCGGAGGAAAAGGCAGCAGAATCGCATCTGTTGCAAATGATGTTCCAAAGCCAATGATAAAAATTGAAAATAAGCCGGTTCTTGAACATGAAATTGAATGTTTAAAAGAACAGGGATTTACAGATATTATATTGACGGTGGGATATAAAGGGGATATTATCCGGGATTACTTTGGTGATGGCTCCGGGAATTCTCCTGTGACAGGACGTCCTTTCGGAGTGGATATTCAGTATTATTTTGAAGACACTCCGTTGGGTAATGGAGGAGCTCTTTTTAAAATAAAAGATCAGCTGACGGAGGATTTTCTTTTACTGAACGGGGATGTGATGTTCAGCGTGGATTTTAACCGTTTTGTTACATTCCACAAGGAGCATGGAGGCTTGGCGACATTGTTTACCCATCCCAATAATCATCCTTACGACAGCGGATTAATTATTGCCGGTGAAGATGGTGTTGTGGAGAAATGGTTGGCAAAAGAGGATGAACGCCCTTGCTATTACCATAATTGTGTAAATGCCGGTTTGCATGTACTTAGCCCGGAACTTTTAAACAGGGAATTTGATTCGCCTCGGATAGATTTGGACAGGCAGATCTTGAAGCCTTTAGCCGGAACAGGCAGAATGTTTTGCTATGACAGTTCAGAATACGTGAAAGACATGGGGACGCCGGAACGCTATTATTCCGTATGCGATGATTTCGAAAAAGGGCTGGTAAAAGGGAAAAATCTGAGAAACAGGCAGAAAGCGGTTTTTTTAGACCGTGACGGAACCATTAATCAATATGTTGGATTTTTGCGGGATATCAATGAATTTCAGCTGATTGATGGCGTTGCAGAGGCCATCCATATGATCAATTCCTCCGGTTATTTAGCCATCGTAGTGACGAATCAGCCTGTCATAGCCCGCGGAGAGATGAGCTGTGAGGAATTAACCGAAATTCATAAAAAAATGGAAACTTTGCTGGGACATGAAGGGGCATATTTGGATGCAGTTTACTGGTGCCCCCATCATCCCCATAAAGGGTATGAGGGAGAACGGCCGGAACTTAAAATTGATTGCGAATGTCGGAAACCGAAACCAGGAATGTTATTGCAGGCGGCAGCAGATTATAATATTGATTTGAACCGTTCATGGATGATCGGTGACAGTGAAATTGATATGAAAGCGGGGAAGGCGGCCGGCTGTAAAACTGCTTTCATTGGAAGTGGTGATTATGGACAGGAAATGAGGGTCCATTCGTTGTTGGAATTCGCTGAAATACTTACAAAAGGCCGCTGAGGGGAACCGCACAAGATAAGGAGGAAGGATGTTTGACAATAGGATAGAGGAGTATGTCGGTCTTCTGGTAAAGAGATATCCTGCGCTAAAAACCGTTCAGAAGGATATTATCACAGCGTATCTGATCATGGAAGAATGTTATATGAACGGGGGAAAGCTGTTGATTGCCGGCAATGGCGGTTCTGCGGCGGACTCAGAACATATGGCAGGCGAATTGATGAAAAGGTTTAAAATACGGCGTCCGGTAAGTGAAGAAATTGCCCGTAAGTTGGAAAGCATAGATCCTATTCGCGGTAAAAGCCTGGCAGAGGATTTGGAATGTTCTTTGATGGCAATTCCTCTGGTGGCCCATGAGGCTTTGACTACTGCCTATATCAATGACGTGGGCGGACACGGGGTGTTTGCACAGCAGTTATTTGGTTATGGAAGAGCAGGTGATGTTTTTCTCGCAATTTCAACTTCAGGCAATAGTGAAAATATTTTGATGGCTGCAGTTGTTGCCAAAGCCGTTGGGATTCAGGTGGTTGGTTTGACAGGGGCTGGCGGAGGCGAATTGGCAAAGGTTTCTGATGTGGTTGTAAAAGTTCCGGAAGTGGAAACATATATGGTTCAGGAATATCATTTGCCGATCTATCATTGCTGGTGTCTGATGCTGGAAGACAAATTTTTTGGGAATTCAGACAGGAATAGGGGAAAATGATGGGAAAGCAAAGACTGCTTAATACATTTGTCAATAATGTAAGTATGGATGAGACTGTCACATTAATTGAAGAAATGATCCATTCAGACAGGAAAACCTATGTGGTGCCGATTAATGTGGATGTGGTTATGAAGATGGAAAAGGATTCCTATCTGAAAAAAATTGTGGATACGGCGGATCTGGTTTTGACGGACGGGAAACCGCTGATCTGGATTTCCAATATACAGAGGCGGCCCATTAAGGAGAAGGTATCGGGATCGGATTTGGTGCCTTTGCTGTGTGGAAAGGCGGCGGAGAAAAATTACAGAATTTTTATTATTGGCGGAAAAGATGGTGTTGCAGAGCAGGCGAAACAGAAGCTGGAAATGAAATTCCCGAAGATTAATATTGCAGGAGTTTATGCACCGCCCATGGGATTTGAAAAAGATCCGGAAGAAGTGGAGCACATAAACCGCATGGTGAGCGCGGCACATCCGGATTTGTTGATTGTGTGTCTGGGATGCCCGAAGCAGGAAAAATGGATCTATGAGAATTACAAAAAATACGATGCAAAGGTTTCTGTGTGCGCCGGTGCAACGGTAGATTTTTTATCAGGGCAGATAAAGAGGGCGCCAAAATGGATGCGTGAATGTGGGTTGGAGTGGTTTTATCGTTTTTTGCAGGAACCCAGACGGATGTTTAAGCGATATTTTATTGATGATATGAAAATCATAAGGCTGATGTTTAAATACAGAAAGACTTCAAAAGGCAAATAGAGCCAGAAATATTAAATGAGGATTGCTATGAATGTATTGATGGTTGGTGTTGACAAATACAGAACCGGAGGGATGTGGACAGTGGCAGAAATGTACATTGATTCCACAGAATATAATGAGCAGGTTCATTTAACTTATGTTGCAACATCAACGGCCGGGAGTAAATTAAAGCGCTTAAATGCCATGTTTCAGGGATGGAGAAAGGCAAAGCAAATCATTGCAGCCGGAAAGGCTGATATTTTGCATGTCCATATGGCTGAGAAAGGAAGTACTTTTAGAAAGGGTATGCTGGTGAAGTATGCCCGCCGTCATAATGTAAAAACGATTATACATATCCATGCCGGCCCATTTATGGAGTGGTATCATACGCTCTCCGACGGAAAGAAAAATCACGTCAGGCGGTATTTTGAAAGCGCCGACAGAGTTATTGTACTGGGGAACTACTGGAAGAAAAAAATGGCGGAGCTGAAACCGGAAAGGGATATCAAAGTCATATATAATGGCATCAATGTACCGGAACACAATTTGTATTGTGCGGATTCCCATAATATCATTTATATGGGAAGAATTAATGAAAAAAAGGGAATCTGGGACTTACTTGATGCTGTAAAAAGGATTAATCTGTCATTACCGGAAAATACGGTGTTTCAAATTTACGGCGAGGATGAGACCGGAAAACTGGAAAACAGGATTGCAGAAATGGGATTGGAAAAACGCGTTGAAATCAAGGGCTGGATAGGAGAGCAGGAAAAACAAAATGCCTATTTGAATGCCATGATTATGGTTTTGCCTACGTATATTGAAGGATTGTCGATGACTGTTTTGGAGTCTATGGCCTACGGCGTTCCTGTCATAACGACTGGCATAACGACCATGCCGGAATTGCTGGGGGGAATTACAGATATGATTGTTCCCGGAGATACGGAAGCGCTGGCAGAAAAAATTGTAGAATTGGGACAGGATCAGTCAAAAAGAAAAGAGATCAGCAGAAAAGAATTTGAAAAGGTGAAAAAATATTTTTCAAAGACAGAAATGATTTCAAAAACAATAGAAGTGTATCATGAATTGATACCATAGAGGTTGTGGCAGACAATGATGATAAAATCAAAACAGATAAGTGATTATTTTATATGGCTTATTTGCTTATTTACGATATCGACACTTACACAAAATATTTTTCCATTATCAATCAACAGAGTCCTTGCCGGAGTGACTTTTTTGCTGATTTTATTGGATAATTGCAGGCGCATCAGCAGGAAAATGCTCCTTTTCTACATCTATTTATTGTTTTTGCTTTTGTATACTTCTTTTCGTGCAGAAAATTTAAGGGTAAATTTAAATGACTGGCTTTATTATGCAATTAGTTTATCAGAATTGCTGTGGCTGAGCCAGGCAGGGAAAATGCAGCAGCTGTCAAATGCTTTTCAGAGAAATAACAGAGTGGCTAAAATTACAGTTTTGGTGGCGGCGGCAGTTGTCATTGTTTCATTACTGTCTCCATCCAGTTATATTCAGAACTGGGGAGGTTCGTCATACTTTAAGGGGTTTACGGATTCCAGTCATGCAGCGGCTTCCAGTTGTTGCCTGGCGCTTTGCCTGGCCGTATTTGCATTTAATGAAAAAAAATATGAGATATTAAAATATATTCTGCTTGGGATTTTTTCTGCCACTATCTTTGCAACCGGTGCGCGGGTTTTCCTTATCCCTCTTGGAATAATCTTGGTTTATTGTGTACGGGCAGATACAAATAAAAAAGCAGTCAGAATTGGCATATATTTTGTGGGATTTTTGCTGGCAGTGGCTCTGTTTATCAAAACAGGTATGATTAATAAATTTATCTATGTGATTGAGGACCCTTTCGGGCAGTCTTCCAGTTTTTTTGAGTCATTTACCAGCGGAAGAAGTAAGTTCTGGTGGGTGGATTTAAAAGATTATTTTAACAGTGATTTGTTATGTATGATTACAGGCCATGGCTTCGACTATATTTACCAGTTAAATTTAAGAAGCGTCGGTATGGAAATCTGGGCACATAATGATTTTATTAATATATTGGTCGGAGCCGGTATTATTGGATTATCTGTATATTTGGGGATATTATACCGGGGTTATAAGAAAATTCTTAAATCGGAATCGGGAATGGTTAAATTTTTGTTGGTGATTTATGTCCTCTTTCCTGCTTTCTTTAACGGTTTTTATATATATTACCATTTTTTAAACAGTTTTATTATATTTTTAGTTGGGATACAGTATGTCAACAATAGAAAACAGAAAAAGGCCTGTGGGGAGAATATTTATGGCTAAGACGGAAGACAAAATTTCGATTATCATTATCACTTATAATATGGGGAAATTTATTGGTCGTGCATTAAATTCTCTTCAAAATCAGACATGTCCCAATTTCGAGGTAATCGTAGTAGATAACCATTCACAGGATGAGACAGAAGAAATTGTAAATGCGGTCCGGGATATGGATATTCGTCTGATTAAGGTACACAATAATGGTATTCTCTCTGTGTCAAGAAACTGCGGAATGGAAAAGGCGCATGGAAACTGGATTGGTTTTTTAGATGCAGATGATTTTTGGGCGGAAGATCGTGTGGAACGTTTGTATGAGGAAATCGCCGCCCATGGGAATGATAAGGATATCGTGGCATATTCCAATGATTTTATAGAATGGGATATACAGAAAAATAAAAAACGGGTTTGTACCTGCGGTACTACTGCGGCCGGCAGAGAAGAGCAGCACAGAGAATTGGTTTTGCATAAAAATTTTATGACGCTCAGCGGTACTTTAGTGCGTAAAGATGCCTTGTTGGCTGTGGGAATGTTTGACGAGGCAGAGCAGTTAAAGACGGTTGAAGATTATGATTTATGGATAAAACTTACAACTTATGGTAAAATTGTTTTTATCCATGAGCCTCTTTGTACGATTGTTTTACATGAAGGAAATTACAGCAAAAAAGCTAATATTCAGATGGAGGCATTAAGATACCTGAAACAAAAATATCTGGATGACAGTCGGTGGACAGAGGAAGAGCGGGAAGCTGCCTGGAATGGGTATGCTTTGCTGGCCATGCGCTGCCTGCAGAAGAACGGGTTTTTTAAAGAAGCAAAAAAGATATGGAGAGAATACAGATGTCTGTCTCTTAAGGCATGTATTATTTTACTGTTAAGCTGTTTGCACATTACAAAGTAGAGGAAAAAGATATTATGAAGGTTGTCATTTTAGCCGGAGGTTTTGGCACACGTATTTCAGAAGAGTCCCATTTAAAACCGAAGCCCATGATTGAGATTGGCGAGATGCCGATTTTATGGCATATTATGAAAGGGTTTTCCCATTACGGCTTTCATGAGTTTGTCATATGTGCCGGTTATAAACAGCATGTAATTAAAGAATGGTTTGCAGATTATTTTTTGCATACGTCGGACATTACCTTTGATTTTACAAAAGGCAATGAGATGATTGTCCACAATAAACATGCGGAAGCCTGGAAAGTAACTGTAGTGGATACAGGACTATATACCCAGACCGGAGGGCGTGTCAGGAGAATTCAGGATTACATCGGAAATGAGACGTTTCTTCTGACTTACGGTGATGCGGTATGTGATATGGACATTCGGGAATTGGTCAAGTTCCATAAAAGCCATGGAAAGGCCGCTACCATATCCGTGTACAACTTCGGGCAGAATAAGGGAGTCCTGGATATTGCAAAAGACGGCAGGGTAATGGCTTTCCGGGAAAAGTCAGACTTGGACGGAGACTTGATCAACATTGGTTACATGGTTTTGGAACCGCAGATTTTTGATTATATCGGAGATGATACGGTTGTATTGGAGCAGGGGCCGATGGACAGGCTGGTTTCCCGGGGAGAACTGATTGCGCGTACCCATCACGGATTTTGGCAGTGTATGGATACCTTCCGGGAAAAACAGCAGCTGGAGAAACTTTGGGCATCGGGAAATATACCTTGGAAAGTGTGGGAAGATTAATGTCTTTTGATTTGAGTTTTTATAAAGGGAAAAAGGTATTTATAACAGGACATACCGGGTTTAAAGGTTCCTGGCTTTGTAAAATGTTAGCCAGAGCAGGAGCTGAGGTGACGGGATATTCCCTGAAACCTCCCACAAGCCCGTCTCTTTTTGAGATCGCAGGGATTGAGCAGGATATTCATTCGGTCATTGGTGATATCCGGGATTATCAGGCCCTTAAGAAGGCTTTTTCAGAGGCCCGGCCTGAGATTGTGTTTCATCTGGCGGCCCAGCCCATTGTCCGGGACAGTTATAAAGAGCCGGCCTATACTTATGAAACCAATGTCATGGGTACGGTCAATATTCTGGAGTGTCTCCGAAACAGTTCTTCTGTGAAATCTTTTTTGAATGTCACTACGGATAAAGTATACCTCAACAGAGAATGGGCATGGGGATACAGGGAAAATGAGGAGCTGGACGGTTATGATCCTTATTCCAATTCCAAATCCTGTTCAGAATTGGTGACAGGTTCTTATAAAAGAAGTTTCTTTCAGGATGGTTCCATAGCGGTTTCCACTGCCCGGGCCGGTAATGTGATCGGAGGCGGTGATTTTTCAAATGACCGTATTATTCCCGACTGCGTCCGCGCTGCCATGAGACATGAGGATATTATAGTGAGGAATCCTTTTTCAACCCGCCCTTACCAGCATGTTTTGGAACCCTTGTACGTCTATTTAATGATTGCCGGCATGCAGTATGAAGACGGCGGGTATGCCGGTTCTTATAATGTGGGACCGGATGACGTGGACTGTTTCCAGACAGGGGCGCTGGTTAATTTGTTTGTTGACAAGTGGGGAGAAGGGCTGAAATGGATTGACAGGTCCGATGGCGGCCCCCATGAGGCAGGTTTCCTTAAACTGGATTGTTCCAGGGTAAAAGAAAAATTTGGATGGAAGCCCCGGTGGAATCTGGACACTGCCATTGAGATGGTGGTGGAATGGAGCAAATGCTGGATTGCCGGTAATGATATCCGGGCATGTATGGATCAGGAGATAGAGACGTTTCTAGGCAATTAAAAATATTAGTGGAAAACGAATGAGGTGTCAATTATGCCGCAGTATATTGTAACAGGTGCAAGTGGTTTCGTGGGTAGAAACCTGGTTTTGAAGTTGGCGGAAAACAAAGAAAATGTTGTCTATGCGGTGGTGCGGGGAGAGCGTTCGGAGACATCTGTATTCCGGCATCTTCATAATGTAAAAATATTGTTTTGTGAGCTGAAGGACATAGAGAACCTGTATTCGATTTTAAAGGAAGAAAAGATTAAGTCATTTTTTCATCTGGCATGGGAGGGTTCTACCGGAGCCGCCCGGGCAGATTATGAACTGCAGATGAATAACGTCGTTTATACAATGAAAGCATTTGACGTTGCCAAAAAGTTAAAATGTGAGAAGTTTTTATGTGCGGGAACGATTTCAGAACACGTAACGGATCAGATTCATAAATTGAAAACGGTTTCTCAGAATATGATCTATGCGTTGGCAAAACGGATGACTTATGACTTGCTGGATGTTGTTTCCAGGGGAGATGATTTGAAACTGGTGTGGATGCGGTTTTCCAATATATATGGGCCGGGGAATACTTCGGGGAATCTGATCAGCTATACCTTCAAAGAACTTGCGGAGGGAAATATCCCGCAGTTTGGCACAGGACGGCAGCCATATAATTTTATCTACATCGACGATTTGATTCACGCAATCTGCTGTCTTGAAGAAGCGGAACTTATGGGAAATTGTTATTTTTTAGGCTCCGGGGAGGTTATGCCGTTAAAAGAATATCTGACGCAGATTCCCGCCATATTGGGAATTGACTGTGAGATGGGGATAGGAAAAAGGCCGGATGACGGGCTTGAGTTTAAGGAAGAATGGTTTGATATTGCAGACCTGAAGAAAGAAACTTCCTTCCGGGCCAGATATACCTTTGCCCAGGGGATTCGTGCCGCTTTTGAAGCAGATAAGCTTCAGAGGGCAGCAGAAGAAGGACAGCTTTGAGGAAAAAAGCCTGTAGGACAGATTTTGGAAAGAAAGGATCGGAGGATATGGTTCAGAAGTTTGAATTCCAGGAACTTGATTTGAAAGGGGCGTATCTTATTAAGCCTTTTTATGCAACGGATGAGCGCGGAGGCCTGATCAAGGATTACAATACAGACTTATTCCGGGCCAATGGGATTGATTACGATTTAAAAGAAGTATTTTATACACTTTCCAAACGGGGGGTGATCAGGGCACTTCATTTCCAGCTGGTGAAGCAGCAGCCGAAACTGGTGCGCTGCATCAGCGGACATGTCTATGATGTGATTGCTGACCTGCGCCCGGATTCTCCTACATACGGCAAATGGAGGGGGTTTCATCTGACAGGCGAAAATACCAATACGCTGCTGATACCAAAATATTTCGGACACGGCTATCTGGTGGTTGAAGATTCCATTGTGAGCTACAAATGCGCGGAAGGATTTTATGGAGAAGGCGATTCCGGCATTATGTATAATGATGTGGATATAGCGATAGACTGGCCCATGGAACTGATCGGAGGAGAAGAAAACTTGATTATCAGTGAAAAAGATAAGGCGCTGATGAGTTTTCAGGATTATAAAAAACAGATGGAGATAGATTATGTTGCCAATGATGGAATTAATCCGTAACTTTGTAAAAAAGCATCCTGTATTAGTTAAAATGAAAGATACCAAAGTGGCGAAATCTGTAAAAGACCATATGAATCAGCGGTATATGGACGGGCGGAGGGCACAGGTACAAAAATATGGATATGAGATTATCCGGTTGATGAACCATGTCAGAAAGGAAATGGGAGCAGAAATCTGGATAGACTGGGGAACTTTTTTAGGCTATTACCGGGAAGGAAAGATCCTCGGACATGATTACGACCTGGACTTCTCCACATGGAGGGGTGATGAGGATTTTCATCAAAAACTGAAAGACAATGTTTTAAAACATCATGTTCAGCTGGTACGTGAATTTTCTCTGGATGGTAAAGTAATTACGGAGACATACTGTTATAAAGATATTTTATTTGACATTGAATACTATGAGAGAGATGAAAAACAGGTATGGACTTATAGTTTTGACATGGCGGATGGGACAAAAGTGGAACAGACAATGGGGAAACAGGTAATCCGTGGAATGAACCTGTATATTTTTTATACTGATGCACTTGATTTTAAAGAATCTGCTTTTGCAAACGGTGTGAAATGCCTGGTGCCGGTCCAGGAGGAGAAACGGATTGTGGAACTTTATGGAAAAGACTGGCGTGTCCCTGTGAAAGATTATCGGTGGCAGGATCTGAAAAACTATGAATTCCATGGCTTTAAACAGGAGTTGACCGGCTGGCGTATTAAGTAGGGGGCATGTAATGGGATATAAAAAAATCGTTTTTATGGTGGAGACTCCGATTTTATCTCGTTATTATCATCGATATGGCATTGATGTTTTGCGCAAAATGGGATTTGATGCCACGATTTGGGATATGTCACCGGTTCTTTTGCCGGTGGCCTATCATAACATTAAAGAAGATCTCTGTGATTATGAATCCTGTGGATTTATTCAGTTCCATTCCATGAAAGAAATTCTCCGATCCTTAAAAAGTCTGGATGTGGACGAAACACTGTTGATCTGTTCCATGGGATACCGTTGGGAATACCGTCGTGTTTTTCGGATGATTACAAAAAGGAAACTGCATTATTGCTATTTTATGCAGGAAATATCTCCCTCTGACCATATTGCAGTGGGAAAAACAGGACAATGGAAACAATATAGCTGGAAGCGGATTTATCACGGGCTCTGTCGAAGAATACCATGGAAGTATTGTGGAATCAAGGGTGCAGATTTTATTATCGGATGTGGGAAAAATGAAAGAGCGATTCGCTGCTATAAGGAAAGCAGGTTATGTGAGGAAAAATGTCCTGTTATTTATTTCCACTCGTCAAATTATGAAGAATGTAGGGAGGCATTAGAATTACCCAGAGTGGTGCCTGGTAAATACTGTGTTCTGATTGACCAGTACCTTCCCTATCATCCGGATAATATTGACATAGGAGCGCTGATTGATGCAAAGTCTTATTATACGAATTTAAATAAATTGTTTGACAGGATTCAGGAACAGATGGGATGTGAGACAGTCATAGCGGCGCATCCACGGTCAAATTACAATGTTCATCCGGAGTGTTTTCCGTCCAGAAAAGTTTACAGGAATATGACCTGCCGTTTAGTAAAAGACTGTGAATTTGTAATTTATCATTTCAGTAATTCTCTGGCATATACGGCGGCGTTCAACAAGCCTGTGTTGCTGGTTTCCAGTGACGATATCATGCAGGTGTTTTCTCAGAAAGTAGACTGTATTTCACAGCTGCTGGGAGCGATACCCCTTAATATGGATCATATGGAGGATACGGAAATTGCAGAATATCTGGCATTAAATCAAAAAATTAATAAAGAATACATCTGTGAGTATATGAAAAAAGATTATGATGGAGTATTGGAGGGGATGTCCCTGTGGGAACAAATAGGCGAGTATATTACTAATTTGGCATAAATGCAGGAGACTGTTTTCAAACCATGCAGAAAAATAGTGTAAAAACAAATTATATTTATCATGTGGCATATCAGGTTCTTACGATGCTTACGCCGCTGATTACAACCCCGTATATTTCGCGTGTATTGCAGCCTGACGGTGTAGGAGCTTACAGCTATGCCTATACCATGGTACAGTATTTTGTACTGATAGGGAACCTGGGATTTTCCACTTATGGACAAATAAAAATTGCCAGACATAATGATGATTTGAATGAGTGTTCCCAAATTTTTTGGGAGATTGTTATATTGAGGACAACAGTGTTTCTGTTTTGCCTGGCAGGATATGGGGCTTTTATATGGTATACAGTACGATATAAAGAACTTTACGTTGTACTAAGTATCCTTCTGCTGTCAAATGTATTGGATATCAGCTGGCTGTATTTTGGCTTTGAGGATTTTAAAAGTGTTTCCATGAGAAACATCATCGTCAAACTGGCTGGAATTATAGGGATTTTTCTGTTTGTAAAAGAAAAGGAGGATCTTCTTATTTACGCGCTGGTGTTGTCTCTTTCCACGTTTGCGGGCAGTGTGGTGATGTGGAGAGGGGTTCATCAGAGAATCCAGCGTCCACAGTGGCAGAAAATGCATTTCAGACAGCATATAAAACCGACAATCGCATTTTTTATTCCGGGGATTGCCAGTACGATTTATACGATGATTGATAAAACAATGATCGGTGTCATTACGTCATCTGCCTATGAGAACGGTTATTATGAACAGGCCCATAAAATTGAACAGATTATTGTGCAGTTTGTGTTATCAATCGGCGTGGTTTTGCGGCCCAAAATGGCTGGACTATATCAGAGAAAAGAAGAAAAAGAGATTAAAGAGAATCTGTCTCAGGCGGTGACGGTTGTATTCATGATTACATTGCCCATGTGCGCAGGGTTATGTATCGTTGCCCCGGAGTTGGTCAGTTGCTTTCTGGGGAAAGAATTTACGCAATGTATCCCGCTGCTCCGTATTTTTTCTGTGCTGATTATTATTATTGGCCTGAGTGGATGTATTTCAAATCTATATTTATCGGTGGGAGGCCACCAAAAGCAGCATACCATAGGGGTTTATGTGGGCGCAGCAGTTAATATTGCTTTAAATTTACTGTTTATCCCTTACATGGGCGCCGTAGGCGCTGCGACTGCCTCTGTATTATCCGAATGTGTTATTTTACTTGTCTTTTATTTATATTCAAAACAATATTTTAATCTGCGGATGTTTATACATCCCGCAGTGAAATATGGTATACTTACAATGATCATGGCAGGCGCAGTGCTGCTTGTCAAAATGATGCCAATACAAAGCGCGCTTGTTGGTACGATTGTTGAAATTACGGTTGGCGTGATCATATATGGCGGGGCGCTGTTGGTGGCCGGTGATGAATTTGCGGTGAAAATAGTATCCCAGTTCAAACATAAAATAAAAAAGTAAAGTTTTAAGGCTATGGACTTTGCCGGTGACAGGAGGATGGAAAGCGATTATGTTGGATTTAGATTCTTTTATTTATAAGTATGTTGTAAAGCGGGACAGCAGCATGTTTCAGGCAGATATAGAAGCAAATCGTAAAACATTGATAAAGAAAATTGAGGGAAAACGGGTTCTGGTAATTGGAGGCGCCGGTTCCATCGGCTCTTCTTTTATTAAGGCTGTTCTTCCATTTAAGCCGGTATCGCTTGTCGTTGTTGATATCAATGAAAACGCCTTGGCTGAATTGACGAGAGATCTTCGCAGTACCCGGGGAATGTATGTGCCGGAACAATATATTCCGTATCCCATGGATTATGATTCTCCTGTTTTCAGGAAAATGTTCAGAAGATTTAAGGGTTTTGACATTGTCGCCAATTTTTCGGCCCATAAACATGTCCGATCGGAAAAAGATATTTACTCAGTGGAGGCATTACTGCAGAATAATATACTTCATGCGAAACGGCTGCTGGATTTACTGGCAGAATTTCCGCCGGAAGAGTATTTTTGTGTATCCACGGATAAGGCGGCGAATCCGGTGAATATCATGGGGGCCAGTAAACGGTTAATGGAAGACGTTATTTTTGCCTATTCAGATCAGTTCCCGGTGAAAACGGCGCGTTTCGCCAATGTGGCATTTTCTAATGGGTCACTGCCGGCCGGTTTTTTATCCAGAATATCTAAATTGCAGCCATTAAGCGCGCCCTCCGATGTGAAACGTTATTTTGTTTCCCCGGAAGAAAGCGGTCAAATTTGTATGCTCGCCTGTATGCTGGGGAAAAACAGGGAGATTTTTTTTCCGAAATTAAAAGAGACGCAGATGATGACCTTTGATCAAATAGCGACCAAACTTCTCCATGAGTACGGATATGAAATTTTGAAATGTTCTTCCGATGAAGAGGCTGTTGAACAAGCGGAGGCTCTTAAAACAGGCAGTACCTTATATCCGGTTTATTATTCTGTCTCCAATACGTCGGGCGAAAAGGATAGTGAAGAGTTTTTCACAGACCAGGAAGCTCTGGATATGGAGCGGTTACAGACGCTCGGAATCATTACAGATAAACCTGTTCCTGACATTGCCAGGCTTAATAAGCTTTTTGGCGATTTGGAAACTGCGCTTGACAACCCTGATGTTTCCAAGACAGATATTGTAAACATTATAAAAGCCTATCTGCCTAATTTTGAGCATATGGAAAAAGGCAAATCGCTGGATTCTAAAATGTAGTGAAAAAGAGAAGGAGTTGTTGATTATGAGTAAGTATATAGCTTTATCAATTCCGAATTTTGAAGGAAATGAAAAAAAGTATGTGGACGATGCTCTGGAGCAGGGATGGGTTTCTACCGGAGGAGCGTATATTACCAAATTTGAGCAGAAAATGGGAGAATTTCTTCATGTGGAAAATGTTGCGGCCTGCCAGAGTGGGACAGCGGCGATTCATCTTTCTTTAATAGAAGCCGGCGTAGTGCCTGGAGACGTTGTGATTGTACCTCCGCTTACTTTTATTGCAGCAGTAAATCCTGTAAAATATCAATTTGCAGAACCTGTTTTTATTGACTGTGACGACAGCTTTTGTATGGATCCTGTCAAGTTACGGAAGTTTTGTGAGAATGAATGTGAATTTTGCAGCGGGACACTTTTATATAAAGGGAAACCGGTAAAAGCGCTGGTCGTTGTCCATGTATTTGGGAATCTGGCAGATATGGCCAGTATTATGGATACTGCTGAAAAGTATGGGATTAAAGTCATTGAAGATGCAACGGAAGCGCTTGGCTCTAAATATGCTGAAGGAGAGTTGGCAGGCAGGTATGCCGGTACTATCGGTGATTTTGGCGCTTTTTCCTTTAACGGTAATAAAATTATTACAACAGGGGGGGGAGGCGCAGTAACGGCAAGGAAGCCTGAAGCGGTGGACCATATGAGATATCTTTCCACTCAGGCAAAGGACGACCCTCATTATTATATCCATAATGAAGTTGGCTATAATTACAGGATGACTAATATCCAGGCCGCCCTGGGGGTTGCACAGATGGAAGAGCTTCCGGAGTTTATACGCCGTAAACAGGCCAATTATGACAGATATAAAGTTTTGTTTGAAAAATTTGAACTTTGTAAATTGATTCCATTCAGGAAGGGGACCATATCAAATCAGTGGTTTTATTCTTTGGAAGTGAACAGAAGCCGGATTACTGCAACCATGCGGGAGATTATAGAATCGCTGGAAAAGCGGGGGGTGCAGACCAGGGCGATCTGGGGGCTGATTAATGAACAGATTCCATATCGGAATTCAGCGGCATATCAGTTGGAGAAAGCAGAGTATTATGCAGATAGAATTTTGAATATCCCTTCCAGCACTCAGATTACGGAAGAAGAGATTCGGTACGTGGCAGAACAAGTCCGGGAAGTATTTGAGAGCCTTGCAGGTGCATAGAGATACGGAAGCGGTGGCTGTTTGAAGAAAAGACGGATGTTATGTATTTTCAGTTTGGGCAGAGAGATGAAAAGGATGGACAGGAGATGAACATACAGGCTTATCTTATAAATGAGAATATTTCAGTTGGCGAGATGATACAAAAATTGGATGCCAATGGAAAAGGAATCTTGTTCATATGTGAAAAAGAACAGCTGAAAGGTGTCGTGAGTGACGGGGACATCCGCCGTTATATGTTGCGGGGAGGGGATATGGGGCAGGCGGTAAAAAGTATGGCAAATTATTGTCCAAAATTTTTACCGGCCGACACGAAAACCGATGTCCAGAAATACATGAGGGAATGTGGAATTACAGCGATTCCTCTGGTCAACCCGGCGGGTGAGGTAAAAAAAATATGTTTTGACACGGGAGAGTCTGTCCAGGAGTTTCAAACACTGAAAGTACCTGTGGTCATTATGGCGGGAGGAAAGGGGACAAGGCTGTATCCATATACGCAGATCCTCCCTAAACCATTGATACCGATTGGGGAAAAGACCATTACAGAACGTATTATAGAACAGTTTTCGCATTTTGGCTGTAGTGATATTACAATGATTGTAAACTATAAAAAGAAGTTTATAGAAGCTTATTTTTCAGAGACGGATTCAGATTTAAAGATTGATTTTGTAGAGGAGGAGACTTTTGGCGGTACCGGGGGAGGATTAAAACTTCTCCAGAGGATGGATTCCACTTTTTTTATGACAAACTGTGATATTCTGGTCGATGCAGATTACGGGGAAATATTGTCTTATCACCGGAAAGCAGGCAACATTCTGACCATGGTATGTGCAAAGAAGCAGATTGAAATCCCATATGGGACGGTTGAGGCCGACTCAGAAGGCAGGCTGCAGGCATTAAGAGAAAAACCGAATTTTTCTTTTCTGACCAATACCGGATTTTATATAATAGAACCGGAGTTCTTGAACAAGATACCGGAACGGGCGTTTATCCATATAACGGATGTCATAGATATGTGTATAAAAGACGGGGAATGTATTGGAACCTATATAGTGGAAGAAGATGACTGGATGGATATGGGACAGTTGGACGAGCTGGAAAAAATGAGAAAAAAATTTGAAGATTAATGTAAAAGATGGAGGGCGTAACTATGTTTCGGTTTAATGAAATTAAAGAGTATGGACAACCGTACATTATTGCAGAGATCGGTTCCAATCATAATGGGGATATGGAGCTGGCGAAAAAGTTAATTGACGCTGCGAAAGCCAGTGGCGCTGACTGTGTGAAATTCCAGTCCTGGTCAAAAGATACGATTTTTTCAAAGAAAGTGTATGCAGATAATTATTTCCTGCGTGACGATTACAGGAACAGAACGGATTATACACTGGAAGAAATTGTGGATGAATATAGTATTGACCGTGCAGACCATTATCTGTTAAAAGAATATTGCGATTCCATAGGGATAGAATTTAATTCTACTCCGTTTTCCAAAGGGGAAGTGGACTTGCTGGTGGATGAGCTGAAAGTTCCGTTTATTAAAATTGCTTCTATGGATTTGAATAATATTCCTTTCCTTACGTATGTGGCGAAAAAGGGACGGCCTGTGGTGATCAGCACCGGACTGTGCGGACTGGCGGACGTCAGCGATGCGGTGCAGTGCCTGAGGGAAAATGGCTGCGAAGAGATTATTTTACTGCACTGTGTGTCTATCTATCCGCCGGAGAGCAGGATGGTAAACTTAAATAATATTGATATGTTGCGCCAGACTTTTGGCTGTAAAGTGGGATATTCCGACCATACACTGGGAACTTTGGCGCCGATTTTGGCAATGGGTAAGGGCGCGTGTATCATTGAAAAGCATTTTACGATTGACAAGAATATGAAAGGATGGGATCATAAGATTTCAGCAGATCCTGCCGAACTCTCAGTGATTTGTGAGGCTGCGGGAACGGCCTATCAGATGCTGGGTAGTTATCAGAAGGTGGTCAACGAAGACCAGGAGCGCAGAGATGCCTTTAAGAGGAGTATTGTAGCGGCTACAGACATAAAGGCGGGAGAAGTTTTTAGTGACAAAAATTTAGACTTTAAACGGCCGGGGACAGGTATCGAGCCGAAATATTATGATCTTTTGGTGGGAAGGGCCGCAAAACATGACATTTCCCGAGACTCATTAATTTCATTAGATGATTTTTAATTTTGCGGGTTTTCGGAGGAAGTGAATGAAAAAAATCATAATGATCGGCTGTGGCGGGCATGCAAAATCCATGCTGGATGCCATTGAATCGGAAGGCGAATATGAAGTTGTGGGTTTTATAGGAAAAGACATGCCGGCAGAGTTTTCTTACCGTGGATATAAGATCATAGGTACGGATGCAGATATGAAGAGGTTTTATATGGACGGTATCCGGCATGCTTGCATAGGTATCGGGTATTTGGGAAAAGGGGATGCCAGGAAGAAGCTATATGACAGCCTGAAAAAGATTGGCTTTCTTCTTCCTCCTGTTATTGATGCTACGGCGGTGGTGGCGAGGGATGTCCTGATTGGTGAGGGAAGCTTTGTGGGGAAAAATGCAGTTATTAATTCGGCAGCAGTTGTGGGGAAAATGGCCATTGTTAATACCGGAGCCATTGTGGAACACGATTGTGTCGTCGGGGACTTCTCCCATGTGGCGGTATCTGCCGTTTTGTGCGGCGGCGTAGAAGTTGGAAAAGGCTGTTTTATAGGCGCAAATGCCGTGGCCCGGCAGGGAATTAAAACAGGTGATTTCAGTATTGTGGGAGCAGGTGCAGTTGTTGTGGGGGATATTCCGGCTAATGTTACTGTTGTAGGGATACCGGCAGCGATTGTTTGATTTTGAGATCTAGACTGGTGGATGATATTGTGATGAAGATCGTGGTGGCAAGTGTAGTATATAAAGGGGCAATGGAATATCTGGACGATTTTATAAAATCTATTTCAGAACAGACAAATCAAAACTTTGCGGTATTACTGTTAAATGATGATATGCCAGAAGAGTATCTTGAAAAAATATTGAGAAAATATTATCCGGAAAGGAAAAACGACATCATCATTGTAAACGCTTGCGGAGGAAGTTCAATTAGCCAGTTGAGAGTCCGGCTGCTTTATGAAACAAAAGTGCGGGGGTATGACTTTTTAATTTTAAGTGATTGTGATGATAAGTTGTCAGGCAACAGAGTGGGGAATTATCTGGAAGTTTTTGATCCTGATTATTCTTTTTATTATAACGCGCTTCTGGATTTTGACGGACAGGCCGTTATGCCGGAACTTCCGGCAGAAACTTTATCGTGGAGGCAGATTGCAGAGGAAAATTATCTGGGATTGTCAAATACAGGTATCTGGCTGAAAAAGCTTTCTTTACAGTTCATCACTTCTTTAAACCAGGGAAATACGAAGATTTTTGATTGGTATTTATACAGCCGTATTTTGCTGGCCGGTATGCGGGGGAAGAAAGTGGAAAACTGCTATACATATTATCGGATTCATGCTCAAAATATTGCAGGAAAAAAAGTGCTGGCTGGGGCACAGGTGGAAAAGGAAATTCTTATTAAAATAGAACATTATAAACTGCTGGAAGAGGAGGAGCCGTATTTAAAAAAACTGAGGCAGTTATATGAAAAATATTATGAAAAAAGAGAAAATTTAACGTTAAATGACCAGGATGGATTCTGGTGGAGTCTGGTAAAACATGAACAACAGGAAGGAGGAAGAGCAGGATGATTGCTGTAATACCGGCAAGAGGCGGATCCAAAGGACTTCCGGGAAAAAATATAAGGGAATTATGTGGAAAACCTCTGATTGCACATACGATTGAGGCCGCTTTACATGCGAAAGAGATACATCGCACAGTGGTTTCTACAGATAGTGAGGAGATTGCGGAAATAGCAAGAAAATATGGTGCGGAAGTACCTTTTTTGCGGCCGGAATCTCTTGCAAGCGACACGGCAAGCGCGGTTGATGTATATATTCATTTTGCCGAATATATGGCGGAGCATTACGGGGAAGATATGAATAAGTTTATGGTGTTGCTGCCTACAGCTCCTTTAAGAAATGAAAAAAACATTGATGAGGCAGTCCGCTTATGGAGACAGAGAAACGCGTCCACATTAATTTCCATGACAGAGGCTGAAACACCTGTCAGCTGGTATTATGTGGAAAATGACAGGGGCTGCATTGAAAACGCTGGTTTCGACGCGGCTAATGCGGTCAATAACCGGCAGGTAAACCGAAAATATTATATTCCAAACGGTGCAATTTATATTTTAGATTATATGTTGTTGAAGAATAAGCGTACTTATTATGACGACAACACAATCGCATATATTATGGATAAAGAAAATTCCATTGATATAGATACCAAATGGGATTTTGAACTGGTAGAGTATAAAATGAGGAAGGAGAGGAAGGGCGGTACATGAACAAATCTGGCTGTATAGAGAGGAATGAGAAAGACGTTGTCCAAATAACAAAAGAGTTTCCTCATCAAACGCCGAAAAGAGCGATTATTCTGGCGGCCGGTTTTGGAACCCGTATGGTGCCGATTAACACAAAAGTACCAAAAGGATTATTGGAAGTTCATGGAGAGCCACTGATTGAAAGAACGATTAAGCAGCTTCATGAAGTCAACATCAAAGAAATCTATATTGTTGTCGGGTTTATGAAGGAGGCGTATGAGTATCTAATTCGTCAATACGAAGTGGAACTGATTGAGAACCCGATATACATGGTCAAGGACAACCTTCATTCGTTGAAGTGTGTATTAGAGTATTTATCCGATTCTTATATTATTCCCTCTGATATTTGGTGTGGTAGGAATCCTTACCATTTCCAAGAATCTCATTCTTGGTATAGAACAAATGGTGCCGCGGTCAGCGGCAGTGTTGTACGGATTAATCAGGAGACAGGTTCGGATTCCGGCTATGATTTTGCTGATGGCAATGTCATGACGGGCATTTGTTATCTTATGGAGAGAGAGGCGGAAAAGGTTCGGAAACGTGTTGTTGAACTATGTAAAGACATACGGTACGATGCAGCATGCTGGGAATCGGCCTTGTATCAGGATGGAAAAATGATTCTGGAGGCTGATGTGTTCTGTCCGGCTGACATGGTTGAAATCAATACGTATGAACAACTTCGTGGATTGGACAGGGCATCCAGGCATCTGAAAACAAAGGCCATTGAGGTGATCTGTAAAACTTTGGGTGTCTCAGTCGATGATATTACAGATATTACCGCTTTAACAAAAGGAATGACGAACCGTTCCTTTTGTTTTATCTGCAATGGGAAGAAATACATTATGCGTATTCCGGGAGAGGGGACGGAGCAATTAATTAACCGCAGGCAGGAAGCAGCGGTATATGAGACTATCGGGGGAAAGGGAATCTGCGATAATATTATTTATATCAATTCGGAAAATGGATATAAAATCACAGAATTTTTAGAAGATGCGCGGGTTTGTGATGCGATGGATGAAAACGATATTGAAAAATGTATGCAACGTCTGCGAGTGTTCCATGAGATGAAACTGGAGGTCGATCATGAATTTGCTATCTTTGACCAGATTGAATTTTATGAAACCCTGTGGGGAGACAGAGCCTCTGCTTATATGGATTATCAGGAAACGAAGAAACAAGTATTTTCGTTAAAGGAATATATTGATGCCCATGTCAATGAACGGGTGTTGACCCATATGGATGCGGTGCCGGATAATTTTCTTTTTACAAAAAGGAGTGGGGAAGAGGAGATTCTCCTGATCGATTGGGAATATGCAGGGATGCAGGATCCCCATGTGGATGTGGCAATGTTTTGTATTTATTCTTTTTATGACAGGAAATGGGTGGATCGCCTGATTGCCGCCTATTTTCAGGGAAAATGCAGTGATGAGAACCGTATAAAAATATACTGTTATATTGCTGCCTGCGGCCTGCTTTGGAGTAACTGGTGTGAATATAAAAAAATCTGCGGTATTGACTTTGGAGAGTATGCATTGTGGCAGTACCGGTATGCAAAGGATTATTATAAGATCGTGCAGGATGAGCTGTGGAAACTGGAAGAGAAAAAAAGTAGTCAGAGGTGAAACATATGCATACAGTAAAACGTGCCATTGTCATGGCGGCCGGCCTGGGAGACAGGATGAGGCCGGTTACTTTGAAGACGCCGAAGCCGTTGATCACAGTGAATGGTGTCCGTATGATTGATACGATTATTCAGGGGCTGCATAAAAATGGAATTCATGAAGTTTACGTAGTTGTAGGTCATCTGAAGGAACAGTTTCAAAGCCTGGAAAAAGAATATCCAGGATTAAAATTGATTGATAATCCCTGGTATGATACCTGTAATAATATCGCTTCTTTATATGTTGCAAGAAATTATATAGAAGATGCGATTATTCTGGATGGCGATCAGGTTATTTATAATTCCGACATTCTGGCGCCGGAGTTTGAACGGTCCGGTTACAATAGCGTGTGGACGGAGGAAGAGACGACAGAATGGCTGCAGACTGTGGAAAATGGAATTGTGAAGTCATGTTGTAAAACCGGTGGCAGAAATGGATGGCAGCTTTACAGTATATCCAGATGGACGGCGGAAGATGGAAAAAAACTAAAGGCACATCTGGAGCTGGAATTTGAGAGGAAACAGAACCGTCAGATTTACTGGGATGATGTGGTGATGTTTTGCCATTTAGACGAGTATGAATTGGGGATAAGAGAGATGGCGGCTGAAGATTTGATTGAGATAGACAATTTAGAAGAACTGACAGCATTGGATAAGAGTTATGAAAAGTATAAACAGGGTTAATGAGGTAAGCTGCTGTTGAGATGAGGAATATAAACGTGTGGAGGACCAACATCAATGAGTAAAGATATTCTGACAGAGAAGAAGCCATCTTTGAAACACAGTAAAATTGACTGGATGATTACATTGCTGCCTTTGGGAATCATTCTTGTATTGTGTATACTGTTCTTTTTTCTTCCGGAAGAGTCCAATGCGGTACTTACCCAGATTCGTTTCTTCTTTGGCGATACTTTCGGGACCTATTATCTGGTCATCGGTTTGGGGATTTTTTTATTGTCGCTGTTTATAGCCGGGTCAAAGTATGGGGATATTGTGCTCGGTAATCCTGGTGAAAAACCGAAGTACTCTTTTTTTGCCTGGGGCTCCATGATGTTTACCTGCGGCCTGGCGGCAGACATCCTGTTTTATTCTTTTTCTGAATGGGTTCTTTATGCAACGGATCCGCATATTGCCGAGATGGGAAGTATCCAGGAATGGGCCGGCGTGTATCCCCTGTTTCACTGGAGTTTTATTCCGTGGGGTTTTTATCTGGTACTGGCTGTGGCATTTGGATTTATGCTTCATGTCAGAAAAAGAAGCCGGCAGAAATATTCAGAAGCATGCCGCCCGGTTTTGGGAAAGCATACGGATGGTATCCCAGGGAGGCTGATTGATCTGCTGGCTGTTTTTGCGCTGTTGGCGGGAACTGCGACCACCTTCAGTGTTGCCACGCCACTTATGGCCAGCATTATTGGCGATTTATTTCATGTGGAGATCAGCCGTACAATGATCAATATTATAATTTTAATCATCACTTGTTTCGTGTATACTTATTCACTGCTCCACGGTTTTAAAGGCATCAGTATTCTGGCCAAGTCCTGTATTTATATGTTTTATGGCCTTTTGATTTTTGTATTATTGTTCAGCGGGGAGACTCAGTATATTGTTGAGACAGGAATTGCTTCCCTCGGTAAAATGGTACAGAATTTTGTGGATTTGTCTACTTTTACCGATCCGCTGAGAACATCAAATTTCCCTCAGAATTGGACGATTTATTATTGGGCGTACTGGATGGTATGGTGTGTGGCGGCGCCATTCTTTATCGGCAGTATTTCCCGTGGGAGGACAGTCCGCCAGACAATCTTCGGAGGATATATTTTTGGCGTGGGTTCAACTCTTGTGAGTTTTATTGTTCTCGGAAATTATTCCATGGGTATGCAGATGACGGGAGCAGCTGATTTTATTGCACAGTATCAGCAAACAGGTGACCTCTATGGTATGATTGTTTCTATTATCAGGACGATGCCCTGTGCACCTGTGATTTTAGTGGTGGTACTGGTGACGATGGTTGCTTTTTATGCGACCTCCTTTGACTCCATTGCGCTTACTGCTTCCTGTTATAGCTATCGGAGGCTTGGGGAGGAGGAACAGCCTCATAAAAGTATTCAGCTGATGTGGTGTATTCTTCTGATTTTGCTTCCAATCGCACTCTTATTTGCAGAAAGCTCTATGAGTAACTTACAGTCGGTAAGTATTGTGGCGGCTTTCCCCATTGGAGTGGTTATTGTTCTGATAGCAGTGAGCTTTATGAAAGATGCTAAAAAATATATAGAAGAATGGCAAGAGCAGAAAAAAATGTGACGGCTCGAATTTGCTGGAGGACACAGGCTGTGGTTATTGCAAAAAAAGGTGAAATTGTGTTTGGGCAGAGTCCGAATCTGATATTAAAAGAGAATATCTACTGTTAGATGAGAGATGGAGAAAGGCCCCCATGATACATTTAGTATCATGGGGGCCTAAATTTTTGCCAAACAAACAGGTTCTATAAATAAACAGAAAAATCGTTTATGATATTAAAATCCTATTATACCTAATTTATTGACATTATACAAGTTTTTTTGTTAAAGTGTAAAATAATATAAAAACTTATGTATACGAAGAAAAAACATAAGGAGAGTCAGATATGCTGTTTAATTCGATTGATTTTTTAATCTTTTTTCCCATTGTGATATTAGTATATTTTATTATACCCATTAAAATAAAACACATATGGCTTTTGGCTGCCAGTTATTATTTCTATATGTGTTGGAACGCCAAATATATACTTTTATTATTTACATCGACAGTAGTTACTTATATAAGCGGCCTGATGATAGAAAAAATTAAACATTCGGCTTATAAAATTGACAGACAGTTGAAACTGAAAAAGCTGGTTGTCGCAGGAAGCTTTTTAATTAATCTGGGAATATTGTTTTGGTTTAAATATATTAATTTTGTTTTGAACAGCCTGACCAGGATATTTGCCGGAATCCATGTTCAGTTGAATCTTCCTGTATTTGATATTCTTTTGCCGGTGGGCATTTCCTTTTATACGTTCCAGGCGTTGAGCTATACTATGGATGTCTACAGGGATGATATTTATGCGGAAAAAAACTTTTTTAGATATGCATTATTTGTTTCGTTTTTTCCGCAGTTGGTGGCTGGGCCGATTGAGCGTTCTAAGAATTTGCTTAAACAGTTGGCCGTCCCCTCAAAATTTAATTTTGAAGAAGCGCGCGAGGGCTTGCTTTTAATGTTATGGGGATTTTTCTTAAAAATAGTCATGGCCGATAGAATCGCTATTTTTGTAGATACTGTATATGGAAATTATACTACATATCCAGGGGCTTATCTTATCTTGGCAACCGTGTTGTTTGCTGTTCAAATTTATTGTGATTTTTCAGGCTATTCGACAATCGCCATGGGCGCTGCCAAGATTCTGGGGATTTCTTTGATGGAAAATTTTGAGGCGCCCTATTTTTCTACGTCTGTGGCCGATTTTTGGCGTAAATGGCATATATCATTGACTTCCTGGTTTAAAGATTATTTATACATCCCGTTGGGTGGGAGCCGAAAAGGGAAAATCCGTAAATATTTTAACAAAATGTGCGTATTCCTGGTGAGCGGATTATGGCATGGGGCTCAGTTTTCTTTTATCGCCTGGGGAGGATTGAATGGACTTTATCAGGTGATTGGAGAAATGATCAAGCCGGTTAGGGATAAGGTGGTCTCCGTTCTTCAGCTGAACAGGCAGTCATTGGGACATAAACTTGCCTGTATGACGGGGACTTTTATATTGATTAATTTTTCCTGGATTTTTTTCAGGGCAAGCCGTTTTATGGAGGCTCTGGATATTATTAAATCTATGATAAGTGTAAAGAATCCATGGATATTCTTAGACGGTTCTGTTTATGAGTGTGGTTTGGATATAAAGAACTATTGGTTTATGTTGTTTTGTATTCTTATCCTAGTGTTTGCTGATTATTGTAAACACAAAAAAATTGTGATTCGGAAAGTAATTCTCAATCAGGATTATTGGTTTAGATGGCTGTTTATTGCTTTTGCGATCAATTTTATTTTGCTTTTTGGCAAATGGGGACCGGAGTTTGATAAAGCGAATTTTATTTATTTCCAATTTTAGGGAGGGATAGGTATGAAAAAGAGAATTGTCAAAAGGCTGGTAGGTTGTGCCGTGACATTGGTGTTGACATTGGTGGGGATATACTACCTGGGTCTACTGGTACGCCCATTGAATACGGACATTGTATTTATGGGGATTGATACATTTCACAGTATGCCGGAGGATTCCTTTGAAGTGATAGGATATGGCAGCAGCCATATGTGGAGAGAACTGGCTCCTATGGAGCTGTATAAGAAGTATGGAATCGGAGCATATAATTATGGATGCGATTGGCAGCGAATAAATACAACAAAGTTGTTTCTCGAGGATTCCCTTCGTACGCAATCGCCGAAGCTTGTTCTTATTGAGGCTTATCTTGCAGGATATGTGCTTCAGGATACTGATATGACCGGAGAAATTTATATTACCAAGGCGTTGCCGAACTCCGACACGAAAAAGCAATATTTAAAACAGTGTTTTGGTGACGACAAAGAACGATATTTGTCTTATTATATGCCATTATGCGCTTTTCATGATGATTGGATAAACATTACGCAATATAATTTCCGAAATAATACGTATCAACATGATCTTTTTAAATCAATGGGTTATGTGGCAGCGGACAGCGCTGAGCCGATAACAATTCCGGATCCGTCTGCGTTTAATCAAGAGGAACTGCCGGCGGACGCTTTAGAAGTTTTAGACTCAATAGTTCGTATTTGCGATGAAAATAATATAAGTATTCTTTTTTATACGGTTCCATGGGGAGGTGAATATACACATGGTGATGCAATGAAAAAATATGCAGAAGAAAACAACTGTGCATATCTTAATTTGTTTGAACATATTGAAGAAATTGGCCTAGATGGTGATACCGATTTCTTCGATATCGGACACTTGAATGACAGTGGAACGATAAAAGTGACAGATTTTTTGGGTGAATACATTGTTAATCACTATGACGTCACCGACATGAGGACAGTTGAAGGGAATATATGGGAACAGGCTTTACAGTAAAATTATTTTATATATGGTGGGTCTGATTGGGAAAAAGATGGCTATTTTTTAGCCATCTTTTTTGTATCCATTGATCATACCGTCGATTGGCAAGGACGCACAAACTCCGACCGTGTATGCTCTTGCCAATCGGCGGTAACATGTAAAATAAATATTAAAAATTATTTGCCCTTGTTTTTGAAATGATATATAATAATTATACTTATAATTAAACGGAGATGGGCAGATGGACAAGAAAGCAAGGCTTATGGCGGCGGGCACGCTAATTCTGATTTTGATAATTATACTTATCGGGCCGATGGATATATTTACACATGGATATTTTTGTGACGAGGTAGATTATACCCAGATTTCTGAGGAAGATTTTCTGGAGCAAATTGATCTTGGAAAAACAGATTTTGAGATGCAGTTTTCACCGGAAAATTCTCATTTTAAAGGCTTTGAAATTTTTTTATCGGATATACCTGCTGAGAATACAGGTTTCATAGAGTTAACAGTCATTGATGGAAATGGAAAAGCCTTAGATACCATTGAGACAGAGTTAAAAGATATAAAAGAGAAAACCTGGTACAAGCTTTTTACAAGTGCAAATTTGCAAAAAGGGAAGGTTTATACGTTGAAATTTTCTGTTACCGGTTCTCCTGCAGGTCCTTCTCTGGTGGCTGTAGATTCAGATTATTTGCCTGACGAAACTGTTTCTGGCAATATTCTCGTGGGATATGCCTATGGGGAATCTACATTTACATTCCAGGAAAAAGTTTTAATCATTTTTTTTATGATTGCAGTATGGGGATATGGATGTGGCGGCTGTTTAAAAGCGGATTATAGGAAATATGTAAAAATAGCGGCGGCAGGTCTTTTTATGACTGCAATACTCTCCTGGAATTATATGTACAATTCCATGGATAACCAGAATGTTTATTTTGAGGGATTCCAGGCAGACAGTGAGACTTTGGTAACAGGCATGATTTATGCTGACCAGAAAGGGATTGGCTTTTCTGACAGCAGTGAAAACGGTTTCGGAATGGGAAGATATTACGATGTGAAGGGACGGTTGGTTTCTTATGATTTGGAGTTCCTGACAAATGAATATTGGCGGAATGGTTATTCTCGATCGGAACCGGCAGTTGCAATAAGCGCTAATTTGTATACAAAGGAAATTGCAAAAGAAGGCAACTATATAGAATTTGAAAATGGTGAAATTTTTCAGATTACAAAAGCGGAGGATACCGGAGGTTCCTGGATATTTATTTCTTTAGACAGCGCCAGGATTCTTACGGAAGCAAAGTATGGAAGTCTGGAGAATGTGTCATTTTATAATTTGGACAAGGAAAAGCTGCCTCCGGGGCTATTGACTGCATATACGAGCCAATATGGGCTGCAGGGAAAAGTATTTAAGCGGCTGGCGCGGTATATGCCTGTAAATGAAGTGATTGCCAATTTAAACCTTTTATGTTCTATCGGGACGGCAGTGGTATTTGTTCTTATTGTAATGCTTCTTGCCTGCAAATATAACAGGACATTGGCAGGATGTTTTTTTGTTACTTTTTGGCTGTCTCCATGGATTGTCAATTTTGCCAGGAATTTTTATTGGGTGGAGTTTACCTGGTTTATTCCCATGGCGGCAGGTCTTTTTTGTGCGTGGAAGATCCACAGCTCCAAATGCAGGATGATCAGTTATATCATAGCCTTTATAGCGATTACAGGGAAATGCCTGTGCGGCTATGAATACATATCGGTGATTATGATGGGGCTGATTTCGTTTCCACTGGTGGATTTTGCAGCAGCGGTTTTAAGAAAGGACAAAGACAGGTCTTTGCTGCTGGCCAGAACCATATTTATTCTGGGGATTGCAGCGTTACTGGGGTTTGCAGCAGCGCTTTGCCTCCATGCTCCCATGCGTGGAAACGGGGATCTTCTGGAAGGCCTGAAAACAATATTCCGGGAGGATGTGCTCAGGAGAACCCAGGGAGCTGATATAAATGAATATAATGTTGCGGTCCACAGGGAAGCTTTTAATGCATCTGTATGGGAGGTTTATTGTAAGTATTTCCATTTTCCCACGGAGGTGCTGGCGGGTATTACAGGCAACTGGTTTCCTTTGATCTGCATCGTCCCGCTCTGTATTTTCGGATATGAATATAAAGAGAAAAAATTAAATACAGAATTGTTATCAATGTATATTGTCTTTTTTGTCACGTCGGTATCCTGGTTTTGTCTGGCAAAAGCACATTCCTATATCCATACGCATATGAGTTATGTACTCTGGTATTTTGGGTTTATTCAGACTTGCTTTTACATTATTCTCCATAAACTGGCCGGCCTTTTTAAGAAAGCATCCCCAGATGCAAAAGAAAAGATAAAAGTACAATAGGGGGGCTTGGGATGGATACGTTGGAGAAAAAAGCGGAAGGTGGAAGAGTAGAAGTATATGATTGGCTGAGACTGATTGCTACGGTTTTTGTTGTGATTGGTCATAGCGCCTATTTGGATTTACACACGGAGTATGGAGGTATTGCGTATGAAGTGCCGGGTACAGTAAGTTGGATATATACATTGATTACCGGGGGGGGGTATATTGACCTTTCACGTTGGGTATATGGGTTCCATATGCCTTTGTTCTTTATGCTTTCAGGCGCGGTACTTGCATTGAGGCCCATGGGGACTTTTGATGAAATAGTGAAATCAAAGGCGAAAAGGCTGCTGATCCCGTATTTTGTTTGTGGCTGGCTGTTCATGTTGCCGGTGAAAAGGATAGGGAATTTTTATAATAACGAAAGTTTTTTACAGGCTTTAAAGGGTTTTTTGTCCGGGCATGACAGCGGGCACTTATGGTTTCTGGCAGCGCTTTTCTGGTGTATCGTGATTTTTGTTTGTCTGAAAAAAATATTATCCAAGGCTAAGGTACACAGTATCTATGCCTTGTTGTTCATTGCAGGGATAATCCAGTTGACATACGATTTTCTGCCTTTCGATGTTTTGAAATTAAAAACAGGTCTCCAGTATATTTTTTATTTTGCCCTGGGATATTGCTTTGAGTATGAACGAAAAGTCAGGCAATGGAATTTACGTAAGGTTATAACAGCATTTACGATTGTTTTGGCTGTTGAAATTTTGAATTCCAGATATGAAATATTAGATGATTTTTTCGTGGTTTTATCAGGCTCTTTTATGGCATATTTGCTGGCTGATGTTTGTTCCAGGATTTTTAAACGTGCCGCAGACCATGCAGTGTGGAATCTTGTGATCAGGAACTTATTTTATGTCTATCTTTTTCATGATCCTCTGGAATATTTGATGCTCAGGATTTTTATGAGGCCGTATTTTTTGTCAAGCAGTGTAGGCTGCATTTTGTATGTGTTGTCACGGACCGTTGGTGTTTTTGTCATTTCAATTTTGTTGGGGATATGCGTCAGCCGTATAAAATCCGTGTGTAAAAAATGGCTGGAGTATTAAAAACGGAATATTTTCCAGTGGAGGTACAGATGAAGGAGGGCTTTGACAAAATCATTGTAGGCGCCGGCTTGTATGGTTTATATGCGGCGCTGTTTTGTGGCAGGAGGAGGGAAAAAGTTCTCGTTTTAGAGTGTGATCCTGAAGCTTTTGGGCGCGCCACTTATGTCAACCAGGCGAGAGTGCACCAGGGATATCATTATCCCCGCTCTATTTCCACTGCAATGAAATCGGCCGGTTATTTTGAACGGTTTAACAGGGATTTCAGTTTCTGTATCAACCGGGAATTTCACAAGGTATATGCCACATCGGCAGAATATTCCTGGTCAAATGGAGAACAGTTTAAACATTTTTGTAAGGCGGCGGGGATTCCCTGCGAGGAGCTGCATGCGGAGAGGTTTTTTAAAAAGGGGATGTGCGACAGCGCATTTGCGACAAGGGAATATACGTATGATGCAATGATTTTGAAAGATTATTACCTGGAACAGCTGTCTTCGCTTAAAAATGTAATTGTCAGATATAACGTCAGAATTCATTCCATTGAAAAATTACAGGATAGTTATCTGATTCTGGATACTGAGGGGAATGAGTACCGGACAGGATTTCTTCTTAATGCGGCATATGCCGGGACAAATGGGATCCTGAATATGTTGGGGTATGAAAAGTTCAGGATTAAGTATGAATTATGTGAGATTATTCTGTGTGATGCCAATGAGGCTTTAAAAGAATATGGCTTTACCGTCATGGACGGCCCTTTTTTTTCAATTATGCCTTTTGGAAAAACAGGAATCCATTCTCTTACATCGGTGACCTTTACACCTCATACCACCAGTTATGAAGCTTTGCCTGCTTTTGAATGTCAGAAAAAATGTAAAGGTTACTGTTATCCGGGGCGTTTGGGAAATTGTAACAGCTGCCCTGCAAAACCGGACTCAGCATTTCCATATATGGCAAGCCTTGCGCGGAAATACCTGCGTGAAGAATATGATTTTGAGTATAAAGAATCGCTGTTTTCCATGAAACCAATTTTGATGAGTTCGGAAATTGATGATTCACGGCCGACAGTAATCCGAATTTATTCTACAAATCCTACGTGTGTGGGAGTATTGTCCGGGAAAATCAATACGGTATACGATTTAGATGAGGTACTGAAAAATGGTTAATAAGGAAAAAAATTTCATATCTGCCGTTGTCTATGTACACAATGTGCAGGAATGGGTGGGACAGTTTCTGGGGATGCTTATGGGGATTTTGGAAAGAAATTTTGAGTATTCGGAGATTATCTGCGTCAATGATGCCTCCACGGACGGCAGTGTCGATGAGATCCGAAAAGCCAGCAGGGAAGCCGCGGCATCGAATGTTTCCGTATTAAATATGAGCTATTTTCATGGATTGGAAACAGCAATGAATGCGGGGATGGATTTGACAATCGGAGATTTTGTTTTTGAGTTTGATTCTGTGGTCCGGGATTTTGATGAAGCGGAGGTTATGGGAGTTTACCGGCGCTCACTGGAAGGATATGATATTGTCAGCACTTCCCCGGATAAAAGGGAAAGGCTGTCGTCCAGGATTTTTTACAAAGTGTTTGACTGCTTTACCGACTTAAGCTATCAATTATCGACGGAGCGGTTTCGCATTTTAAGCAGGAGAGTGATCAACAGGATCAGTTCCATGAATAAGACGATACCTTACAGAAAGGCTGTATATGCCAGCTGTGGGTTAAAAACAGATCATATGAAATACGTCCCACGGGAGGGGAGGGAAGATTATAGGACGGACAAGAAAGAAAAAAATTACAGAACGGGCCTCGCGATGGATTTACTGATTTTATTTACAGAGGTGGGGTATCGGTTTTCATTGGTTATGACGATGCTCATGATGCTCATGTCTGTCTTTATGGTAATATATTCACTGGTTATCTACCTGACTTCCCATCCGATTGAAGGGTGGACCACTACGATTTTGTTTTTGTCATTTGCTTTTTTGGGGCTGTTTGGGATACTGACAGTTATTATAAAGTATTTGCAGCTCTTGGTGAATCTGGTATTTAAACGAAAACAATATAGTTTTGAAAGTATTGAAAAAATAACAAAATGAGGGGACATACCATGAACATGTTGGTGGGATATACCGGTTTTGTGGGTAGCAATCTGTATGAAACCGGACAGTTTGAGGCGGCATACAATTCTAAAAATATTGAAGAGGCATATGGGATGAATCCGGATTTGCTGGTCTATGCAGGACTCCGGGCAGAAAAGTACCTTGCCAACTGCGCTCCCCAAAAGGACATGGAGCAGATCTTTCAGGCAGAAAAAAATATTTCTAAAATAAATCCTGGAAAACTGGTTTTGATTTCAACCATTGATGTATTTAAAAATCCAGGTGGTGTCGATGAAACCTCTGTTGTCGATACGGAGAATCTTCACCCTTATGGGTATAACCGGTATCAGCTGGAACTCTGGGTACGGAAAACATATCCCAATGCGCTGATTGTACGGCTTCCGGGACTTTTCGGAAAGAATATAAAAAAGAATTTTATTTATGATTATAAGAACGTGATTCCCTTTATGCTGAAAAAAGAGAAGATGGAAGAGCTTTCGGTAAAAGATGCGGCGATTGAAACATTTTATGATTTACAGGATAATGGATTTTTTAAATTAAAAAATATTTCCGATGATGAAAAGCTGGATTTAAAGGCCAGGTTTAAAAATCTTGGGTTCAGCGCCCTGAATTTTACGGACAGCAGAAGTGTATATCAGTTTTATAATCTTGGAAGACTTTGGAACGATATTCAAACAGCTTTATGTTCGGGTATTTCCCTGTGGCATGCAGCTACGGAACCTGTATCTGCCGGGGAATTATACAGATATCTGTCAGGAGAGGAGTTCGTCAATGAATTAAGCGGACCCACAGCCAATTATGATTACAGGACGATTTATGCAGAGCTTTTCGGTGGAAAAGACGGCTATATCTGTGAGAAGGAAAAAGTTCTCAGAGAAATTGAAATATTTTTAAAACAGGACAGATTTTAAGTAAAAATCAGCAGGAGACAAAAGGATGAATTTATCAATATCAAATATCGGCTGGCCGGCCAGGATGGATTTACAGGTTTACGGTTTGATGAAGGAGTATGGATATTCCGGCCTGGAAATTGCGCCTACCAGGATTTTTCCGGAGGAACCTTATGAGAGGATTGAAGAGGCCGGAGCCTGGGGTAGACAGTTAAAAGAGGATTATCAGCTTACGATTCCATCCATGCAGTCCATTTGGTATGGCCGTACAGAAAATGTTTTTGGTACGAAGAAAGAGCGGGAAATTTTATTGGAATATACAAAGAAGGCCATTGATTTTGCTGCTGTCATTGGCTGCAAAAATCTGGTATTTGGCTGTCCTAAAAACCGTAACCTTCCGAAAGGGGCAGATCCGGAACCGGCTGTCGGATTTTTCAAAGAACTGGGAGATTATGCGGCGGTGAAAAAAACGGTCATTGGCCTGGAGGCCAATCCTCCCATTTACCATACGAATTTCGTGAATGATACGGAATCTGCTTTAAAATTGATTGAGAGGGTGGATTCCAGTGGCTTTTTACTGAATCTGGATGTGGGAACCATAATTCAGAACGGGGAACGGATATCAGAGCTGGAAGGAAAGGTAAGGTATATTAATCATGTACATATCAGCGAGCCGGGATTAGAATTGATCGTGCAGCGGAAACTTCATGAAGAATTGTTTCAGATATTGAAGGAAGAAGGGTATCGGGGATTTGTTTCCATTGAAATGGGAAAAAGAGAGTCATCTACAGAAATTGAGACTGTTTTGGGGTATGTGAAACAGATATTTGGAAAGGAATGTGTGAATGTATGATATATAAAAAACAAAATGGCGTTCCCCAATTTAAGGCCAGGGAATATAAAGAAAAATCTGCAGACTATGTTGTACTGATTCCGATTATCAATGAAGGAGACAGAATTATCAAGGAGTTAAGACGGGCCGAGCGGTATGGTGTGGCAGACCATGCAGATCTGGTGATCTGTGACGGAGGTTCCGACGACGGCTGTACGAAGGAGAGCAGGCTGCGAAAGCTGGGGGTCAATACGCTGCTTATTAAACAGGATATTGGAAAGCAGGGGGCACAGCTTCGCATGGGGATTTGGTGGGCGCTGCGAAGAGGATATAAAGGGATTATTACCATTGACGGAAATAACAAAGACAGTATTGAGGATGTTCCGATTTTCATAGAAAAACTGAAGGAGGGGTATGACTTTGTCCAGGGATCCCGTTTTATAAAAGGGGGAAGGGCGGTCAATACTCCTCTTATTCGTCTGTTGTCTGTGAAATTCATCCATGCCCCCGTGATTTCGCTGACGGCACATCAAAGATTTACAGATACAACGAATGCTTACAGAGCATATTCCGCCAGATATTTGCAGGATGAAAAGGTACAGCCACTCAGGGATATTTTTATGACCTATGAACTTCTGGCGTATTTATCCGTGAGGGCAACGCAGCTGGGATATAAGGCGTGTGAAGTGCCCGTAACCAGGGCTTATCCGAAAGCAGGGAAAGTGCCTACAAAAATCAGCTTTTTTAAAGGAAATAGTCGGTTGATGAAGATCCTGGTTAAAAATTTCTTTGGAATGTACCGTCCTCATTCGTGACAGCGGAATATTCCATTCAGGAAAATCATGCGGAGAATAAAAAGTAGTGCTTGTGTTTTATATATCATTATTATATAATAAAATTCATGAAAATTTTATTAATTTTGAAAGACGAAAGATATATGGGCAAAATTATAAAGGTATTTGTGTTTTGCGCGGTTGCGATGATAGTGATCTTGGGGGTTGATTATTACGTTGATTCTTACGCATCTGTCAGAGTTACTTATGATGGGATTGCACAAATATCAGAAAATCAGAATTATTATGTTGGGACTGATATTGCGCTCAGCGAAAGAAGACCCAAATGGGCCAGGATCAACCGGATGCCAAGATATCAGTTTCTGATTCTTGGGAGCAGCAGGATGGTACTGCTGACAAAAGAGGATATGAACCAGGAAAGTTTTTATAATCTGGCAGTGTCGGGCGGATGTTCGGTCAATGATTATTTAGCGCAAATTTATATTTTATATTTGCAAAACAAGCTTCCTGATGAAATATTGATGGAAGTCAGCCCTCTGATGTTTAATGCTAACAGTGGGGAAGCACGATATTTGGAATGGGATAACAATACAGAATACATGAAACAGGTACTGGCGGAATCAGTGCCGGAAGCAAAACAGGCGGAGCTTGGAATACAGTGGAAGGATTTGCTGTCTCCGTCTTATTTCCAATATAATTTCCAAAACTTGTTAAGCCATAAAAGAGCATGGGTAAAAGCAACGGATTCCTGTGATAATCCCCTGTATACAGTAGTACATAAGGATGGTTCTTATCTGTATGGACATGAGTATCAGTACAAATATACAGAGGAAGACATTATAAAAGAAACAGAGAAAATATATGCGGATCATTCTCTTTATGGATGTGAGAATTACAGCGAAATAAATGCTGATTTAAAAAAGTGGTTTGAGGAACTGATCTTGTTTCTTCAGGAGAGAGGAGTCAAGGTTTCTTTTTATCTGCCGCCATACTCAGGTCAGATGTATGAGTTTATCATGCGGGAAGAGAGATATGAAATGATTCCGAAAACAGAGGAATATATTGTGGAATTCGCCGGAGAGAGAAACATTGATGTCTTCGGCTCCTATGATCCGGAAAACAGCAATTTGACAATGGGAGATTTTTACGATCCGTACCATATCAAAAAAGAAAAAATAATGGATACACTGTGGAGGAGATGATAAGATGCTTAACTGTGTTACGAGATGGCTGGATGAGACGGCAGGCAGGTTTCCGGATAAAACGGCATTTTCCGACATAAATCATTCCTATACTTTTTCTGAAGTACGGAAAATGGCGGTATCCATTGCCCATAACATACATATGGAGCTGGGAAGGACGAAACAGCCGGTGGCTGTTTATATGGATAAATCGTCAGATATGTTGATTGCATATCTGGGTATCGCCTACAGTGGAAATTTTTACAGCCCCATCGCTACGGATATGCCGTCCGGCCGCATAGAAAAGATCCTTGAAACCTTAAATCCGGGTCTTTTGATCTGTGAGAAGAAATACGAGAACCGCTGTGGCAGTGGGAGGGAGGTTTCTTTTTCCGGGAAAAAACTGGTTTATCAGGAATTGGTCAACGATGAGGTTGAAGCGAAGGAAATAGAATATCTGGAAGACAGGATTATTGATACTGACCTGCTGTATGTCTTGTTTACTTCGGGATCCACAGGCAATCCGAAGGGGGTTGCCATTACCCATCGGGGTGTTCTTGATTATATTGACTGGGTAACAGATACGTTTTCCATCGATAAAGATGATTCGTTTGGAAATCAGGCGCCTTTTTATTTTGATAATTCGATCCTGGATATTTACAGTTCCGTAAAAACAGGGGCAACGCTTTATATTATACCGGATGAATTATTTTCACAGCCGGTGAAACTGCTGGCTTATCTCCTGGAGAAAAAAATTACGACGGTATTTTGGGTTCCTTCCGCATTGATTATGGTTTCAAAATTAAAAGCCTTTCGGAATGTGGATGTTTCTGCCGTGTTAAAAAGAGTACTGTTTGCCGGTGAGGTGATGCCCAACAAGCAGTTGAATATCTGGAGAAAATATCTTCCTGACCTATTGTATGCAAATCTGTACGGACCGACAGAAATTACAGATGCCTGCACTTACTATATTGTGGACCGTGAGTTCTCCGATGAGGAACCGCTTCCGATCGGTATACCGATGAGGAATACGGACATTCTCGTGTTAAAAGAGGATAATACGGAAGTGGTCGGAACAGAAAGCGGGGAGCTCTGTGTGCGTGGTACAGGAGTGGCAGTCGGCTATTATAATAATCCTGAGAAAACAAAAGAAGCTTTTGTGCAGAACCCTTTGAATACTGTTTATCCTGAACGGATTTACCGGACAGGTGATATTGTCCATTACAATGGAAAGGGAGAACTGATCTATGTATGCCGTAAAGATTTTCAAATAAAGCATATGGGATACAGGATTGAACTGGGTGAAATTGAAACAGCAGTTTCTTCCCTGGAGGCTGTGGATTCCTGCTGCTGTCTGTATGATGACAACAGAAAAAAGATTGTGCTGTTTTTAGATAAAGAATTGGATAAACCGTATATCAATACCAGAATCTCCAAAATTGTCCCTGAATACATGTTACCCAATAAGGTCATTTCGCTGGAACAACTGCCTTTGAACGCCAATGGGAAAATTGACAGGGTAAAACTGAAGGAGCTGCTTTGATGGACGGAATACAGACTGTGGATAGTTTTTTCGAACGTTATGAATCGGGGGATATGGGCAGGCGCCATATCATTTCTCTTGACATTCCGGCAGAAGATTTGTATGGACAGCTGCAGAAAGCCGGGACGGAAGAGAAGCTTTTTACGCCGATTATGGCGGAAAGTCACGGAAAACTCATTAAGATACTTCGGTATCGGAAGTCGTTGTCTGAAATGGCACAAGAGAGGCCGGGGAGGCTATATCTGGCATTTCAGGCCGGAGGTTTTCTGGAGCTTCAGTATGTCGAGATTACGGAGTCCGGGGAAAAGGGTGTGCTGCCGGATGTGGACTATTATTATGAACTGTTGGCAAAGTTAAAACAGGAAGTCCGCCGGATAAAAACCAATTATTATAAAGCAGAGTCTGATCTGCGACAGGCGATAGAACGTGACGAGTTGGAATATGAATATATAAGAAATGAAAGTATCAGCCTGGTATTTTGTGACGATGGGTTTTCAAGGCTGTATCTGCAGATGGGAGAGGGAGGCAGAGTAGGGACAGAGGGGTTCCATGTTCCTCTTGTGTGTGACCTCATTGTCAGGGAGGGCGAGGAAACAGTTTTGTCGGCGCCTTTAAAGGCCACAGGGTTTAAGCAATATGCAGTTTATTATAAATGGATTTGCAAGACACCGGAAATTACAGGTCACATTTCCGATATTACAATTAAAATGTGCGTGGATCCTGGTGTTTTGGAAGAACTGTATACAGATTTCGACAGATATACGGATTTGCTTCCAAGGGATCAGGAACGATTTATAAAAGAAAAAAGGTTTCTATGTGCATATGGACGGGAGGGAAGGCTTGCGGGATACCTGGTCTATACGGAAACAGGAAAGTCTGTGACGGAAGATTTTGTGTTTGTTAAACAAGAGGCACGTGGATGCGGGATTGCCGACTGTCTTCACAATGCGTTATACCGTCAGTATGCCGGAGCAGAGATCAAATATACGGCATGGGTGAAGGAAGGAAATGAAGCAAGCGAACGGCTTCATTTGAAACATCATTATGTGAAGCAGCCTGTAAAGAAGATTACTTTAATGAGAGGAGCAGAATCATGAGGGAGAAAATTATTGAGATCATCAAAGGGATTAACGAGGATATTTTGAGTTATGAAGGAAATACCATGATGGAGGACGGGATTGTAGACTCCTTTGAAATCATCAATTTAGTATCTGAGCTGGAGGAGGAATTTGATATTGAGATCGACGCCAGATATGTCGTGGCTGAGAATTTCAATAATACAGAAGGTATTATCAAAGTTGTTGAAAAGGTTATGGGAAAATAATGGCAGTCTTTTCATATTCATTTTTCATACTGTGGGCAGTTTCTGCTTTGATTTTTTACACGGCGGCCCGGAAATATCAGTGGGAAACCCTTCTTGCCGCCAGCTTAGTGTTTTATATATTGTCGATGGGGAAACTACCGGTTATATTGATTGCGGTATTTTTTCTGACCTATGCGGGGGCCATTATTCTGAACATCCTGCGGGAAAAAGGATGTCCTGACAAATTTTTGAAATTTTTCCGGCGTGGGATTATCGTTTCCTGTGTGGCATTGCTTGTCCTGGGAAGAACCGCCCATTTATTTTCTGTTTTGGGGAACTCTTATTTTACCTTAAAGGCCATTGGATATTTGATTGACTCTGATCGGGATCCGAAAAAGTGTGAGAGGAATTTTGGGAGATATTTGTTGTATTTGATCTATTTTCCAACCATCGTACAGGGGCCCTTTAACCGATATACTCAGTTTCGCGATTGTTTCAAAGATGTCATCCGATTTGATTATACGAGATTGATGCATGGCCTTCAGAGATTTCTCTGGGGCGCTTTTAAAAAACTGATTGTGGCGGAACGATTGGCATTGTTTGTAAACTATGTTTATGGGGATCTGGAACAGTTTAACGGGCTGATTATCGTTATGGCTACGTGTGCTTACGCTATACAGCTGTATGCGGATTTTTCCGGCTATATGGATATTATGATAGGGGTAAGCGATTCTTTGGGTATTTCGATACCGGAAAATTTCCGGCAGCCATATTTTTCAAAAAGCCTGGCAGAATTCTGGAGGCGGTGGCACATTACCCTGGGTCACTGGTTCAGGGATTACGTGATGTTTTCTTTTGTCATGTCCTCCACAGGCAGGAAAGTGGGGAAATGGTTTAAAAAGATCAGTAAGAAGGCGGGGAAGAAAGCGGCTACGGTTATCGGGACTGCCATTGTCTGGTTTTTAATTGGGTTGTGGCATAACCTGAGTGTCAACTATTTTGCCTGGGGTATGTATAATTGTGTGATTATCTGTTTTTCCATGATGTTTGAAGATCATTTTTCCGACATGAGGAGAAAACTTCGCGTTGATGGAAATGGCGTGGGATATCAGTTTTTTTGTGTGGTGAGGACAATATGCCTGGTTTTAATATCAGATGTATTGCTTATAGTACATTCATTTGGCGATATCAATTTAGTTGCTCAAAAGATACTGACAGATTTCTGGCCAAAATCCGGTTTGGATATCGCAGCGGTAGGATGGAGCTTTCAGGACGTAAAGGTACTGTGCATTGGAATATGTATCATGTTTATTGTTTCCGTCATGAAGGAAAAGGAAATCTCCTTGTTACATAAAATTGACCGGATGCCGTTGCCTTTAAGATGGGGTGTTTATTACCTGCTATTGTTTTCCGTGCTCATTTATGGCTGTTATGGCGGCCAGTATGATGCCAGTCAGTTTATCTACATGCAGTTTTAACAAGAATTGCAGAGAGCCTGTTGCGAAATATCCGGGTATCTTATATTTCGCAGCAGACTCTTTATTTTTTTACAGAACATTGAGATGGTCATCCGGCTAGTTCCAAAAGGCATATATTTTTATGGTTCTGCCGCAGCCTGGCTTTCAATCCGGTATACATTTACTGTGTGCATACCAAAACTGCCGTTTGTTACAATCTGTTCATAGGAAAATCCCTGTTTTTCAATTTCATAATATACAGGCGCCATTTCCGGTACATTATCATTTATAAAAAACAACCAGTAAGTGGTATTTTCTTTCAGAGCCGGTAATGCAAAAGGATTGACTGTTTCCGTGGAAATACCAGGATAATAATAAGGAGCAAAGACATCCCACATATGTTCATTGTTGGATAAAATAACATCTTCTTCAGCAATTTGCTCCACAGTGGCTGCCAGAGTCGCCTGGTGCGCCCTGTTTGCCTGTTTTTCAAATGTATAAAGCTCCTGGTAGGCCGGGATGGATAGTAGCAACAGGTAGGCAACAATCAGAAGAGTATAGACTTTTTTCCCTTTTAATTTGGATATGGTAATTCCCAGAATCATCCATGCCACAATGGAAACGGGATAAGCATAGTGTGCAACCCAGAAAGGCCGGAGCAATTTGGAAACCAGAATTCCGACGGTAATTGTTCCGATAACACTGACAATTCCGGCTGTCATCCATGTCAGAAGATGAGAAAAATGAAAATTATCAAAGGTGACGGATATCGTAATTTTTTTGTTTTCACCTTTTTGAAACTGTATGATATTTGATTCATACAGGAAAGCCAAAACAATACCCAACAGGAAAATACCCCAGCATACAGGGGTAAACTGGTCAGAGAACAGATAATTCATGCTTTCTTTGAATCCAGGATAATTTTTCAGCCAAAATGTGTCGATTTTAGTCACAAAAGTTTCCAAAAGAACGAAAAACCAGGGGAGATACCCCACAATCGTGCAGAGACAGGTGATTAAAACATTTTTCATATGCAGTTTTTTTCTGCAGGCCAGCAGCAAAATAATAACGTAGAAAAAGGCAACGGATATCAATGCGTAATAATGTGTATATGCAGCTGCCAGAGAAAAAAGTGCAAACAGAACATAGTGTTTGTTTTTTTCTGCTGAAAGGATATTGTATAATTCATAAAAACTTAACAGTACAAATAAGGAGGCCCAGGAATACATGCGGACTTCCACACTGTAGTAAGCGGCGTTATTGGATATGCCTGCCAGTGTAATTAATATGACGGCGGCTTCTTTTCCAAATTTTTTCCAGATAACAGTCAGTGCAAAAATTAATATGATGGCATAAGGAATTAATGAGACAAGATGAAACATCCATCCCTGATTGCCAAAGATGATGTGCCCCGCTTTCAAAAAGAGATAGTAAAGTGGCGGATGGACATCTGCCGCTGTCCCTTCTAAAATGCCAGGCAAAGAATGTTGGATAAGGTTTACGGAAAAAGTTTCGTCCAGGCAGAAATTGTCATTAAAAATCCGGATAAAATTCAGTAAGAATAAAACAAGGGCGTAAAGGGCAGCGAATATTCTCAGGTGGCGAAATTCCGGCAACCTTCTGGAACCCAGATGGATTTTCAGAGTCATTTTTGTCCTGAAAAAACGTTCTGCATAAGGCTCGGCAAAAGCCAGGACAATGGACATTATAATATATTTACAGGCAAAACCGTTATGATGGTTTAATTTAAAAAGAAGTTCGTCTTCGCTGTGAAAAACGTAAGACAGCAGGAACATTAAAATACCGTTAAGGGCCAGAACACTGAAAGCATAAGTGAGTGCGCTGATATAAATAGTTTTGTGATTACCCAACAGGCGTTCCCTGAGGCAGACAAGGGCCAGCGGTGGAATTAATAAGCAAAATAAAGCAATCATGTTAAGTTTTCTCCTTTTGCAATACAAGGACAGATATTCCGGATTTGAAAAACCGGAGTCTGTCTATTTTATTTTAGTGATATCCTCCCTGTTGGTTTCTGCCACAATAAAATGTGGGCGTTGTTTTGTCTCCATATAGGTTTTGGCGATGTATTGTCCCATAATTCCAAGGCAGAATAATTGAATTCCACCAATGAATATAATAATGCAGATTGTGGAAGCCCACCCAGCCACAGGATCACCAAAACAGAGTTTTCTGATGATGATTAACAGCAGAATAAAAAAGGAGCATATGGTCATGAAGATTCCGCTCCAGGATGCGATATTGAGAGGCGCTTCGGAAAAGCTGATGATCCCGCTGATGGCATACCGCAAAAGCTTCCAGAAGCTCCATTTTGTCTCTCCGGCCACCCGTTCTATATTTTCATAGGGCAGCCAGTAAGTACGGAAACCAATCCAACCGAAGATACCTTTAGAAAAACGATTATACTCACTCATGGAAATAATGGCGTCCACCATTTCGCGTTTCATAAGGCGGAAATCCCTGGCGCCGTCGATGATCTCTGCATCAGAGATTTTATTCATGATCCGGTAGAATTTTCTGGCAAACCAGCTTCTGACGGGAGGTTCATGAGTCCGGCTGACGCGCCTTGTGGCCACAGAATCATATTGACCGTTTTCAATAATTTCCAACATTTGCGGAAGAAGCGACGGAGGATCCTGCATGTCGGCATCCATGACTGCCACATAATTACCTTTGGCATTGCAAAAACCAGCGTACATGGCGGCTTCCTTGCCAAAATTGCGGGAAAAAGACAGATAAACCACATGAGAGTCATTTTCCGCCAGTTCTTTAAGGATAGGGAGCGTATGATCTTTGGAGCCGTCATTTATGAATAAAAGTTCATAGTCCCATCCTATTTTTCCCATAACTGCGGTTACTTCTTTATAAAATAGTGGTAAGGCATCCTGCTCATTATAGCAGGGGACGATTAAAGATATCATTTCCGGTATTTCTCCCATAGTTTTGTTTGTCCAGTTATTTTGCAGTTTATCATAAAAGAGGTTTTTTTACAATATAGGGAAGAATGAATAATCCAGGATTTGCCGTGGAAAAAAGGAAACAACCTGACAATTAAGTCTACAAAAGTCTGCTTAATAATGGTATAATTTTCTAAAACTATATTTGCGGAGTGGCAAAAAAGGGCAGAAAAAAGCTATAGATAAAATATAGACATATATTTTACGAAGGAGGAAATATGTTATATAGCCTTATGGCTGTAAATATTCTCAGCGCTGATTTCAAACCGTCCGTAACACGGCGCGGATTGACGGATGAGCAGAAGCAGGTGCTGTCGTATGCTCTCGGGAGAGCAATGCATAGATATCTTTTAAACATGTTTCCCGATGATGAAGAGATTACGGGAGCGTTAAAGCGATTGTTTACAAGATATTATTTTGAAGACAATTTACTTTGTTCATAATGTGATGGAAACAGGCGGGAAATATATCCCTATATAATTCCTGTATAGTAATTTCTGCTAAAAAACCACCCTCACCGTACACCCCCCTCCCTGGGTGTCGGAAAGCTCCAGGCGGCCGTGGTGCTGTCTGACGATTTCCTCCGCGATGTTTAACCCCAGGCCGAAATGGCGCCTGTCTGTGCGGGAGGCGTCGCCGCGGTAAAAGCGCTTCAATACCTGGTGTTTTTGCTCATCCGGGATTCCCGGGCCGTGGTCAACGACGGAGAGCTCCGCGGACTTTTTCCGGACACAGCCCTTTAACTCGATGGAAGAGCCGGAGGGGGAAAAGCTGATGGCGTTGTCTAAGAGGATACCCAGGAGTTCCACGATCCGGTCAGGGTCACAGAAAATTTTGGGCGCGTCCTGTTTTGTCAGTGACAGCTCCAGGTTGATGCCGTTTTTCTTGCAGGGGGCGAGATAGGCTTCCCAGGCTTCAATCAAGATGGTGTCCAGGTCGGTTTCGCGGACGTGCATATGGAAATGGCCGGAATCGCCCGCTGCCAGGGAGAGCAGGGACTGAATGAGGCGGGACATGCGGTCACATTCTTCCAAAATGACGGCCTGCTTTTGCCGGTTGGAATCCGTCAGTTCCAGGGCTTCCGTGTTGGCCTGGATGACGGCCAGGGGCGCTTTTAATTCGTGGGAGGCGGCAGCGGTGAATTCTTTTTGGCTTTTCAGGGCGGATTCTACGGGAAGGATGGCTTTTTGAATCAGGATACGGCTCATCCCATACATGAGGAGGAAGACGGACAGCCAGAAAAATGGGTACAGGCGGCAGTTTTTTTGGAGGACGCTCCAGGCGGAGGAGCGGGGATAGATGAGAAGCAGCGTCTTCAGGTCTTCCTGGGAACGGGCGGGAAATTCCATTTTAATTCCATAGTATTGATCGTTGGAAGAACCGTCGAGGAGACAGGCAGTGTAGTGAAAGCTGCTGCCGGCAGGATCCGTCGGCGTGATTTCTTCCATTTCTATTATGTGGCGTTCGGAGATAATCTGTTTTTTCAGTTCTTCGGCGGGCGTGGAAAAACACTCCGGCCCGGAATGGGTCCCAAAAGAATCCGACAGGGAGATCCAGATTTTGGAGGAGGCATAGTAGGTGTAATCCTGTTTGGTCAGGAGAATTCCTTCCTGAAGCTGCCCTGCGATATTGTCTGCCATCTTCCTGGCATAAGCCAGTTCCGTATTCCGCTCTTTGCGGACAGCGTCCGCTGCCAGCAGGGCCAGAAGGATTGTGTAAGCGGACATGGTAAAGGCCAGAAACGAAAAGACCAGCTTTTTTCTCAAATGTTTGATCATGAATCCTCCTCCAGCCGGTATCCGGCGCCATAGACGGTCTTTATTTTTGCGGGGCAGTTTAGTTCACGGAGGCGCTTTCGGAGGAAATGGATATAATTGTCCACATTTCCGGATTCCACTTCCGCAGCGCTGCCCCATACTTTCCAGAGCAGTTCTTCCCTGGTGTGCACATTTTCCTGTTCTTTCATTAAAACATGAAGGACGGAAGATTCTTTTTGTGTCAGAAAAACAAAGCGGGAGCCGAAGCTGAGCCTGCGAAGCCCCGTATCCAGGGTCAGCCCGGCGGCGGAGACCTGACGGTCTGTCACCACATCCGACGGGCGGCGGCCAAGCGCCCGGATTCTCGCAAACAATTCTTTTATATGGAAGGGCTTCACCAGATAATCGTCGGCTCCACAGTCCAGCCCTTCGATCTTATCGTCCAATTCCCCCAGCCCGGTGATCAGGATCACCGGAGTCCAGATTTTCTTCCTTCGCATGGCTTTTAAAACCGTCATGCCGTCGATAATGGGGAGCATCCGGTCTAACAGTATGATGTCATAAGAAAAGTCAGGATTCAGGGCACAGGCCAGAGCCGTCTCCCCGTCATAACAGCAGTCTGTCACACAGCCTTCTTTTTGGAGCTGTTCCGCAATGATTGACGATAAGTTCTTGTCATCTTCGATCAATAAAATCCGCATGGAAATCCCCTTTCTTTTTATTCTGGTTCCAGGCGCAGCACACGAACCTTCCCGTGTAATTTGGCGGCAATATAGAATCCTCCGTTTCCTGCGCCTGAACCCATCATACCAGGAAATTCTCTAAAAATCTTTTAAAAATCCTTTATTTTTCCCAGTGTTTTTACAGGACTTTTCAAAACCCGGAAGCTTATAATCGGGAAAAAGCAAAGGAGGGATTTTTGATGAAAAGAGAAACGAAACAGGAATGGATACGAAAAAGGAGGCGGGCGGTCCGGCGGGGTTTTGCGGGGGCGGCCGCGGGGATGATTTTTGCGGCTGGAATTTGTGGGTGCAAAGAGGCGGCCGGGGAGAATTCCCCCGTAACCCTTTCTTCGGCGCCGTTTTCCAGCGAGGCCCTCAAAGGTGAGACAAAAGGTGAGACAGAGGAAGAAACTCCTGCTGAAGCCGACCTTTTGTGGAGGGGAGCAGGTTTGAGCGGAAGTGTTATGGAGTTTTCTGATGGGGGATGCAGCATAAGCCCGACAAAGTCGGAGGGAGATCTGGCCTGGAGCGCGGCGGAAGGGCATGAGTCGGAAGGGGAGATCGTCCAGGTCCTTTACAGCGAAGACTGCGTTTTCCGGATTGCCAACGTGGATATTATCACGGCGAAAGCGTCCTATGAGCCCGCGTCGCGGGAGGATGTGAAAAAACAAACCAGTGTGATTTTATATGGGGATTATGACGGGGACGGGAAGTTTAGGGCTTCGCGGGTTTATATCTACCGGGGAACGGAGGGATAATATGCGGTTTGATCAGAGAGCCTTTCGGCGGATTTGGCGTAAAAAGGGAAAGAGTGCAGTGCTTTTTTGCGTTTTGTTTGTTGCCAGCCTGATGGTTCTGGTGTCTGTGACGATCCTTCAGACGGCGCAGGGCGCTAGCCTTCGGATTAAGGAGAAGACTGCCTCCAAAGTGGTACTGAAAAGCCTGGACGGAGCCAACAGTATCCGGGAGGAAACCATTGGGGAACTCTCCGGGAAGGAGGAAGTATCTTTTGCCAACCGGACGGCGGAGGAGGAAGCTTATCCGGTGGAGTTTATCCCTTTGACCCACAGCGATTCCAAGGAGGCGGAAAACGGGATGGTAAGGTTAACCGCCTATGACGATACAGGAGCGGATGGAATGTTTGCGGAAGGGAAGTACCGTCTTCTGGAGGGAGGGAAGGTGGACGGGGAGAATCCGCGGGGGATTCTGGTGGATTCCCTTCTGGCGGAGGCAAATGGATTTCGCATCGGAGATGAGGTGGAATTTAAGGCGGAAAATGGGAACAGGGCTTCAGGCAGGATTGTGGGAATCTTTTTTTGCGGGATGGAGAGGAAGCAGGACGACGCTGTCATGGCGGCCCAGAGAATTGAAAACCAGATTTTTGTAGGTCACGGGCTTTTTGAAGAATTATATGGAAAGCAGGGATATTCCTCCGTATCGCTTTATACGCGGACGCCGGAGGAAGTGGAAGCGCTTTGTGAGGAGGCAGAGCAGCTGGCCGGTCGGGAAGCGGAGGTGACATCCTCCGATACCCTTTATTTGAGGCTGCAGGCCCCCTTAAAACAAGTGATTCGCGTTACGACAGGGATGCTTTTTCTCACAATCGTGACGGCTGTTTTGGTGGTTTCCCTGTTGCTTTGTATGTGGATGCGAAGCCGCAGGAAGGAATTTGCCGTGTTTGTCAGCCTAGGGGAATCAAAGCTCAAAATCTTGCTGCAGGTATTTACGGAAAGTGCCGGGCTTTTTGTACTGTCTGTGCCCTTGGCAGTGGGATGTACCGCTTTTTTTGCGGGAAAGATGGCGAAATCCCTGTTCTCTTCCGAGGAGCTTTCCGGTATGGGAGAAATCTTAATCCGGGGAGAATATATTTTGCTGCTGACATTGGTAGGGGTAGGAATTGTGGTTTTTGCGTCAGGGATATCCCTCTGGCCCACATTGCGGGAAAACCCGAGGGATACCCTGGCCAGTATGACGGATAATTAACACTAGTATGGAGGGATGAATCATGAACAGTATACAGAGGGCATGGCGGAGCATTGTACGGAAACCGGTCAAAAGTTTTTTGCTGTTTCTGACGGTTTTTGTCATCAGCCTGTTTTTGACGGCGGGGATGGCCAGCAAAAACGCCAGCATACAGACGCAGGACACGGCCAGGCAGGCGGTGGGGGCGGGATTCAGGCTGGACTGCAACGAGACAAACCGTTCCAGGAGGGTAGCGGAGATTTCCGAAAGAATAGGGGAAGGGAAGGAAGGCTCCCTGGAGGGGGTTCATCAGAAGAAGATGGAGACGGCTTACGGAACTCAGTGGATTGGCTGGACGGACAATTCTTTTGATTCCCTGAGGCTTTCGGATATTGAGAAACTGGCCGCAGTGGAGGGGATTTCGGATTATAATATCACAACCTGCGCCACGGCGGTCCACCCGGTGAATTTTGACAGGATTGAGGATCCCGATAATGACCAGACCAAGGATCTGGGAGGCGTCACCCTTTTGGGAAACAGAAAGATGGAGCTGTATTCCCAGGTGCTTTCCGGAAACATTACCATACAGGAGGGGCGCATGGCGACGGCAGACGATGAGGACGTCTGTGTGATCTCAAAGGAACTGGCGGGGCAGGGAGGGCTTAAGGTTGGAGACGTGCTTAAATTTAACGATTATCATGACCCGGAACAATCCCCCGTGTACGAGGCCAGGATCGTTGGTATTTATGAGACGAAACAATATATGTCGCCGCTTATGAGCGGGGATACGTTCCGGTCGGAAAATGTGATTTTTACGGACCTTCGTTTCCCGGAGAAGCCGGAAGGCGAAGAGGGAGAGCCTTGTTATGAACACGCTTATTTTCAGGTGGGGGATGTGAAACAGTACGATACCGTAAAGAAAGCCATGGAAGCAGTGGAAATCGACTGGGAACGGTATGATTTTATCGACAGGAACGGGGATTATGCCACAATGTCTTCCAATTTTAAAGATCTGGAGAAAATCAGCGGATTATTTATCATTGTCACTTTTTTTGCGGGTTTTATCCTTCTATACCTGATCTTTCTTTTCTGGGCCAGGAACCGCTCCAGGGAGAGCGGAATCCTGATCTCCTTAGGCCTGGGGAAGGGGAACGTGCTGGGACAAATTCTCCTGGAGGCAGTCCTGATCGCCGTCCTGGCATTTTCTGCGTCTGTGCTGGCGGGAACAGGGGTTTCAAAAGCTTTTGCAGGATACCTTGTGAACCAGCAGGAAGAGCAGGCTGAGATTCAGAAAAATATGGACGCAGATAAGGTGGCAAAGAATTTTGAGGAGTCGGAACAGACGGTGACGGACGTGAATGTTTCCGTGACAAAGGAGATGGTCGCCGTCTGCGGAGCGGGGACGGGGATTCTCGTGATAATGTCGGTGGGGATGGCGGGAATCGTGATTTTGAGAAAGAAACCCATGGAAATTCTCAGTGAATAGGAGGTTCGTATGATTTTAGAGGCGAAAAAAGTATCTTATTTTTATAAATCTCAAAAGGATAAGTGGATTTTGCAGGATGTGGACGCCGGATTTGAATGTGGGAAGCTTTATGCGATCCTGGGGGCCAGCGGCTCCGGAAAGACCACATTTCTGTCTCTTTTGGCAGGGCTGGACGTGCCGGTAAAGGGGGAGATCTGCTATGATGGGCAGCCGGTTCTCACAAAGGGGCTCAAAGAGCACAGGAAGCATCATATATCCCTGGTTTTCCAGAGTTACAATCTCATTGATTATCTGAATCCTGAGGAGAATGTCAGGTTGGGGGGAAACGGGGAGCCGCGAAAACTACTTGCAAGTATCGGGATAAGGGAGGAATTCTGGCGCCGGAATGTGATGCACCTTTCTGGAGGGCAGCAGCAGAGAGTGGCCATTGCCCGCGCCCTGGCCAGCGATGCGAAGGTGCTTCTGGCGGACGAACCCACGGGAAACCTGGATGAAACCACAGCGGGGGAGGTGATCTCCCTTTTAAAACGGATTGCCCATGAAGAGGGAAAATGCGTCATTGTGGTGACCCACAGTAAGGAGATGGCGGAGGAAGCAGACGAGGTCATTCACATGGAAACGATCAAAGCTCCCTGAGTTTTGCACCTTTTATTCTCATAAAAAGTACGACAGAAAATCGGTTACTTTCAGTCCAAAACACGCTTCCGCTTAGAAAAAGCTGCAGCGGTGCTAAAGAATTTCGTTCGCTTTGGCTCCGAAATTCTAAGTACCGGCGCTTTTTAATAGTTTTGGACTCGAAAGAACCGATTTTCTGTCTGTATTAATAAAAGGCGCAAAAATCAGGGTGCTTTTTCGTTTTCTTGCCAATGGAAGGAAAGTCTGTTATAATGTCAGACGGCGGCAGTTTCTGCCAGGAAACCGAAGGATGATGCGGACAAGAAGGAGAAATAGCATGAGAGAAGTTTTATTTAAAGTAGGTCCTTTTACTATATACGGATATGGGTTTATGGTGGCCCTTGGTGTGCTGGCGGCGTTTTTGGTGGGCATGTACCGGGAAAAGAAATATAAAGTGGGCGACGACCAGATTTTTTCCATGGGGATTTGGTGCCTTGTGTGCGGATGGGGCGCTGCGAAAGTACTGTTTGTCATTACGGAGCTTCCGACACTTTTTTCCAATCCCAGATATTTTCTGGATACACTGGCCAGCGGATTTGTGGTATATGGAGGCCTCATTGGCGGAATTCTCACGGGATATATATTCTGCCGGGTGAAAAAGTTATCTTTCCTCAAATATTTTGACCTGGTTATGCCTTCCATTGCCCTGGCCCAGGGAATCGGCCGTTTTGGCTGTGTGATGGCTGGCTGTTGCTATGGAAAGGTGACGGAGAGCGCTTTTCACATTATTTTTCCTGAAAGCTGCAATTATGCGCCGGCCGGCGTACCTTTAATCCCCACCCAGTTTATTTCCGCCGGGGCAAACTTTTTAAACTTTTTTGCCCTTTTGTTTTGCGCGAAACGGACGAAGAGCGACGGCCAGGTGGGCGGGCTGTACCTGATCTTTTACAGCATCGGCCGTTTTATCATTGAATGTTTCCGGGACGATCCGCGGGGAAGCGTTGGCCCCTTGTCCACTTCCCAGTTTATCGCCATTTTCATGCTGATTGCCGGTATTGCCATCTTTGTATATTGTGGAAAGAAATACCCAAAAGTAAAAGAAGAAGAGAAGAATGAGAATACGGAAGAGGAAAACGGGGAAGAACAAGTAGAAACGACAGAAGCGGAAGAAGATGTGGCTCCGGAAGAAGAGACGGAGACAGAAAAAGAGGCGGAGCAGGATGCCACGGAGAGCGAAGAAGCCGTGGCGGAAGAAAGCAAAAAAGCAGAGAGGGAGGAAGAAGGCAGTGGACGGGAGAATTGAAAAACTGGCTTATAACCTGGTGAATTATTCCTGCCGGGTGAAGCCGGGAGAAAAGGTATATGTCCATTATACAGGTATGGATACGGAAGGGCTTGCAAGGCAGGTGGTGAAAGAGGTTTACAGAGCCGGAGGGCTTCCTTTTCCCCACTTTACAAGTACCAGGATGCAGAGGGAAATGCTCCTTTCCTGTACGGATGAGCAGCTTAAGCTGATGGCGGAAGTGGACTGCCTGGAAATGTCGAAGATGGACTGTTATCTGGGTATCCGTGGCGGGGATAATATCAACGAACTTGCCGATGTGCCGCCTGAAAAGATGAAGCGTTATAATGCCCTTTACATGACGCCGGTTCATCATGGCATACGGGTTCCAAAAACAAAATGGGTGGTGCTCCGTTATCCGTCTGCTTCCATGGCTCAGAGTGCCGGAACCAGTCTGGAAGCTTTTGAGGATTTTTATTTTGACGTGTGTTGCCTGGACTATGGAAAAATGGGTGAGGCCATGAAGCCTCTGGTGAAGTTGATGGAGCAGACAAAAGAAGTGCGGATTACCGGGCCTGGCACAGATCTTTCCTTTTCCATTGAAGGGATTCCGGCCATTCCCTGCGCCGGGACTATGAACATCCCCGACGGGGAGGTTTTTACCGCGCCTGTGAAAGATTCGGTGAACGGTGTACTTTCCTACAATACTCCGTCGGTGTTCCAGGGGTTCACTTACGACAATATCCGCCTGACTTTTGAAAATGGAAAGATCATAAAGGCAGAGGCCAATGATTCGGAGAAAATAAACGCCGCCTTTGACACGGACGAAGGAGCCCGCTATATCGGGGAGTTTGCCATTGGCGTGAACCCTTATGTGACAAAGCCCATGAAAGATATTCTTTTTGATGAGAAAATTAAGGGTTCTTTCCATTTTACTCCGGGCAACTGCTATGAGGATGCTCCCAACGGGAACAGTTCTTCCATCCACTGGGATCTGGTCTGCATCCAGACGCCGGAATACGGTGGCGGCGAGATGTATTTTGACGGGCGGCTCATACGGAAAGACGGCCGTTTCGTGACGCCTGAGCTTCTGTGCCTGAACCCGGAAAATCTCTTGTGATAATGCCGGATATCTGTGATCTTAAGGACAATAATTGTAGATTGTGAATAAAAGAGGTAAAGCCACTTAAAAAAGGAAAAAAATTGCTTGATATTTTTTAACAAATTATGTAAAATAACAAATGAGTCAATGGTACTACTAATAAATATTTTAATATTTAGGAGGAATTCAAAATGGCAGTAAAAGTAGCGATTAATGGTTTCGGACGTATCGGCCGTCTGGCATTCAGACAGATGTTTGGCGCTCCCGGATATGACGTTGTGGCAATCAACGATTTAACCAGCCCTAAGATGCTGGCTCATCTGCTGAAATATGACTCTTCTCAGGGTAAATATGCGCTGGCTGACACTGTTTCCTACAAAGAGGGCGAGGGCGAGACAGAAGGCGCTGTCATCGTAGACGGCAAAGAGATCACCATCTACAAGAAAGCAAACGCTGCCGAGCTTCCCTGGGGTGAGCTTGGTGTTGACGTAGTTTTAGAGTGCACGGGCTTCTATACCTCCAAAGACAAGGCTTCCGCCCATATCACCGCAGGCGCAAAGAAGGTTGTTATCTCCGCACCTGCAGGAAATGATCTTCCTACTATCGTATACAATGTAAACCATGAAACCCTGAAGAAAGAAGATACGGTTATTTCCGCAGCTTCCTGTACGACAAACTGCCTGGCTCCCATGGCAAAGGCTCTCAATGACCTGGCTCCCGTTGAGTCCGGTATTATGTGCACAATCCATGCTTACACCGGCGACCAGATGATCCTGGACGGACCTCAGAGAAAGGGTGACCTGAGAAGAAGCCGTGCCGCTGCCATCAATATCGTTCCCAATTCCACCGGCGCTGCCAAGGCTATCGGTTTAGTTATTCCTGAACTGAACGGCAAGCTGATTGGCGCTGCTCAGCGTGTACCTACGCCTACAGGTTCCACGACTCTGCTTTTCGCTGTTGTGGACAAGGCTGTTACCAAGGATGAGATCAATGCTGCCATGAAGGCTGCTGCTACGGAATCCTTTGGTTACACTGAGGATGAGATTGTGTCCAGCGACGTAGTTGGTATGACTTATGGTTCTCTGTTCGATGCAACTCAGACCATGGTTTCCCCTCTGGCTGACGGCAAGACCCAGGTTGAAGTTGTTTCCTGGTATGACAATGAGAATTCTTATGTAAGCCAGATGGTAAGGACCATCAAGTACTTCGCTGAGCTGGCATAAGTATAAGGGCTTAGACAAGCACTATTTATAAAGAACCTTCGGCGGGTCCGGTTCTGTCATAGGACCGGACCCGCTTTTATTTGGTAGGTGGAACATAGTTCCACCTACCAAATAAAAGCCCTTCCAGGGGGATCGCACTGCGGCGGTATGGAAGAAGCTGCCCGGGCAGCCCGCCGCAGGCGGAGAATCCTGCGTGGCAGGATTCCATTTTATGGCAGACGGAACATAGTTCCAGTTACCAAACAAAAGCCCCTCCGGGTATTGAAAATTTTATATAAGGAGAAAAACATGCTTAATAAGAAATCAGTTGATGATATCAATGTAAAGGGAAAAAAAGTTCTGGTACGCTGTGACTTTAATGTCCCTTTAAAAGATGGAAAAATTACCGATGAAAACAGGCTGGTGGCAGCTCTGCCCACCATCAAAAAGCTGATTGCCGATGGTGGAAAAGTAATTCTCTGCTCCCATCTTGGAAAACCCAAGGGTGAGCCGAAGCCGGAGCTTTCTCTGGCGCCTGTCGCTGCCAGACTTACGGAGCTTTTAGGGCAGGAAGTGAAGTTTGCGGCAGACCCGGAAGTGGTGGGTCCCAATGCGAAGGCTGCTGTGGAAGCCATGAAGGATGGTGAAGTGATTCTTCTTGAGAATACACGCTACAGAGTGGAAGAGACAAAAAATGGAGAGGCTTTCAGCAAAGAGCTGGCTTCCCTGTGTGAAGTGTTTGTAAACGACGCTTTCGGCACAGCCCACAGGGCACATTGTTCCAATGTAGGCGTTACACAATATGTGGATACGGCGGCCGTGGGTTATCTGATGCAGAAGGAGATTGATTTCCTTGGCAATGCGGTAAACAATCCTACAAGACCTTTCGTTGCTATCCTGGGCGGCGCAAAAGTTGCGGATAAGTTAAATGTGATCGCAAATCTGCTGGAAAAATGCGATACTCTGATCATTGGCGGTGGTATGGCTTATACCTTCCTGAAAGCAAAAGGATATGAGGTGGGTACTTCCCTGGTGGATGATGAGAAGGTGGGATACTGCAAAGAGATGATGGATAAGGCTGAAAAGCTTGGAAAGAAGTTGCTTCTGCCTGTGGATACCACCATTGCGGCAGCGTTCCCGAATCCCATCGATGCGGAAATTGAAGTTTCCGTGGTGGCGGCCGACGCCATTCCCGCCGACATGATGGGACTGGATATCGGCACAGAGACAGCGAAACTTTATGCCGACGCTGTAAAGAGCGCCAAGACCGTGGTTTGGAACGGTCCCATGGGCGTATTTGAAAATCCGATTCTTGCAAAGGGGACCATCGCAGTGGCAAAATCCCTGGCTGAGACAGATGCTACCACCATCATTGGCGGCGGCGACTCTGCGGCAGCAGTAAACCAGCTGGGCTTTGGCGATAAAATGTCACATATTTCCACCGGTGGCGGCGCTTCCCTGGAATTCCTGGAAGGAAAAGACCTTCCCGGCGTAGTGGCTGCTAATGATAAATAAGCCGACGTGGCAAAAGGAAGCGCGAACGTAAGTGAGCATTTAGTAAATATCAAATTGACAGAGAGGACAAGAAAATGGCAAGAAAAAAAATTATCGCTGGAAACTGGAAAATGAATATGACTCCCAGTGAAGCTGTAAAATTGATCGATACGTTGAAACCCCTGGTAAAAACAGAGGATGCAGATGTGGTATTCTGTGTGCCCGCCATTGATATCATCCCTGCTCTCGAGGCAGTGAAGGGAACCAATATTGAGATTGGCGCTGAGAATATGTATTATGAAGAAAAAGGCGCTTATACCGGAGAGATTTCTCCCGCCATGCTGACAGACGTTGGCGTGAAATATGTGATCATCGGACATTCCGAGAGAAGAGAATATTTTGCGGAAACAAATGAAACTGTCAACAAGAAAGTGCTGAAGGCTTTTGAACATGGAATCACTCCCATTGTATGCTGTGGCGAAACTTTGACCCAGAGAGAACAGGGTGTGACCATGGATTTCATCCGCCAGCAGGTGAAAATTGCGTTCCTGGGTGTGACGGCAGATCAGGCAAAGACGGCTGTTATCGCTTATGAACCCATCTGGGCCATTGGAACAGGTAAGACTGCCACCACAGAGCAGGCGCAGGAGGTTTGCGGCGGAATCCGTCGGTGCATCGCTGAAATTTATGACGAGGCGACAGCAGAGGCAATCCGTATTCAGTATGGCGGAAGCGTAAATGCGAAGACTGCTCCGGAGCTGTTTGTGCAGCCTGACATCGATGGCGGCCTGGTGGGCGGAGCCGCGCTGAAGCCTGACTTCGGACAAATTGTAAACTGGAAGTAAAATAATAAAAAACTGGAATTGATATTGCCCGGCGCCCCCTGTCCCTCTCTGCGTTTGTCCGATAGGCAGATTTTGCAGGTCTTGTGAGCTCGTTATGAGCACTTAGCAAGGTATTTTCGCGCTTTAGTGCTTTGCATAGCGGCGCCAGTTCCGCTGACCGGCTTCTATGGAAGCGGCGACTGGCGGCAAAAGGCGGCGCAGCAAAACCCAAAAATCAACCTGGACAAACACGGAGAGGGACAGGGGGCGCCGGTATATATCACCTCAAGTTTTTTCAACAGTTGCTGATTTCTCACATTCCGTTTTTAAGCGGTTTAGCATATGTGTAATTGCAAACATTACCGTTTCGTAGTGCATATAATCGCAGATATTCTGATCCACAAGAATCTGCAAACTTGCAGGGAATTCTTCGTCGGACTCCCAAAAGCGCAAGATCAGCGGAAGAAAAGGGAACAAATCCAGTTCGTAGGCCACGTCTCCTTTTTCAGTTTTTCTCCCGTTCAGTGTTTCACACGCACGAATCAAACCATCTGTTTTCCGGTCAAAATATTCCCCGGCATTTTGAAAAAAGTTACTGTTTTTCTCTAAAGAGCCACCCTGGATGGAAGAAAGGCTTCCCACGTTTACCCATTCCTTGGCAAGGCGGCAATTTTCTTTGGAATAGCAAAGTACATCGTATATGGTCATAACTTCATTGTAATCTGCCGGTTCTTCTGTTTGAAAAGAGTCTCTCGTCCAATTTACCATTCCGGTTAAACGGTTAATACGGTATTTTCTTCCGACAAAATCAATGTAAAGGTAGGTTTTATCATGTTCCAGCGCGAATTTTTGGATCATTTTTTCCTGGTCATACTGTAAAAACACAACAGCCATATGGTCTTTCATTTTTTCATAATTGGATATCTTGTTTTCTGCCAACGTTGTCACCTCCGGCGGGGAACCAATCTTGCCAGGGCATGAATCCCTGCCAGTTGACGGTGAGATAAAGAAATGCTAGAGGATGTTTTTTAAATGCTGTAAATGTCCGTCTTCAACAGGCTGACAGCTTTATCCTGGTCATTTTGGCGGATTGCCTCCAGAATAGAACCGTGGATTGTGGGAACGTCATAAAAAAGCTGGGTGTGGTATTCTTCCCAGCGGGTTTGGGCATAAGCCCTGGTCTGAAGGGACATGGCAGAACGTAAATGCTGATAGGCGTACTGATTGCCATAAATTTCAAAAAATGCCAGATGGAACTGGATATTAGAATTCCAATGGGCGATGGAATCACTTTTTTCCGCTTCTTGTACACTGGCCTGATGGAAACTTTCCAGACTGGAGAGGGCCTTTGGAGTGAGTTTTTCCCAATATTCCCTCATAAAACCACTTTCCAGAATATAACGGTAAGATTTTGTGTTTGCCACATCTTCTTCGGTGAGAGGAGTGATTTTATATCCGTAGTAGGGGATACTATAAAGAATCCGTTCATTGCACAGTTCAATCAAAGCTTCTCGGATGGGGGCACGGCTGACATTGAATTGTTCCATCAGCCCTTTTTCATTAAATACGTGATCCGGAGGGTAAACACCGAGGGAGATGTCATTGGATATGGAAGTATAAATTTGATTTTTTAAACTAGTCGCACTGGTATGCATGATTCCCCTCCCATCAAAAGCCAAATTTATGTTTTAGTATAACCGAAGGGGTTAAATTTGTCAATGTAGCGTGGGTCGCCAGGAGCTTATAAGACCATGTCCGGCCATGTATGCCTTGTGATAACAATTCCTCCTTTGGATTGCTACAATTTACATTTAAAGAAGCGGATTGACTTTTGGGAATGTCTTTGTTATTCTGATTTTAAGTATTGTGTGAGGAGGTAAAAATTTTGAATCAATCATATGTGGAACATTTGCAGGGGATGGTGCGGATTCCGACAATTTCCAATGCAGATGATTCTAAAATAGATTTCGGGCAGTTTGAGAAACTTCATAAATATTTGGAGGAGATTTATCCTGCGATCCATAAATATATGGAAAAAACAGTGGTCGGGAAAGCCGGCCTGCTTTTTAAATGGAAGGGAACGGCCTCCGATAAGCTTCCGGTACTTTTGATGGGACATCAGGATGTGGTTCCGGAGGGAGATCACTCCAAATGGAAATATCCGCCGTATTCCGGTGAAGTGGCGGAAGGCTGTATTTGGGGACGCGGGACGACAGATTGCAAATGTGTGATCCTGGCGGAAATGGAAGCTGTGGAAGCGCTGATTAAACAGGGGTTCCAGCCAGATTACGATATTTACCTGGCCTTTGGCTATAATGAAGAGGTACAGGGCCCGGTAAAAAGTGCGAGAGAAATTGTAGATTATCTCAAAAAGCAGGATGTCCGTCTGGGGTGTGTCTTTGATGAGGGAAGCGAAGTGACAGACGGAAAGGCCATGGGGTATGACGGGTATATTTGCAAGGTGGCACTTGGTGAAAAAGCTTATCATGATTATGAAATTTACCAGGACAGCGCCGGAGGCCATTCTATGGAACCGGGGAATGGAACTGCCCTTGGAGCAGTATCCAGGGCCGTGGTAGCTTTGGAGGAGAACCCTCTTCCTTACCGGCTGACAGATATTGTGGAAGAACAGCTGAAAGCTTTGGCGCGGTGTATGACAGGGGAAAAGGCGATTATTTATGCTGACCCTAAAGGCCATTGGGAAGAGCTTTGCGCTTATGCAAAAGAAGATAAAAAACTGGATTCCCTGTTGCATACCACTTGTGCGGTTACGATGGCTTCCGGGAGTCCCCAGTCCAATATTTTGCCGGAACATGCCAGTATGATTATGAACTGCCGTGTGCTGCAGGGAGATACGGAGGAATCCCTTTTGGCCCATTTTCGCAGGGTGATTCCTGTGGACGTAAAAGTGCGGAAAGTTATGGGGGATGACCCGGAGCCTGCCACTTCCGTGGAGGGCCGCCCATACAAGTTAGTGGAGGAAATTGCAAAAGAAGAATACGGAGAGAAGGTACTGGTGATGCCGGGGCTTTTGGCGGGCGGCACGGACGCCAGGTTTTTCCCGGCGATTTGTGACAATGTTTTCCGCTATACCGGGTTTTTCCAGGATGAGAGATGGGGATTCCCTCACCAGGCCAATGAGAAAATTCCTTGTGACGCACTGGAATCAGCTGTGAAGTTTTATAAAGAATTACTACTTCGATATTAAGAAAAAAGGACAGGGTTTGCCAGAAATTGCCCTTGTCACGGGCGGGTTTCTGGTATATAATAACTAATAGAAAAAGCTTCGCAATTCTACCTGGAATGTTCGATAATTCCTGTATGTTTTGAACCTACAGATTGTAAAACGGGATTCCTATATTAATAAATGGATGTCGGGCCTCCTTTGAGTGGATGGCAGAAATTTATTTGCGGTTGCCCACCTAGCGAGGGCTAGGAATCAAAAGTGCAGGAACCGGCATTTCGGGGGAATACGAAAGATAAAGACAGCATATTATTATAATATGCTGTCTTTTGTTATCGTATAGGAAACTTCGTTCCCTATACGACAAAAGCC
>JAAWCJ010000023.1 GCA_022793195.1 Lachnospiraceae bacterium | reverse complement strand
CCTTTATTAAGTCGGCTATGTATCAGCCGCAGTATTTGTCCTCAACCCCCCCTGCGGAGGGCAGACCGTTTACACAGCCTGCCCTTGTGGGAAGCACTAAGGCTACGGTGAGCTACACCGTATCATAGGGGTTTCACCTCTGCCGGGTTCTCCGCCAGCCGCTTACGGAAGTATCATTATCATTCTGACTGTCATTGCCAACCCCGGTAGCAATCCGGGTTTCAGGACGGGAGTTCTCGCTTGCTCTCGCAAAAAAGAGATTATGGCGTACCCTCCTTCGGGCTAATCATCAGAAATAAAGTCCTTAGTGCCTGTATATTCAGTTGTCAAAATGCAGCGAAGGGAGACTCTCCGTTTAGGAGTGGTTTTTTAACCCCTTCACCTATTTGGAATTGGAAACCGAAATGACAACCTATTCTCAGAAAAAAACTTGAAAAAATTTTTGATTTTCGCTTTTAAACGCAAAAAAAGCCGCCTGCTTCTCAAATAAGAAACAAGCGGCTTGGCGCTCTACTAAATGTAATGGACTGTTACACGCTTCTTGCGAACTTTCATGATTTTAATAAGTACATCGTCAACAGCGTCCGTGTATCTACCTTGCTCTATCAAGCTGTTTTTCAGGCAGACCAGCGAATGAATAACCCTGCTGTATTCGCTGTCATTAAGATATAGATGATATTTTGCTTCTTTCATTTACGCCATCTCCTTAGACCGATAAATTTGCGTCCGCCATTCCTGAAAACGCTTTCTAATAATGGCTGCGTCCTTCTCATCATTGGAAGCTATAAAGATATGTACACTCTGATAGGCTTTCTTGATTTTACGGATATATTCAATTTCTCCCTCGTTTGCCTTGTAGGGCAGCTTCAAAAGTTTTATGCCCTGCTTACGACATATATAGGCTTTCAGCCGTTCCTTTTCCTCTGATAAGTCTTTCGATTCAATCGCCAGCCTCTCATTTACAATGTAGGTTTCAAGAGGGAGTCCAATCTCTGTGTCCGTATTAAGGCGCACCTGTAATCCCTTTTTCCCGGCATAATAGCTTACCGCTAACTGTGGAAATACGCTGCGGTATTCCTGCTCACATACCGGACAGCCCTTTTCTTCTACGGTACGCTCATAAATTTTTGCTTTCCACGAATGAGCAAGAGAGCATTTCCACCATACGCTTTTCATTGAATTTCTTGAAACCGCAGTAATGTCTTTGTTCTTCTCATAGTCCCATTCATCAAGCAGGTGTGCGTCTGTTGCCGCTAAATCATTATATCCGGCAAGCACAACACGACCAGCACATACCGGGCAGACTGTTCCTTTTATCCGGGAATAGACAACCGACTTCCACTCATTACCGCAGGTCTTACATTTCCACCATACATTTTTACGGGATTTCTCATTTATCATATCCGGCGTAAGCGGAAGATTGCGGTCTGACCATTCCTCTGCAAGCTGTGGCTGGGTAGTAGCAAAATCATTAAATCCTTTCAACAGAGTTTGCCCGCTGCAACAGGGACATTTGCTTCCGCCGGATCGAGTGGAAATCAGGGTGTGCCATTCGTGACCTTTCTTGCATTTCCACCATACCTTTTTATTTACAAACGGAGTAACCATTGTCGGCAGTAATGGGTAATTTTTTTCAGACCATTCGGCGGCTATCTCCGGCATTTGGGAAGCAAGGTCATTAAATCCCTCCAACACCTTATTGTGAGAGCAGTACGGACAGCCTGTACCGTTTACGGTTCTGCTTTTAACACTCGCTTCCCATTCGTGACCGAGACTGCACCTCCATATCACTTTCTTATGAGAGCCAACGGAAACCTCCGTAGGCTTTATCTCATTTTTATCAGACCATTCCTGTGCTAATTCAGGCTTTAATGTGGCTAAATCGTTGATTCCTGCAATTACTCTTGCACCTGAACATATGGGGCAGTTCTCTCCCTTTGAACGAGCCTTAACGCTTGTCTGCCACTCGTGACCGCAGCCAGCTTTCCACCAAACGATTTTATTTGATCCATAGGTTATTTTATCCGGTGTAAGCGGAAGATTTTTGTCCGACCACTCACGCACAAGCTCTGGGCGCATAGCCGCTAAACTGTTGCTCATAGTAAGTCCCGACCTCCTTTGCAAAACCATTGTATTGGAAATCAAAGAAAACTTGTAGTTTGCGACCGGATACACCGCTGGGCGCAAAAAGACCTTGAAAGGTGTTGTCCTCTCAAGGTCTTAGTCTGCTTAACTCCAAAATCCACCTGCTTTGCAGGTGTCGTGCTTCGCACTCCGTGATTTTGTCGTTAGCATATCAGGTGAAAACAAATACTTCGCTTCGCTCGTGCTTGTTTTCCTGCTGATATGCTAAATTATGCGATTTTTTCATCTCTGCACAAATCTTTGCACCATTTGATGTAAGTTTGATGTAAAGATGTATTTTTGAGCGTTTCCCCAAGTCCGCAAACCCGCATAAACAGGGACTTTTTAGCCTTTTTCATTCGGTAAGGACTTCATTGTGGGAAACAACAACACGTCCCTGATGGCTGCCGAATCGGTAAACAGCATACACATCCTGTCAATGCCATAGCCGATACCGCCGGTGGGAGGCATACCGATCTCCAGTGCGTTGAGGAAGTCTTCGTCGGTGTGGTTTGCTTCTTCGTCTCCCTGGGCAAACTGCTCTTCCTGGGCTGCGAAACGCTCCCTCTGGTCAATGGGGTCATTGAGCTCTGAATAAGCATTAGCCATCTCCCAGCCGTTCATAAAGAATTCAAACCGCTCCACATATTCCGGATTGTCCGGCTTTTTCTTTGTCAGCGGAGAAATCTCAATGGGATGGTCCATGACAAAAGTAGGCTGAATCAGATGCTCCTCCACAAACTCCTCGAAGAACAGGCTCAGGATATCCCCCTTCTTATGGCGCGCTTCAAACTCCACATGATGTTCCTTTGCTACCGCCCTGGCCTCCTCCAGAGTATGAATTTCATTAAAATCCACACCTGAATATTTTTTCACGGCTTCCACCATGGTAATCCGCTCAAAAGGCTTGCCCAAATCCATCTCGATTCCATTGTAAACAATGGTTGTAGTCCCGAGAACCTCTTTGGCCACATAGCGGTACATATTTTCTGTCAAGTCCATCATGCCGTGATAATCCGTATAAGCCTGATAAAGCTCCATCAGTGTAAATTCCGGATTATGTCTTGTGTCAAGCCCCTCATTTCGGAACACGCGCCCAATCTCGTAGACTCTCTCCAGGCCGCCCACGATCAGCCGCTTCAAATACAACTCCAGCGAAATACGCAGTTTCAGATCTTCATCCAGCGCATTAAAATGTGTTTCAAAAGGCCTGGCTGCCGCGCCGCCTGCATTGGATACCAGCATGGGGGTTTCCACCTCCATGAAACCCTGAGCATCCAGGAAACGGCGGATGGTGCTGATGATCCTGGAACGTTTGATAAACGTATCCTTAACCTCTGGATTCATAATTAAATCCACATAACGCTGCCGATAGCGGAGATCTGTATTTGTCAGGCCATGGAACTTCTCCGGCAGAATCTGGAGACTCTTGGAAAGCAGGGTAATTTCCTCCGCATGAATGGAAACTTCACCTGTTTTCGTCCGAAATACCGTACCGCGGATTCCAACCAGATCGCCAATGTCATATTTCTTAAAGGCTTTATAAGGTTCCTCCCCGATACTGTCCCTGGCCACATAAGACTGAATGGAACCCTGCAGATCCTGTACATGGCAAAAGGAAGCCTTTCCCATCACCCGTTTGGACATCATCCTGCCCGCGATGGAAACCTCTTTTCCTTCCAATTCATCAAATGCTCCCCTGACTTCCTCACTGTGGTGAGTCACATCATATTTTGTGATCAGAAAAGGATCCTTTCCCTCTTCCTGCATTCCAAAAAGCTTCTCCCGGCGCACCTTGAGGAGCTGCCCCAAATCCTGTTCCTGCGCTTTATTCTGCTCTGCCACGTTTTCCCTCTCTTTTACCACTGTTCATCCACTGAGTTTCTTGTCTCTTCTATCCTGCACGGAGCACTTTCGCCAACATTTGCCCCCGCACAGGTTTTACTATCCTGGCTCCTGATACGGCCTGTTTTCAGGATACCCTCTTGATATCAAGTACTTTGTACTCCACATCTCCCGCCTGGGTTTCCACCACCACAGTTTCACCCACACGCTTTCCAAGCAACGCTTTCCCCACAGGAGATTCATTGGAAATCTTGTTTTGAAGACTGTTTGCTTCTGTGGAACCAACAATTCTGAAGTCCATCTCTTCCTCATATTCCACATCGTAAACCTTCACTTCACAACCTACGCTGATTTTATCCAGCTCTATCTCATCTTCCACCACTACTTCCGCATTTTTAAGAAGCTTCTCCAGCTCTTCAATACGAAGTTCGATGTCTCTCTGCTCATCTTTTGCCGCATCATATTCTGCATTTTCAGAAAGGTCGCCCTGTTCTCTGGCCTCTTTAATCTTCTGAGCGATCTCTCTCCTCTTCACTACCTTTAAATCCGCCAGTTCCTCCTCATACTTCTTGAGACCGGCGTAGGTCAGAATGTTCTTCTTTGTTTCTGCCATATCCACTCAAATCCCTTTCTTTATTTCTTTTACCAGCTGCCCTGCCATATTATATGCCGCTTGTACGGTTTTCTATCATCCTGATTTTCCAGTGGCAGGAACTTTAAAAGCCAGATTATACATCCAACGTATTATATCCCAAACACTAAGGATTGTCAATGTTTTCACGCCAGCCGCTCTTCCAAAAGGATCCGCAACCCCTCCAAAGTCTCCACACGGCAGGCAGCTTCTCTGAGAGAAGCCGAATGTGGGCAGCCGGCTGTATACCAGGCCACATGTTTGCGCATTTCCCGCATAGCAAGCGCTTCCCCTTTAAAGTCAGAAAGCATCTTTCCATGGCGCAGAATCATTTCGCGGATTTCACCAGTCTCCGGCCTTGGCGGTATCTTTCCCGTCTCCATAAAGGTTTTAATTTCACGGAAAATCCAGGGATTTCCCCTGGCTCCCCTGGCTACCATAACACCATCGCAGCCAGTTCCTTCCATCATGTCCACCGCATCCCGGGCCGTAAAAATATCACCGTTTCCAATGACCGGCACAGAGACAGCCTCTTTTACCTGCCGGATGATTTCCCAGTCGGCAGCGCCTGAATAATACTGCTCCCTTGTCCTTCCGTGAACAATAATGGCAGAAACACCTGAATCCTCAGCTATTTTTGCCACCTCCACCGCATTGACATGGGCATCGTCAAACCCTTTTCTTATTTTTACCGTTACCGGTTTCTTTACAGCCTTTACCATGGAACGAAGGATTTCCCCTGCCAGCTTTGGCTCTTTCATCAGTGCGGACCCCTCGTGGTTGTTGACCACTTTGGGAACCGGACACCCCATATTAAAATCAATGATGTCATAGGGGCCTGGCTCCAGAAACGCTGCAATTTCACCGAGAAGCTCCGGCTCCGAACCAAAAAGCTGCATGGAAATCGGACGCTCTTTTGTATCTACTGCCAAAAGAAAACGGCTGCTTCGGTTTTTATCTCTGCGTACCGCCCTTCTGGCATAATAAACGGCTTTGGCGCTTATCATCTCCGTGCACACCAGGCCGCATCCCTGTTCCCGGCAGAGCAAACGAAAAGGCAGGTCTGTTACACCTGCCATCGGTGCCAGTATCACAGGAGACTCCAATACCACACCGCCAATCACCAGCTTTTTCTCTGTGTTCATGCATCCGTCCCCAGATAAAAAGTTTTATAAAACAATTCCAAAGATTCTAAAAGCCCTGCCTGCCCCCGCTGTATCTGCCTGATTTTCAATCCGCTTCCGATTTCGTCAAATCGGCAGTCTCCCTCTTCGCTTTCCACGCGAAACATCAACTTTCCGGCCGCATCAAATTCGAGAATCAAAGCTCCGCCCACATCTTCCACATAAAGTACGCAAAGCGCCTGCAGTTCCTCCTTGACCCTTTCCGGCAGCATGGAAAACTCTTCATTAAAATAGTATTTCTGTGTATAAAAATTTGCTCCGCATAATACCTTGTTTTCTTCCATATTATATATACCCATATATTCCCCGGACAGATACTTCGCCTGAATCCACAGCTTTCACACTGCCGGCTTCCTGATTGATATCCCCACTTGTTTCCACCAAAAGACGCCCGCCGGCATCAATACCCCTGGCCGTTCCATTCCAGTTTCCTTTCGGATCCAGTACGCAGACTTTTTCATCCTTATTGAGAAGCCGCTCTTCATATTCTGTTTGTAAAAGCGATAAATCCGCTGTTTTCAGAAATTTCTCATAGTACTTTTCAAATGCCTCCCAGACAGCGGCAATAACAGCTGCCCGGCAGACCTTTTGTCCCTTTTCAAGATACAGGGAAGTTGCCTTTTCCCGTATTTCCTCCGGAAACTCCGCAATATTGGCATTAATACCAATTCCCACCACCACATGATTGATGTAATCCGGTTCGGCGCTCATTTCTGTCAGGATACCGCAAACTTTTTTCCCCGCCAGTACAATGTCGTTTGGCCATTTAATTCCCGCCTTAAGCCCTGTCGCCGCCTGAATTCCATCGGCCACCGCCATAGCGGCCACCAACGTCAACATAGAGGCCTGGGAAGGAGGAAACTCCGGTTTTAACAAAATCGTCATCCAGATTCCTGTTCCTGCCTGAGATGCCCAACTTCGTCCGCGCCGTCCTTTTCCTGCCTCCTGATACTCCGCCACCACCAAGGTGCCATGGGCAGCCCCCGACTCTGCCAGGCGCTTTGCCTCATTGTTGGTGGAATCCGTCTTTTCCAAAAATACTGTGGGATGCCCCGCCCATCTCGTCACCAGCCTTGACATAATTTCTGCTTTTGTCACTAAATCCGGCGCAGCCGACAGATGATAGCCTTTATTTTGTACGGCTTCAATGACATAGCCTTCTTCCTTCAACTGCCCAATGGCTTTCCACACAGCAGTGCGGGAAACAGACAGTTTCCCGCATATCTCCTGGCCCGACACATAGCCTTCCTGCTCCCGCAACAGCTTTAAAATCTTTGTTCTCACCTCTTACCTCCAAAGACAGAGGGCGCTGACTACTCCCAGCATCAACAGGATTCCTGCCAGGACAAAAAGGCCTACTCCTGTCGCTTTTCTCCTTTTGCTGGTTCTGCCGTAGCCTCCCATCATCCGCGGAATCCCCAGCAGGCACTGAAAAATAGCCGCCAGGAGAAACACCACCGGAAACAACCAGGCGTTTTTCTCTAAATTAATAAATGAGACAATTCCAACCGCAATAACCGCCAGTCCCACCACTGCAGACAATACATCGAATACCGTCTGCTTTGTATATGGATTTTTTTTCGTTCTGTTTACATACATGAAATTCTGATCTCCCCTGTGCGGCGGGTTGCGCCAGCAACATCATCCTATTTCTCCGCGCGTGAGCGATGCCCGAAAGGCTAATTTACTCGCCTAAAGTGGCTACCATCACCGCTTTAATGGTATGCATGCGGTTTTCCGCCTCATCAAACACCACAGAACGCTCCGACTCAAATACATCCTCCGTCACCTCATTGCCTTTTACGGCAGGCAGGCAGTGCATAAAAATCGTACTGTCTTTTCCGGTCGCCGCCATAAGGTCCTTATTCACCTGGTAAGGCTTCAAAAGCGCTAGCCGTTCAGCCGCCTTATCCTCTTCTCCCATGGAGCACCACACATCTGTATATATGACATCCGCATTTTTTACAGCCGATATGTCATCAGTAACCGTCAACGTACTCCCTGAATCTTTGGCATAGCTGCGGCAAATCCCGACCAGCTCTTCTTCCGGCCAAAGCTCCTTCGGCGCGATAATGGTACAATTCACTCCCATCTTTCCGCAGCCCACCATCAGACTATTGGACATATTGTTCCGCCCATCGCCAATAAACACAAAATTTAAGCCTTTCAACCGGCCAAAATTTTCCTGCATTGTAAGGAAATCTGCAAGAATCTGCGTAGGGTGGTAATCATCTGTCAAACCATTCCAGACTACCACGCCTGAGTATTTTGCCAGGGCCTCCACATGAGAATGGAGAAATCCCCGAAACTCAATCCCATCAAACATACGGCCAAGCACCCTTGCCGTATCTTCCACACTCTCCTTTTTGCCAAGCTGAATCTCCCCTTTACCCAAATAAGTGGGGAAACCGCCCTCGTCATTGGCAGCCACCGTAAATGCACAACGGGTCCTGGTGGAAGGCTTTTCAAAAATCAGGGCAATATTTTTTCCTTTCAGGCTGTCTCCGGTAATGCCCTGTTTCTTTTTCGCTTTTAAGTCCGCCGCCAAATCTAAAAAATTTTGGATCTCCTCCGGCGTAAAATCCTTCAGTGTCAAAAAATTCCGCCCTTTCAGGCTTTTCATGATTTCCATCGCTGTCTTATCCTCCGTTTGCTCAGTCCTTTGCCACCTCTACCAGACTCTTAATCCCACCTGCAATCCCCTGTATATCCGAAGGGATAATAATTTTCGTGGCCTTGCCGTCAGCCGCTTTAGCAAAAGCTTCCAGACTCTTAAGCTGTAAAACCGCGGCATCCGCTCCCGCCTCTTTCACCAGACGGATACCTTCGGCATTGGCTTCCTGCACTTTTAAAATCGCCTGGGCCTGGCCTTCTGCCTCACGGATTGTAGCTTCCTTCTTCGCCTCGGCACGTAAAATCGCCGCCTGTTTCTCAGCTTCCGCATCTAAAATTGCCGATTCTTTCTTTCCTTCTGCCACCAGAATCGTAGATTTTTTCTCCCCTTCCGCCTGTAAAATCTTTTCACGGCGTTCACGCTCTGCCTTCATCTGTTTTTCCATGGAATCCTGAATTTCTCTAGGGGGAATAATATTTTTCAGCTCTACACGGTTCACCTTAATACCCCAGGGGTCAGTCGCCACATCCAGCTGGGTACGCATTTTTGTATTAATAAGTTCACGGGAGGTCAACGTCTGATCCAGCTCCAGATCACCAATGATATTTCTTAAAGTGGTAGCCGTCAGGTTTTCAATGGCCATCAGCGGATTTTCCACACCATAAGCGTAAAGCTTCGGATCTGTAATCTGGAAAAATACCACTGTATCAATCTGCATGGTGACATTATCCTTTGTGATAACCGGCTGAGGCTTAAAGTCAATAACCTGCTCTTTTAAATTTACTCTTTTTGCTACCCGGTCAATAAAAGGCGCTTTCAGATGAAGTCCCACCGACCATGTCGTCCGATAACCGCCCAGCCGCTCCAAAACAACTGCTTTTGCCTGGGGCACGATCCTAATGCAGGATGCAAGAATCAACAGTATAACCACCATCAAAGCTCCCACAGCAACAAGGGCCCATGCACTGCCCGCTGCAATTAAAAAACTTTTGCTCATGATATTTTCCTCCTCGTAATAGAAATTTATTTCATTGTACGGACGATCAGCCTCACACCCCTGACTTCTTCTACCGTCACCATACTTCCCTGGTCAATGATTTCATTGTCATCTGCCGCCCGTGCAGACCAATGCTGCCCGGAAATCACTGCTTCCCCCGTGTCCATCCTGTTATTGATACACTCCGTCACACGTGCCTCCCGGCCAATGATCCCTTCCACATTGGTTTTTTCGGTCTCTTTGTTGATGTAACGTTTTGCAAATGGCCTGGTAAAAATCAAAAGCACAAGAGAAACCACAACAAATAAAACAATTTGAACAAAAAGATCCGCCCCGGCCACGCATGCAATAAAAGCCGCCACCGCGCCGCCTGCAAACCAGATCGTTGTCAGTCCCATGGTCAATGCCTCTATCACTAAAAGCACGATAATCCCCACTAACCAATATACTGCAACCACAGCATACACCCCTTTCATAAATACTACTCAAAAACTCCTCTGCAACAGGATGCAAAACTTCCTCGTTTTCTTATTTTTTCCTATATTATTCTTTAAATTTCTTCCTGATACCTACTTGAACAGTATACCCTAATTCAGACTTTATTACAAGATATCCGCACACGAGTTTCTATATTTTTATAGAACAAAAAAGAATCCTGTGTGGCAGGATTCTTTTTTATGCTTTGTATTACCTCACTGTTTATGAAGCTTTACCGCTTCACCCATACTTCTCTGTAGCTTACACCCCAACTGGTAGCGCTGGAATGATTCGCAAAATAAATGTCAATCTGATGGGAATTGCTATTGGCAAAACCGCCCGTATCCTCAGCCACATAGACTCCGTCTATGCCTCCGATTTTGACGCGTGTTCCATAAGGAATCAGTCCGGGCGCCACAGCAATGGTACGTCCCTCTGTCGGGGTTGCCCCTGAAGAAGTCGTCCCTGCCCACTGACCGTTGCAGCATGCGCCGCCACAATAAGCCGTGATCTTAAATTCGCCAAGGGACACCCAGCCTGAAGAAGCTTCTTCAGACTTTGCAGCCTCTTTTGCTTTCTCCGCTCTCTCTGCAGCCGCTTTCTCTGCGGCAGCCTTTGCAGCCGCCTCTTCTTCGGCACGGATTTCCTCCATGGATTTAGCTTTTCCAAGCTTAAAGGACAGTGTTACATAATCTGCACAGACATATCCTTCCTGATCATCATCGTAGATAATCTTTATCCACTCAGGCTCTGCCTTCGTTTCTTCAGGAACCACCTGTCCGTCTGTACTCTGCAGCGCGGCGGTCTGTGGCTCTGCCGGCTGTTCTGCGACGGCTTCTGTTTCCGGCTCTGTCTCTTCCGGTTTTATTTCCTCCGGTTTTGTCTCTTCTGCAGGTGTTCCTTCGGGAGCTGCTGCCTCCGATTCCGGCTCTGCCTCTTCATCGGCATCCTCCGGCTCTTCCATCACAACTTTGTAAGTTTCATTGACATTCACCACACCAATCCATGTGGAATCCACGGAAGCCCCGGCCCTCACACGTACGCCATCTTCTTTAATGGTCGCGACCTGCTCCAGCGCTTCCTCCGCAAAACTCTGTGCTGCCTCTCCTGATACCACGTATTCGTTGTGCACCCATCCTTCAACATCACCGGAAGAAATCTTCGTCCAGCCGTCTCTTGTCTCAAGGACTTCGCCGGCGCTGCCTTCGTACAGGCGTCCAATCACTTCGCTGTCCTCCGAAGGCTCCAAACGAATATTCTGATAAGTGTCTACTACTGTGGTGACAACCATGTTTTCCAGTTCAGGGGCAACCGGCGTCTCCTGTTCAGCTACTGTCTCCGCCGTTTCTCCAGCGGGCGGCACATTTGACTGTACAGCCTCTTCATTCTGCGCCGCAGTTTCATAGTCAGCGGCGCCACGCTTTACGGAAGCCCCGGCAATCCTTGCCGCCACCGCTTCCGAAGAACTCTCCTGTTCGTCGCTTTCTGTACTCTTTATCGTAGCTTTTACAATTTCTCTCGTATTCTCTTCCAGTGAGGTTTTCCTGATGTCTTGGATTTCTGCCTCAGTCTCCGAAACCCCTTCCGCCGATGCTACAGTCGTAGCTTCATCCGCAGATGTGCTGTTCGGATTTCCGCAGGAAATCAGAGTACAAAGCAATGCACCGATGACAAAGCACAAAAGAATGCTTTTCTTTCTGGCTAACATTGTATACCTCCTTGTATCCCGCCGTAACAATTTCCACCTGCTTAGTATCAAAAATATTAAGCCGATATTCTAATTGTTACAACTTTGTTACACCGTCATCATAACACTAACTTCTGAATTTGTCAACCATTTCCCACTTTGCTCATTTTTTCCGCCCTTTTTCGACTCTTTCTCTCCACTTCCCTTCCATTTCAGACTTTTTTGTCTCCTATGTCAAAAAATGGCACATTAAGACTATTTCCCCTCTGTTTAAACACTATATATGGAAAAATACAGCCTGAAAACACCGTAATTTGTGCTTTCAGGCTGTGCCACATTTCCCGTTATATCCGCCTTATTTCTTGATTATACCCGCCTTTGGCGCGCTGCTTCAAACGCAAGAATCGACGCTGCAACAGCCACATTCAAAGACTCTACACTTCCTTTCATAGGAATTTTTATAAGAAAATCAGCCGCGGCAGAAATTTTTTCCGAAAGCCCCACCGCCTCATTTCCAACGAGGAAGGCACAGGGCCTTTTGTAATCCGCCTGCTCATAATTTTTTTCACCCGCAAGATGTGCTCCGTAGGAAGTGATTCCCACATTCCGGCACTGCCTGAGAACTTCCTCCAAGTCCTCACAAACCGCAAAAGGCATCCGGTAGATGGAACCCATCGTGGAACGAATCACTTTGGGATTATAAATATCCACCGTATCCCGGCTCATAATAATACCGGTAACTCCTGCCCCTTCGCCAGCCCGGAAAATGGTTCCCAGATTTCCGGGATCCTGAAGATTCTCTAAACATAAAAGCAGCGTTTCTCCTCCGCTTTTGCAAAAATCTTTTTTCTCCCACTCCATCGCTTTCACCACTGCCAGGATCCCCTGGGGTGTCTGGGTATCAGACATGGCTTTGAAAGCATTGTCGGAAACTGCCGTACAAGAAAGATTCCCCAGCCGTTCTCTCCCGCCCTGCTCCAAAAAAGAATCCGAACCATAGACAGAAAGAATCCGGTCAGGCGGAGCCTCCAGCACCATTTTCAAGCCCTCCACCACAAAAGCTCCCTGTTCTCTCCGGTATCGCGCTTTTTTCTGGAGGGCCGCCACATGTTTTACCTGTCCGCTTTTACTGCTTTCGATTCTCATAAAAGCTCCCTCTCCAGGTCTTTATTGCTTCCAATAATAATAAATGTTTCCTGTCCCTGAATGGTCCTGTCCGGGTCAACAATTAAAACAATGTCTTCCAGGTCTCCCTTCCGGGCAATAATATTGATTCCTTTTTTCCGAAGATTCAACTCACGTATACTTTTTCCGACCCACTTTTCCGGAACCTCAATTTCCACCATACTGAACTTCTTGGAAAGCTCAATGGTTTCCAGGAAATTGCCGGAAGCAAGATTCCGCCCCAGCCGGATTCCCGTGGCCTTTTCCGGGAAAATCACCTGATCGGCTCCTACCTTTTTCAGCACCGCCGCATGCATATCACTGTTTGCTTTCGCCAGCACATACGGCACTCCGCACTCTTTCGCACAGATTGTTGCCATAATGCTGGATTCCAAATTTTCACCAATCCCCACAATGACGCCGTCCATATTGTGGACGCCAAAGGATCTGACAACCGCCTGGTCCGCCACATTGGCGCAGGCCGCATGAGTAACGTATTCAGAAACACTCTGAACCCGCTCCTCATTTCTGTCCACAGCTAAAACCTGGCATCCACTCTCCTCCAGCGTAATCGCAATGCTGCTTCCAAATTCACCCAGCCCGAACACCGCAAATTCTTTTTTCGACATTCTCTCCGCCTTCCCCGGCAATCCCGCTTAATAATTACTTTTTTCACTTTTATAAAAGAAATTTTTTTGTTTCTTATTGTTCTGTTTTATTTCTTACCCGATCAATATCCGTTCTTCAGGAAGAGAAATGCTCTGCTCTTTTCCTCTTCGCTTCATCGCCAGGGCCAAAGCCAGTGTCACCGGCCCAATTCTGCCAATATACATCACCACAATAATGATGGCTTTTCCCGCCACACTGAGGCCGGAAGTAATCCCCCTGGTCAGCCCAACTGTCCCGATAGCTGACACCACCTCATAGACCGTGTCCTTAAATTCCAGTCCATCGGTGGCAAAAAGAAGCAAAGATGCAGTAATCACCACCATAAGCGCCAGGCCAACCACGGTCAAAGCTGTCCGCCCGGCATCTGCGGAAATCCGGCGTTTCATAAATTCCGTTTCTCGTTTTCCGCGTACTGTAGACAGAATCGTTAAAAGCAGAATTCCCACCGTGGTGGTCTTGATACCTCCGGCCGTCCCCGCCGGAGAACCTCCAATCAGCATCAAAATCATGGTAAGAAGCGTGGAACCTTCCGTAAGCTCTGCCTGAGGAATCGTTTCAAATCCTGCTGTCCTGGTGGTCACCGACTGGAAAAATGCCGCCATGACTTTGTCTCCCATCCCCATTGTCCCGATGGTTCCCGGGTTCCTGTATTCAAATAAAAAGAAAAACAGGGCGCCGCCCAGAACAAGGGCCGCCGTCATAATCAAAACCAGCTTCGTATGAAGGCTTAAACCGGTTACAAATCCCCTTCTCTTCTCTTTTCGCTTTTTCCAGGAATCAATTAAGTTCCACCAAACCATAAATCCCAATCCGCTGAGCACAATCAGCGTCATGGTGGTAATATTGACAATGGGATTCCGTACATAAGCCCGAAGGCTGGTTTCTCCCAGCACATCCATACCGGCATTACAGAAAGCGGAAACAGCATTAAATATTGCTTTCCAAAGCCCCGGTAAAAATCCAAATTCCGGAATGAACACAATGGCATAAAGCAAAGCACCGATTCCTTCCAAAAGAAAGGTTCCTTTTACAATCCTCAGCACCAGCTTCACCAGACCGGAAAGAGTGTCCATATTGTAAGTTTCCTGAATCAACATACGGTCTTTTAACGTAATTCTTCTTCCCACCGCAATGAAAATGCACATTGCCGCTGTAATGACTCCCAAACCGCCAAGCTGTGCCAAAATCAATATGACAATCTGTCCAAACAAGCTCCAGTGAACCGCGGTTGTCACCGTCACCAGACCTGTCACACAAATACTGGTCGTCGCCGTAAACAATGCATCAATCGGATTGGTCCAGGTTCCTTCAGCAGAAGAAACCGGAAGCATCAGAAAAAACGCTCCCACAAAAATCGCTGCCGCAAATCCAAGCGCAATGATCCTGGTGGTTGAAAGCCCCCGCTTTTTCCTGGGTAACGTCAGTTTTTCGTCCATATCTTTACCGTCTTTTATTTCCCTTCATAGCAGATCACGCTGGACACATCGTAGCCAGAAAGTTTATCCCTTCCCTTCAATCCACCCAACTCCATCACAAAGCTGACTTTCACCACCTGGCCTCCCAGGCTTTCCACCAGTTTGATAATGGCCTCTATGGTTCCTCCGGTGGCAATCAAATCATCAATGATCACAACTTTCTGTCCAGGTTTGATAGCATCTTTATGCATCTCAATCACAGCGCTGCCATACTCCAGCTCATATTCCATCTCCACTGTTTCACAAGGCAGTTTCCCCTTTTTCCGCACAGGGACAAACGCCTTGTGGAGATTGTAAGCAATGGGCACCCCAAAAATAAAACCTCGAGATTCCGGTCCCACTACCACATCAAAATCTACTCCTGCAAGGCTTTCCTGCAAAAGGTCAATGGCTAAATGCAATCCATCCGCATCCTGTAAAATGGAAGTAACATCCCTAAAAATAATCCCCTCCTCGGGAAAATCGGGAATACTTCTCACATACTCTTCTATTTTCTTCATTTTTACCCTCCGTTCCTTCTGAATCCTGTTTTTCCTGCTATCCTTATTATAGTCTTATGATATTCGATTGGCAACTGAAAATCCTTTAACTTTCCACCTGCCAGCCCTGAATTATCATCTGCAGCGTCCGTCTGCCCATATATTCATTGACATCAGGATAATACGCTACCGAAATCCGACAGCCTTTTTCGATCATTTCAAAGGCGTCTGCCGCCTCCTGAAACAAGATTGCATCTATATTTGTCCCGTTTTCGTCAGACAACAGAAGTTTCAGTACATTCTTATTTTTCCCCAACAGATTCTTCTCCCGCACAGTCAAACCCTTCTGTGCAAAAAGAGGTTTTTCATTTCCATTTCCAAAGGGCTCCAAAAGACGAAATTCCGATATCAAATGTTCTGTCACATATGCAAAAGGCATCGGCACATCAATCCACACCCGTTTGATGAAGTCCTCTTCTGAAAGGCCGCTGTTCCTGTTTAAAGCTGCCCGGAATATTTCCAGGTTCTCTACAGGTAAAGAAAGCCCTGCCGCCATGGGATGGCCCCCGAAAACAGTCAGATATTCCCTGCAGGCTGCCAAACGTTCATACATAGGGTAGGAAGGGATACTTCTTCCCGAACCTTTTAATCCCGACTCCGCCCTGGTGATCACAAATACCGGATGCTGATACTTTTCCCGTATCCTTCCGGCCACAATTCCCGCCAGGCTTTCATGACATTCCGGCAGATATACCACATACACATCATCCTGTTTGATACCTGTTTCTTCTATATTATATATAGCTGCTTCCACGCTCTTTGCAGTCATATCCTTCCGTCTGTCATTTAACTCTTTAAGCTCCCAGGCCAGGGCCTGGGCATCCTTTTCCCGCTCTGCCAAAAGCAGGGACAGCGATTTTTTCGCTGTGTCCAACCGCCCCCCTGCGTTCAGGCAAGGTCCAATGACAAAACCCAGATGATAACTTCCAATGGCCGCCGGATTCAAACCATTGGCCTCCATCAAAGCCCGCAGGCCCGGTATCCGGGAATCCGCCATCCGCTTCAGTCCCTCTTTGACTAAAATCCTGTTCTCCCCCTGAAGAACCATCACATCCCCCACTGTTGCCAAAGCAGCCGCTTCTATAAACGGGGAAAGTTCTTCTGACGGAATATCCCAGGTTTCGTAAAGAGCCTGGGCCAGCTTATAAGCAATGGCGGCGCCGCACAACAGTTTAAAGGGGTAACGGCATGCCGCCTGGTGGGGATTGACGATTGCATCTGCAGGAGGAAGAATTTCTTTCCGTTCCTCTTTCTCCTCAAAAGGCACTTCATGATGGTCTGTAATCAGCACTGTCATCCCTTTGGCTTTGGCACAGGCTGTCTGATTCCATGCAGCAATACCGTTGTCACAAGTCAAAAGCGTATCCACGCCCTCATCCGCCGCCAATTTAATAAGATTTTCATTAATCCCATAGCCGTCCTTAATCCTGTCAGGGATATCATAATCCACAACAGCGCCCAGTCGTTTTAAGGCTTTTACTAAAATATAAGTGGCGCAGACACCATCCACATCGTAATCGCCAATGACCCGGATATGTTCTCCGCCATGAATTTTTCTCCCCAGGATATCTACCGTCTTTTTCATATCCTTCATAAGAAATGGCGATGGACATTCCTCCAATGTTCCATGGAGGTATACCTCCATCTCTTCTTCCGCCACATCCCTGTTCCGAATAATCCTGGCAGTCACCTGATCAATCCCAAGCCGGCCGGAAAGACTTTTAAAGTCCGCTTTTTTCCCATAAACACGCCATTGCTCCTGCATATATGTACCTCTTTCAGTGTCTATTTTTGTAGGGGCTGTCACAAAATATAAACATCCTGTAATTTATAGGTGCCCGGCGCCCCGCCTGTCTCTCTTCCTATCCGATAGGCAGATTTTGCAGGTTTTGTGAGCATAGCGACGGCAGCTCCGCTGACCGGCTTCTATGGAAGCGGTAGCTGACGGCAAAAGGCGGCGCAGCAAAACCAAAAAATCAACGTGGATAGGAAGAGAGACAGACGGGGCGCCGGGCATCCATAAATATCAGAATAGCTTATATTTTGCGACAGCCCCTAAAAAAATAGACTATGATAATTTGTGGATAAAAAGCCCGCTTCTAAGCTTCGGCTCAAACCATGTGGATTTGGGAGGCATAAGCCTGGAAGCATCAGCCACCTGGAATAATTCACTGATTGAAGTGGGATACATGGAAAACGCCACCTTCATGTCCGTATGGCAACGGCGGGAAAGTTCGTCAAGGCCTCTGATACCGCCGATAAAGTCAATCCGCTTATCAGTCCTGGGGTCGCCAATTCCAAGAACAGGTTCCAGAAGCTGCTCCTGGAGCACCGATACATCCAAATCCGCCACCGGATCACCGCTCAAAGGCCGTTTTGCCGTAAGGCAGTACCAACAATCGGAAAGAAGCATACCAAATTCGCCTTTTTTTACCGGCCGGTAAGGCTCGTTTCCTTTTCTACAGACTTCAAAATCAGCCGAAATCCGCTTCAGAAATTCTTCCTCCGTAAGGCCGTTTAAATCCCGAACCACCCGGTTATAGTCCATAATCATAAGCTGCTCATCGGGAAACAGCACGGACAAAAAGAAATTATATGGTTCATCCCCCTTAAAACCGGGATTCTCCTCCCTGCGCTTAAATCCAACCCGCACTGCGGATGCCGCCCGGTGATGCCCGTCTGCAATATATGTATTGGGTATTTTGGAAAAAGCCTCTTCCAGGGACGTCACCTGTTCCCTTCCGCCAATCTTCCAGACCGTATGCCTGATGCCATCCACTGCTGTGAAGTCATACAGCGGTTCCTCCTGTTTTGCCTCCGAAACCAATGCATTGATATCGGCCCTGGCACGGTACGCCAAAAAAATCGGCCCCGTCTGTGCATCACAAGTGTCTACATGGCGAATCCTGTCCGCCTCTTTATCGGCTCTGGTGTTTTCATGCTTTCTGATAATATCTCCGGCATAGTCATCAATGGAGGAACATGCCACAATACCTGTCTGGGCCCGGCCATCCATGGTAAGTTCATAGACAAAATAACAGGGAGCTTCTTCCTTTACAAATGTACCGTCCTTCACCATTCCATCCAGGAGTTCTCTGGCCCTGTCATAAACGCAGTCCGCATACGTATCCACATCATCAGAAAATCCCGTCTCAGCCCTGTCAATCTTCAGGAAAGAAAGCGGTTCTCTCTCCACCTCTGCTTTTGCCTCCATGCGGTTATACACATCATAAGGAAGCGCCGCCACCCGGGAAGCCACGGAAGCCTCCGGTCTGATACATAAAAAAGGTTTTACGATTGCCATTCCGTTCCTCCTCTACTGCCTTTTTCACTATTTTCTGCCATATATTACTTTGCTTTCATGACGCGCACTTTATATACGCCGTCAATTTCCATCAAACGGTCCACCACCCTCTGCGGAACCTCCTGGTCTGCATCCATGATGGTATAGGCCACCTCTCCCCGGCTCTTGTTCTGCATATCGGGGATATTCACGCCTTCCTCCGCCAGTACGGAGGCAAACTGCCCGATCATATTGGGCTTATTGATATTAAAAATACAAAGCCGGCATGCTCCTCTGCAGGGCGGCATCTCACAGGAAGGATAATTCACCGAATTGCGGATGGAGCCGGTCTCCAGGTAAGTCATCAGTTCCTTAACTGCCATTTCCGCACAATTATCTTCCGATTCTGCCGTGGAGGCCCCCAGATGAGGCGTCGCAATCACACCAGGCATGTGAGTAACCTTGGGATTGGGGAAATCCGTCATATAGCGGTGGACTTTTCCGCTTTTCAACGCATCCAGCATATCATCGTCATTTACCAGGAGATCACGGGCATAATTAAGAATCACAACACCGTCTTTCATTTTGGCAAAAGCCTCTTTATTGATCATCCCTTTTGTACTGTCCAGAAGGGGGACATGCACCGTTATATAATCACATTTCTTATAGATTTCATCAATATTCGTCACATGCTTGACAAAAGAGGAAAGCTGCCACGCTGCATCCACCGAAAGGAACGGGTCATAGCCATAAACCTTCATCCCCAGCTCCGCAGCCGCGTTGGCCACCCGCACACCGATGGCTCCCAGGCCGACTACGCCAAGGCGCTTGCCCATGATTTCCGTCCCGGCAAACATCTTCTTGCTCTTTTCCATATCTTTGCTGATGTTGCTGTCCTCTTTGTTCCGTTCCACCCATTCAATACCGCCGTGGATGTCCCTGGCCGCCATCAGCATACCTGCTAACACCAACTCTTTCACACCGTTGGCATTGGCGCCCGGCGTATTGAACACCACAATTCCCTTTTCCGTACATTTGTCCAGTGGAATATTGTTCACACCGGCTCCGGCCCGCGCAATGGCTTCCAGGCCGTCCGGCAGCTCCATCTCATGCATGGAAGCGCTTCTCACCAAAACACCCTCCGCCTCCGCAAGGTTCTCCGTCAATTCATAGTTTTCTGTCAAAAGTTTAAGTCCCTTTTTGGAAATCGGGTTCAGACAGTGGATTTTTCCAGTCATTGTTTTCTCCTCCAAAGATGCTCTACTTCCTGTGGCTCTCCTCAAATTCCTTCATAAATTTCACAAGCGCTTCCACGCCTTCCACACTCATGGCGTTATAAATACTTGCCCTCATTCCTCCGACACTTCTGTGACCTTTGAGACCTGAAAGCCCTGCGGCCTCCGCCTTTTTTACAAACTCAGCGTCTAACTCTTTATCCCCTGTCACAAAGTCCACATTCATGTAAGAACGGGAAGTTTTTTCCGCCGTAGGTGTGAACAGGTCACTTTTATCGAGAAAATCATACAACAGAGACGCCTTCTTTTCATTTCTTTTCTTGATTTCCTCAAGGCCCCCCACCTTTTTTAACCACTTAAACACCTTGCCGCAGATATAGATTCCATAGGCAGGCGGCGTATTGTAAAGGGAACCTGCGTCGGCATGGGTTTTATACTGAAGCATGGTAGGTGTACCGGGATATACATCCTCCGTAATCAGGTCTTCCCTGATGATGGCAATCACCACGCCGGCGGGACCAATATTTTTCTGGACGCCACCATAGATCATACCGTATTTTTCCACATCTATCGGCTCCGATAAAAAGCAGGAAGATACATCTGCAACCAGCGTCTTACCCTTTGTATTGGGAAGTGTGTGGAACTGGGTTCCATAAATGGTATTATTCTGGCAGATATATACGTAATCTGCCTCCTCATCCACAGGAAGGTCTGTACAATCCGGAATATAATTAAAATTCTTATCCTCACTGGAAGCAATACAGTTGGCCTTTCCGTATTTGGAAGCTTCCTTCCACGCCTTCTTTGCCCAGCTTCCGGTCACAATGTAATCGGCCACTCCATTTTTCATGAAATTCATAGGAACCATGGCAAATTGCAGGTGGGCGCCTCCCTGCAGAAATAATACTTTATAATTGTCGGGAATCCCCATCAAATCCCTGAGATCCTGCTCTGCCTCTTTGATAATCTTTTCAAAGGTCTTGGAGCGGTGGCTCATCTCCATCACCGACATCCCTGTTCCTTCATAGTCCAGCATTTCCGCCGCAGCCTCTTTTAAAACCTCTTCCGGAAGCACCGCCGGGCCGGCCGAAAAGTTATATACTCTACTCATTTTTAATTTCCTCCTTCAGACAGGACATTGGGTCCGAGTCCTAGTATAATACAAAGGCCGGGCGGCTGTAAAGCCACCCCGCCTTAATTTTAACAATTTTTTGCCATTTCCCTGCGATTATTCTTTTTTTGCATCCAGATCTTCCTGGCTGAAGGCTTCTTCAATGGCTCCGCCCGGCGCAACCATAGGGAATACTTTATCGTCACAGTCGATCTGTACATCCAAAACCACAGGACATTTCGCCTCTATGGCTTCCCAGATGGCAGGTTCCACTTCTTCCTTCTTCGTCACCTGGATGCCCTTTGCGCCCATGGCTTCCGCCACTTTTACAAAATCTGTTTTATCTTCAAGAATCGTAGAAGAGTAACGCTTTCCATAAAACAGAGTCTGCCACTGGCGTACCATACCCAGCACATGGTTGTTGATCACAACCTCCACCACGGGAATATTGTAGCGGGCGGCTGTGGCCAGCTCATTCATATTCATCCGGAAGCAGCCGTCTCCGGCAATATTAAACACAAGCTTCTCCGGCCTTCCCACTTTTGCACCCATGGCCGCCCCCAGGCCGTAGCCCATGGTTCCAAGGCCGCCGGAAGTGATAAACCTCCGGGATTCTTTATATTTATAAAACTGTGCCGCCCACATCTGGTGCTGCCCCACATCGGTGGTAATGATGGCGTCTCCATTCGTCACTTTATACAGGGTTTCAATCACATATGGACCGGTCAACACATCCTGCCTGTAGGTCAGCGGATATTTTTCTTTCATGGCCCGGATTTCCGCCACCCACTCATGGTGATCCTGCTTTGTCAGGCGCTCATTGAGAATCCCCAGGATAGCCTTTGCATCCCCCACAATGGAGGCATCTGTCGAAATATTTTTATTGATTTCCGCCGCATCCACATCAATATGGAGAACTTTCGCATCCCTGGCAAACCGTTTTGTATTTCCAGTTACCCGGTCACTGAATCTGGCTCCCACAGCAATCAAAAGGTCGCTCTTTGTAATACCCAGATTGGAAGTTTTTGTCCCATGCATACCAGTCATACCGGTATACCGCTCATGTTCGCCGGGAAACGCGCCTTTACCCATAAGAGTATCCGCCACCGGGGCATCCACTTTTTCCACAAATTCTGCAAGTTCCGCAGAAGCCCCGGCAATGTTGACACCGCCACCCACGAAGATAAAGGGGCGTTTTGATTTCTCAATCAGCTCCACTGCCCGTGTAATGTCATCTTCTTTGATGGTATTCACCTTAGGCAATATCGGGGAAGGTTTTGCCGGCGTATACTCCGCCTCCGCTGCAGTCACATCCTTGGTGATATCCACCAGCACAGGACCCGGACGGCCTTCCGCCGCTATACGGAACGCCCTGCGGATGGTATCCGCAAGTTTTGTCACATCCTTGACAATGAAACTGTGCTTCGTAATGGGCATCACAACGCCTGCGATATCCACTTCCTGAAAGGTGTCTTTCCCCAGAAGGTTTACAGCCACATTGGCCGTAATGGCCACTAATGGTACAGAATCCATCTGGGCCGTGGCGATTCCCGTCACCAGATTGGTGGCCCCGGGACCGGAGGTGGCCAGGCAGACCCCTACTTTTCCCGTAGCCCTCGCGTATCCATCCGCCGCATGGGATGCCCCCTGCTCATGGGACGTCAGAATATGGTGAATTTCGTCAGAATGTTTATAAAGCGCATCATAAATATTTAAAATCGTACCGCCGGGATAGCCAAAAACCGTGTCTACCCCCTGCTCTTTCAGGCACTCTATAACGATCTCCGCACCTGTCAGTTTCATAATTCTCTCCTCCTTCATATAACGCACTGCCTTTTCTTACACCGCTCTTTACGTTTCACAGTGCGCACCGCTCAAAAGCCTTCCGGATTTTTAAGTATGGCTCCTCTGTTTCCCGACGTCACAAGGCTTGCATAGCGGGATAAATAGCCTCCGGTGATTTTCGGCTCCCTGGGCTGCCACTTTGCCCTCCTTGCCGCCAGCTCCTCATCGGATACTTTAACGTTCAGTGTGCAGGCGTCAATGTCAATGGCAATGATATCCCCTTCTTCAATAAGGGCTATGGGACCGCCCACTGCCGCTTCGGGAGACACATGGCCGATGGAAGCGCCCCTGGACGCCCCGGAAAACCGTCCGTCCGTAATCAATGCCACGCTGGAGCCCAATCCCATACCGGCAATGGCAGAAGTGGGATTTAACATCTCCCTCATACCGGGACCGCCCTTGGGTCCCTCATAGCGGATCACCACCACATCGCCTGCCACGATCTTGCCACCCTTGATGGCAGCAATGGCATCCTCTTCACAGTCGAAAACTCTGGCCGGGCCTTCATGTTTCATCATCTCAGGCACCACAGCCGACCGCTTCACCACGCCGGAATCAGGAGCAATATTCCCCTTCAGGATGGCAAGCCCGCCCGTTTTGCTGTAAGGATTGTCCAAAGGACGGATGACCTCTTTGTCGAGAATCTCGCAGCCTGCAATATTCTCGGCAACGGTCTTTCCTGTGGCTGTAATCAAATCTGTATATAATAAGTTCTTCTTTGTCAATTCATTCATGACCGCATAAACGCCGCCGGCCTCATTTAAATCCTCCATATAAGTGGGACCTGCCGGAGCCAGGTGGCACAAGTTCGGCGTCCTGGCGCTCACCTCATTGGCAATATCCACATCAAGCTCCACTCCTGCCTCATGGGCAATGGCCGGAAGATGAAGCATACTGTTTGTACTGCAGCCCAGGGCCATATCTACGGTCAGGGCGTTCATAAACGCTTTCTCACTCATAATATCACGAGGCTTAATATCCTTTTCAAGAAGCTCCATGATCTTCATGCCGGCATGCTTCGCCAGCTTAATCCTCTCAGAATAAACCGCAGGAATCGTCCCGTTTCCGGGAAGCCCCATACCAAGCGCCTCTGTCAGGCAGTTCATGCTGTTGGCCGTATACATACCGGAGCAGGAGCCGCAGGTGGGGCAGACTTTGTTTTCGTATTCTTTCACATCATCTTCCGTCATGGTTCCGGCGCTGTAAGAGCCTACCGCTTCAAACATGCTGGAAAGGCTTCTCTTTTTTCCCTTTACATGTCCCGCCAGCATGGGACCGCCGCTGACAAAAATCGTCGGGATATTCAGCCTGGCCGCCGCCATCAAAAGCCCCGGCACATTTTTATCACAGTTGGGAACCATAACCAATGCATCAAACTGATGGGCCAAAGCCATACATTCTGTGGAATCCGCAATTAAATCCCTGGTGACAAGGGAATATTTCATCCCCATATGGCCCATGGCGATGCCGTCGCATACGGCAATGGCCGGAAATACGATGGGAGTTCCGCCTGCCATGGCAACCCCCTGTTTTACTGCCGCCACAATTTTGTCCAGGTTCATATGGCCCGGTACAATCTCATTATAAGAACTGACAATACCGATCAACGGCTTTTCCAGCTCTTCCTCCGTATACCCGAGGGCATTAAACAACGATCTGTGGGGCGCCTGCTGCATCCCCTTCTTCACTGAATCGCTTCTCATCTGTCTCACCTTATCCTTTCCGCCACAAGAGTTCCCATTTCCTTTGTGCCCACTTTTGTGCAGCCTTCCGAATAAATGTCCCCTGTCCTGTAACCGTCCGTCAATACCTGCTGCACCGCTGCTTCCACAGCATCTGCTTCTTTGTCAAGGTCGAAAGAATAGCGGAGCATCATGGCTGCCGACAAAATGGTAGCCAGCGGGTTCGCAATATCTTTCCCTGCAATATCCGGCGCCGAGCCATGGCTGGGTTCATAAAGCCCCAGTTTCGTCTTTCCAAGGCTGGCCGACGGCAACATACCGATGGAACCTGTGATCTCACTGGCCTCATCAGAAAGAATATCCCCAAACATGTTCTCTGTGAGCACCACATCAAACTGTCCCGGGTTCATCACCAGCTGCATGGCTGCATTGTCCACCAGCATATGGCTCACCTGGATATCAGGATAATCCTTTGCCGTTTCATCCACCACGGCTCTCCAAAGCCTTGAAGAATCCAATACATTCGCCTTATCCACACTGATTAGCCGCCCGGAACGTTTTCCCGCAATTTCAAACGCCTTTACGGCAATGCGTCGGATCTCATTTTCATCATAGACCAGAGTATCTACAGCTTTCCTCACGCCGTTTTCCGTCACTGTCTTTCGTTCCCCAAAATAAAGGCCCCCTGTCAGCTCCCTCATGATTACCATGTCAAAGCCCTCGCCAATGATTTCTTTCTTTAAGGGGCAAGCCTCCGCCAGCTCTTTATAAAGCCATGCCGGGCGGATGTTGGCAAACAGCTCCAGTCCTTTTCTGATGCCTAAAAGCCCCGCCTCCGGCCTGGTCTGGGGAGGGCCGGCATACCATTTGGAATTTCCCACATTTCCGCCCACAGCGCCAAGCAGGACGGAATCACTGTTTTTTGCTTCCTCCAGCGTCTCCTCTGTCAGGGGAATCCCGTATTCATCAATGGACGCCCCGCCCATCAGCAGTTTCTTATATGTAAATGTATGGCCATATACGGAACCCACTTTGTCAAGTACTTTCATAGCCTCCGCAACGATCTCCGGCCCGATACCATCTCCGGGAATCACAGCAATCTGATAATTCATGACCCTTTCCTCTCCTTCTTTTTCTATTATTCTTTAACAGTCCCCTGCGGGACTAAGTAAACAGTTAGTTATTTTGTCGTTTACTATAGTATCTTATTTTTCTTTGTTTTTCAAGCCGTACAATGGATTTTCCAGTGATTCACCCATACGAGATAGGAATTTCTGATATAACTATTTATTATAGAATAGTTTTTTAGAATGATTGAAAATTATACCTTGTTCGCAATGACTCAACACTTGTTTAAAATCAGAATCATGTTATAATAAGTAAAAAAGAATTTCACCGTGTGGAATTCTACGTCACAGATATGTGAGACCGGCGGAATATGCGGCCCGGCCGAAAGGAGAAACTATGGACACCCGAAATCTGACACTGATGACCGATCTGTATGAACTTACCATGATGCAGGGATATTTTAAAGAAGGCGAAAACCAGACAGCTGTTTTTGACGTCTTTTACAGAACGAATCCCAGTGGAAATGGTTTTGCCATCATGGCAGGCCTGGAGCAAGTCATCGATTATGTGAAAAACCTCCATTTTGGAAAAGAAGAAATTGAGTACCTGAGAAGCACAGGACTCTTTGAAGAAGATTTTCTGGAATACCTGCGGAATTTTAAATTTTCCGGCGATATTTATGCTATCCCCGAGGGGACCGTAGTGTTCCCCAGAGAGCCACTGGTAAAAGTGATCGCTCCCATCATGGAAGCCCAGCTTGTGGAAACAGCCATTTTAAATATTATCAACCACCAGTGCCTCATTGCCACCAAGACGGCCCGTGTCGTCCACGCAGCCCGCGGCGACGGAATCATGGAATTTGGCCTGCGGCGCGCCCAGGGGCCCGATGCCGGAATCTACGGCGCAAGGGCCGCCATGATCGGCGGCTGTATCGGCACTTCCAACGTACTGGCCGGACAGATGTTTGATGTGCCGGTAAAAGGCACCCACGCCCACAGCTGGATTATGAGTTTCCCCGACGAACTGACTGCTTTCCGCACTTATGCAAAGCTTTACCCTACCGCATGCATTTTGCTGGTGGATACTTATGATACGCTCCGTTCCGGCGTTCCCAATGCCATCAAAGTGTTCAATGAAATGAAAGCTGCCGGGATCCCGTTAAAAGGCTATGGCATCCGTTTAGACAGCGGGGATCTCGCTTATCTTTCCAAAAAGGCAAAAGAAATGTTGGATGAAGCAGGTTTCCATGACGCCATTATTTCCGCTTCCAGCGATCTGGACGAGCATCTGATCAACAGTTTAAAGACCCAGGGGGCCGCCATCAATTCCTGGGGCGTCGGTACCAATATGATCACCAGCAGTGACTGTCCCGCTTTCGGCGGCGTATACAAGCTGGTGGCCCTGAAAGACAAGGTCACAGGCCAATTCATTCCAAAAATCAAGCTTTCGGAAAATACGGAAAAGGTTACCAACCCTGGTAACAAAACTGTTTACCGCATTTATGGCGCCGATACAGGGAAGATGATTGCCGACTTGATCGCCCTGGCCGACGAGGAGTATTCCTCCGACCAGTCGCTTCTCCTCTTCGACCCCATCGATACATGGAAAAAGACTCATCTTTCCCCTAAAACCTATACCATCCGGGAGCTTCCCGTACAGATTTTCCGGGCCGGAGAATGTATTTACAAATCCGACTCTGTCATGGAAATCCGGGAATACTGTAAAAAAGAGCTGGAGACTCTCTGGGACGAGGCCAAGCGCCTGATCAACCCCCACAGGGCCCACATTGATTTGTCTGCCAAACTCCATGCCATGAAAAACAGCCTGCTGGAATCGGTGGACAATATGACTCACCAGCAGACAAAATAACAGGAGACTCTTATGATACGATTAATCCTCATCGGCCTTTTTCTGTTTATTTTTCTGGTCCTCCTCTGCCCTGCCCTTTTGGTGGAATGGATCATTGGAAAATTCAGTCCTGAAGCCAAAGCCAAAAGTTCTCTTTGGCTGGTTCAGCGGGCCTTTGGCTTTATTCTTTTTCTGGCCGGGACAAAAGTAGAGGTACGGGGCCGTGAAAATATCCCTGATGACCGGCCGGTGCTCTATGTCGGCAATCACAGAAGTTATTTTGACATTGTCATAGGATACCGCCTGATCAAGGGAGAGGCCGGTTTCGTGGCTAAAAAAGAAATGGAAAAAATCTTTTTCCTGAGAAGATGGATGACAAACCTCCACTGTCTTTTCCTGGACCGTGAAAATCTGAAAGAAGGCCTGAAAACGATTCTGACCGGAATCGAATATATTAAAAATGGCATTAGTATCTGGATTTTTCCGGAAGGCACCCGCAATCCCGGCCTGGGACTGATGGATTTTAAAGAAGGCAGCATGAAAATCGCTGAAAAAAGCGGCTGTCCCATTATTCCTGTGGCCATGACCGGGACAGCCGAAATTTTTGAAAAACACCTCCCCCGGGTAAAGCGCTCCCATGTAACCGTCACCTTTGGCGAACCCATTGATGTGAAAGCGCTGGATAAGCAACAGAAAAAATTCCTGGGAGCTTACGCAAGGCAGCGGATTCTCGATATGCTGCCCGATGAAATGAAAGAATAAAACTGGCGGCCCCTGGGGTGGTACAAAAGTTCGTTCTCTGCGCCGGTTCCAATGCGCAGTTCACGAAACTTTTGTACCACCCCAGGGGCCACCAAGTTTAATCATTCATGGCGCCGGTCCCAATGCGCAGCTCACAAAACTTTTGCACTATCCGGGGGTTGTCATACGAATCAGGGGGCTTTCAGAAACCCATGTCTATCCAATTCTTCTCCGATCTCATCCAGCAGCTCTTCTGTGGCTGCCCTGACCGTATGGTAATGATCCCCGCACGTGATTGTCAGAAGCGGGCTTGAGTTTCCGCTGTTTATGCTTTCCATAAATTCCTGAACTTCACGCCTTGTATGTACATCCAGCCTTGCCCTCAGTTCTCCATATGGCTCATGCTCCACAAACACATCCACCGCAATCCCGCCGAAATCCACAATGATATTCAGCTCTTCCACAATCTCATCTGCTCCATGGTTTACATGAAATACACGGCTGACCTCTGCCAGGCTGGCACAAAAATATCCTTTGTTGGTGGCTATGATATCATAACCTGCCGTACGCAGAAGGGCGATATCCTGTACAATCACCTGACGGCTGACTCCCAGAAGCTTTGCCAGCCGTTCCCCCGAAATCGGGCCGCCCGCCTCTCCCATGAGGCTTAAAATTTTCTCTCTGCGTTCCTTTCCACCCATACTTTCCTGCCCTTTCCCGACTTCTTTCTTTCAAAAATCCTGATTTTATTTTATTCCTTCCTGTGCCGGGTTGTCAATCAGTTTTCCCGTATAGTCAAAACGGGAACCGTGGCAGGGGCAGTCCCAACTCTTCTCGTCAGGATTCCATTCCAGCTGGCAGCCCATATGAGGGCAACGGGTAGATACCACATGAGCCCGGCCGCTTTCTTCTTTATATACGCCGTATTTTTCCCCTTTGTATTCCACCACTCCGCCATGGCCTGCCGGAAGGTCTTCAAAAGCCGCCCGGGGCAGGGCGAATATCTGTCTGGACAAGTCCCGGACCGAATGAAGCCCGCCGGATATGAAGTTCTTGGCGGAGGCCGCCGGTGTAAACCTCTCCGGCGAAAACACTTCCCCGCAAGGGTTCTCCTTACCCACAATCCCATCCCGTATAATCATGGCCGCTGCCATGGAAGTAGACATCCCCCATTTTTGAAAACCTGTCGCCACGTACCAGTTGGGTGTCTTCGCCGAAAACTGTCCGATATAGGGAACGCCGTCCAATGTCATACAATCCTGGGCAGACCAGCGAAACCGCTCCCTGCAGTCCGGCCAGATCGCCCTTGCCCGTTCCATAAGCTTCTTATATCTTCCGCCTTCCCGATTTTCTCCCGTCCGATGGCTTTCCCCTCCTAAAAGCAAAAGTCCGTCGGCGCTGCGGAAAGAAAGGCCGTCCACGTCCACGCCATAATACATCCCATGGGGTAAAAAAGCAGATTCAAGAGCCACCACATAGCTGCGCTCCTGATACATACGCATAAAATAATAACCTGGTACGTTAATAAATGGGTAATGAGCGGCAAACACCACATGTTCCGCCGTTACTGTTCCTTCTGCCGTCCGAACCTTTCTCCCTTCCACTGAAAGAACCGGGCTGTTTTCATATATGGAGAGCCCCTCCGCCGCACCTTTTAAAAATTCCAGCGGATGAAAATGAGCCTGTCCATGAAAGCAAACGGCCCCTTCCACCGGAAATGGAAGTTCCGTTTTCTCAGTAAATTCCGCCGAAATCCCCAGTTCCTGCGCTGTCTTAGCCTCCTGCCAAAGCGCTTTACCCGATGTTTCACCGGTAGAATACAGATAAGCGCTACTTTCTGTAAAATGACAGTGTATATCGTATTTTTCAACCAGGCGCCTGTATTCCTTAATTGCCTTTTCATTGGCCGACGCATACTGGCCCGCTGCCTCCATGCCGAACTGCTCCGCCAATTTTGCATAAATCATCCCATGCTGGGATGTTATTTTTGCCGTTGTATTTTTCGTCTGGCCTCCGCCGATTGCCGCCGCTTCCAGAACCACCGTCCTAATACCACTCTCCGTAAGGAGCCTGGCCGTTAAAATTCCAGCCATTCCCCCGCCGATCACCACGGCCTCCGTTTTCATATCGCCCGACAACTTTTCCCGCCTTGGTATGGATACCGTCTCCGTCCAAAGAGAACTCATATTATCACCTCAGCGTTAGTATGTGCCGGAAATTATACTTTTACTACAAAAAACATCTGCCCATTATGCCGCGGCTTTCATTTTTCTTCTATGAATATTATCGAGCTTTCCGGCGGCAGCTCCAACGCTAAAATACCATTTTTCACGGAAAAAACCTGCCAGCTGCTGTCATAGGAATCCCCCTTTGTCAGCATCAGCCGTTTCATTTCCCCTTCAGGCCCCACTCCGATTTCCCACACAGGGAGCTCCACCCACATCGGAGCCTCACTGGTATTCAACACTACAACCAGCCGGTTCTCCTTCTTGAAACGGCCGTAGGCAATGAGATTTCTCCCTTCTGCCAGAGATTTTAAAGAACCTGTTTTTAATGCCGGATTCTCTCTGTGGATTTTCGTCATTTCCCTGTGGAATTGGATCAGCTCCAGATCTTCATGTCCCCATGGGTAAGTACACCTGTTGTCAGGGTCTGTCCAACCGCACAGTCCTGCTTCATCTCCATAATAAATGGTGGGGGCACCCGGCCAGGTCATCTGCACCGTCACAGCCATACGGAAAACACTTTTTTTCACATCCTGGGCCGCAGCTTCCGATCCCATGGAGCCGACCCGTCCCACAACACGGTTTGTCCGCGTCAAAAAACGGGAATGGTCATGATTGGAAAGTTCATTCATAGCCACCTGAAGAGACTGGATCTGGAACCGGCTCATTTGATGGAACATGGTTCTGAAAAACACCTCTCCATCTCCATAAAGTCCGTCGTGGCGCTCATCGCTGTGCTTTTCCATTCCTGTCAAAAACCAGGTTAAGGGCTCCATAAAAGCATCATAATTCATAACCGTGTCCCACTGGTCCCCGGCCAGCCAGCTCTCAGGATTGCCATAATGCTCTGCCAAAATCAGTGCATCCGGTTTCGCCTCTTTTACATTTTTCCGAAAATCCCGCCAAAACTGATGGTTGAAAGCTTCACTGTGGCCCAGGTCTGCCGCCACATCCAGCCGCCAGCCATCCACGTCATAAGGCTTCGATACCCATTTTTGTCCGATTTTCATAATATAATCATAAAGCTCCGGCGAGTCTTCATAGTTCAGCTTCGGAAGCGTCCCATAACCCCACCATCCGTCATAATGACTGTTATAGGGCCACTGCCCGCCTGTAAACCGAAAAAAATTCCGATACGGGCTTTCTGCCGACACATAAGCCCCCTTTTCGTATCCTTCCTGATGCTCATAGATACGTTCCCGGTCCATCCACTTATTGAAAGAGCCACAGTGGTTAAACACTCCGTCCAGGATCACCCTCATTCCCCGTCTGTGAATTTCCTCCACCACTTCGGCAAAGAACGCATTACTGGCTTCCAGGTTTACTTTATCTGTCACCCTCGCAATATATCCCCAGGCATCCCTGTTCTTCTCCCCGCCATGCACCGGCCGGTCGATATCATTGATAATTTTTCCATAATGGGGATCAATATAATCATAATCCTGTGTGTCATATTTATGGTTTGACGGCGAGACAAAAAGAGGGCTGAAATAAACCACCTCTACTCCAAGGCCCTTGATATAATCCAGTTTTTCCAATACCCCCTGCAAATCGCCGCCGTAAAAATTGTTTACATCCAGCGCCTCCGGCGGCTGCTTCCAGTCTGTCACACGCCGAACAGGCTGCTCATTTACATATATATATTCTCCGTCCTTCACGTCGTTATCCTGGCAACCGTTCCGAAAACGATCCACAAAAATCTGGTACATCACGGCGCCCTTTGCCCAGTCCGGCGTGTGGAAGCCGGGCGTAATCCGAAAAGCATACTCCCATCCGGGTTGTTCCCATACTCCCATTTTGTTGTACCAGCAAACCTCTCCCCCTTTTTCAACGCGGAAGCAGTAACAAAAAACCTCTTCTAAAAGAAAAACTTCTATTTCATAAAACGTAAACATGGACTGCCCCGCTTCAGAAATCTTTCTCATTTCTCTCTGCTCACTGGCAGTTACCAGATATACCCGTTCTGCATTTTCCTCAGCAGTACGAAACCGGATTCGCACCATATCTCCGGCTTCCGGTTCCATGGGGCACCGGTAATCTTCTGTCTCATCGCTGAAGAGGGCACGTCTGTTTATCCCATCTGTACGGCACATACAAACACTCCTAACTATTTTGTCTTTTTTCATTTTATACCAAAAGGCTTACGAATACAAGTAAAAAGGACAGCCTTTCGATCGCTGTCCTTTTTAGGAGAAGGTATTTCTTTCTTATGGGGTGTAGCAAAACTATATAAAATGTATTGGGGGGGTACGGTCATTATTATAGCATTTCAGGCCAATTAAGTGTGCACAAACTTTCATGGAATCATAAATTTTTTTTAGCAGTTTTAACAGCATATTTTTAAAGCCTTTGCACACTCCTCATTATTTTTTCATAAAAACCCCCATTCTTTCCTGCCATTCTTTCTAAGCCGTCGTTTCCTGCCCAAACAGCGCCTCAAATTCTTCCCCGCTGATCTTTTCCTTTTCCAGGAGAAGAGCCGCGCTCTTGTGAAGAACCGCCTCATTCTCCATCAGCATCTGCTTTGCCCGGGAATAACAACCGTCGATGATCCGCTTCACTTCTCCGTCAATGGTAGAGGCCACTTCCTCCCCATAAGCCCTGGCATGGGCCAGATCACGGCCAATAAATACCTGGTCATCGTCATTGCCATAACAAATCATACCGATCTGATCCGACATACCATATTTTGTCACCATATCGCGGGCGATTTCCGTAGCCTGCTTGATATCCTGGGAAGCTCCCGTGGTAATATCATCAAAGATCATCTCTTCTGCAATCCGGCCTCCCAGGCTGACTTCGATTTCCTGAAGCATCCTGCCTCTTGTATTGAACATCTCGTCCTTTTCCGGTAAAGGCATGGTATACCCTGCCGCACCAATTCCTGTCGGAATGATAGAAACCGTATGAACCGGCCCCACCTCGGAGAGCAGATGGAATAAAATAGCATGGCCGCTCTCGTGATAAGCTGTGATCTTCTTGTCTTTTTCTGAAATAACTTTGCTCTTTTTCTCGGCGCCAATGCCTACTTTTACAAAAGATTTTTCAATATCCTCCTGCTTCAGGTAGGCTCTGTTGTCTTTCGCAGCCGAAATGGCCGCCTCATTCATAAGGTTTTCCAGATCCGCACCGGTGAAACCTGCCGTGGTCTGGGCCACCCGCTCAAGATCCACATCCTCCGCCAGAGGCTTATCTTTTGCGTGAACCTGAAGGATTTCTTCCCTGCCCCGCACATCGGGCCTGCCCACCACCACTTTCCTGTCAAAACGGCCGGGCCTGAGCAGAGCCGGATCTAAAATATCCACCCGGTTTGTGGCCGCCATCACGATGATTCCCTCATTGACTCCAAAACCGTCCATCTCCACCAACAGCTGGTTCAAAGTCTGCTCTCTCTCATCATGGCCGCCGCCAAGGCCTGTTCCTCTCCGCCTTCCCACCGCATCAATCTCATCGATAAACACAATGCAAGGAGCATTTTTCTTGGCATCATCAAACAGGTCCCGGACTCGCGAAGCACCCACACCCACGAACATTTCCACAAAATCAGAACCGGAAATGCTGAAAAACGGGACGCCTGCTTCTCCTGCCACAGCCTTTGCGAGAAGCGTCTTTCCGGTTCCGGGAGGCCCCACCAAAAGCACACCCTTTGGAATCCTGGCTCCCACCTTCATATATCTCCCGGGATTTTTGAGGAAATCCACGACCTCCTCCAAATCTTCTTTTTCTTCTTTTAATCCGGCCACCTTTTTAAAATTCATCCCATGGCCGTCCCTTGTCACCTTCGCGCGGCTTTTCCCGAAATTTGCCATACGGGAATTGCCCCCGCCTCCGCCCATCATATTCATGGAACGGGTAAACATCATCATCACAAAAAGGGCCACCAACAGCATCCCTATAATGATCGGAACCACGATTGTAAAAAAGGTATCTTCCTCCGGCATGCTCCCCATGACAACAGGAACTTCTTTGTCTGTCAGATATGCCTTAACTTCTTTAATATCTTCCACATTCCACGTCCGCGGGCTGCTCGTATTATTAAAATACAATTTGACAGAACCTGTCGGCACTTCTTCGTTTGGCTGAATCTCGGCTTTGCTTACATTTCCAGCCTCCACCTGTTCCACGAATTCCTGCCAGGGCCAGTCCCCACCGCCGTTCATGTCTTTGCGAAGCCATATAAAGGCCAGGATCGCTACCGCTACCACCACCAGGTAAAATCCCAGCCCGCTGCTATGTCTCTGCTCCAATTTAAAGCCTCCTTCTATACCTCTACCACACCGATATACGGTAAATTTCTATATTTCTGATCATAATCCAGTCCATATCCCACCACAAACTCATCGGGGATACTGAAACATGTATAATCCACCTGCACTTCTTTTTTCACCCTCCTGGAAGGTTTGTCGAGAAGGGTACAAATCCTGATATCGGCAGGGCCTCTCTGCTTTAACACCTCGATCAGATAGCTGAGGGTCCTCCCCGAATCAATAATATCCTCCACAATCAGCACATGTTTTCCTGCCAGAGGCTCATCAAGGTCCTTAATAATCCGGACAACACCGCTGGACTGCGTCCCGGCCCCATAACTGGACACGCACATAAAATCCATCGATACCGGAACTGTGATGCGCTTTGCCAGTTCACATGTAAAAAACACACCGCCTTTTAACACACAGATCAAATGAACCGATTGCCCTGCATAATCTTCACTGATTTTTTTTCCTATTTCCTCTACCCTCGCATCCACTTCATCTTCAGGAAGCAAAACCCTGATTTTATCTTCCATTGTGCCGCCCTCTCTTCTCTTGTTTTTTAATCCCGGCCTCCGGAAACACAAATTTCCAGAACCCATTCGCTCTCTTCTGTCACCTTATATGCCTCGCTGATTCTTCCGTCCACAATCCAGAGTACGTGGCTTCCCTCTGTCAAAAGAGGGATTTGCCCCCGCTTGCCTGATGGGATTTTTTCATTCACCATATAGTCTTTCACCGTCTGTTTTTTCCCATCCCCATAAGCCTGGAACCAGTCCCCCGGACGTCTCCCCCGTAAGGAAAGATTATCCTTTATTCTATCATACGCAAACCATTTCGTATACCTGTTTTCTGGAATTTTTTGTCCCGGCTCCCATTTAAAAAGCCGATACCTGAAATACCGGCCAAAGAAATTTTCTTCCCTCCACTCTGTAGATGGATGCAAAATACATTCTTCTCCACCACTCTGTGTTTCCGACCCTTTTGATTGCCGCCTGTCCTGCCTTTCCTCACATTCTAAAATCAAATATCCATATTCTTTCCTGGCAGTCAGGCCCCCCGGCAGCGTAATCCGCTTTCCTGTCCGTACCCGGGTCAGCCGCAAAACACTGTCCGTATGACGCTTCGTAATGTCTTTTAATCCTTTTCCGTATTTCTCCAGAATGTTTCGCAGTACGCAGCCGGAAAATACCGGTTCCAGCGCTCCAAGAGGTTTTGCCGGAATTTTAATATTCTCTTTTGTAAATAAAATCTGATCTCTGATCCAGGTTTCTGCCTGCCCATTCATCCAGTGTTCCGTTTCCCCAAGTATTTTTGCAGCCCGCAAAATATTGGGCACAGCCTCCTCATTGATCTTGCGCGCCTGTGGCAAAATACTTTTCCTGATTCGGTTACGGCTGTATTCTTCCATATCATTTGTACTGTCCCGGCAGTATAAAATCCCTTGTTCCAAAAGATACTTTTCGATATCCTCCCGCGAAGTATCAAGTAAAGGCCGCACGAGGATTTTTTCCTCCTGCTCCCCGGAAAAAGGCATGGAGGCCTGATACGCCATCCCGGAAAGCCCTTTTAGTCCGCTTCCCCGAAACAGATGAAAAAGCACGGTCTCCGCATTGTCATTCTGATTGTGGGCCACAGCAAGCTTATCCCCGGAATATTCCAGCAAAGCCATTTTGAAACACTCATACCGTGCCCTGCGCCCCGCCTCTTCTTCCGATATCCCCTGCTCTTTCGCAAGCCCCGGAACGTCCCGGTGGTACACCAGCAAAGGCACCTTCCGCTCTTTGCAAAAGTTACGGACAAAGCGCTCATCCCTGTCTGCCTCCATCCCGCGGATTCCATGGTGGACATGGACTGCCGCCACCTGAATTTTAAGCTGCTCTTTTAATTCCAGAAGCACAGAAAGCAGGCAGATGGAATCTGCCCCTCCGGATACTCCGGCCACGACCAGCTCACCTGCCCTTATCAGTCCCTCTCTCTTAATAATTCCCAATATTTCCCGAACCATACCCGCCTCCGCCTGTGGTTGTTTCTACTATACTTGATATCCCGGGCAATGTCAAATATCCCTCTATGCCTTCCACACCCCCACAGCCAGTACAGTCATATCGTCCCGGCATTTTTCTTCTGAAAGTTTAGCATATCTCAAAATTTCATCTGCCGCGTCCTGCAGGTTTTCTCCCGAAATGCAAGAAAGGATCTCTTTCATGGTTTCCTCTTTGTCTTCCCCTGCCAGGGCATCCAAAATTCCATCTGTCACCATGATAATCTTATCTCCGTCTTCAAGTGTCCTTTCTAAATATTCGGGCCGGGCATCTTTAAGCACCCCTGCCGGCAAGCCATCGGCACGTATGGTTTCAATATCCCGCCCTTTCTTAACAAAAGTTGTCACGCCTCCGGCTTTCACAAAACGGCAGACTCCTGTATATAAATCTGCCACCGCCAAATCCACCGTAATCGGCCGTTGCTCCCGATCCTTTAAAAGAAGTACGGAATTCATCAGCCGCAGCGCCTGCTCCAGCCCAAAACCGCTGGAGAGAAGCTGCTCTGCCAGTTCCATCACCACTTCGCTGTCTTTAAAAGCCCTGCTGCCGGAACCCATGCCATCCGCCACGCCAAAAAGTATACGTCCGTCGGGAAGAGGGCAAAATGTAAAATTATCCCCGGAAAGTTCCTTTTCCATTCTGGCAGCCCTGGAAATTCCATGGAGCATCATATAATGAGGCGCTTTCATCAGTTGCACCATGCAAGGCTCTTTCGTTATAATCCTCCGGCTGTCTAAAGCCGGTACAAACCGCTCCTCCAAAACCCCGCTGACAGTTTCGGACAATTCTCTCACTGTCATGCACCTGTTCCCCGCCGCCTTAACCCGCAGATAAACTTCCCGCTTTTCTCCATTCTTCTCCAATACCGTCAAATTACTTAACCGAACCCTCCGAAACTTAAGTTCCCTGGAAAGTCTTTCTTTATACTTTCCCGAAACATCCCCCGTGGCCCCGATATCCACGGAAAGTTCTGAAAGGATTCGCTCCATCTCCCGAAAGCTTTCCGCCACCGTATCCCTACATTCTTCATAACGTTCTTTCCAGGCCAGCCCTTCCAGGGAAATGGCAGCCGTATCCCCGGGAATCACAGGAATCCCTTCTGCCACCACATTTTCATCCTCCTCCTCTTCCTCCTCCGGCTGTCCGAACGTTTTTGCAAGCCTTTCCATTGCATCCGACACAGATTTAATCCGTTCGGCTGCCGTCTGTTCCTGTCCCTGTGTATAAAATGAAATGGGACGTATGTATTCTTTTTTTATCTCTGTTTTTGTACAAAGACTCTCCGGCACCAGCAAAAATGCCACCGCCGCCGTAAAAAAGACTCCCATTCCCTGATTTATTTCCTGCGGAAGATAAAGGATTCCCAAAATTGCCGCTCCAGCTAAAAATCCCAGGGTACTCCCCATTTTTCCCAAACTCCGAAATACCCCGGCCATGACTCCCGCCAGGCACAGCATCCCCATGGAAGAAATGTCTTCCTGCATAATCGCCTCTATGACGCCACAGCCTGTCCCCGCCACAGCTCCAATCCCTGCTCCATACTTATATCCGGTAAACAGTACGCTGAAATAAAGCCCGGCTCTGAGGACAGAAGCCAATGCCTTCCCCTGTGCCAAAAACGCTGCTAAAATAAAACCTGTCATCAGCGCCAGCGCCGTTCTGATAAATGTCTCTCTTTTCATGGCGATACCTCCCTGAGAGACTATTATAACCTTTTATATTCAGGAAGGCTGTCGAAAGTGGACAGGCCTGGAAAAAAAGTTTTCGACAGAAAGCGGGGACGATTGCAGAATACAGGATTATGTATTCTACAGCGGTCCCCGCTTTTGTCTTATTCCTCTTTCGGTTTCATAAGGGTTTCCCCGGGATTTACCAACCCCAGTTTTGTCTTTGCAATTTCTTCTATGTATTTTTTTGTCTGCATGTAAATTTCCTGTTCCTCTAATTTTTCCGCTGTCTTCTTTTCCTCCTCAATCTGGCCTTCCAGTCTGCTTTCTTTTTCTGCGTACCGGCTGTCCCTGGCCTGCAGCGTCTTTGTCTTGTAAAAAAGAATTCCGCAAAAGAGAAGAGTCACCAGAAGAATTCCCATGACGACTGTTTTGCTTTGTCTTCGGTATCTTTTCTTTTCTCTGCTTCCTGCCACCGCTTTCCTCCCTGCTCTTTTTCCCCGGCGCCCGGCTCTGTTTCATGTCCTGTTTCTTTTTCTTAAGTTTTATTGTAAGCCATTTTACCCGTTTTTTCAATAGCCCCCCCAAGATTTTCATCGGAAAGGCCAGTCCTTTCATGACCAGGCTTAAAAGAGCCCCCAGCCATTTCACAAGAAAGCGGCTCAAAGTAATATGGTAAAGCCACATTCCGGCCCCCGCCCCGGCCAGGGCATACCACCGGAGATTTCCGTCATTCATGGAAAATAAAAGGATAAACAGCGAAAAAGCGGCAAAAACCCAGTAAAGAAAATCCTCTGCAGCAATGGCGAAGGAAGCATGTCTGACCGCAACCCTTATAATGCGCAGACAATCATAAACAGCAGTCAGTCCCACCCCCCAAAACAGGGATACCAAAAGAAAATCCGCCTCCTGGCGGATCATGCCGCTCATTATTTAAACAATCGGCCAAGGAAAGATTCTCCCTGCGCCTTTCTGCCGCGACTTTCCGAATAGACAAAGCTGTCCATACGGCCCCCGATCTCCACCTCGCCTTGTTCCACCGTCAGGCGGCTCACCTTCATATCCTCCCCTTTGATGGTCAGACGTCCAAGGGTTGTTTCCAGAATTATTTCTTTCTCGTCAAAAGATATTACATCCTCTACTCCGCTTATAACAGCATAGGCCCGCTTATCCAGCGTCATCTTATGGGGTTTTGCCCTCTGCCTCTGCTCCTCCATGCCTTTCTCTCCCTTCTGCCCGAGTCCTATTGGGATTCTATGCGGAGAAAAAAGCGCCTATGACTACAGATAACGGAACATTTCTCCCGCATCTTCCTTTTTTGTACTTTCCTGTATCTTTAACACTTCCGCCTTTACGGACCGGTTCCCAAACTGAACCTCAATAATGTCCCCTTCTTTGACATTTAAAGAAGCCCTGGCTTGTTTCCCGTTGACAAATACCCGGCCGCTGTCACAAGCTTCATTTGCCACTGTCCTTCTTTTAATAATTCTTGAAACCTTTAAATATTTATCAAGTCTCATATACTTTTCCTCTGTAACAAAAGAGCTGCCGCAGACCTCTCCTGCGTCAGCTCCTGATTTCTCACACATCCGATCAGCTGTTTACTTTATCCTTCAGCGCTTTGCCAACCTTGAATCTGGGCATTTTGGAAGCCTCAATCTTCATGGTCTCCCCGGTTCTGGGGTTTCTTCCTTCCCTTGCGGCTCTCTCAGACACTTCAAAAGTGCCAAACCCCACAAGCTGTACCCTTTCTCCTTTTACCAGCTGCTCGCTGATAACGTCAATAAATGCAGAAACCGCCTTTTCGGCATCTTTTTTGGACAGCGCCGCCTCTTCAGCCACCGCTGCAATTAATTCGGTTTTGTTCATAATTAACTGTTCCTCCTACGGTTTGTTCATAGAAATCAATATTGCTCTCCAATTATTTATAAACTGATAAGAGCGTTTTGTCAAGAAATTTCCTCCATTCCTACAACTTTATCCCCATTCTCCTGGCTTCCTTTTCCTGACGTTTGATTTCGTCCCAGCGGGATTTGCTTTCCTCAGCAGTTTCATAGCTTTCCCCGCCAAACACATGGGGGTGGCGTCTGATCATCTTCCGGCATAAAACGGAAATAACCTCTTCCACCGTAAAATCCCCTTCTTCCGCGGCAATCTGACTGTGCATCATAACCTGCAAAAGGATATCCCCCAGCTCCTCACAGAGATTTTCCATATCCTTTTTATCAATGGCCTCAAGGACTTCATCACACTCGTCCTGAAGGCATTTTCGCATGGATTCATGGGTCTGGGCCTTGTCCCAGGGGCAGCCATGGTCTGAGCGAAGTTTAGCAATGATTTCCTTTAGTTCCTCAAATGTATATTTTTCTTTTGTCTCCATTCTTTTTATCCTCCTGTTTTAAAGCATAACATATTTTCCGTCAGCTTTCCATCTGCCTCCCCAAAAAACCTGCCGCTGTGGACGCCAATTTCTGCTCCAACGTCCCCATCTTATATTTCGGATCTTTGGAAAGCAGGAGGACAGAACCAATGGCATCCCCTTCACAGAGGATAACCGCCGTCACTTCACCGGAATACTCATCCGTATCATCATCAGTCACCGGGATAAACTGCCCCTCCTCTTTTCCTGCCATCACATTATTTCTGTTTAAAATGGACTGTTCCAACGCTTTGCTGATTCCCTTCTGCAAAAGCTCCTTTTTCGCTCCTCCGGCCACCGCAATGACCTGATCCCTGTCGGTGACACAGACCGCAAGGCCGGTGGACTGGGCTAATGCATCCGCATACTGCTTCGCAAAATTCCCAAGCTCCGCCATGGGAGAATATTTTTTCAGGATAATTTCGCCCTCTCTGTCGGTAAAGATTTCCAGCGGCGTACCCTCTCTGAGCCGTAAAGTCCGGCGGATTTCTTTTGGAATCACCACCCGTCCCAAATCATCTATCCTTCTCACGATTCCTGTTGCTTTCATAATAAAAATTCCTCCGTTTATCCATACTGGTATTTTGCGTGATACTAGTATTTGTAAACGAAGGAATTTTATACCTCATAAAAACCGGATGATAATATTGGCCACTTGGCATAAAAAGCATTTTATGTATCCATATTCTGCTGATTCTTTTCCTCATAAAACTGGCACCCACACCTCCCATATTCCTTGACGGCGTAAAGGGCGCTGTCAGCCTTCACATAGAGAGATTTTCAGAGAACCCTTGCGCGGAAAAGGCGCCGCCAATGCTTAAGGATACGGGCGGAAAGCCGTCTGTGGGATTTTTGAGGGTATCGTTCATTTGTCTTTAATAACCGTTGCCAATCTCGGCGGCGCTTTTCTGGCAGGCAATGTAATCGTCCGTGGAAGTAATAAATAATTACACTACCAATCCAAAATTATACTCTGCTACAAAAAACACGCAGGTATTCAACACCCAGATAAATCCTGTTTCAGCATCCCGGCTGCCCAAATTTTGTATCTTTAAGATCTCTGCCAAATCCAGCTGTTCAAAGCACTCTTTATACTGACCTTCTTCGATCTCATGATAGCCACTCTGAACATGCTTTGCTTTACGGATATTATGGTATATAATCTGTTTGAACACATCCCGCATATATTCCCAATAGGTCTGGCCATTCTGTATGTATCCCTGCTTCAGTATTAAATCTTTAAACTGATACTTTGCTGTCCGCAGCTGGTCTGTTCCAATATGATTTTGCAAAGTATCCACCAATGTCGCGTCCATATCTGATACATTAGAAATATTTAAAATTGCCGTATAACACCTCTTCCATATCTGTTCTTCCTGAATCTCAAAATGTTCTTTCAGCAATCCCTCCACTTTATGCGTAAAACCAAAATGTGCAGAAAGCACTGTTTCATCCCTGACCAATGCTTTATACTCTTTTCCCGGCCGTAAAGACACAGATACTTTCCTGTTTACGTACTCCTCGTCTGGCAATGACCTTAAATGCTGGTAAGATTCTATCATAGGATAATTGATATACAGTTTCCCCATATCTGTCCCATCAACAAAATAATTTTGCAATTCCAAGATTTTTTCTTCTGAAAAGTTCGTATCATGGCGTTCGTAGTCAAACACTAAAATAATGTTTATAAAATCCCTTTTATAACAGAGCTGAGCCGGATGCTGCTTCTTACTGATGATAAACGGCAAATCAATACCGACAGTATCATCCTCGCTCCACCCACTGCCATATTCTTTCACAATATCTCCATAGAGTACATATATGTTAGTACCATAAATCCAGATATCATCCATATCAATATGAATTTCAGGAAAACACTGGAAAATCAGCCGGAATAACTTATTTTTCTCGTGATTCCCCTCTACAATCAACAGGCTCCGGCCTCGTTTTCTCCCGGTCCCCCAATAATCATTCATATTTTTCAAACTCCCCGCTGATATACATTTTCTCCAGGTTATGCCCTTCCCTCAGCTCTCTCATCGTCGCATTACAAAGCGCCGTCAATGTCCCGGTCCTTGACAGAATAAACAGGCAGTCCGGACGCAGCAGCCGGTTCGTCATCAAATTGGTGTTATGCGTGGTAATAATCATTTGGCAACCTGGATACTTCTTTTTAAAAAATTGGATTACCGTTTCCGCCATCTCGTAATGATAAAATGCGTCAAATTCATCCAGATATAAGAAAGAAGCGCTTCCTGCTCTTAAAATTATACGATATAAATCCACTAACGCCAGAGTACCGCTGGAAGCGCTTTCATAGAAAGGTAGCAGCTTCGTTTCATGGGCAAAATACAACTCCTTCCGCCCGTCCGGTAATTTCATTAATACCAATTTACATTCAACCCCCATGGCATTTAAGAACTCTTCCAAACCCTTCAGGTTTCCCTCATTTTCCAATGCTTCAAAAAATCTGTCATTGATTCTCCGATAACGAAATGCCGTAACACTTCCTACAGTGATAAATAACATTTTTTCGGCATAATCGGATAAGCGGATTACCGGCGAATCATTCCCAAAGGCCACATTGCTGGTCAGCCATCTCAAGAAAGGCAATCTAGGGCCTAAAGTCTCCTCCATATCATCTTCATCAAGAGAATTTTGTAAATACCTTTCCGTATTCGCCGTCTCTGCGCCGATATATTTCAGATTATCAAAATTATACTCTTCATTGAAAAAATCACACCTGAAGATCGTCTGCCCATCTATAAGCAGCTCCTCTTCACGCATTTCTCGTTCCGAATACCGGGCATATCGGTAAGTAAGCTCCTTGTCTCCAAATTGAAACACATACGAAAAAGCAGCGGACTCTTCTTGTGAATCTACATTAAGAAAACTTCCTGTTTTAACCAGTCCTCCAAACAATGTAAAGCGGATATCCGCAATCGCCTTTCCTAAATTCGTCTTTCCTGTCGCATTTCTTCCATAAATCAGCATCTTGCCGATCAATCCGTCCACAATACAATCCGTACTAAATTGATAACCGGCGATATTTTCAAAATCTATGCTTATACTGTCTTTAAAATTTTTAAAATTTTTTACTGTAAATCTTTTCAGCATATTATGCCATCCTTTCCGGCAATCCTTCTGCGAATGAATCTATAATTACAGTATAACCAACTTTATTCTCTTTCGCAATCATACACCGTAAAAAAATTCCGGCCTTCGCTGACAACAATACGCTCGAACCGTTCCCCGCCTCACGGCAGTCTCCCGGATACGTATTCATAGTCCCCGCTTCCGTCAAGCCGCAGGGTCAGGTCGCCTTCCATGGACTCTTCCATGCAGAGGCGCACATTGGGGAGGTCATTGCTGTCAACCATGTACTCTGCCTCTTTCTGAGGCACACCGTTGCTGGCCCGCCGCCAGATGAGCCTGTCTCTCACATCTTCCTCCTTTGCCAGGATCCGTATCGTATAGTCCGCATAATCTCTCAAATCCCGCCATCCGTCCTGGTCGAGAAGCAGATAATTCCCCTCGATCAACACAAGATCCCCCTCAATCAAAACCGCATTGTCCACAGGATCATGGAGCTTCCTGTTGTATTCCGGCCAGGGGCAGGCCTTTTCCGTGCGGACTCTGGAAAGCCTGGCCCGAAAACCATCGAGATCGTAGCTGACGGGCGCCCCCTTCACATAAGTCATCGGGATTTCCTTTCCATCCCGGAAAACCGTATGGGAAAGCAGGTATTCCTGATAATGGTGAAACCCGTCCATGCCCACCGCCGTCACCGGGACAAGTCCCGGCGTTTCCCCCGAAAGCTGTGTGAGAAATTTAACCAATGTACTTTTTCCTGTGGCAGGAGGCGCTGCCAGCAGCACCACCAGCCGTCTTCCAAGCTCCCTTTGCTTCCGGCTTAAACCGGACAACAGCGGTAAAAATATGGTTTCCACCGTTTTATCTGGATATTCTGCCTCTATGGTAAGGCCGTTGATTTCCATCTTGCGCTTCATACCACTTCCCCCTTTATATTTTTCATTGTATCAAATATCCCGGGGCCATGCAATCTGCAAAAAGGCAATCAACCTTGCGATTGACTGCCTTTTCATTCTACATCTTATTCCGCCGTCCCGGTTGTTTCCGCTGCGCTGCTTTCTGCCGCCGTCGTCTCCGGGGCGGAAACTGCAGCCGGAGCTTCTGTGGTTTCCGGCACTTTATACAAATTTGTATCAAAGGTAAGCTGGCTCCATACCTTCTCATCCACTTTAAAGGAAGGCATCTCTTTCACCCATTCCCCGTAAACAGTCTGGAAATGCTCGCTCTGTCTCTTGAGAACAATATTGGGTTTTTCCTTATCCGTGGCTTCCCGGTCGAAATCTGTCTCACAGTAAACCACATACCAGCCATAACCCTCCTGGTAAGCGCTTCCCGTTTCCCCGGTCTTTAAAGACATGCCAAGATCGCCTACCGTATTGTCAAAGTCTCCGGCTCCGTAAGTATTTCTCATATAAGAAGAATTTTCATCTTCCTTTGCTATGGCTTCCATGGCCTCTGCAGAATTCTCCCCAGCCTCCACGCGAGCCTTGATATCCTCCGCCCTGGTTTTGGCGGCTTCTGCGTCCTCCCCGTCCTTCACCAGGATATAGCGGATGATACGCTGGGCGGCCTCCTCGTCACTGACTTCCTTATCCACATCCTTGACCGCTTCCTGATAAGCCTTCATGGCCAGGGCATTTCCTGTGACAATCTCTTTTAACCGCTCCTCCGTAATATTTGTCGCTTCTTTCACAGCTTCATCCATACTTGCCATGGTTAAGCTTACCGCATCGTCCACCTTTTTCAAGTCTTCCTCATCCAGGGTAAGCCCCAGCTCTTCCGCTTTGGCTTTCAGAACATAAGTCTGGTAAAGGCCCTTCATGATGCTTTCTTTCGTATATGCCTCCAGGGTAGTGCCTGTCCCCAGGTCGGACTGCCACATCTCCTTGGGATCCATGCCATACATACTATAAGCATACTCATTGTTGTACTGGCTGGTCCTGGCCATATAATTGGCCTCATCCATATAAATTTCCGTACTTCCCAGCGTCGCCACCACCGTATCAGGATATTTTTCCAAAGTCACCCTGGTACGTCCGCATCCGGCCGCTGTCCCCAGTAAAAGGGCAGCCACAGCCACAGGCGCCAGTTTCCTCATAATTTTGTTCATAATAACAGTTTCCTCCTTTGCCTGCATAGCTACAGGCATTTGCTATTATAATACCAATCCCTCAAACTAGCAACTCTTTTATGTCATTTAACAGGATTTTCACCTTTTCTGCCATCTGCCTGGGCTCTTTATTTTCTTTTTTCCGGTCCATCAGCGTAAAATATGGAGATTCCGCTCCGCTGAACTTAAGGGCGCCCCCATACCGGGACACAAGCTCGGGGATATTCTCCACACGGAAAGGCGCTTTTTCATACATCATCAGCCGGACTTCCCGCAAAGTACCGGATAGCTCCGTCACATAGGCACTGTGGGCCAGCCCTTTAAGCAGGGAAACATCCAGAAGATTTTCCACTGCCCGCGGTAAATCCCCGAACCGGTCAATGAGCTCATCCTTCATATCCATGGCCTCTTCTTCATTCTCAATACCGGAGATTCGCTTGTAGATCTCCAGCTTTTGCACTTCATTCTTAATATAAGAAGGAGGAATAAATGCATCGATATTAAAGTCAATCACCGTATCAAATGCTTCCTGCGTCCCCTCCCCCTTAATGGCCTTTACCGCCTCATTGAGAAGCTTACAGTACAGGTCATACCCGATGGCCTCCATATGCCCGTGCTGCTCTGCCCCCAGGAGATTCCCGGCGCCGCGGATTTCCAGATCCCTCATGGCAATACGGATACCGGAGCCCAGCTCCGTAAACTCCCGGATGGCTGCCAGCCGTTTCTCCGCATCTTCTTTCAAAAGCTTGTTCCGCTTATACATTAAGAAAGCATATGCCGTGCGCCCGGAGCGGCCCACCCGTCCCCTCAGCTGGTAAAGCTGCGCCAGCCCAAACCTGTCCGCATCATGGATAATCATGGTATTGACATTGGAAATATCCAGCCCTGTTTCAATAATGGTGGTGGAAATCAACACATCAATTTCACCATTGATAAAATCCAGCATAATCCTCTCCAGCTGCTGCTCCCGCATCTGGCCGTGGGCATAGACCACCGTAGCATCCGGCACCAGAGAAGCAATCTTTGCAGTGATATCCTCAATGTCCCTTACCCTGTTGTACACATAATAAACCTGGCCCCCTCTGGAGCGTTCCCGCTCGATGGCCTCCCGGACCATCTCCTCATTATATTCCATCACGTAAGTCTGGATGGGCACCCGACCTGTGGGTGCCTCTTCGAGGACACTCATATCCCGGATGCCTGCCAGGCTCATATGAAGCGTCCGCGGAATAGGCGTAGCTGTCAGAGTCAGCACATCCACATTTTCCCGCAATTTTTTGATTTTCTCCTTGTGGGCCACACCGAACCTCTGCTCTTCATCAATGATCAAAAGCCCCAGGTCTTTAAATACCACATCTCCTGAAAGTACCCTGTGAGTACCGATGACAATATCCACCAGTCCTTTTTTCAGGTCTGCCAGTGTCTTTTTCTGTTCTGAAGCGGTCCGGAACCGGGAAAGCATATCCACCCGCACCGGGAAATTCATCATCCGCTGGATAAACGTATTGTAATGCTGCTGGGCCAGAATGGTAGTGGGCACCAGGTAAACCACCTGCTTCCCCTCCTGAACCGCTTTGAAGGCGGCGCGGATGGCAATTTCCGTCTTCCCGTACCCCACATCCCCACAGATCAGGCGGTCCATGATCTTTCCGCTTTCCATATCCCCTTTGACTGCTTCAATGGCCGCTTCCTGGTCTTCCGTAGCCTCATAGGGAAACAATTCCTCAAATTCCCGCTGCCAGACCGTATCCGGCCCATAGTGGAAGCCTTCGCTCCGCTGCCTTGCCGCATAAAGCTCCACCAAATCCCTGGCGATTTCTTTGACCGCACCTTTAGCCCTGGCCTTGGTGCGCCCCCATTCCTGCCCGCCCAGGCGGTTTAGTTTTGGCGCCTTTGCACCTGCCCCGGCGTATTTCTGTATCATATCCAGCTGGGTGACAGGCAGATAAAGGCTCCCGTTTCCGCCATATTCCAGTTTAATATAATCTCTGGTGATACGGTCCACTTCAATCTTTTCAATTCCGCGGTAAATCCCAAGCCCATGATTTTCATGAACCACATAATCCCCTATGGAAAGCTCTGAAAAGCTTTGGATTTTCCGCCCCTCATACGTTGTCCGTTTCCGGCGTTTTTTCTTTTCCGCCCCAAACATATCGCTTTCCGGGATTACCACAAACTTAATCATGGGATACTCAAAACCCCTGTGCAGGTTCCCGTAAAGGACACATATTTCGCCTGGAAGGATTTCCTTGTCCTCGTCTTCCGTATAATAGGCCAGAAGGTCATACTGCTCCCGCAGATCCTTTGCAAGTCTTGCCCCTCTGGTACGGGAACCGCAAAGGAGCGCCACCCGCCACTTTTCCCTCTTCCACTTTTTAAGGTCGGATACCAGAAGTTCAAATCCGCTTTTATAAGAATTCCCGTTCTTTACGGTCATACTGTAACGCTTCTGTACAGGAAAGGCCTTCTGCTCCAGGGCGGAAAAAAGCACACTCCGCTTCCTGGAAAGGACCGCAGACACCTGCCCGGCAGAATATAGAATATCTGCCTGTCCCGGCAAAAGATATCCTTTCTCCAACCGGTTCTGCATACTCTCCCGGAACTCCGCTTCCAATACCTCTGCTTTCTCAAGCACCCTGGCCGGCTCATCCAGAAAAACAGGAACCTCTTCCCCAAAATATTCCCCAAAGGAAACCGTATCGGAACAAAAATAACGGATACAGCCCTCCAGCGCCCCCAGAAAGCACCCTTCCGAAAGCTCTTCCACCATTTCATTTACAATGGTGTCCAGCCTGTGGGCTTCTTCTGTCCTTCCAAGTTCCCGAAGCTTTTTCCCTGCCGTCTCCTGATCCCTCTTCATTTTACAGATTCCCGCCTCAAGGTCCTCACCGGAAACCACCAACTCCCTGGCCGGATACAGCCTCACTTTGGAAAGCCGTTCTATGGACCGCTGGCTTTCCACATCAAAAGAACGGATGGAATCCACCTCATCCCCCCAAAGCTCAATTCGGACAGGATTTTCTTCCGTCAGGGGAAAAATATCCAGGATACCGCCCCGGATACAAAACTGCCCCTCCTGTTCCACCTGGGCGCATCGTTCATATCCCATACCTACAAGCTGCGCTTTCAGTCCATCGAAAGACAGTTCCTCCCCCTCCTCCAGGCAAATCACACTGCTCTCAATGGCCAAAAGAGGCATCAGATGATCCATGCAGCCGTCCACTGTGGTGATAATTGTCCCCTTCTTCCGCTCCAGAAGCTGCTTCAGTACCATAAGCCGCTTCCCTGTCAGAAGCTTTCCCTGGATATCCGCGCCGGAAAACAATAAATCCCTGGCCGGATACAAAAATACCTCCGTATCAAAATTCCGATAATCATCATAGATATCCTTCGCCCGCGCATCGCTGTATGTCACAACTAACTTAAGTGGGAATTCCCTCCCAAGCTCCGCCATCTGATGCACCTTTTGCGAATCTGTCCCTCCACTGACAGAAACAGGACCCCTGCCTCTGCAAAGGTCCTCTTTCGTATCTGCATATTCCTTAAGCTCCGGCAGCGGATTGTGGAAAGAAGCTGCCATCCGATCACCTCCGTCTTCTATTTCTTTTTCCCATTAAACTGATTCATAGCCGCTTCTATCTGTCCGTTTACAACCAGGACTGCCGCCTGCGCGGCCTCCTTGATACTTTCCCGCACATCGGGAAGCTCTTCCTCCGGAAAACGACCCAGTACATAATCCGCCAAATCCATGCGCGGCGGCTTGTTCCCCACCCCGACACGGATTCTTGGAAACTCGTCCGATTCCAGGCATGCAATGATATTCTTCATACCATTATGGCCGCCGGCACTTCCTTTTTCCCGGATCCTGAGGCGGCCCACGTCCAGATTGACATCATCGTAGATCACAAGAATCTCTTCGGCCGACAATTTATAATAATCCACCGCCCCCCGGATACTCTCCCCGCTTAAATTCATATATGTCTGCGGCTTTAAAAGAACCACCTTCTGCCCTTCTATGATTCCCTTCCCCATCAACGCCTTATGCTTCTTCGTATCTACCCCGATTCCATATTTTTCCGCCAGCACGTCAATGGCCCCAAAGCCTACATTATGCCTGGTTCCGGCATACTTAAGCCCCGGATTCCCGAGGCCAGCTATTATAAACATCTCTGTTCTCCGTCTTTATCAATAAGATTTTTTCCAGGAGGAGGGGATAAACAGAATCAACATGGGGAAAAGCTCCAGCCTGCCCGCCAGCATGCAGAAAGAAAGCACCAGCTTGCTGAACGCAGAAAATCCACTGAAATTTCCCATGGGTCCCACAGCCCCCAAACCCGGCCCGATATTGCCCAACGCTGAAAATACTGCTGTCATGGTCGATTCCATGTCATAGCCATCCAGCGAGATAATAACCATGGCTGCTCCGGCAATCATAATATACGTAAAGAAAAAAATCAAGATACCTTTTAAGGTATTTTTTTCAATAATCCTCCCATCCATCCTGGGCGCATGTACTCTCCTGGGATGAATCAGCCTGCGAAATTCCTCCCTCAGTGATTTAAAAAGCGCCAGCAGACGGCTCACCTTGATACCGCCTCCCGTGGAGCCGGCGCTGGCTCCCACAATCATCAGAACCACAATCAGCATCTTACTAAAGGTAGGCCACAAATTGAAATCTGTCGTACTATATCCGGTAGTCGTCATCACAGAAGAAACCTGGAAAAACGCTGCCCGGATGGCGTCCGGCCAGGAGCCATCGTAATAATCCCTGGCAATATTCAAAGTGATGCATACTACGGCCGCGCCAATGATTCCAAGGTAAAGCCGAAATTCCTCATTTTTAAATACGTCCTTCACCTGCTTTTTGAGGAGAAGGTAATAAAGGCTGAAATTCACGCCGAAAAGCATCATAAATACAGCAATAACCCATTCCGCCGCCGGATTCCCATAAGCTCCCACACTGGCATTCATATTGGAAAAGCCACCGGTTCCCGCACTGCCCATGGAATGAATCAGGGAATCAAAAAGTGGCATCCCTGTAGCCAGCAGGCAGAAAACATGTAAAATTGTCAGGCCAAAATAAATCAGATATAAAATCCTGGCTGTTTCCTTCAGCCTGGGAACCACCTTTCCAGGCGTCGGCCCCGGGCTTTCTGCCTTTAAAAGCTGAATATTGGAGGCATCCATGTTGGGAAGGATGGCCAGTACAAAAACCAGGACTCCCATTCCCCCAATCCAGTGGGTAAAACTCCGCCAGAACATAAGGCCTCCGTTTTTCAGTCCTTCGATATCTGTCAGAATCGTAGCCCCCGTGGTGGTGAAGCCGGATACTGTCTCAAAAAAACAGTCTATATAGCTGTTAAAGTAGCCACTGAAGTAAAAGGGCAGGGCGCCGAAGGCCGCCAGAAAAATCCAGGAGAACGCCACCGCGGCAAGCCCCTCCCTGGTGGTCATCTTCTTGATCTTCGGTTTTTTAAGCCTCAGAAAAAAACCGGCCAGTATAAGCGGAATAATGGTATATACAAAATAAATCCAGTCTCCCACTCCGGTAAGGACTGAAACCGCCATGGGAACCAGCATAAGCGCTGCCTCAATGCACAGCACATGCCCCACCACATATAATACAAGTGCAATATTCACGTTTTTTCGTGCCTCCCCGCTTTAATCCTCAAAAATATCATTCAGATCATTTACGTTTGAAGAACGGGTGACTACAATGACATTGTCATGGACTTTTATGCAGTCATTCCCGGTGGGTATAATAATATTTCCGTTTCTCACAATGGCCGTTACCAGGAAATGTTTTTTAAACCGTATGTCTTTAAAAAGCTCTCCCAGATGTTTACTGCCTTCCCTGGCAATAAATTCAAGGGCTTCCGCTTTCCCGTCGGCAATCCGGTGAAGCGTCTCCACATTGCTGCCGATGGTATTTCTAAGCGCCCGCACATACCGGATGATCTGGGCCGACGTCACATTCTTGGGGCTGACGATGGAATCAATCCCCAGGGTCTTTATAATACCCTCATAATTCCCCCTGTTGATTTTTGCAATGACTTTCGGCACTTCCATACGGCTGGCAAACAGCGCCGTAAGCAAGTTTTCCTCATCCCGCCCGGTCAACGTCACCACCGCCCCGGCAGCCCCCATATGTTCTTCCTCCAGAAGCTCTTTATCCGTACCGTCTCCATTGATGATTACACAGTTGGGAAGCAGTTCATCAAGCTCCTGGCAACGCCTTTTGTTTCTCTCAATAATCTTTATTTTTATCCCCATCTGGCTCATGCCTAAGCCCAGGTAATAAGCAATACGGCCTCCGCCCACAAGAATGGCTGTCTTCACCTGTTTTTGATATTTCCCTTCATATTTGAAAAAATCAGTGATGGCAGAAGGCTTTCCGGCAATATACATAAGGTCTTCTTCCTGCGGCACAAAAGTTCCGTCAGGGATGATCACCTCATCCTCCCGGACCGCCGTACAAAAAAGCACCGGAAGCCGGATGGAACTCATGACATCTGCCAGGCGTCTGCCCACCATCTTGTCCCCTGCCTTTACCCGGAATGCAACTAACTCCACTTTTCTTCCTGCAAAGGTTTCCACATTGATGGCCGTGGGAAAACGAAGTACCCGGCCGATTTCGTTGGCAGCCTCCAGCTCCGGGTTGATAATCATATTGATACCCAATTCCTGTTTTAAGACCGATACCTCCCTGGCATACTCCGGGTCACGAATCCTGGCCACGGTATTTTTGGCGCCGAGGCGCTTCGCCGTCAGGCAGCAAAGCATATTCACCTCATCACTGGGTGTGGTGGCAATGATCAAATCCGTCTCCCGGACATTGACATCCAAAAGGGCGCTGGTGGAAAGCCCGCTCCCTTTTAAGCACATGACATCAAGGCTGTCCCCGGCCCGGTCCACAGCTTCCTGGGATTTGTCAATCACCGCCACATCATTGTCCTCAGCCGATAAATGCTTTGCCAGCGTGTAGCCGACTTTACCGATTCCGACAATTATAATCTTCATATCTTCCCGTCTCTTTTCCTTGTAATTTCCTCTCCGCCTGCGGCGAGTGCGTCAGTAATATCTGTTCCGTGGTTTGCTTATTTTACAAAAATCATAACCACGCCTTCCAGATCCATAGACAGTTCCCCGCCTTCATAGGTTGCCTCCACAGAGTCCCCTGCTTCATCAGTCAGGACAATTCCTGCCCCTTTACGCTCCCAGGTTCCGCTTCCTCTCTCTCCCACCATTTCCATGGAGAAAGTTCCGTTTTTCTTCAGTTCCATTTCATTGGTGGTGCCTTCCATACCGGATATTACCAAAAACTCATCTATATCCATAGTCACCCCTGCTGCTTCAATCCTGGTAAGCCTCCATGTCCCGACAATCTCCTTCTCCGCCTCCTGCCGGTCAATCTTTTCCAGCAGTTTTTCCACACTTCTGTCATCCCAGAAATCCTCGATATCCTTCAGATGGCGCCTGGCTGTGGAGGCGTCCATTAAACCGTCCTCATATTCCTCTTCCAGCAGATCCACCGCCTCCTCAAAAAGCTCATCTGCCTTATCTTCCCTGCTTTTTCCCTGAAAACTTTTTTCATACAAGGCATCGGCTTCTGTCCAGTCCCTCTCTTCCACATACTGTTTCAGTTTCTTTTCCGGATTAAAGACAACTATGATCAGAATGGCCGCTACGGCTGCCGCCACAACTAAAAGGCTGACCAGGGTAACCACCAGCGCTGTTTTTTTCTTTTTCTTCGGCGGCTGCGGCCCCTCTGCCATATAGCTGTTTGGCCCCTGGCCGCCTGGCATATACCCGCCTGAAGCCTGGCCATATCCCGGAGCTCCATCATTATAAAGCGGTCTCGTCCGGTCAAAATCATTCCCGGTCGGCTGGCCCTGAGGCCCCTCGTTTGTCTCCACAGATACAGGCGCTCCACAGTTGTTGCAGAACTTACTTCCTTCTTCTACCATTTTCCCACAATGACCACAATACGACATACCTTTCCCCCTCTGCTTTCCGGCAGATACCCTTTTCATCGGGGCATCCCCTGCTTTTTCTTATTTGTCAACAAAATATGTTTTCTCTAAATAAGTATTATCCTGATAATAATCTGAAACAATCAGCGTGATTTTTTCCCTATGATTTTTCAAAATCACCGGAACCTCCTCGCTGTCCTTCCGTTTCAAATGATAATATCCCGCAATCCCTCTGGCATCGGCCAGGGCCAACTCATTGATTTTATCATCATCCGCAAAAAACTTCCTGTAATCCTCCTCACTGTCCAAAAAAGCATGTTCCACAATGATTCCGGGGATCCCCGCCTTCACACAATTCCTTACAATGCTATAGTAATCGCACAGGGAACCGTCATCATAATACAATTCATCCTGCGTTACCCGGAACATGAGCCCCTGGTTCTCCACCCCGGCGGCCGCAAGCTCATTTAAAATGTAACACCCCAGTTCCTGAGTAACCACAGAAAGCCCCGCCTGTCCGGCTCCCCTGGCCACCAGAACCGTACAGCCATTATAATAATCACAGATACTTCCGGCAGCATTGTTGTGGAGGCTTATCAACACATCCGCGCCGTCGTCCGCCGCTTTTGCCACACGTTCCTCCAGCTCCACAGCGCTGTCATCCTCTCTTGTAAGATAAACGGCCACGTTTTCATATGCCTCCAGTTCCTCTTTCAGTCTCAGGGCGATCTGCAAATTCACCTCCCTTTCCAAAAGGCCATGCTTTTCATTTTCGGCGCCTCCGTCCCCTCCGTGGCCGGGATCCAGCTCAATGACAAGAGGTTCCGTCCGAAATTCATATTCTGTCCTTCCCTGCGCACCATCCGTTTCCGTTTCTTCTGTCCGGGCAGTGGCCGGGGATCCGCCTTCTTCCGGCAATGTGCGGATTTCTTCTGTTTCCCCGGCTAAAACCGTCAGGGACTCTTCGGCCACAGACTGTTTCTCCTCAGGAAACCGGCCGCAGCCGCCAATCAGACTAAAAACTGCCACCATACAAACACAGACCAGATTCCTTTTTTTCATCATGATTCACCCGGTTTTTTATCTCCCATATCGTCATTCATATACTGGTCAAAAGTCCGCAGCGCATAAGTGGAGCCACTTAAAGACCAACCGCGGTAAAGGCAGTCAACCAGATATCCCGTCCTGGTATAATCCACACCAATCCCGTCATAATCTTCCACGTCATAAAAAACCTCCATCTTGTAGACCGCTGTGTCGCTGGCCGCGATACAGCAATAGATCCCCCGGGAAGGATCTCTTTCCAGCGGCCCGCCGATGATCATATGGACATATCCCTCCTCATCGGCGCTCTCCCCCATATGTTCATAAGGGCATGTAGGCTCCCGCAGACACTCATTATATACCTCTTTATACAAAGACACCCCGTTTGTATATGCATCTCCCTGATAAGGCGCAGCCATCTTTGTAAATTTGACCGCCGTAAAACCGTCAGCCGTTGACATCGTCAGCGTGTACCCTGAGGTTTCCTGATCTATATACTCAGACGTATAAAAATAATCCATCGGATACATAAAAGTATGCGTCCCGTCCGGGCTGGCCTGGGACACGAAATCGGATCCGGAGCTGACCACGGCCGGAACTGACGCGCCTATGTAAGGAAGCTCAAACCCTTGCGTTTCCGGCGGGGCAGAAGGCTGAACCGGGGCGTGTGTTTCCTTCGGGGAAAATGTCTCCTTGGGAGCCGGCTCTGTCTCTTTTGAACTTTCTTTCTGTTCTTCAGCACGTGTTTCCCGGCTGGAATCCTCCCCCTCTGTCTCAGAAGACTCTTCCGCAATCTCAATGCCGGATGCCGGTTCTTTTTTCTTCAGCAGCTTATATCCCATCACTGCGACGGCCCCTGCCAACAGAACACAAAAAATGCTTAACAGCACAACCGGAACCACAGACTTTTTCTTTTCAGGCCTCTTCGGGGGATTATCCAAATCCTCCATATTGAGATAACCTCTATCCATCCCCAACGGCTGGGTAGCAAAATCATCAAAGGACGGTTCCTCTTCCTCCCCGCCATAATAAAAATAATCCGACGGTATACCTTCGTCCCCATAATACGGCTCCTGCGGCGCCTCTGTGTCAGAATAGTAAAAGTCAACCGGCTCTCCACAGGAGGTACAGAATCTTGCCCCCTCTTCGATTTCTTTTCCACACTTTGTACAATACATAACATTTCCCCATGGTTTTTATAATTATCCTGCCTCTTTTATGGAAAACGCCAGGACAAACGCTCTCTATATTATATAATCACCGCCGGGAAACTGCAACAGTTTCTCATACTTTATAGTTTTATGGAATCATCGCCAAACCGCACAGATGGTTCGCAAGTTCTGCGAACTGTTCCAGGCTAAGCGCCTCCCCCCTCACTATGGGAGAAAGTCCCATATCTTCGAGAGCCTTTGCAACTGTCTCCTTTGTAAAAGGAAGTTCCGGCGAATTTCCCAGGCCGTTTTGCAGGGTTTTCCTTCTCTGGTTAAAGGAAGCCCGAATCACCTGAAACAAAAGCCTCTCATCTGTCACCTTCACCGGAGGTTCCCTGTGACGGGTCAGGCGAATCACCGCCGACCCCACTTTCGGCCGCGGCATAAAACAGTTGGGAGGTACATTTGCCACCAGATAAGCTTCCGCATAATATTGGACTGCCAGAGAAAGCGCGCCATAATCTTTACTTCCCGGTCCACTTTTCATCCGCTCAGCCACCTCTTTTTGCACCATAACCGTAATACTTTCCACAGGCACCCCGCTCTCAAAAAGTCCCATTATAATCGGAGTTGTGATATAATACGGCAAATTCGCCACTACTTTAACAGGGCGTCCGCCGTTCTCTGCCATTGCCAGTCCTGCCACGTCCACTTTCAGAATATCTTCATTTATAATCGTAACATTGTCATAATCCGCCAGCGTCTCCCCGAGAATCGGAATCAGGTTCCTGTCGATTTCCACGGCGCAGACCTTTCCCGCAGCTTCTGCCAGATACTGCGTCATGGTGCCGATGCCCGGCCCGATCTCCAGAATAAAATCATCCTTTGTGATTCCCGCCGCCCGGATAATTTTATCCAGCACATGGGTGTCAATGAGAAAATTCTGTCCAAATTTCTTTTGAAACATAAATCCATGCTTTTGAATAACTTCTACCGTATTCTTGGGATTTCCCAGATTTGCCATGGCTTTACCCTCTCTCTTTTATTTCCGGCGAAAGCCGGTAAAAACGGCAGGCGTTTTCAAAAGTAATCCTCTCCACCTCTTCCTCCGAAATCCCCCTAAGCTCTGCAACTGCTTTCACCACATAAGGAAGGTAACAGGAAGAATTTCGTTTCCCTCTAAAAGGCACCGGGGCCAGATATGGACAATCTGTCTCCAAAAGCATCTGCTCCATGGGCATGTAACGGACCACTTCCTTCAATTTCCGCCCATTAGAAAAAGTAACCACGCCGCCAATTCCAAGATAATACCCCATGGAAAGGTATTCCCTGGCCAGCTCCACACCATAGGAAAAACAGTGCAGCACGGCATTAAACTCCCTGACTCCGGCGCTTTTCACCATCTCAAACGTATCCTGCGCCGCCTCCCTGCTGTGTATCACCACCGGCATATCCATCTCTTTTGCCAAAAAAAGCTGCCTCTCAAACCATTTTTGCTGAACAGGCCGCTCCGGCGTATCCCAATGGTAATCCAGCCCTATCTCTCCCACCGCTACAGTCTTCGGCTCTTTAAGGGCCTCCCTGATATTTCCAAAGTTCTCTTCCGTAAGCTCTCCGGTATCGCTGGGATGAACCCCGGCCGCCCCATAAACAAAAGAATACCGCCTGGCCAGTTCAAGCGTCCTTTCTATGGACTCCAGACTGCAGCCGATATTCACCACCCGGCCAATGCCGTTTTCTTTTAAAGACTCCAAAACCCCTTCTCTGTCACTGTCAAATGCCCTGTCGTCATAATGGGCATGAGTGTCAAAAATCATATAATACCTCTTTCTGATATCTTATACCCTTCGGGTACCCCATTATACCCATAGGGCACACGTGGCCATTCGGCCGTTTCAATAAGGTATATGCCTACGATAATACAGAATTCCTCAAGGCAGGGCCTGTCCCATGCTGCGGACGATAGGAAGATTTTGAGGAATTTCTGAGCATAGAGACGTCTGCGCCGCTGACCTTGTTTAATGGAAGCGACGCAGACGGCAATAGGCGGCGCAGGAAATTCCTCAAAATCGACGTGTCCGCCGCATGGGACAGGCCCTGCCCTGAAGAGTTTCTATATATCACAGGTATTATACCATTATGATATCCCCTTTCAGGCCGGGATAGTAGGGTTCCCCGCTGTCGGGATGGGTGATCACCCACTTGTTTTTCATACACAGCAGCTTGTCTTCATCTGTCTTCTGGATATTTTCCTTTTCGCTGGGATAGTTGGTTCCCTGAGGCAGCACAATAATACACTGGAACACATCATCGCCTACGCTGCAAGGTGCATAATGAAGGGTATCGCTGTAAAGCATAACGCCTGTCCCCGCAGGTATCAAAAATGCTTCCGCATGGGCCAGGTCAAAGGAAGTCAGGCTGTCCATATCCTTGCGGCTTCCCAACACCACAATCAGGTCGGTCACAGCGATATCCAACTCCTCACCTCTGTGGTATTCCAGAGTATCATTCCTGTGGTTCTTGCCGTTGCAGTAGCCAATCTGAATGGGCATTTCCCCATAAACCTGGCGACAGATGTCTTCTGCGGCACCGAGGGCTTCCGCTTCTTTAATGGAAGGCTCATAAATCACATGATCCGGCGCCGGGGTTGTCTTTGCCCATTCCAGAAGCTCGGAAAAATCCATGCCTTCGATCACTGCCCCGTATTTCTGAAACGCTTTGTCTGTTATCTTTTTAATCTCCATAAATCTTCTCCTTTACATGCTATAACAAACCGGGGGCGCTCCCCCTGCTCCCCGGTCTATTTCCTCAAAGTTCGCGGCCGGCCACACTCCTGCGGCCGCCGTATGACCACTGGCCGGGACTTTTATTAGCAAATCTCAGAGCCGGAGGGCATGTCTTTGTCCGGTGTCATCAGGGCCAGATGCCCGTCTGCATCTTCCGCGCACAAAAGCATACCTTCCGAAAGAAGCCCTGCCAATTTTGCCGGCTTTAAATTTGTGATGACCATCACTTTTTTGCCAATCACTTCCTCCGGTGTATAGTGGGCCTTGATTCCCGACACGATCTGGCGCACCTGATTTCCCACTTTGATCTTAAAACAGAGAAGCTTCTTGGATTTCTTTACCGCCTCGCAGGCGATCACTTCTCCCACCTGAAACTGCAGTTTTCCAAAATCCTCAATGGTCACTTCCGGCTTCGCCTCCACGCAGATTCCGGCCTCCTCCGTCTCCGCCTTTTCTTCCTCCGGCTTTCCGAACTTCTTTTCCACATCCTTTAAAACTTCGTTGATGTCCAGGCGCGCAAACAGGATTTCCGGTTTTTCCGTCACCTTATTCCCCGAAGGGTAAAGGCCGAACTCCTTCATCTCGTCAAGACTCCTCTTTTTCCCGTTCACCTGGGACAGAGTCTTCTTCGATGTGGAAGGCATAAAGGATTCCAGCAGACTGGCGCCGATACAGATCCCCTCCACCAGATTATAGAGCACTGTCGCCAGACGCGGCTTCGTCGCCTCCTCCTTCGCCAATACCCAGGGCATTGTTTCATCAATGTATTTATTACACCGCTTAAAGAGCACAAAAATCTCACTGATGGCGTCGGCCACCCGCAATTCGTCCATCTTGGCATTGACTTTCCTAACCGCCTCCATGGCCGCATTTTTAAGGTCCTCATCCACCGGCTCCGTCACGCCTGTGTTTTCCACCACTCCGCCAAAATATTTATTTGACATGGAAATAGTCCTGTTCACCAGGTTGCCCAGCGTATTGGCCAAGTCAGAATTAAGCCGCTCCACTAAAAGCTCCCAGGAGATCACGCCATCGTTGTCAAACGGCATTTCATGAAGTACAAAATAACGAACCGCATCCACGCCAAAATATTCCACCAGATCATCGGCATAAAGTACATTTCCTTTGGACTTGCTCATTTTGCCGTCCCCCTGCAAAAGCCAGGGATGACCAAATATTTGCTTCGGCAGCGGAATACCAAGAGCCATCAGGAAAATTGGCCAGTAAATCGTATGGAAGCGGATAATATCTTTTCCAATCAAGTGAAGATCCGCAGGCCACAGCTTCTTAAACTGTTCGCTGCCCTCACCGCCACAGTCGTACCCAATTCCGGTAATGTAATTTGTCAGGGCGTCCAGCCACACATAAATCACATGCTTCGGGTCAAAATCCACGGGAATCCCCCATTTAAAAGAAGTCCTGGACACGCATAAATCCTGTAGGCCCGGAAGCAGGAAATTGTTCATCATCTCATTCTTCCTGGATACCGGCTGGATGAATTCGGGATGGGCATTGATATGCTCAATCAGCTTCGGGGCATATTTACTCATCTTAAAGAAATATGCTTCCTCCTTTGCCGGCTGTACCTCACGTCCGCAGTCGGGACATTTCCCGTCCACCAGCTGGGATTCTGTGAAAAAGGATTCGCACGGCGTACAGTAAAGCCCCTCATAATATCCTTTATAAATATCTCCCTGGTCATACAGCTTCTTAAAAATCTTCTGCACCTGGGCCTCATGGTCTGCGTCGGTGGTGCGGATAAATTTGTCGTAGGAGGTATCCATCAAATCCCATATCCTCCTGATCTCCCCCGCCACACTATCCACAAATTCCTTGGGCGTCACTTTCGCCTCCTGGGCTTTCAGTTCGATTTTCTGCCCATGCTCGTCCGTCCCTGTCTGAAAAAAAACATCATATCCCTGCTCTCTCCTGTAGCGGGCGATACTGTCCGCCAGGACAATCTCATAAGTGTTTCCAATATGGGGCTTGCCGGATGTGTATGCAATCGCCGTCGTCATATAATAAGGTTTCTTTGCCATATAAATATTCCTCCATAACATAATGAATCTTCTATTTGGGATTTTTCCCTGAAATCAATTTGCTTTTCATTATACTACAGAATGTATCGTTTGTGTGAGAATTTTTTCCTTGTACAGGAACCTTCCATCGTCTATAATGAATTTGGACGACTATTCTGTATTACAGATGAATATGGTTTATAGAAACCAAAAACAACCCGGAGGAAATTATGAAAAAACGAATCACGCGCCTGTTGGCCCTTCTTATGGCTGTCGTTTTATTCACCTGCAGCTGCGGCACCGGCCAGTCTCCACAGGATAAAGAAGCTGAACACAAACGGTTTACAGAATTTTCAGAAGACTTATTCCGTTCAGAGCTCCTTTCAAACACCATCAACCTGCATTATACTCTGGCCTATCCTGAAAATTACGGGATTACCGACTATGAAGTCGCCTTCCCGACTGTAAGCCCCAGCTCCGAAGAGGAAGACTATGATCAGATCCGCGAAGTTTTAGATGAACTAGAATCCATAGATTATAAACTTCTCCCTTCCGACGACAAACTCACCTATGATGTACTGGAAGAATACCTGAACACCTCCCTGGAGGGAGACGATTTCTACTATTTTTATGAACCTTTTTCTCCCATTATGGGATTCCAGTCCAACCTTTCCATTACCCTGGCAGAATATTCTTTCCGGCGGGAGCGGGATGTGCAGGATTATCTGGAACTTTTAACCCTCATCCCTGACTACGTCGATTCTTTGATCGCCCTTGAAAAAGCCCGTTCCAAAATGGGTTACGCCATGCCGGACAGCACCATTGACGATGTTTTTGAAAGCGTCCAGGAATTTTTAAATTCGGGGGAAAATAATATTTTCCTTACTTCTTTTGAAGAACGCCTGGCAGGGCTTTCTGACCTTTCCGATTCCAAAAAAGCTGAGTATATCCAACAAAACCAGACAATCCTGAAAGAGCAGATTATCCCTTCTTACAAAAAAATCGGCCGCTGCCTCCAGGAAGTCCGCGGAACAGGAACCAATGTCCAGGGGCTTTGCCATACTGACGGCGGCAACGACTATTACGCCTATTTGTTAAAAAGCATGGTAGGTTCCGGACACACGCCGGAGGAAATGCTTGCCCTGGTGGAAGACCAGATTCAAAAAGACCTTACAGAAATGATGATGATCATGAGCGCTTCCCCGGAGCTAATCGAAAGCTTTGACGGTTCCATCCCGGAAGACCGGACGCCCGAAGAAATCCTGGAATATCTGGCGGAAGCCATGAAGGAAGATTATCCGGAGCTTCCTGTCAACGCCTCTTACCAGATTAAATACGTCCCCAAATATATGGAGGCCAGCACCAGCCCGGCCCTTTACATGACGCCGCCTTTTGACCTCCCGGAGGAGAATACCATCTATATCAACAACAGCCAGACTGACGAAAGCTCCCTGTTTTCCACACTAGCCCACGAAGGCTATCCCGGCCACCTTTATCAGATGGTTTATGCCCACGCCACATTTTCCAACCCCCTCCGAAGCCTTCTCTCTTATCTGGGGTATTCCGAAGGCTGGGGCCTTTATGTGGAACATGAATCCTATGCCATGAATGACAAGCTGACAACCCAGTCGGAAAATATCGCCCGGCTCCACCGGCTGAATTCTTCTATTTCCATAGCGGTTCATGCCCTTATAGATCTGAAAATCCACTATGAGGGCTATACTCCGGAAGAAGTCCGGGGGCTGTTGTTCTCTTACTTTGGCGACCTTGGGGAGGAATCCGTCCAGGAGCTTTACGACCTGATCGTCAGCGAACCGGCCTATTACCTGAAATATTACGGAGGCTATCTGGAGTTTTTGCTGCTCCGCGAAAAAGCCGAAGACCAGCTGGAAGAAAAATTCAACCTGAAAGAATTCCATAAATTCCTTCTTGATATGGGGCCCTGCGCCTTCCCCACCATTGAATCTTATATGGATAAATGGATTGAAAGCCAAAAAGATCTTTAAAAACTTGAATTTTTATGTTCTTAAATAGCGGAAGAAGGGGGACTTTTTCATTCCAAAACACGCTTCCGCTTAGAAAAAGCTGCAGCGGTACTAAAGAATTCTGTTCACTTTTCGTTCCAGAATTCTAAGTACCGGCGCTTTTTAATAGTTTTGTCCATGAAAAAGTCCCCCTTCTTCCGCTCAAAGAATAATAATTCAAGTTTAAAAAAATTTCAATTTTCCGCAACTGTTAGCTATAAAATGAAAGGAGCTCGTTATGAAAAAACAACAAGATGAACTTTGGAAGGACAGAAGACATGTGATGTGGTTTCCTTTTTCCTTTGACCGGTACTATATCGCCAACAACCGCCTGTACTGCCGTCACGGCCTTCTCAGGCAGGATGAACATGAGTGCCTTTTGTACCGGATTCTGGATATTTCCCTGACGCGGACTCTCGGAAACCGCCTTTTTGGCACCGGCACCATTACGCTGCGGACCACAGATTCCTCCGACCCTGTTTTAACCCTTAAAAACATCAAACACAGCAGGGCCGTCAAGGAAATGCTCAGCAATCTGATCGAAGAAGAGCGGACCCGCAAAGGCGTTGCCGGGCGGGAGATCTTTTCCACCGGAAGCGGAATGATGGACCGCAACGGCGACGGACGCATCGATATCGACGATTTCCTTTAAAATCCAGACGAAAACCCCCGGCAGAAAGCCGGGGGTTTACATCTGAATTTTTAAGATTCCCTGTAGTAATTGATCAGACACCCATCCAGGATAATCTGCCGTTCATCGTCAGTCAGTTCTCCCAGCTTCAGCACAAATTCCCTCATGCCGTCGCCTGCCACATAGGCCGGAATCTCTGTCTTTTTCTGTTTCACAGCCTCTTTAATTCCCGGAATGAAAATCCAGTCTCCATTTTTAAAGGGAAGCTCTCCTGCATCCACTAAAAACGGCAACATTCCCCAGTTGATCAAATTGGAACGATAACGTTTTGTGGCATAGCCATTGGCAATATTAGCCCAGCCGCCCAGTACTTTCTGGCAGGAGGCCGCCTGCTCCCTGGCGGAACCATCCCCCGGCTTCACGGCAAAAATCGTACTGCCGATTCCGGTGTTCTCCCCGCTTGCATCCCCGTACTTTGTCCGCACTGCCTCCATGGCCTCATGGATTTCGGGAAGCGCTGCACAAGGGGCCTTTCCGTTTCTTCTGGCCTCTTCCGCCGCCTGTACCTCCTTGGCCCGTCCCACATAAGCCGGATCCTTCCTGGAAAGGGTAAACTCCGCCAGTCCCAGCGGATTGGAACGGTAAGAAGATGTTTCTCCGGAAGGAATCAGCTCATCTGTAGTTGTCACCGGATCGTGAATCTCCGACACCACCTTAAGAAGCAGGTTGTCCGTCAGCGCCGACATGGACGGCCAGTCCTTGATATTGGGACCGAAATGAATCTCTACGGAAGCATCCGCCTGGCCCTTGCTGTCAAACACCCTGTTCTCGTAAATGGTTTTATCAAAATAATATTTCGGCTTTGTATAATTCACATCCATCTCCGTGGCCGGAGTCAGGCGCCCCTTATTGGCCGCTGTGGCTGCAATGGAACGGGCGTCCATAAGCGCCACGGAAGCGATCTGCCCACTCTGAAGCTTGGAGCCTTCCCTGTTGGGGAAATTCCGGGTGGAATGACGGATACTGAATGCATTATTGGCAGGCGTATCCCCTGCGCCAAAACAAGGCCCGCAGAAAGCTGTTTTCATAACCGCCCCCGTCTTAAGGAGCTTCGCCGCCGCGCCGTTCTTAATCAGCTCCATATAAACGGGCATACTGGCAGGGTATACGCTCAAAGTAAATGCCCCGTTTCCAATGCTGGCCCCATCAAGAATATCGGCCGCATCACAAATATTTTCAAAACCGCCGCCTGCGCATCCGGCGATAATCCCCTGTTCCACATAAAGCTTTCCATCCCGTACTTTGTCTGCCAGAGAGAAAGCTACGGCGCCGCCCAGGCTTACCTTCGCCCGTTTCTCCACATCTGCCAGTACATCGCTTAGGTTGCTGTTGACTTCTTCAATGGTATAAGTATTGCTGGGATGGAAAGGCATGGCGATCATGGGCTTCACCGCGCCAAGATCCACTTCCACGATTCCGTCATAATAAGCCACCGCGCCGGGATTCAGTTCCTTATATTCTTCCGAACGTCCATGAATTTCATAAAATTCCTGTATTTTCTCATCCGTTGTCCAAATGGAAGAAAGGCAGGTGGTCTCCGTCGTCATCACATCCACGCCAATCCTGAAATCCGCGCTTAAATTTTTGACGCCGGGTCCCACAAATTCCATTACTTTATTATTTACATAACCACATTCAAACACCGCGCCGATGATGGCCAAAGCCACATCCTGGGGGCCAACCCCTTTCTCCGGCTTTCCTGTGAGGTAAATCCCCACCACGCCAGGCATATTGATGTCATAAGTCTTGTTCAAAAGCTGTTTAACCAGCTCCGGGCCGCCTTCCCCCACTGCCATCGTACCGAGGGCGCCATAACGGGTATGGCTGTCGGAACCTAAAATCATTTTTCCACACCCTGCCAGCATTTCCCTGGCATACTGATGAATCACTGCCTGATGGGGCGGCACATATACGCCGCCGTATTTCTGCGCACATGTAAGGCCAAACATGTGGTCATCCTCATTGATGGTGCCACCCACTGCACACAGGCTGTTGTGGCAGTTTGTCAACACATAGGGAATCGGAAAACGCTCCAGCCCGCTGGCCCTGGCCGTTTGAATAATCCCCACAAAAGTAATATCGTGGGAAGTCAGTTTGTCAAATTTAATTTTCAGTTTATCCATATTCCCGGACGTATTATGAGCCGCCAAAATCCCATATGCCATGGTATTTTTAACCGCCTCTTCTTTGTCCGGGCAGACACCGAGCCTGGCCTTAAGCTTCTCCGCACAGTCCCCGCCGTCCTCAATCAGCTCCGTACCATTAATCAGGTAAGCGCCGCCTTTCCATAATTTAACCATCGTTTGTCCTCCTTAGGCACTGTCATTTTCCTTCTCATTATGGTTTAATTTATTTGGCAAGTCAAGTATTTTCATACAGCCGGAAAATCCTTCCTCCTCCGGTCAACCCATATCCTGCCTGCCGCCGCGCCGCATGAGGCCGCTGCTTTCCAACTCTTCCAACGCTTCCTGCAAAAATCTGGCCTCCCTCTCCGCCGCCTCTTCATCTGTCGTTCCAATCATTGGAGGAGCTTCTCCCGTATCCTCTTCGGCCCCCTCGTCAAAGTTTTCACCCGTATCCTTTTCTCCTTCACCAAAGTCCTCTGTCACATCCTCTTCAGCCTCATCTTCCATCCCTTCTTCTGCATCCTCTTCCAGTTCCTCACCGAAATCCTCATCCATATCCTCCGGTTCATCCTCAGCCAGCTCAAGCTGCACTGTCACCTGGAATAAATCTCCATTTAAGTAAATCTCAAAAATTCCGCCCTGAAGCTCCGTCAGGCTTTTCGCAATGGAAAGCCCCAGCCCACTTCCCTCCGTGGTACGCGAACTATCTCCCCTGGTAAAACGCTCTGTCAATTCCTCCGGGGTGATATTAAGCTCCGATTCTGAAATATTTTTCATCACAAATGTGGCATAATTATCCACCTGGGTCACACTGATATAGACTCTTGTTCCCGGCATGGCATATTTCTTCGTATTCTGAAATAAATTCTCCAGAATCCTCCATACCCGCCTTCCGTCTGCAATCACATGAAGGGAATATTCCGGGAACGTAGCCACCGGAGTCAGTCCCCGCTCGTCAAACTTCTCCGAAAATTCTCCACATGCCTGCCGCACCAGCTCCACAAAATTGATCCTCTCCCACTGCAGGCTAATATTGCCGGAGGTTGCCCTGGAGGCTTCCACTAAATCTTCCGTCAGGTTTTTAAGCCTCTGGGATTTCTGGTCAAGAACTTCCAAATATCGCTTTAAAGTCTCGTCTTCTATGTTTTCCCGTTTCATCAAATCCACATAATTAATAATAGAAGTAAGCGGCGTCTTGATATCATGAGATACATTCGTAATCAGGTCCGCCTTCATCCGTTCGCTTTTTACCGCCGTATCCACCGCATCCTGAAAGCCTGCCCCGATATTGTTAATGGCCTCCACCAGCCGTTTATCATCGGCAAACAGCCCCTCGTCTCCTATCACATATTCCAAATCCCCGCCGGATATCCGCTCTGCCCCATCTAAAATCCGTTTCCGGTTAATGACAGCCCACAAAATAAGTCCGGCGGCAGCAATCTGAACCGCGATAAATGCAATAATGCCTGTCACATAGAGGAAAAAAGAACCCCAAAACCGGTTGATGGTGACAAACATACAGAGGGGGATTGTCACGACCCAATACAAAATAATGACTGCCGCCGTTTTTCCGCTGGTGGGCCAGTTCCGAATCAGTGCCCCTCCCCATCTTCTGAGTCTCACGCAAGCCTTTCTGAGTAAGCTGTTTTTCCATACAATCCCGGCTTTCAGCCGCTTTACCAGGCTGAAAAAGCCGATAAGCCCAATAATCACCGAAACCGCCACAGAAATGATCTGCATCACCGTATAAATCTGCCGTGATGTGAAAAAGCTGTCGGCAAAAACCTGGGCCAGCCAGCCGCAAAGCATAACAAACACCTGAATTCCCGCAATAATCAGGAAAGCCGCCGGCTCTGTGGGCCACCGGTCAAATTTGTCCAGGCAGATTTCCTCATGGCCTTCCCGGTGTCCCACCGATGCCATCAGATAGATGAAAAACAAAATACTTCCAACCATACCGATGACAATGGCAAACAGAGACAAAAGAAGCACCGGGCGGCACTGGCCAAAGCCCTCCGCCATCAGTTTATAATCATCTTCCACCAGATATCTTGTATCCAGGCCTATATGGAAAGAAGCGCCGGAGTTCACCCCCACCAGCGACGATGCCAGGTAATCCAGGTTCCACAAATTTAAATCGGTTTTTGTAAAATTGCTCTTAATAATATGGGTGTCATTATCATAAGAAATATATTTTTCAAAATCCGTGATTTCTCCCGCCGTATTTTCATCATTGGTCTGCCACAGCAGAGAGCTTTCTTCGTAAATTAAATAACGCAGGTTGGTTTTTTCTGAATCAAGCCGGTTGGCCAGTTCATAATACCGTTCTAAAAGCCCTTTCCCCCGCTCATACAAATCTGTCAGCAAAACCTCCTCATACCGGACCTCCTTCTGCTGCAGAAAATCATAAGACAACAGGCAGGCCTGGCCTGGGTAAACAGAAATTTCAGCTGTATTTTTCAAAGGTATCAAAGTAATATACTCCGACCCCGGCCACCCCATGATGGAGATAATCCTCAGCTTTTTTGCATCCGACAACCCATACCAGTCCTTTTTGGCCGATCTGATATCATCCGTACCATAATTCTCTTCAATATATTGCACATAATAGTCGGCATACTCCTCATCATGGGTATTGACATACTCCAGGATTGTCTCAGAAACCTCCGTGCCGCTTACTTCAAAATCAATATCTTCCTCCTCAAGCTCCGGGATTTCCAGGTCCCGCCTGCCCCCGCTTTCCGACACTTCCTGTTCCGCTTGAAGCTCCTCTTTGTCCTCACTTTGTACTTCTTTTTCCTGGAGAACCTGATAAATATTTTCCAAATCTTCAATACAAAGATAATACTGTGTGCCGTTAATTTCGGCGCAGTACATGGGCATCTGGCGGTTCGCCTCGTCAGACTTCACAAAAAACTGCGATAAGGAGGCGTACTCAAAAATATTTTCCGTATCTCTTAAAATTTTCTGTTCCAGCGTGGCCGTATTTTCAAACCGCGCCGTCTGCATCAGTTCTTTTTTGCTGTAGAGATAATCGCCAAAATTATTGACATAATAAAGGCCTGCCCCTCCGGCCACCGTTATACACATAAACAGGACAAACAACAGTACTGCTCCCAATTTCTTTTTCTGCGTATATCTGCGCACCTTCATGGCAGGCCCTCCGTTTTCTTAAAGTTTCTCCACTTTATAGCCCACGCCCCAAACCACTTTTAAATAAGTGGGGTTCTTGGGGTTGATTTCAATTTTCTCCCTGATATGACGGATATGGACTGCCACCGTATTGTCCACACCGATTGCTTCTTCATTCCAGATATTTTCATATATCTGCTCAATGGAAAATACCTTCCCTGCGTTCATTACCAAAAACCGGAGAATATTGTATTCCATCGGCGTCAGCTTCACCAGCTCCCCGTCCAGAGTCACTTCCTTTGTATCGTCATTGATGCAAAGCCCCCCTGTTTTATGGATTGTCTCACCATTTTCCATGGCCATGGTTCCCAATTTCGTGTACCGTCTGATATGGGATTTTACCCTTGCCACCAGTTCCAATGGATTAAATGGTTTCGTAATATAATCATCTGCCCCGATATTTAACCCGAGAATCTTATCCACATCCTCTGATTTTGCCGAGAGGATAATGATGGGAATACTGCTTGTCTCACGAATCTTAAGTGTCGCCCGTATCCCGTCCAGTTTTGGCATCATCACATCTATTAAAAGAAGTTCCACTTTGTTGTCTTTCAGCAGGCGGATGGCCTCCTCTCCGTCATAAGCTTTCAAAACATGATAGCCTTCCTGCCTCAGGTAAATATCTATCGCCTCGACGATTTCCCTGTCATCGTCACATACTAACACCGTGATTTCATCCATTTTCCGTACCCCTCCTGCTTTTTCTTCTCTGTCATATTCTTTTCTGCCCTGTCCCCGCTTTCATCATAGCAGGTCAATCCAAAAATCCACGTGGGATTTTCTTAATTCTTTCTAAATTACTATTATAAAATATCCAAAATATCCTTTACTGATTCCGCCAGATATACTGCGCCGTTTTCCCTCAGTTCCCCAAATCCCCGGAACCCCCAGCCAACGCCAATGGTATCCATACCTGCATTTTTTCCTGTTTTTATATCCGTTCCGGAGTCCCCCACATAGAGCACTTCCTCCGGTTTCAGGCCCATTCTGCCGCAAAGCTCCAGGGCCCCCGCCGGATCCGGTTTTTTAGGTACACCGGCCCGTTCCCCAAATACCCCGACAAAGGGAATTCTGTGAAACAGCTTGTCAATCAGCTTCTCCGTATAATCCGTCCGCTTATTGGAATTAACCGCCATATAAATCCCTCTGGCCGCCAATTCATCCAAAAGGTCGTCAATCCCTTCGTATGGATGGCTTTTTTTCATATATCTCCTGTCATACGCCTCCACAAAAAATCCCAGCATCCGGTCGATAACTGCCGTATCCTCCCTGACTGCCTCCGGCACACTGTTTTCCATCAGGTTTCTAAATCCCCTTCCCACTTTCATCCGGTACGCCTCTGTGGGCCACACCGGATACCCCATCCGTTCAAGGGCTTCATTGACACTGTCCGCCAAATCTTCCAATGTATTAATCAAAGTCCCGTCCAAATCAAAAATAATCCCTTTGTATTCTTTTTTTCTATCTTTCCTGTCCATCTCTTACTCCTTAAAGAATCACCTTTCGTCTAAATAAACCGGCGGCTCATAATCTTTTCCCAGCAGGGCCCTCTTATTGATTTGGAAATTCAAAAATGCCCGTTCCGCCTGCTCAATCCACCTATGTTCATCCTGGTCATATACCAGCAGCATATCCGGTTTCGTCGGATGATGTTTTACCGTATTTGTCTCATACTCCTTTCCGGTAAGGGGATTGATATCCGGTCCCTGCTTCTTTACCGGTTCTCCTTCCTCTTCCCCCCTTATATTATTTACTCTTTCCGGTTCTTCCGAGCCTGCAGCGTTGTTCTCAACTTCTACTATCGTCTGTCCTTCTGATTCTTCCTGTCTTTTTTCCTCCGGCCTGTTTCCAGCCTCTGCCTGCCCTTCAATTTCCATACCTTTTTCGTTCCTGGAACCGGCCTCCCGGTTTTCTTCTGTTTCCCGCCTGTCTGCAGTTACTTCTTCTTTTTCCTGTACCGGCATCTTCTTTTCTTTTTTCATCCTGGCCGATTCTTCTTCCTTTGCCATGCGGCGCGCTTTACGTTCTTCCAGAGACATCACAAAAGGATTCTCCAGCCGCCTCTTTACGGCAGCATCCCAGGAAGCGATTTTCTCTTCCAGGGCCGGCTCCGGGGGGTCTTCTTCCTCTTCTTCTAAGGACCACTCCGGCCACTCTTCCTCTGTGGAATCTTCTTCGTCCGGTTCATTGCCCCACTCTCCGACAGGTTCCTCCGCCTGTTCCCTTTCTGTTTCCTGCACTGTTTCTTTTTCTGGTTCTCTGGGGATCACATAAGGCGCCGACACAGAAGAAATGTCTCCTTTTCGGCTCCCCGAAAGAATATCAAATGCCCTGAATCCTTCTGCATCTTCTTCCGGCAATTCCTCCTGAAATACTTCTTCTGCCTTTTTCTCCTTTGTTTCCTCTTCTTTCTGTTCTTTTTCCGGCGTTTCTTCTGCTTTTTCTTCCGGTTCTCTCGAAATCACATAAGGTGCCGAAGCAAAAGATATATCCTCTTCGTTTTTATCTTTCAGGTCCTTTCTGCCGGACAACAATTTCTTTTCCTGCAGATTTTTTTTCTCCGGCAACACTCTCTTTTCCTGGGTATTTCTTTTCCCAAGGAGCATTTTCTTCTCTGACGACCGTTCCCGTTTCATAATATAAGGAGCAGACACCTGTGAAATCTCACCTCCACCGAAATCAGCCAAATCAAAAAATTCCAAATCATCCGGGCTTTCCTGCCCTTCTGCTACATTTTCTTCCGGGCCCTGATTTATTTCCGCATCGGACAACCCCTCTGTTTCCGGCTGCCCTTCCACATCCGGCGCTACCTCCGCCTCACGCTCCTCCTTCGCATCTGATGCTATCTCTGTCGCGGCTCTTTCTTCTACATCCGGCGCTGCCTCTGCTTCCGGCTGCTCTTCCACATCCGGCGTTACCTCTGCCGTGGCTCCTTCTTCTACATCTGATATTACCTCTGCTTCTGACTTCTCTTCCACATCCGGCGCTGCCTCCGCCTCACGTTCTTCTTCCACATCTGGCGCTATCTCTGCTTCCGGTTTCTCTTGCGCCTCGCTCCCCTCTTGCGCATCTGGCAACGTCTCTGTTTCCGGCTGCCCTTCCTCTTCGGGCGATTCCTCCGGCCCCCGCTCCCGCTTTGACGCCAGTTCTGTCTCTTCCGGGAGGTCCATCAAAAGTCCTGCGTCAAGAGGCACTTCTGCATCAGCGGGGCTTCCTGCATCTATTAACAGCTCATCTTCTCCAAATGGCATCGTACTCATCCAACTTCCAGTCGGTACAGTTAACGTTGGCCACACAGATGGCTTTTGACGCGCCCAGGCCAAAGAATCTGCTTCCGGTTCTTCCGGCACAGTTTCCCCCGAATCCCCTGTCTCCTGACTTTCCGGTTCTTGTACGCCGGACTGCTCCAACTCTTTTCGGACAGATTCCAAAAGCGCCATCTCTATTTCCTTCAATACATCAGCGTTCACATCTGTACCTTCTGCTACTGTCTCTTTCCCTGCCGGTATCTCATGATCTGCCGGTATCGGCTGCTCTGTAATCGCAGCTTCTAATTCCGCCAGCTCCCGCGCTTCCCGTACCGGCGTTTCCTGTGCCGGTTCTGCCGGTTCTTCCTGTTTTGACGGCTGCGGCTTTGGCAAAGCACCAGCCGGGTGTACGGCCCTCAGCCGTCCCACAGAAGGCTTCCCTGCTTTTCGCCTTCCTTTTTTTTGCAGCCCGGCTTTTTCCGGCTCTCCACCGATTCCGGCCTCCTCCACTGAAGCTGCCTCTTCCGGCAGGCTTTGCCCGGGCACATTCTGAATGGCAGGTGAGGCGGCTTTTTCAGAATCAATCACAGATATCTGTACCGTACAGCCAAGCGCCTGCGCAACCTCTTTCATATCCTGCTCCTGAAAGTTATCCCTGTTTAACTTCTGGGTAAGATTCTGACGTGACATGGGTTTTCCCGTCTGGACTTCCACCAGCTCCGCCAGCTGGCGGATCGTCATATTTTTTCTTTTTAAAATAATTTTAATCTGTTCGCCAAAGGTCAATTCCATAATTTGAATCCCCCTTCGGATTCGGACGTCAAAAAACATTGGCTTATCATCTTTTTTGACTCTCGAATCCTTTCTAAAAATAGATGTAAAAATACCTGCCCTCAAATTTCCTCCGGCAATGATACACCGCCTGGAAGCATAATTCGATTGTAAAACATTCTTCGGGGATTGTAAACTTAAATCTTTCTTAAGAAACATGTCAGGCGGCTCTCGGAAATATTGTTTCTGTCTTCAAAAATTGACCCGAACATTATTACATTTTCTCTTTTCTTTTTTCCCCTGCTGCCGTATAATAGCAGCGGACTTACGACTTAATTATTCAACCGGAGGCTGTTACCATGAATTCTGTACATAAAAGTACCAAAAAAGGGCCCCATATAGACCGGGCCATCGCATTTATTTCCGAAATATTCCATCCTGTCCTGTCTGTCATTACGGCAGCCGGAATCCTGAAAGCGCTCCTTCTTCTTCTGGCTGCCATGCATCTTTTGAACGAAGACAGTAATACTTATTATATCCTTTCTTTTGTTTCCAACGCAGGCTTTTATTTTCTTCCTCTGCTGTTGGCCCATTCTGCCGCCAGGCATTGCGGCGGCGACCCTTATCTGGCCGTATTCCTCACTGCCAGCCTGTTCCACCCGGATTTTGTAAATATTGTGGAAAACGGCGGAAACCTGACTTTTCTCACTCTTCCCGTCGTCATGAAGTCTTATAGCTCCACCGTGATTCCCGCGTTTCTCATTGGCTGGGGTATTTCTGTCCTGGAAAAGTTTTTGCGCAAATGGATTCCCGATATGATCTCTTTCTTTGCCGTCCCCCTTTTGACCACCCTTATCGCAGCCCCTCTGATTCTCTTTGTGCTGGGTCCAGTGGGGCTGCTGGCAGGTGACGCTTTGAGCAAAAGCCTGCTTTTCATCCATGAAAAAATCGGCTGGCCGGCCATTGCCCTTCTGGCAGGTTTGGGACCGCTTCTCATCGTTGCCGGCTTCAACCTCTGTTTCCTGCCCCCGGCCCTGGCCTCCATTGAGGCCGTCGGCTTTGAAGCCTTCAGCCGCCCTGCCTTTTTAACTGTCAACATTGCCATTGCTACCGCTTCCCTGGCCGTATCCTTAAAGTCCAAAATCCGTGGCACAAAACACCTGGCGCTTCAGACTGCGCTGGTGGCCTACATGGGCGTCACGGAGCCATCTATTTATGGCGTTCTCCTTCCCATGAAACGACCTTATATCGCCAGTATGATCGGCGCCGCCATCGGAGGCATCGTGGCCGGATCTTCCGGCATCCGCGCTGTTGCCTACGCTTCCCCCAGTATTATTACTCTTCCTATTTTCCTGGGCAGCACCTTCTCTTACGTACTACTTTCCGTGGCCGTAACCATCGTCGCCACCTTTCTCCTCACCTGGTTCCTGGGATTTGAGGATAAAGACTGCGCAAAATCTAAGCGCTCCGGCTTATAGCCCAGTTCTGAAAGCATCTCCATATCCTGTCCGATGGTAATGCCCGCCGTGGTCAGCATGTCCCCTGAAATGGCGGCGTTTGCACCGGAAAGAAAACATGCCCGGCCTTTATCTGGAAGAAGCCCCCGTCCTCCCGCCAAACGGATGGAAGCATCCGGGACAAGGAAGCGGAACACAGCCACAATGCGCCGCATGTCCTCCGGGCTAAGCCGTTCATTATTCTCATAAGGTGTACCCGGAATGGGGTTTAAGAGATTCACCGGGATAGAGCGGATTCCCAATTCTCTGATTGTAAGCGCCATGTCGATGCGGTCCTCCATCGTCTCCCCCAGCCCCATGATACCTCCACTGCACACACTGAGCCCCGCCGCTTTTGCCGCCCGGATGGCCGCCAGTTTATCGTCGTAGGAATGAGTGGTGCAGACCTGGGGAAAATAATTTTCGGAGCTTTCCAGATTATTATGTACCCTTTCTGCTCCCGCTTCCTTAAGCCTCCGATACTGGCCTTCATTTAGCAAACCGAAGGAAACGCACACCGAGATCTCTGTCTTTTCCTTAATATCACGGATACTTTCGCACATCCTGTCCACTTCCCGGTCGGAAAGTCTCTTTCCTGAAGTCACAATGGAATAGCGGAGCACACCCCGTTCGTCATTATAACGTGCCTGGGCGGTAATCTCCTCCGTTCCCAGAAGCGGATATTCCCCGGCCCCGGTATGATAAAATGCCGACTGGGCACAGTATTTGCAGTCTTCCGAACAGCGCCCGCTCTTTCCATTAATAATCGTACAGATATCAAAACTATTTCCACAAAATGCTTTCCTGATCTCATTGGCTGCGCTGCAAAGCTCCTCCAAAGGCTCCTCTGCCAGCCAAAGAGCTTCCTCTTTTCCGATCAGTTTTCCATTCAGTACCTTCCTTTTTAATTCCTGCAATTCCATATATTCCTCCTTCCGGCATCCATACCGCTATTTTGTGCAGACCGGAGCGTGTATGTCCTTCTCAACAATGGTAACTGGTTCCATAATAACTATAAAAGTTTCGCCTTCGATTGTCAACTTTTTATTGTTTTAAGTTTACTATTCAAATTCAGGTGTCGAAAGTTTGATCGGATTATACCGTCGATTGACAAGGCACTTAAACGACGTGTACAGAGACGTACACGGAGCGAAAGTAACGCAGTCTATGGCAAAATTCACCCTTATCCGGCCGTGTAGGCTCTTGTCAATCGACGGTATCTGAACGCTTAGAAATTTAAGACCCGCAAAACGGAACAGAAACCTATTCTGGCTGTGTAATTTGACGACAACCTTATGGAGCAAAGACTTTTGACGCCCCAATCCTATATAAAAAAACCTCGAAAAAAATAAAAAAAACACTTGCATTTATAAAAACATTGAGATATAATAATGTCCGTGCCTACAGGACAATCTTCCTCAGGTACGGACAATACGCGCTGCTAGCTCAGTTGGTAGAGCACCTGACTCTTAATCAGGGTGTCCAGGGTTCGAGCCCCTGGCGGCGCACGAAAGCACTGTCTTTGATGAAATGTCATTGGGGACGGTGTTTTTGTTTTTCCGAGTCATCGTTAAGGGGGTTCTGCAAAATATCTTATTATTTTGTGCCCCCCTCTTGACACCTCCCTTTTTATGTGGTATTTTTTAAAAAACGACACGAGTAGATTTGGTCGCCGCAAAAAAAACGGAGCATAGAATTTGATATGAAAAAAACAAATGGCCCCAAAAAACCAACCAGAAACGATGTGGCAAAATTAGCCGGAGTCTCTTCGGCCGTCGTTTCTTATGTTTTAAACGATATGGACTGTGTCAGCGACGACAAAAGGAAGGCGGTCTGGGCTGCGGTGGAACAGCTGGGATACTATCCTAATGTTTCCGCCAGGGCCCTCCGCACAAACAAAACCTTTCAGATCGCTCTTGTCTGTGAAAATATATTGTACAATGAATGGCTTTACAACATTGAAAACATTCTGTTTGAAAAACAGTATTACGTGTCCATGTGCCACAGCCAGCCCACCGGTTCCTTTTTACAGATGATCGCACAGCGCCAGTATGATGCCATTTATCTGATGAGTAATTATTTCAATGAACAGCAGTTGAACGGCCTGGCAGATTCGGGAGTACCCATCATTCTTTTTAAAACAAAGGCATACGACCAGCCTCTGGGGCCGGGAATCGCCACCGTCGCCCCCCTCTACGAAGACGGCGTAAAAAAAATAATTAATTATCTCTCATTGAAAGGACATAAACGGATTGGATACATCCCGACCTTGCGCTATGGCATCCATGGACTTTCCGGCAATGATTTCCGCATGCGCGGCTATGTGGAGGCAATGGAACTAAACGGCCTTCCCTTAGACGAACGGCTTGTGTGTATGAATACTGCTTCCCTGGAGACAATTTGTGACAGCATTTTTAATATGCTTTCCCTAAGTCCTTCGGAAAGGCCCACCGCGCTTGCCGTTATGAATGATTACCTTGCCGCCCAGGTCATGAAATATTTAAAACAGCTTGGAATCCGGGTTCCGGAAGACATCGCCATCACCGGGATGGATAACGCCAACGTCGCATCCATTACATCCCCCGCGCTTACCACTGTGGATTTTTCCAAAAGCGAATTTGCCAAACATGTGTCACACGGGTTAATCTCCCTTATCAGAGGAGAAAATGTCGGGGACATCTATCTGCCCATGCGGCTGGTGATCGGAGAAAGCGCTTAAAAGCGTTTCTCTTTTTTACCGAAAAATCTACACGAATAGAAATATGAAACTAAATGATTGGAATAATTCTGCTGTATGGCATTATTCCCCCATTTTCTACACGAATATATTATTCAGTACAATAACTATAATACAGGAGGTATTTAAAATGTATGGTTGGCGGGCAAGGATAGGGGCAATCGTGCCTTCTACAAACACAGCGGTGGAATCAGAATTTAACACCATGAAGCCGGAAGGCGTATCCATCCACGCTTCACGGATGGTGAGCCTGGAAAATTCCGTGGAAATCCTGTTCAATCTGGCAAAAGATACGGAGCGGGCCAGCTATGAACTGGGAACCACCATGTGCAATACCATCGTCTATGCATGTACCAGCGGCAGCTTTGTGGGCGGACCCAAATGGGAGCAGGAATTGGTGGAACGGATGGAAAAAGCCTCCGGCACAAAAGCCATTACCACTTCGGGCGCCGTGGTCCGTGCACTGAAACAATTAGGCGTAAAAAAATCAGTGTAACCACACCTTATCTGGACGATGTCAATGAACGATGGAAAGAATATTTAGCATACTACGGATTAAATGTGGTTTCCCTGGACAGCCTCAGGATCACCAACAATTACCTGGGCGGTCAGACTTATCCGGAAACCGTATACCGCCTGGCCAGATCCATCGTTAAGCCGGAGACCGAAGCCCTCGTCTTAAGCTGTACAGATATCCGCAGTATTGAAATCATTGAGCTTTTGGAAAACGACCTTAAGATTCCTGTGATCTCCAGCAACCAAAGTTCCATGTGGGCAGCCATGAGAAGCTGCGGTATCAACGATAAAATAAAAGGTTTTGGAAGCTTATTTGAACTGTAAAAAGGCCGGGAGGAGGAGATGCCATTGCAGAGGGCAATTTAAGGAAAACCATTTTAGAGACACAAAAAACATGAAAGAGTACTCATGATATACGGAGGATTTTGTATGAAAAAATTAATCAGCATTTTTATGTGCCTGTTGCTCACCCTCAGCTGCGCAGCCTGTGGAAAAAAGGCGGAAGAACCTGGAAAGGAAACGGCCGCGCAAAAAGAAGAATCAAAGGAAACCGTAGGCTCCCAGTCGGAGTCAAAACAGCCAGGCGGAAATGTCCAGGAAGACGTCATTAAAATCGGCGTACTTTATCCCACCACCGGGAGCAGTTCCGTCATCGGCCTCACCTGCCAGCAGGCATGCATTATGGCAGCTGAAATTATCAACGGTTCCTATCCCGACCTGGACATGCCTCTGGCAGCCGAGGAAGGGCTTCCCAACCTGAACGGGGCAAAAATCGAAGTAGTCCTCGGCGATACCCAGGGCGACCCCATCTACGGACAGTCGGAAGCTGAGCGTATGATCACCCAGGAAGGCGTCGTCGCCATCGTAGGCTGTTTCAACAGCAGCGTCGGCCTGACCATCTCCCAGATTTGCCAGCAATACGAAGTGCCTTTCATCAATGCCGACTGCGCCTCAAAAAGCCTGTCTTTGAACAACGAAGGATATGAATGGCATTTCCGGACAGGTTTTGTGGAAACCGCCACCGCTGAAGGCTATTTTGACTATATGGATGCCCTGCGGGAAAAAGGCGAAGAAATCAATACCCTGGCGCTTGTATATGAAAATTCCGAAGCCGGAATCACCGCCTCCGATTCCCAGCGGGAACTGGCGGAAAAGCGGGGCTACGAAATCGTCCTGGAGGTTTCTTACCCCAGCTCAACCACAGACGTGTCCAGCGAAGCTAAAAAAATAAAAGCGGCAGACCCGGACGTCATCATACACGGGACTTATGTTTCAGATGCCATCTTATACACGGAAGCTTACAAAGCCCTCAATTATAACCCCAAAATGCTCCTGGCCTGTTCCGGCGGCTTCACCACACCCCAGTATCTGGAAGCTGTAAATTCCGACGGAAATTATTATTCCTGCCTGGACACCTGGAGCATTTCCCTGGGGGAAACAAAGCCCCTTGTCACTCAGGTCAATGAAATCTATCAGTCCATGTACGGCGCCGACAAAATGATGGACGGCGTAAATGCCAGGTCTTTTAACGGCATGATCACCATATGCGACGCCATCAACCGGGCGGGGAGCACAGAAAACAAAGCCATCTTTGATGCCCTCCTGGAAACGAATATTGACGCCGGTAAACTGATCACAGCGTACGGCATCGAATTTGACGAGGCGTCCCATGACAATAAACACGCATCCCTTCTGATGACTCAGATTTTTGACGGAGAATATCTGGTGACATGGCCATTTGATTCTGCCGGCGCCGATTACGTATACCCCATTCCGGCATGGAGTGAAAGACCTTAGTTCATCGTATCCTTCTCCTGCAGGGCCGATGCGGGGGTGTCTGCTCCGCGGGGGAAGGATTCTCCTTTTATACGGATGCATAAAACAGAAAGAGGTGAAAAACAGTGTTGTTTTTACAGCTATTGATCGACGGAATTTTAATGGGGTGCATCTACGCACTGAATGCCGCGGGGCTTAGCCTGGTATTCGGCGTTGTCGGAATCGTAAATTTCGCATACAGTGATTTTATGATGGTGAGTATGTACACCTGTTTCTGGATGTTTGTTTTATTTGGGCTTGACCCGTTATTTTCCATCCCCATCGCAGTCATGCTCAGCGCCCTCCTGGGATTTTTAACATACAAATTTGTAATCAAAAAAGTCGTGGACGCCCCGATGCTTTCCCAGACACTGGCGACTTATGCCCTCGGCATGGTCATACGATATACCTGTGTACTGTTTTTCACCAACAATTTCCGGTATATCAGCGACGCCTTACTGGATCATTCCCTGGTATTCGGCGACCTTATCATTGAAGCAGGAAAGCTGGCCGCCGCCCTGATCAGCGTCTGTGCCTTTATCATTCTGATTTTGATTTTAAATAAAACAAAAATCGGCCTGGCCATGCGCGCCACGTCCATGGACCGGACCGCCGCCTCCCTGATGGGCATGAATTCGCAGAAGGTATTTACCATTACCTTTGTAATCGGGGCTTCCTGCGTGGCCATCGCCGGTTCCGTACTGATGAGCCATTATTACGTCTATCCCCTTGTGGGCCAGAACTTTGGAAACATCTCTTTCGCCGTCATCGCCCTGGGAGGGTTCGGAAGCGTACCTGGCGCGTTGATCGCCGGAGTTATCATCGGTATCGTGGAAAGTATGGCCGGATTCCTGTTTGACAGTGCCTACAAATATGCCATTGTATTCTTAGTATATATTCTGGTGGTGATCTTTAAACCAAAAGGATTAAAGGGATGGTGAGCCTATGAAAACAACAGAAAAACTCAAAAAAACTGCAGGCTGCGCCCTGCTTTTGCTGGCAGCGCTGATACTGCCCCTGGTAATTCAGACCGTATACAACCAGAATGTGCTGATTCTTATGATGGTATATGCAGTGCTTGGCTCCGGCTGGAATGTCTTAAGCGGGTATGCGGGCCAGAACTCTTTTGGGAACGCCATGTTCTTTGCAATCGGCGCTTATACTTCCACCGTTTTGTTGCTCTATTTTAATATCACGCCGTGGATAGGCATGATTGTGGGCGTCATACTGGCAGTGATATTTGCAGCTTTGATCGGCATCCCCTGTTTCCGTCTTCAGAAATATTATTTTACGCTGGCCACCATCGCCCTTCTCCAGATTATGAATGTGCTGGTCTCCAAACAGCGGTTCCTGGACGGGGCCGTCGGTTTAAATATCCGTGTGCGGGAATCCAGCTTTTTCTGGATGCAGTTTAAGGGAAAGCTCCCCTTTTATTACATTATCTTAGGAATCCTGATTATCGTGCTGATCGTGATGCATTATGTAAACCGCTCCAAGCTGGGGTATTATCTGCGGACCATCACCATGAACCAGGATGCGGCGGAGAGCCTGGGGGTGTCCGTGAGGACTTATAAAACCATTGCCATCTGCCTGGGCGCCGCGTTTACGGCGGTGGGCGGGACTTTCTATGCCCAGTATGTGCTTTTTGTGGATCCAGTCAGCATCATATCCGCCGACAAGTCCATGCTGATGGCTCTCGTGGCTGTCTTTGGCGGCATGGGGACCATATGGGGGCCGGTGATCGGGGCCTGTATCCTGATCCCCATCGCGGAGTATTCCAGGACTTTGATCGGTGGAACGGGAAGCGGTATCGACATGATCGTCTACGGCCTTTTAATGCTTATCATGGTTCTTTATCAACCCCGCGGAATGATCGGTATCTTCTCAAAAATCAGAGCCCGCTTTGCAAAACCAGAAAATAACGCAGGCGGAAGGGAGGAACATCATGAACAGTGAGCATATACTGGAAGTCCGAAATTTGTGTAAATATTTCGGCGGCGTAAAAGCAGATGACCATATCTCCCTGGAAATAAAACGCGGGGAAATCGTCGGTATCGTGGGGCCAAACGGGTGCGGGAAATCCACTCTGTTTAACTGTATCGCAGGTTACTTCCCTCCCACCAAAGGGAAAATTTTCTTTGACGGCGCCGACATTACCGGTAAAAAAGCAAATGCCGTGTGCAAACGGGGAATTGCCAGAACTTTCCAGCTTACGCAGATGCTGCCGGAGCTTACTGTTTTGGAAAACACCATGATCGGTGCTTTCTGCCGCACAGGTAATGCAAAGGAAGCGAAAAAAATCGCGGAAGAGACTTTGGAAAAATATGATCTTGGGGCTCTCAGGCGGCTAAGGGACAGCCCGGCCAAAAATCTGACAACGGTGGACAAAAAATTCCTGGAGATTGTCCGCGCCGCGGCCACGAAACCCCGCCTCCTCATGCTGGATGAGGTAATGGCCGGGTTAAATTCATCGGAAATCAAAGACGCCCTGGTCATTATCCGAAAGCTCCGGGAAAACGGGATTACCATACTGTTGATCGAACACATTATGGAAGTAATCATGAACATTTCCGACCGCGTAATCGTACTGGAAGCCGGGCAAAAAATTGCCGAAGGCCTGCCGGAAGAAATCGTACATGATGAACATGTGATAAAGGCTTATTTGGGGGATGACAGTTATGTTAAAGATAACCAATCTTAAAGCGGGATACGGGGATACCACCGTCCTGCAGGATATTTCCATGGAAGTCCATGAATCACAGATCGTCTCTGTCATAGGCTCCAACGGCGTGGGAAAATCCACATTAATGCAGACTATTATGGGAATGACTGCTTGTAAATCCGGCCAAATTGAATTTGGAGGACAGGATATAAGCGCCCTTCCAACCCACAAAATCCTCGAAACAGGCATCGTGATGGTGCCGGAAGGCAAACATATCTTTCCGCGTATCTCTGTCCAGGACAATCTGATGGCAGGCGCTTACCTGCGGAAAAATAAAGAAGAAATCAAAAAAGATTTGCAGCGGATGTATGATATGTTCCCCATCTTAAAGGAACGCAAAAGCCAGAAGGCCGGAACCGTCCTGCGGCGCCGACGACCTGATCATCGAAGTGAAGGCTGCCGGAATCTGCGGCGCCGACAGGAAGCATTTCCGTATAGAAAATGGTTCCAGCCGGTTTAACCATATACGCGGCCACGAATTTTCCGGTGTCATCGTAAAAACCGGCAGAAATGTGACAGAATGGAAAGCAGGAACCAGGATAGTCTCTGATAATACAGGATATGTGTGCGGTGTCTGCCCTGCATGTGAAAATGGGGACTTCCTCCTCTGTCCCAGCAGGAAAAACCTGGGTACAGGGCTTGACGGCGCTTTTGCCAAATATGTAAAAATCCCCGGTGAGATTTTAAAAATACACCGACGCGCCATCTGGGAAATCCCAAAAGGCGTTTCCTTTGAAGAAGCCGCCATCCTGGATCCCATCTGCAACGCCTATAAAGCAATCGCCCAGAAATCCCATCTGCTGCCCGGCCAAAATGTGGTCGTCTATGGGATGGGGCCTTTGGGCATGGCGTCCATCCAGATCGCAAAACTGATGGGCGCCGTAAATATCCTGGCGGTGGGCCGAAAGGGCGATGAAAAGGTACGTCTCAAAATCGCGCGGGAAACGGGCATGACCCACTTTATCGACAGTTCCTCCGAAGATCCTGTGGAAAAAGCCAGGCAAATCTGCGGCCCCAATGGCTGCGGGCTGATCGTGGACTGCGTCGGCTCCGGCCCCGTCCTGAGACAGGGGCTTGAGGTTTTGCGCCCCAACGGGGAATTTGTCAGGGTGGGGACGCGGTTAGACCCCCTGGATTTTTCCATCAACGAAATTTCAAACCGGGAGATCACCATCCAGGGCCACATGGGGTACGACACGGAATCCTGGAGAAACTGCCTGGCGCTCCTTTCCAGCGGGAAACTAAACGCCCGCGCCCTGATCACCCATAAACTGCCTTTATCCCAGTGGGAAAAAGGATTTGAATTGATGGAGGCGAAGGAGGCCGTCAAAGTTATTCTAACTTATGATGGAGATTAACAGAAATTTTTCATTGTACACTTGACAAATTCTCCCTTCGGGACTAAAGTTATCTGTGGGGAGCCGGATGAAGTCCGGCTGAGAAATGAGCCGTATTGCTCATGACCCTTTGAACCTGTTGGATAATGCCAGCGTAGGGAGCGATATGGACTTTCAATCATTGTGACCGCTGGCACGTGCCGGCGGTCTTTTTCTATGAGATTCAAGGAGTAAAAATTTTAGATTCCCGGCGCCGCCGTCAAATTGTGCAAAGGTTTTGTTTCCGGTATTTATGTCTACCCGACACCCTGCCTGTCGTTGTTTCTGTCCACGTTGATTTTTGGGTTTTGTTCCGCCGCCTTTTGCCGCCAGCCGCCGCTTCCACAGAAGCAGGTCAGCGGGACTGGCGCCGCTATGCTCACAAAACCTGCAAAATCTGCCTATCGGACAGAAACAACGACAGGAAGGGCGCCAGGTGGACACCGTTCACGAAACCTTTGTACAATTTGAGGGCAGCCATGGAGGATCCGAAATTTTTGCTTCTCAAATCTCATAGAAAATTTCGTCTCGCACGGGCAAAAAGGAAGGACAAAACGACAATGAAAAAAAACACATGGGAACTGAAAGATGTCATTATGATGGCCGTTTTAGGGGTGGTATTTGCCGCCGTCTATATGGCCGTATTCTATGGAGGTATGGCTATTTCCACAGCCCTTACCCCGATGGGGCTTTCCGCCTTTGGCTTTGAACTGATTTACGGCGTGTGGTTTATGGCCGCCACCCTGGCCGCCTACATCATCCGAAAGCCAGGCGCAGCCTTGATCGCAGAGGTTCTGGCCTCCGCCATTGAACTTTTGATGGGTAATTCCGGAGGCCTCACCGTGGTATTGACCGGAATAATCCAGGGCCTTGGCGCGGAGCTTGTATTTGCCGCTTTCCGCTACAAAAAATGGAATTTTATCTCCATGAGCCTGGCCGGTATGCTGTCCGCCGTATTTATTTTCTGCTATGAACTGTATTATTTAAGCTATTACCTGTTGTCCCCTGCCTTGCTGGCCGCCCAGTTGGGGGTGCGTTTCGTCAGCGCCATTCTCTTTTCCGGCGTCATCTGCAAGCTGGCCGGCGACGGACTGGCAAAAACCGGCGTGGTGAAAAGCTATGCCATAGGGGCTGCCGCCGACACAGGAACCATTTATGATGAGGAGGATTAAAACAATGGAAAAACTGAAAGTTGTACTGGACTGGTTTCCCAATACCAATCACACAGGATTTTTACTGGCAAAGAAACGGGGCTGGTTTGAAGAAGCGGGACTTGACGTGGAAATCTGCGGGGAAGTCCACGGCGAAATGGATTTCCACGGCGGTGACTTCGTATGCGGCCCGGAAATCGCCATGCTGGAATGTATGAACCGCGGCATTGGTATGACAGCAGTGGCCGTCATGACACAAAAATGTGATTCCGGCATTGTGTCCTTGAAGGAAGCCGGTATCACAAGGCCCCGGGAATTGGAAGGAAAGCGCCTCACCCACTGGACACCGGAATGGTTCCATAAATCCGTCCGCAGGCTGGTGGAAAAGGACGGCGGCGATTATGACAAAATCCATCTGGTAAACATGGATGTGGGAGATATCGTGGCGACACTTGGAAATATTGCAGACGCCACCTGGGTATACGAAAATTGGGAAAATCAGGTACTGATTGAAGCCGGAAAGGAAATTAACTATTTTAACCTGGGCGATATCGACCCTGTCTTTGACTTTTGCGCCCCTGCCATGGCCGCTTCCCACCAGGTACTCCGTGAACATCCTGAAGCAGTGAAAAAATTCCTGGGAATCCTCGACAAGGCTTACCAGGCTGTAGCTGCCGACCCGGAGGGCACGGTACTGGAAGTGCGGGAGCTTTTGCCGCAGGACGCCTCAGATACCCTTTTAATCCGCAGCCAGAAGCATCTGGCTCCCATCCTGTTGGATGAAAACGGGCGTTGGGGACGAATCAGCGAAAAACGCTGGAACCGCATGGCCGAGTTTTTAATTGATGCGGGCGTCATCAAAGCCCGTATGGAAAAAGAATATACCAACGAGTTCTTTCCCCAATGAGTATCCAGTTTAAATCCCTGACTTTTGGCTATACGGAATCGGGAAAACCTCTTTTCTCCGACTTTTCGGCAGAGTTTGAGAAAGAGAAAATAACCATATTGACGGGGGCTTCCGGCTGCGGGAAATCCACCCTCCTTTATCTGGCAGCAGGGATTTATCCCCATGGCGGAGGTTTTCTCCACAGTGGAGACGTTACTGTAGAAGGTTCTTTACCTGAGCCTCTTTCTCCAAAGAAGCGATGCCTCCTGGCGGGAATGATGTTCCAGAATCCGGAACTCCAGTTCTGTATGGACACCGTAAAAAATGAGCTTGTTTTTTGTCTGGAGAATATCTGCACCGCACCGGAGGCCATAGAAAAAACCATAGACCAGGCTCTGGATTTTTGTGAAATCAGGCATCTGAAAGACAGGACGCTCCTTTCCCTTTCGGGAGGGGAGCGCCAGAAAGTCATGCTGGCATGTATCACCGCCCTTTGCCCCAGATGGCTTTTGCTGGACGAGCCATTTGCCAACATTGATAATGAGGCGGCACGGGCTATTGCCGGAAAACTTAAGGAACTTCACCAAAAGTTCCATATGGGAATTCTGGCTGTCGACCATCGCCTGGACAACTGGCTTTCCATCGCCGACGAAGTCCGCGTCCTGGAAAACGGGACATTGCTTCCCGGAGCCATAAATCCGGCTGCTTTTGATGAAAAAATTCTGGAATCCCACGGAATCATCGTCCCCGGCCGTTCCTACCGTCCGAAACTTTCGCTCTCTGAACCGGGGGAAACTATTCTGGAACTTAAAGATGTCTCTCTTTCTTACGGAGAACAGGACATCCTGAAAAGCGTGACCGCCTCTTTTTGCCGCGGAATCATTTATGCGGTGGTCGGGGAAAGCGGATGCGGAAAAAGCAGCCTTTTCGGTGTCCTTTCGGGGCTTCACAAATACCGCGGCAGTATTCTTTTCCAGGGAAAAGAACTTAAGAAGAACCGAAAAAAGCTGGGGGGACGGATGGGGTTTGTCACCCAGAATCCCCAGGATCAGTTTGTGGGCGGCACTGTCCGCCAGGAGATTTTGACCAGCCTAAAAGGCAATCCAAAGGCGGCGGATATTTCAGAAGAAATTTTGAGAGGAATCCGCCTGTGGCGCTACCGCGACGTGTCCCCCTACCTTTTAAGCCAGGGACAGCAAAGGCGTTTAGGCGTCGCCGCCCTGATGGCATATGACTGTCAGGTGCTGGTATGCGACGAGCCCACTTATGCCCAGGACAGAATCAATACCATGGCAATCATGGAATCCCTCTGTCAACAGGCGCGGCTTCACCACGCAGCCCTGATCTTTTCCACTCATGACAGACAGCTTGCAAAAGATTATGCCGATGAGATTTTACAGTTGAAAGGTGGTGTGCTCCATGCGTTCTCTGAACCCGGCATGTAAATTCACCGGACTTCTGGCTGTTACTTTCGTGCTCGCCTGGCGCCATGACCCGGTACTGAACCTAATCGTATCCGTGCTCAGTATCTTGTTGATTTTGTCCGCCAGAGTAAAAGTAAAATCGCTGCTCCTCTTTATGTCTCCGGTGCTTTTGTTTGCCGTCGGCATGTTTTTTACCGGCTTTTACTTTTCTGCCGGAAGCGATATGCCTGTCAACGAAAAAACCATGGCATTTGCCTCCTCTTCCTTTTGGAATGGGCTGACTCTGGCCTCCCGTGTTCTGGCCTTCGCGGGAATCGGTTATCTGTTTGCCCTGACCACCGACCGGATCCTCCTGGTCCGTTCCTTCCAAAAGCAGTTTCATCTGCCGCAGATTTTTGCCTACGGCCTTTTGGCCGCCTGGGGAATCCTCCCTCATATGATGCAGGAATACAGGCGGACAAGGGCCGCCTTCCAGGCAAGGGGCATCCGCACCTTTGCCGTTTCCCCCGCCCTGCTTGGTCCGCTTCTCGTGAAATCTGTCCGATGGTCGGAGGAACTGTCCATTGCCATGGAATCAAAAGGGTTTTCCGGCCATGAAAAACGCACCGATTTTCAGCCGGTGCGCGTCCATGGATACGACTGGTTCTTCCTGGGGCTTTGCATTATCGTATTCCCCGTGGCTGCGGTATTTGTCTGATGGGAGGATTTGCCAAAACGCTGCCAGCCAGCACAAGGCTTCGTGTACTGCACTGAGGCCGTGTATATTGAAATTTCTAAATGATGGAGTGGGGAAAATATGAGGGGCTGTTGCAAAATATCAGAATTTGTATGTGCCCGGCCCCCCTTCCTGTCTTCGTGTTTGTCCGATAGGCAGATTTTGCAGGTTTTGTGAGGCTAGCGGCGCCAGTCCCGCTGACGGGCTTCTATGGAAGCGGCGGCTGGCGGCAATAGGCGGCAAAACAAAACCTAAAAATCAACGTGGACGAAAACGAAAACAGGAAGGGGGCCGGGCAGATATAAATATCAGGATATTTTATATTTTGCAACAGCCCCCCACATCTTCCCCTACCCCTCACTTACAGGACGGACTGGTTTTATTCAGCAGTTCCTCCACTTCTTTCAGGCACCTTTGTATCTTAAGGGCTTTCCTGTTCAGATCCTTTTTATCGCAGAAGCAGCGGGACAGTTTTTCCTGTAAACTCATATTTCTTTTCAAATTCCATTTCCCCGGTCTTTTTTATTATAATATGCGCCTTTTTATTAACGGACAGCCGCCAGTTTGCAAATGGCCTGCCCCTGCCCGGAAAATTTCTGTTCATACTCAGTCATTACATTTCCCTGTGACATCACCTTATCCCCGTGAAGGTCAAAGGTGTATGCCAAAAGTTCCCATCCGCTCTCCTTTACCGACTCCAGCGAATATTCAAACAAAGGTTTGTTATCCGTCTTAAACTCCAGGATACCTCCCCGCTTCAAAATTTTCTCATATCTCTTTAAAAAGACCGGCGAAGTGAGACGCCGTTTGGCATGGCGCGCTTTCGGCCATGGATCCGAAAAATTCAAATAGATTTTTTCCACCTCTTCCGGCGCGAAAAACTTCTCCAGTTGTTCTGCCGGAAAATTTAAGAACCGTATATTGGGGATTTCCGGCAGCCCTTCCAGTTTCTGAACGGCACGAACCAACACACTGGCATACATCTCCACCCCTATATAATTGATTTCCGGATGGAGCGCCGCCTGCTCCAGAAGAAACTTTCCTTTTCCCATGCCAATTTCCATATGAATCGGATTTTCATTTTCAAAAACTTTTTTCCAATTTCCTTTGTGCATTTCCGGCTCTGCTATCACATAAGCGCTTTTCGCCAAAACTTCCCTGGCTCCTCTTACATTTCTTAATCTCATATCTGAAACCTCAAATTTCCGTAGTTTTTCAGGGCTTTCCCCCCACTTTCAGTAAAAAATCCCGGAATATCGTGGGATTTACTTGCCACCGAACGCATTTTCTATTATAATGTATAAAAATGTCCCGGACTTCTTCCGGATATTTTCTGCGTATAACCGCAGCATTTACCTTGAAAAAAGGAGTAATCTATAAAATGAAAAAGACATCTCGGGTATTTTGTCTGATCCTTGGGGCTTTATACCTCTTTTCTGCTTTATGCGGCCGGACAGCCCTGGCCTCACAGGGGCAGCCTTCCGGTACGCCGACGCCTTCCTCCCTGGCTGAGTGGCCTTCCGGCCCGGCCCTGGAAGCAGAAGCCGGTATTTTGATCGATGCAAAAACAGGAACTGTCCTCTTTGGAAAAAATGCGGACGAGCGCCTTTATCCCGCCAGCATTACCAAATTGATGACCGCTCTCCTTGTTCTTGAAAATGCCTCTCTGTCAGATGTGGTAACATTTTCCCATGACGCTGTTTTCAGCATTGAAGTCGGCTCCAGCAGCATTGCCGTCGATGAAGGCGAACAGCTGACTGTCGAGCAGTGTATGTATGCCCTCCTCATCCAGTCTGCCAATGACGTGGCCAATGGCCTGGCTGAACATGTGGCCGGCAGCATGGATGCCTTTGCCGAAATGATGAATAACCGGGCTGCCCAGCTTGGATGCACCAACACGCATTTTGTCAATGCCCATGGCCTTCATGACGAAAACCATTATTCTTCCTGCCATGATATGGCGCTGATTATGAGGGAACTGATTCACAATGAGGCCTTTATCCAGTTTTCCTCCGCCCATCAGTACGTCATCGGCCCCACCAATACAAAGACAGAATCCCGCTACCTGAACCAAAGCCATAAAATGCTTGTCTCCAATTCAGAATATGCTTACGAAAGCACCATAACAGGAAAAACCGGTTATACTCCTGAGGCGGGAAATACTCTGGTGACATATGCTGCCCGCGACGGTCTGGAGCTGATCGCTGTTTCCATGAAATCCAACTGGAAGCATTACGATGATACCATTGCCATGTTTGACTTTGGGTTTGAGAATTTTACTTCTTATAACATGGCAAATGCAGAGATTGCTGCCCTGTCCAAAACCGATTATCTTTCTGCTTCCCAAAGTATTTTTGACACTTCAGCCGCTTCTTTTGAGTTGTCGGAAAACAGCTGGGCCATCCTCCCAAACAACCTCAATGTCGCACAGCTGGAACCCCAGTTGACCTTAAATACAACCTCTGCCACCAATGTAATGGCAGACATCACATATTCCTACCAGGGAGTCCCTCTGGGGTATGGTTCCCTGCTTCTGGTGGACAGCCAAAAAGAACATTTTGATTTTAACGCTCACAAGCCTTCCGAAGCAGAATCGGCGGCAGACAAACAGGCAGAAGATTCCAAAAGCAGTTTCTTCTCCCGTTTTTCCCTTTCTTTCATTAACCCCTGGATCATAGGTGGAGCCGCCGCCGGAATTCTTGCCATTATCCTTCTGATTATCTTATTCCGAAGGCTCCAAAGGCGCAGGCCCCCTAAAAATCCCACCCTGGTGAGAGCCAGACAAGCAAAAAAAGATTTCAGGCGCCGCTACCGCAAGCGCCATAAACGGTTCCACAGAAAAAATGAGACCATGGAGCGCAGATAAAGTCTGCTTTTATTCTCTGTTTTTAATATGCCCGGCCCTGACTGTCCTTGCTTTTGCCTGGCAGGCAGATGGAAACCGGGCATATTTCTTCTAATCGGCAGTTTTCTTAGCCGCCTTATTCTTCGCCCGCCTCTTTTTTTCCTGTTCTTTCTTTTTTTCCCGGACTGATTCCGCCTCTTCCTCTGAAATGAGTTTTAATGTTTTTACGGCAAAAACACCGCCTCTTTCCGCTTTCTTTATCCTCAGCTTTCCCTTCATATATCCATGCTCCGGGCAAAATGCCAGACAAAGATAATTCCTCCCTCCTGCCAAAAACCATCTTACCTTTTTCCGCAGGCTTCTTTTACAGCGATAACATTTCGTGGAAACGATTTCTTTATCTTCCATCAGATGCTCTTTTGTAGGAAAAATCCGAAAAACATCCTTGGCATATCCATCAAACACCATATGAAGCTCCTCTTCCTTTTTTCCCGGAACATGAAAATAATCCACGGATAAATACTGCCGTACTGCATCCATATCCATCTTTTCCATAATCTTTGCCGTATACAAGGTGTCATCCAACGCCCGGTGAAAGGGAATATCTTCCTCTATTTTCAAATATTCCACCGCATCCTTTAAAGAACGGCGGCTTTTGCCGTCTTCGTAAAGAAGGCTGAACAGCTTTTGGATATCATAATAAAGAAGCGGTTTTTTCATAGGATTTTCCACCCTGAAATAACGGAGGTTCCGCTGAAGTTCCGTCAAATCCATGGAACCCCAGGTACACAACACATATTCCTGCCCGCACCAGTCGAAAAAATCCTGTGCCACTTCTTTAAAGCTTCTGGCCTCATCCAGCTCCTTCATGTCAATTTGAAGAATTTCTTTCGTTTTATAGTGAAACTGGCGGTAAACTGCCGGCCTAATTCTTTCGTTAAACTGTCCGCAAACCCTCCGGCTCTCATCCAATTTTACCGCCCCAATTTCAATAATCTCAAAAGGCAGTCCGTAGCGCTCTCCGGATTTTCCTCTGGGGCTCTGATTCCATTCCAAATCCAGCACAATATAATCCACGTCCGAGCGCCCCCTTTCTGTTTCCTTCATTCATCCGTTACCCATTTTACCATATCCGGGGTCATTACGCAATTTTATATTCTTTCCCAAAATTTGGAAATTCTTCTTTGTATAAAAAAGAATCCTGCCCCGGAGGGCTTTTTATCGTATGGAGAACGAAGTTTCCTATACGATAATAAAAAGGCCAGGAATTCCTGGCCTTCTTTCATTTTATAAAGCGGTCAATGGCTTTTGAAAGCTCCTCCAGCGCTTCATGGTCGCCGGACTCCACCGCATCCACGATGCAGTGTTCAATGTGGTCCTGCAGGATGACCTTCCCCGTATTGTTGATGGCTGATTTCACGGCCGACAGCTGGATTAAAACCTCACTGCAGTCCCTTCCCTCTTCCACCATCCGCCGGATGGATTCCAGATGTCCGATGGCCCGGCTGAGCCGGTTCAATACGGCTTTCGTATTGGTATGCACATGGCCATGAATATGCCCTTCATGATTATGCCCGCTCCCGCCGTGGCTGTGCTCTATCAATTCTCCATTTTCCCCTATGTGAATGTGAGTGTGCCTTTCCTCCAAAAAAATTCCTCCTGTCTTTTGGGCTATAGGCTTTTGCTGATGCCCGTCTGCCCATGTCATCACATTTTAGCACAAAACGTCTGCAGCCACAAGCCCCCGTACCGGTTATCTCAAAACATTGGATAGTACTGCTTTCAAATCCTCGATATCTACCGGCTTGGCAACATGTTCATTCATTCCACTTTCCAGCGCCTGCTTTTTATCTTCCTCAAAAGCATTTGCCGTCATTGCAATAATGGGAATATCTGCACAGGCCGAATCCTTTAAACCCCGGATTTTCCGGGTTGCCGTATATCCGTCCATAACCGGCATCTGGATATCCATGAGAATCAAATCATATTCTCCGGGTTTGGCATCTTTTATCTTTTCCACCGCCTCGGTGCCATCCCCCGCCTCTTCAATTTCAAAGCCATACTCTTTTAAAAGCTCCACTGCGATTTCCCGGTTCAGCTCATTGTCTTCCACCAGGAGGATTTTCTTTCCACTGAAATCCACCGCCTGACATTCCCCCCGGGCCTTTGGCGCCGCCTCATAATCCTTCTCTTCCTGAAGCTTAAATTCCACATTCAGGATAAATTCTGTTCCCTTGCCCAGTTCTGTCTCCACAAAGATGGAACCATTCATCAGGTCAATGATACTTTTCGTAATTGCCATGCCAAGGCCGGTTCCCTGAATACCGCTGACTGTAGAGGTCCTTTCCCGTTCAAATGGTTCAAAAACCTTTTTTGCGAATTCCGGCGTCATGCCAATTCCATTGTCTTTTACCCTGAATTCATAGGCTCCGTATCCACTGTGGGCGCCAGGCTTCTCCAACACCGTCAGAGAAATCTCTCCTTCCTGTAGCGTAAATTTGATGGAATTCCCCAAAAGATTTAAAAGAATCTGGTTCAGCCGCAGCTTATCGCAATAAATACAGTCATGGCTAAGGCCGGCGGTCTCAATCCGAAATGTCTGCTGTCTCTCCCCGGCCTGTCCCCGGACAATATCATCTATCTCAGATAAAATATCAGAGAGACGGCAGGGCGTCATATCCAAATGCATTTTTCCACTCTCAATCCGGCTCATATCCAGTACATCATTAATAAGGCCCAGCAAATGTGTACTGGCTGTACGGATTTTTGTCAGATAATCACCAATGCGTCCTGCATCGGCACCTGGTTCACACTGGAGCGCCAGATCTGTGAAACCAATGATGGCATTCATCGGTGTGCGGATATCGTGGGACATATTAGAAAGAAACTGGCTTTTCGCTTTACTGCTCTCCTCCGCCTGGATTTTTTCAAGATATAAAATCTCATTTTTCCTGCGCTGCCAGAAATACACCACAAATACCACCAACACCACAAACAGCACCAAAAGGAGCTGAATCATGCTATTTCTGGTAATTGCGGCGCTGACGGCCTCTATATTCGTACTGACCGTATCATAATGAATCGTCGTGGTAAGATACCAGTCTGTCCCTGCTGCCGGGGCATAATAAGTGTAGTGCAAAATCCCTTCAAGGTAGTATGTAATAATCCCACTTTTTCCTGCCTCCATATCCTTTTGCATCTGCTCTGTAAAATTTCCTTTATGAAAAACCGCCTGTTCCTCCAACGCAGAAAAAACATCACTGCTGCTTTTCATATGGCTATGGGGAGTTTTTACTATATAAGAGCCATCTTTGAGAATTACATTGGAAAAAATCTGATTTTCGTCATCCTTCAGAAAAAGTCCGCCGGATATGGTGTCGGCGCTAACGCCGGCCATACCGCCCACTAAAGATTTTCCATCAAGTTTCATACCCTGGGCCGGCGCGGTAATGATCACCGTATTCTGCCCTCCCTGCCCCTGGTCCACAAAAATTTCCGGCGCCTGAAAATTTGCTTTCGCCACAAAATCCGACGTTACCCTATCTGGATATTCGCCGTCCCGTGTGTATACGGTTCCATTTTCATCCACCATCACATAAAAGTCGAATCCATAAAGCATTTCCATTTTTGAAATATACTGCTGAAAAGAAACCAGGTTTTCCGACTCTTTTTCTCCGGCAATATCAATGGCCGCTTTGAGATTCCGCAGCTGATAATCCAGGCTGTTTCGCAGCTGACGCCCTGTCTGGGCAGATAGCTCCTTCAGATAAAATTCACTTACATTATGGACAGAAATCTCTGTCGTCTTCTGAGCAGATTCCATAAACCATCCGGTCGAAATGACCAGTGCCAAAAGAATAACAACAATCAGTGCAAAGGCCAGCACAAGAGCTCCCCCTCTGTGCGCAGCATCCCTTTTTTCATGAAATAAAGAATCCATGTCAAAAGCCTCCATGCCATAACTTTACCTGTTTTTTAACCAGAAATTCATACGTTCCATCAACTGCGGGATATCCAGGGGTTTCGCGATGTACCCATTCATCCCTGATTCCCGCCCTGTGGCAATGTCCTCCGGCGAAACATTGGAAGACAACGCAATAATAGGGATTGTGGCGGCATCCCCGCGTGGAAGCTTACGAATGGCGCGTGTCGCCTCAAAACCGTTCATGACCGGCATTTGAATATCCATAAGCACCAGATCATAGTATCCCTCCGGCATTTCAGCAAAACGCTGCAGGCCTTTCCGCCCATCCCCGGCACATTCCACCATGGCTCCGGTCTCTCCAATCAGCTCCATGGCAATCTCCCGGTTCAATTCATTATCCTCCACCAAAAGAATCTTGAAGCCACCGAAGGAAATGTCTGAAAAATCTTCCTGGTTTAAACCGGACAGGCTTCCCGGCGCCTCATCGGAATTCTGCCGTCTTAAAATAATCGTCACCGTAAATTCGGAACCTTTTCCAGGCGTACTTTCCACGCTGATGGTCCCGCCCATCATACGCGCTATATTCTGGGCAATGGACATCCCCAGACCGACGCCATCCGCCCTGGCAATGTAAGGGTCTTCGGCATGGCTGAAGGGTTCAAAAATATGGGGTAGATACGTTTCGTCCATGCCGATACCACTGTCACGAAAAACAAAATCATAGGAACTGCAGCCATGCTCCCCTGATTCATGTTCAACAACCAAAATTTCCAGGGTTCCGCCAGGCGGCGTATATTTTATGGAATTACCTAAAATATTCAGAAATATTTGCAAAAGCCGCTGCCTGTCTCCCAGAATATTTTCATGAATCACCTGCATGGGGTGAATTTTCATCTGCAGGGCCTTTTCCCGCATGTCGGCGCTGACGGCAGAGACCACCTCCTCCATCAGCTCAGACAGGCAGAAGGCTTCCGCCTTCAGTGCAAAGCTTCCGGCTTTAATCAGGCTGATATCCAGGATTTCATTGAGCATGGAAAGAAGCTGGTGGCTGGAAACAAACGCTTTCTCCAGGCAGTCCTTTACTCTTTCATGATCGTCTATATGGTCTGACGCAATCTTAAGCATACCAAGTATGCCATTCATCGGAGTGCGGATATTATGGCTCATGCTGGCAAGAAATTCCCTTCGGAAAGCATTGGCCTGGTCTGCCGCCTCGCATGCTGCCTGAAGGGCCTGCTGCTCCCTCATCTCCTTGCGCTTACTTTCTGTCACGTCCTGCGCCGCATACACAATGGACCTGGCTTTCCCCTCCCCATCAGCCTGGGACATCACGGCAGTACCGCGAATCCATCCGTATTCCTCCGGCTTTACATTGGAACCTTCAGGAATTTTCCGATACGCCAGCGTTACATAAGGAGTTTTTCTGCTTAAATTCCGCCGCAGATTCTCAATTCCCAAAACATTCAAATATTCTTCGCGGTCATCAGGGTGGATAAAGCTTTCCGCATAGGCCTTAAGGCCCGCCGCATAGTCCATTTTTCCTTCCAATACCTTTTCCACTTCCTGAAGCTGCGTCACACTGCGGAATGTATTCTGCTCTAAATCCGCATAATAAGTGGCAAAAAACATGCTGCCCAATGTACGGATAATATTCTCCTGCTCCTGCTCTTCTTTAAGCCGGGTCTCCTCTTCCAGTTTTTCGTCGGTGATGTCCCGTCCCAGGATATTTACGGACATCCTGCTTCCCTGCCTTGAATAGATCACATGCTGCTCCAGCCACTGCAAAGATTCTCCTTCTATGCGGTACTGGCAGATTTCTTCTGAATAATCCCGTGTATTGGCCGCCTTCTGATATAAGTGCTCCGGGCTCATAATCTCCTGAAACTTTTCTACATCCTCCGGGTAAACGATACTTTCCAGCGCCTGGTGAAAATACTGATGATAATTTCCTGTCTGAACCCCCTGCATTTTACTGTCTCCATTGATCCAGACCCGCTCACACTGGCCATTCTCCAAATAAACTGTCGTCATAACACTATATCTGGATTTAAGGATTGCCGCCAGTTGCATGTCACGGAGCGACAGTGTCTGCTCCTGGCGCACACGCTTATCCACATTCTGCAGGGCTACAATGGTATAATTCTTTGTATTATACTGCTCTCCAAAATAGGCGATCACAGCCATATAACGGTACTCGTGGTCTTCCTCCCCCCGCCACTTACAGAGCATGTCTGTTTTATGTACACCTGTCTCCTTTGTCTGCTGCAGCCCCTCCAAAGAAAAGTTCTCACAAAACTTCTCCCTGTCCGCCGGATGAATCTGCCTCACAAGGCGGGAATCCATGATTTCGCCCCATTGAACCGTCCAGGATTTCCAGCCTGTATGAGTATGGCCGTTTTCCCGTACCAGGTTGGCCTCTCCTGTATCCAGGTCAACGCCATAAATACCGAAATTCTGTTCTCCAAGTGTTCGGATCACTTCCTGGATACGGAGATTTGTATCATCCAGCTTCAGGCTTTCCTGCAAAATATCATTCACATCTTTTACGTACAGGAAAACGAACTGGTCTCCGGCGGAAAAGTCCGGCACCACCTCCAGGAGGTTCCAGGAATAATCATCCCCCAAACGCCTTCTGTAACAGCAGGTCAGCACCTTCTGCCCCTCTTCCAGGGCCTTTTTCAAATGATCCGGATGGGTAAATGATATGAAACTGTTCATATCGTCAGGATGGATGTCACCGCTGTAGATAAACTGCCCCAGCCAGCCGGAAAAAGTATCTTTTCCATAGCCTATCCCCCTGTCTTCCGGCCTCATTTTCACCACTTCATAACTGTCCTGTGTCAGATTAATCCTCAGTATCTTATAATATGTATAATTAATAGCTTGTACATGGGGGGCCACTGTAATAATAAAGGCCGGGATCCTGTCTTCCCACATGGTTCTCACTGCTGTGATATCCACAATTTCACCAAAAGCATTGTTGTAGCTAATACTCTGATTGGTCTCCCTCTCCCCGATGGTTAAAAGCGGACAGTTGGCGCAGGAATGATCCCCCAGCTCATGGCAGGCCATCCCTTTATGCACATGGGGCGATGCCTCCCGTACCCGCTCGTTATAATACAAAATTTCATGATTATCCTCCCGGATAATGAACACTCCCGTAGCCGGCACTGCCTGTAAAATTTTCTCATATTCCTTAACATCCATGATCTCAACCTCGTTTCGATCTTTTCCCGCCGCAGCCTCGTCTGGCGGTCTTTAATACTTTATTTGCTGATTGCCCAATAACCTTTTCTGTCAGAACCGATACGGGTTATTTTTCCTGATTCCCGAAGCTTCTTTATCAGGCGGCTGACTTTTCTGGTACTAAACCCTGTCTTTTCACTTAATTCTTTAGCCCTGATGGAAGGTTCTTTTTTCAATATTGACAGAATTCTTATTTCATCGCCATTTTCATCGCCATTTTCATCGCCATTTTCATCGCCATTTATATTTCCAACTGCAATGTTTTCTTTTTCATCTGCCCATGAAAACGGGAAAATGACCTTAATAAAATGCTCGGATATTTCAAAAACAGTTCTGTCATAAGCATTTAAAATGCGGCTCATCCCCGACCCCAGCTGCTCAACCAACCCCACATCCTTAAACACTCGCATTAGTTCCCTGTTTCTTGGCATACTGCTGCAACTGAAAAAATCCTCTCTGCTCTGTCCCCGAATCAAGCCTCCGTAAGATGTAAACTCCATCCGATCATTGAAAATTTCAAATACCGGCGGTATTTCTTTTGAAAAGTCATTATGAACAATCGCATTGATCAATGCTTCCCTCAACGGAACTGGTTCCACCAGATTTTTTTCTATCCGCTTTGTACTGGTTACTTTTGCCTTTGTAGCATTTTCGATTTTCATTTTTTCCAAAACATGATTCGTTGCCTTAATCAGAGAACAATATCCGTATTCTTCATTTTCTTTCAGGATAACTTTATCTTTTCCTGCATATTTTGCAACCTTAATGGATACACCATTTTCATCCGCCAATAAATATGCAATATAATTATATTTTCCTTCAGGCGTAAGTAATTCAAGACTATTGGCAAACTGTCTATTCAGTTCCAAGCCACGTTCCTGATAATATATCTTAAGCTGTGCAAAGGTAAGATCCTGCCTGGGTGAAGGAATGTTACGTAATGTTGTATGAACCCTCTTTGCATATAATTCATCTATCAGCGCCGCAGGCATAGACTGTGTTGAGGTTCCAATCCTCATATAACAGCCGCTTGGCGACATTCCTTTATTTTTAATATAATAAGGCTTCTCAAGGCCGCTGGATACAATTACCTTAATCACTGGTATATTTTCCACAGCTTCACTGACAATATCGAATAATCCTAAAGTTGACGGGAGGATATTATTTTTAATTCTATCTGCTATTTTTAACTGCATAGAATCTATGTCCGAATTTTCAACAGGGCATCCCTTATCATCAATGCCTATATACAGTACCCCGCCCTCACGGTTATTTAAAAAAGCTACAACCTCTTTTTCCATTTTATCATTTAATGTGGCCTTCAACTCTATACGGTTACTTTCCTGCAGCATCTTTCTTCACCTCTTTCCACCTTTTCAGTGTGGCAGTTATTACAACGGCATAATCTCAAAGGATCCATCATTTGTATTATACTCTGTTCACATATCTTTGTACATAATGAATCATTATTTAAAGGACTTTCCCGGATTATAAAAAAGAATCCTGCGGCGGCTTGCGTCAGCAAGATCATTCCGTTCCGCCGCAGTGCGAACTCCCGGAGGGCTTTTTATCGTATAGGGAACGAAGTTTCCTATACGATAAAAGCAAAACCGGAGAGCCTACACTCTCCGGTTCCTGTCCATCACCTTGCAAAATATGATTGCCACCGCCGTACTCACCGCGGTCGCCACAATGGCCGGCCCCACGATGGCTGTCGGGTTCACGCTTCCGTACTGGCTCCGGTAAGCGATCATGTTCACTGGAATCAGCTGCAGGGACGAGATATTCAAAATCAAGAACGTACACATCTCATTGCTGGCCACCCCGCGGGGAGCCGGTAGCTGCCCGTCTCTTTTTCTCCCCGTCTGCTTCCCGCTCTTCCTGCGTTCTTCCTCCAGTTCTTCCAGGCTTTCCATAGCTTTAAGCCCCGCTGGGGTGGCCGCCCATCCAAGCCCTAGCACATTGGCCGCGATGTTTGTTGAAATCTCGTCCTCCGCCTTATGCCCCTCCGGCAACCTGGGAAACAGGAACCTCACTAGAGGATGAAGAAACCTGGTCAACCCCCTGATAATGCCCGCCTCTTTTGCCACCTCCATGATTCCGCACCAGAAGGCCATCACCCCGGCCATGGTGATACAGAGGGAAACCGCGTCCTTCGCCCCAGTCAAAATCCCGTCGGTCAGTTCCGCCGGTTTTCCCGAAAGGATTCCCCATACGACGCCGATGAGGATCATGCCTCCCCACAGATAATTCAACATTCCCATTCCTCGATTCAAGGCTTTTGTTCCAGCCTATGAAAAAAAGTCGGAAACCATTCCGCTTATTTCATTCCTAAGATTCCAACTTGCATATAGGAACACCAGAAAATTTCTACATTTTTGAATCCACATTTTTGTAATATATGAATTTGCTCTATAATAGTGACAGGAAAGTATTCTGTATTATATCTAAGTATATGGCTTTGACATTCTTCTTCGCTTTTTCCATTTTTGTACTGATACTTTTTCCACCGTTCCAGATATAATCTTTTAAACATATCGTTATCAGGTGCAAAATTTTCTACTGTGAAAAACAGACCATTCTTTTTTAGGGCATTGTAACAATTTCTGATGCTTACAATTCTTTCCTCATATTCAAGATAATGAGTGATTAAAATTGCCGTTATGACGTCAAAGTCTGAATTGTATTGCAAATTTTGTATTGGGGTTTCCTGAAAATCAACCTTTGGGGAACAGACACGTTCTTTCGCTATCTTTATCATTTGCGTTGAATTGTCACAGCAAACCATCTTCTCCACTTGAAGATTTCTAATCGCCATATCTGCCATTTTTCCAGTCCCGCAACCTATGTCTAACCATGCCGTCGGTATCGGAAAAGCCGTATGGACAATGTCTATTATTTGTTTGAAATATTCTTCATAATATGGGAGAGTAGCCACTATGTTTTTATCATATTTTTCTGGTGAAAAAGCTTGTTTCCGTAACATACAATCACCTATTCAAAGCTATCCAAATAACACTGCAGCTTTTCCGCAAGTTTTCCAATATGTACGCCGTCAACAAATGAATGATGCACCTGTACGGAAAAAGGCATACAGACTCTTCCGTCTTTTTCATAGAATTTTCCCCAGTCAAACAATGGAGTGGCATTATCCTTTTTTCCAGATTCAGTATGAGAAATGTGAGTATAGGATACCCAGGGAAAAGGAGAAAACTGATAAATATCATTTGCCATTGGCGAAGTAAAATACTCTGTCTGATTTTCCTCTGTCTTTTTCGCTAAAACGACATAATCTTCTATCCTGTCCTGCATAGGAACATTCACCACCTTAAAAAGCTCTGTGGATTCCTCAAGATATGTAAACGATGTATTGATTGTTTCAAAAATAGCCGGTTTTCCCTCCACAAACCGGCAGCGAAACTCGTCAATTTCGTTTGCACATTTCGTCACTGCATACACAAAAGAGAATGTAAATGAAAAGTTCCGTTTCTTTACCCCCGAGAGAAAATTTGTTATATCCACCTTAAAAGTTACGCAATACTGCGGCCTGTCACTGCCCCTGAACACCTCGCAATGCATAGCCCTTTTCCATGTAGATACATCAATATACTTCATAAGCCGTCCTCCTCATATAAATTATCCTGGTTATATCTTACTCTTCTCATTGTCTTATGTCAACACGTTGTATGATGTCGTTTTCAAAAGAGAAGCGCTTGCTTTTATCGCAAGCGCTAACGTCTCATTCGATATTCAATTCTTTTATGGCGTGCATGATATGAATCCTCATGGCGTTCTTTGCCCCTTCCGCATTTCGCTGTTCCAGAAACTCCATGATCATCCTATGGTCGCCTATCGTGTCGTTCATTGCTTTTTCGCTCTGAGCGGACAATACAACTCCTTTTGAAATGGCTTGATATAATATCGGCATAAGTTTATTCATAAACTCATTATGCGTAGCCTGTGCAATCGCTTTATGAAAAGAATGTTCCTCTTTGGTTCTGTCCTTTCCATTTCTAATTTCATCTTCAATCCGCTTTCCGTAACCAAGTATCCTTTTTATTTCCGCGTCTGTTCCCCTGACAGCCGCAAGATAAGCAGCTTCCGGCTCGAAAATCAGCCGCATTTCATAAAGATCTTTTGCATTTACCTTGACCACAGAGAGTTGTTCCAGGTCTTTCGGCTGTTCCAGTACCTTTTCCGTAACATAAGTACCTTTTCCACGTCTGATCTCCAGTAAATCATAAGCAACCAATATCCTGATGGCTTCCCGCAATGTTGTACGGCTTACATTAAGTTCCTCTGACAATTCTATTTCATTTGGGAGCTTATCCCCCACAGAAAAACGCTTTTCTATGGTTATCATAGATAAAATACTGTCAGCAATACTTTGGGAAAGCATTTTATTTTTCATGGTTTTCTCACCTTTTTTAATATTATTTTTTATTTTACCATACGCGTATGCATTTTTCCACTTTTTCAGATGAAACAACGGCATTCGCTTTTTGCCAATACCGTTCAGACTGTAGATGCTTCCTTATATAAAATGTCTTTCTGCCCTGTCGCTCAACTTCTGTCATACCAGCTGCGCCATCACCTCATGGACGGTTTCTATCCTGTTTGCAAGGTAAGCCTTTGCCCCGCAAAACAGCAGGGCATCCTGAACCTTTCCCCTGGCAGTATTGAGAAGCGCCTCCGTGATACAGTAAGGGATCTCCTTAGGGTTACATTTCTCCAGGCATTGAAGGCACTTTCCGGCCGGCCTTTTCCTCTCCCCCACTTCCCGGAGGAAGCGGTTCTTTATGGCCCGTCCCGGCATTCCCACCGGACTCTTTGTGATCACGATATCCTCCTTTTTTGCATCCAGATAAGCCTGCTTAAAGGCCATTGGCGCGTCACACTCCTCCGTGGTCACGAACCTGGTGGCCACCTGGACGCCGTCCACCCCCAATTCTCCCATATAATAATCCACATCCGCCCTGTCATATATCCCGCCTGCCGCCACCACAGGAATCCTTTTTCCATACCGTTCTTCATATTGGCGCATATGTCCCTTGATCCTGCGGATTTCCTCCCCGTAGTTAAGGCTTCCCAGATTGGCGAGGGTCTCCTCATCAAAGCCCAGATGGCCTCCCGCCTCCGGCCCCTCCACAATCATCAAATCCGGCGCCGTCTGGTAATGGCGATCCCACAGCTTGCAGATCACCGCCGCCGCCTTTAAGGAAGACACGATGGGAGCCAGCTTTGTCCGAAAACCTTTTGTGAGCTCGGGAAGTTTCGCCGGAAGCCCCGCCCCCAACGCGATCAAATCCGCCCCGGCTCTGGCCGCCGCCCTCACATAATCCTCATAACGCTTGGTGGCCACCATAATATTACACCCGATGATTCCTTTTGGCGCAATTTCCCTGGCCTTCGCCAGCTCCTCTCCGATACAGCGCAGATTGGTTTCTATGGGCGACTGCTCAAATCCCGGTTCCCTGAAACCAATCTGAGCCGTGGAAATCATTCCGATTCCGCCTTCCTTTGCCACGGCTCCCGCCAGGCCCGACAGACTGATTCCCACCCCCATCCCTCCCTGAATCAGAGGACGCTCCGCTCTTAACTCCCCGATGATTAACGGCTCTCTCTCCATCTCCATCCCCATCCTTTCCCGGCCGCAGCCGTTCCCATTTACACAAAAAACCCCTGGCCGGTAAGCCCGGCCGCCCTTCTACATTCTCCGGAACCGTCCATATCTGCGGGCGGTTAATTCCTCCCTGCTCAAGCTTCCAAACCGTCCCAGGAACTCTTCAAACCCGTCCGCCAGAATCCCGTATAGTTCTTTTGCGTTTTTCTTTCCCGCCGGTTCCCGCTCCGGGATTATCCTCTCAATGATTCCCAGCCGCTTTAAATCCGCCGCCGTGATCAGCATAACTTCCGATGCCTCCTGGGCCCTTTTGCTGTCTTTCCAGAGAATAGAGGCAAAGCCCTCCGGCGAAAGTACGGAATAAACGGCATTCTCCATCATCCAGACCTCATCCGCCACAGCAAGCGCCAAGGCGCCGCCGCTGCCCCCCTCTCCGATCACAACAGAAAGTATGGGGACTCTCAACGCGGAAATCTCAAACAAATTCTTTGCGATGGCTTCCCCCTGTCCCCGCTCTTCCGCCTCCATCCCACAAAAAGCCCCGGGAGTATCCACAAAACAAAATACCGGGCGTCCAAACTTTTCCGCCTGCTTCATGAGACGGAGGGCCTTCCTGTACCCTTCCGGCGACGGCATGGAAAAATTCCGTTCAATATTTTCCCTGGTATTCCTCCCCTTTTGCTGGGCGATCACTGTCACCGGGCGTCCCTTGAAGTATGCAATCCCTCCCACAATGGCCCTGTCGTCACCGTATGCCCTGTCCCCGTGGAACTCGGTGAATTCCTCAAAAATCCCATTGATATAGTCTAATCCCGTCAGCCTCCCCTGTTTTCTGGAAAGTTTCACTCTCTCCCAGGCGGAAATTTCTGCTTCTCCTCCGGCAATTTCTGTTTTCCCGCCTTGTGTGTCTTTCCCGCCTTCTGCGTCTTTCCCGTCTTCTGTGCCTCTCCCGGCGCCTTCCGCTCCCACAGAGCCATCAGATTCCTTTTTCCTCTCATGCAGCGCCAGAAGCTTTGTCAGGATACTTTTCGATTCCTCCCTCCGCAAAATGGCATCCACAAATCCATGTTCCACCAAAAACTCCGCCCTCTGGAACCCCTCCGGCAGCTTCTGCCCGATGGTCTGCTCAATGACCCTGGGGCCCGCAAAGCCGATTAACGCCCCCGGCTCTGCCAGGATAACATCCCCCAGCATGGCAAAGCTGGCCGTCACGCCGCCGGTGGTGGGGTCCGTCAGCACGGAAACAAAAAGCAGCCCTGCGCTGTCGTGGCGTTTTATGGCCGCCGCCGTCTTCGCCATCTGCATAAGGGAGACAATCCCCTCCTGCATCCTGGCCCCACCGGAACAGCAGAACAAAAGAACAGGGAGCTTAAGAGCCGTGGCCCGTTCCACCGCCCTGGTAATTTTCTCCCCCACGTTATATCCCATGCTTCCCATGACGAACCGCCCGTCCATGACGCCAACCACCGTCTCATGGCCGCCCATGGACATCTTTCCTGTGATCACAGCCTCATCTAATCCCGTCTTCTCTCTCAGCTCCGCAATCTTTTTGGGATAGCCGGAAAGCCCAAGGGGGTTGGAAACGGAAAGCCCCGTATCCCATTCCTCAAAGCTCCTCTCGTCCGCCAGCATCTCGATTCTCCTCCGGGCATGGATGCGGAAATACCCGCCGCATTTTGGGCAGATATAATAACCGGCCTTCACGTCCTCCGAAAAAATCGGGGCGCCGCATTTGTTGCACTTTCGCCACATTCCCCGGGGAACCTCCGGCCGCAGAGGCTTTTTCGCCCCCTTTGTCTCTGTTTTGATATAAGAATTGGAAGGGGTTTTTTTGAATAGTCTTCCCATAATCTCCACGAAACCTTTCTATAGAAGTGAATCACTTTCTCCCGAAATTAAAATATTTCTCCATAAAGCCCGTATCCACAGGGCCCGACTGGTAAACGGGATGGGTAAAAATCTCATACTGGTCATCCAGGTTTGTCTCCACCCCCTCAATCACCAGCTCTCCCAGGGCACACTGTATTTTCCTGATCGCTTCCTCCCTGTCCTCCCCATGTACCACCAGCTTTAAGAGCATGGCGTCATACCAGGGCGGCACCTGGCAGCCGTTATACATGGCCGAATCCACACGGATCCCCATACCGCCGGGCGCCAGGAGGTTTGTCACCTTCCCGGCCATCTTCGCGTTGATTCTGCACTCGATGGCGTGGCCTGAAATCTCCACCTCATCCTGGGTGAGGGAAAGACGCTCCCCCGCCGCAATCCGAATCTGGGCTTTGACCAGGTCAATCCCTGTCACTGCTTCCGTAACAGGATGTTCCACCTGAATCCGCGTATTCATTTCAATAAAATAATAGCGATTGTCTTTATCCAGGAGAAATTCTATGGTTCCGGCATTTTTGTACCCGGCGGCCCCGGCCGCCCTCACCGCCGTCTCCCCCATTTCCCTCCGCAGCGTGTCCGGGATGGCCGCCGAAGGCGCTTCCTCAATCAGTTTCTGGTGATTTTTCTGGACAGAGCAGTCCCGCTCTCCCAGGTGGATGATATTTCCATATTCATCCGCCAGAATCTGGAACTCAATATGCCTGGGATTCTCCACGTATCTCTCAATATACATGGTATCGTCGGAGAACCCTTTCAGGGCTTCCCTCTGGGCATTCAAAAATTCTGCTTCCAGCTCTTTCTCACTTCCGGCAACCCTCATACCTTTCCCGCCGCCGCCCAGGGCTGCCTTGATCATCACCGGGTAGCCTGTCTCCTCCGCCGCCTTTTTCGCTTCCGGGAGGGTGCGCACCGGCTCCATTCCCCCCGGCACCACGGGAATCCCCGCTTTTATCATGGTCTTTCTCGCTTCCGCTTTGTTGCCCATCCTGGCGATGACGCCGCTGTCCGGCCCCACAAATTTGATACCGCAGATACCGCAGAGCTCCGCGAACCTGGAATTTTCCGAAAGAAATCCGAAACCGGGGTGGATGGCGTCCGCCCCCATGGCCACGGCCGCCGATAAAATCCTCTCCATATTCAGATAACTGTCCTGGGATTTTGCGGGGCCGATACAGATGGCCTCGTCCGCAAGCAGCGTATGGAGGGATTCACTGTCGGCCTCCGAATAAACGGCCACCGTCGGGATTCCCATCTCCCGGCAGGCGCGGATAATCCGCACCGCGATCTCCCCGCGGTTGGCGATTAAAAGCTTATGAAACATCCTGCGCCTCCCATCAGCCTGTCACAAATGTCAGTTCCGCCGTCACGGCGACTTCATCCCCCACGGACGCAACCGCCTTTCCTATGCCCACCGGCCCTTTTCCCTTAATGATCTCACATTCCAGGCGGAGCTTGTCGCCCGGGCACACCTTCTTTCGGAACCGCGCGTTATTGATGGCTCCAAAATACGCGGTCTTTCCCTTATTCGCCCCCAGGCTTAAGACGGCCACCGCCCCCACCTGGGCTAACGCCTCTATGATCAGGACGCCCGGCATGACCGGTTCCTGCGGAAAATGCCCCCGGAAAAAATCTTCATGAAAGGTGACGCACTTATATCCCACGGCCCGGACACCCGGCTCCAGCTCCTCGATACAGTCCACCAGAAGAAACGGATGGCGGTGGGGAATGATCTCTTCAATTTCTTTTATTCCAAGCATGCATTTATCCTTTCCGACGGATTCTGAATAAGGGCTGGCCATATTCCACCACCTGCTCGTTGGAAATCAACACAGCCTCCACTACGCCGTCATATTCACTTTCAATCTCATTCATCAGCTTCATGGCCTCGATGATGCCCAGTATCTGCCCTTTTTTCACCGCATCGCCGGCTTTCACAAAAGGCTCTGCCTCCTCGGAGGGCGCCGCGTAAAAAGTACCCACCAGAGGGGCCTTTACGATCTGTTCCTCCGAAAAAACATCGGAAGTTCCCGCCTGTATTTCCAAATTTCCCGGTTCCCTGCCCGCCTTTTCCGGGGATATTGCCGCTTCAGGCAGCGCTGCCTCTGGCGTCGGCGCCGCTGTCTCCTTTACCGGCACAGGCGCCGGTTGCGGATGTTTCGCTTCCGCTGTAAAAACCGTTCCCTTTTCTTTTGGAAGCTGTCCCGCCCCGGAAACCTCCGGTTTTTTCTCAAGCAGAATCCTCATTCCGCCTTCTTCCAGTTCAAATGCCGTCAGTTCCGAAGCGGACACTGCCTCCACCAGTTTTATGATTTTCTCAAATTCCATATACTTTCCCCTCAGCCTTCATACCGTTTCACCAGGATTGAACTGTTGTGGCCGCCAAATCCCAGGGAATTACTCATAGCGCAGCGAACCTCCATGGAAACCCCCGCCCCCGCCGTATAGTCCAGGTCGCACTCCTCATCCGGCATGCAAAGCCCCACCGTCGGATGGATATATCCCTCCTGGATGGACTTCACGCAGGTGATAAACTCCACTCCTCCCGCCGCGCCCAGAAGGTGGCCGATCATGGATTTTGTGGAATTGACCTTCACATGGGCCGCTGCCTTCCCAAAGGCCAGCTTGATGGCCCGCGTCTCAAATAAATCATTGTGATGGGTCCCTGTCCCATGGGCGTTGATATACGTCACCTCTTCCGGCCGGATTCCGCCATCCCTCATGGCTTCTATCATGGCCCTCGCCGCCCCGCTTCCGTCTTCCGCGGGAGAAGTGATGTGGTAAGCGTCGCAGGTAGCCCCATAACCGGCCACCTCCGCGTAAATATGGGCGTTTCTCGCTTTGGCATGTTCCAGTTCTTCCAAAATCACCACTCCGGCCCCCTCGCCCATGACGAAGCCGTTCCGCTCTTTGTCAAAAGGAATGGAAGCGCGGGCGGGGTCTGTGGATTCGCTGAGAGCCGTCAGGGCAGCGAAACCAGCCACCCCGATGGAGGTAATGCTGGCCTCGGTTCCGCCTGCTGCCATCACGTCGGCATCCCCGTACTGGATGGTCCTGTAAGCTTCCCCGATGGAATGGGTTCCCGTGGCGCAGGCTGTCACCACGTTGATGTTTTTTCCTTTAAACCCCAGTTGGATTCCCACATTTCCGGCCGCCATATTGGAGATCATCAAAGGCACAAACAGAGGGTTCACCCGGCCCGGCCCTTTTTCCAGCATCTTTGTGTGCTCCCTCTCCATGGCCTGAAGGCTCCCGATGCCGGAGCCTATGCTGACTCCCACACGAAATGCGTCCTCTTTTTCCATTTCAAGCCCTGAATCCTCCAGGGCTTCCTTTGCGGCCGCCACCGCATACTGGCTGAACAGCTCCATCCTCCGCGCGGCCTTCACATCCATCCGTTCCTTCGCGGCAAAGCCTTTTACCTCCGCCGCCAGCTTTATCTTAAAGTCAGAGGTATCAAACCGGGTGATCTCCCCGATTCCCACCTGACCGCTCCGTATTCCATCCCAAAATTCATCCACCGTATTTCCGATGGGGGTAACGGCCCCCAGTCCGGTTACGACCACTCGCCGATTCATTGCCATCCTCCTGTTTCCATTCCTCATATTCCCATCTCTCACATCGCCATCCCGCCGTCCACGCAGAGCACCTGTCCGGTGATATAACCCGCCTGTTCCGACGCGAAAAACGCCACGGCCGCCGCCACATCTTCCGTTTTTCCAAAACGCCCGAATGGAATCTGGCCGGATGCATGTTCCTTCACCTGATCGGACAGCGCCCGGGTCATCTCCGTGTCAATAAAACCGGGGGCGACGGCGTTTACCGTAATCCCCCTGGAGGCAAGTTCCCTGGCCGCCGATTTTGTGAGGCCGATAATCCCAGCCTTGGAGGCGCTATAATTTGCCTGGCCTGCGTTTCCCATGACGCCGGATACGGAAGATATATTTATAATCCTTCCGCCCCGCTGCTTTAACATCTGCCTGGACGCGTGGCGGATACAGTTAAAGGCTCCCTTGAGGTTAATCCTCAAAACCTCGTCAAACTCTTCCTCCGACATTTTCATCAAAAGCCCGTCTCTTGTAATCCCCGCGTTGTTTACCAGGACGTCGATCCTGCCGTATTTTTTTACCACTGCTTTTAAGAATTCTTCCGCCCCGTTAAAATCCGACACGTCGCAGCCTGCGGCCTCCGCCAGGCCGCCCGCCGCCTGAATCTCCGAAACCACCGCGCAGGCCTTCTCCCTGGAGCCGTTGTAGTTGACAATCACCGTATTTCCGTCCTCAGCCAGCTTAAGGGCGATGGCCCTGCCGATTCCCCTGGACGCGCCTGTCACCACTGCCACCCGTTCACTCATGGCTTTCACCTTCTTCCAGCTTTTTAAGGTCCTCCCACGTTTCCACATTGATGAGGACCGCGCCTTTTACAATCTTTTTCACAAAAGAAGTCAAAGTCCTTCCCGGACCCACCTCCACAAAAGTATCTACTCCTCCGGCAGCCATGGCCTCCACACTCTGCTGCCATCTGACGGGGGAATACACCTGCTCTTTTAACAGGCCCTTGATTTTCTCCGCACTGTATACATATTCTCCATTTACATTGGCCACATAGGGAATCTCCGGCGTCTTAAGCAGCACGGGCTCTAACTGCCCGGAAAGCTTTTCCCCCGCTTTTAAAAGTAAGGGGGAATGGAACGGCCCGCTCACCAAAAGCCGCACCGTCCTCCTGGCTCCTGCTGCCAGAAGCGCCTTGCATGCTTCTTCCACTGCCTTCGTCCGGCCTGAAATCACAATCTGTCCGGGGCAGTTATAGTTGGCAATCCACACATCCTGTATGGAAGAAATCACAGCCTCCACATCTTCCGCCTTCATGGCCAGGACAGCCGCCATGGCCCCTTCTCCCGCCGGGACGGCTTCCTCCATGAAAATTCCCCGTTTCCTCACCAGGGTAATGGCGTCGAAAACCTCCATGGCCCCTGCCGCCGCCAGGGCGCAGTACTCTCCCAGGCTTAAGCCTGCCGTCACATCCGGCTTTCGCAGCCCTCTCTCCCCTGACGCCCACCGCCTTTCAATCTCCGCCATCATGGCGAGGCTGGTGGTCACCATGGCCGCCTGGGTGTATTCCGTCCTGTTCAGTTTTTCATTTTCCTCAAAGCAAAGGGTCTTCATGTCGATTCCCAGAAGCCCGGAGGCCTGGTCGAAAACCCGTCTCGAGGCCTCGCTGTTTTCATAAAAATCCTTTCCCATCCCGGGCTTTTGCGCCCCCTGGCCGGGAAAGATATACGCCGTTTTACCCATGTGCTTATCCCTCAAAGGACTTTTTCCCGGACAGAGAACCTCCATAAGAATTCCCCATTCCGGCAAAAAGAGCCGTTGTCTCCGTCATCAGTTCCTCTATGATCTCCCTGCAGGACTGCTCTTTATGGATGAGCCCCGCAATCTGCCCCGCCATCACGCTGCCTCTGTCTACATCCCCGTCTATCACTGCTTTTCTCAGGCCACCGATGGTGAGACTTTCCAGCTCCTCAAAAGAAGCTCCCTCTTTTTCCAGCTTCAGGTATTCCCGCGTGACTTTATTCCGCACCGTCCGCACCGGATGGCCTGTGGCTCTCCCCGTCACGACGCTGTCAATATCTTTGGCCGAAAGAATTTTCTTCTTATAATTTTCATGGACAATGGATTCGTGAGCCACCACAAACCTGGTTCCGATCTGTACGGCTTCCGCTCCCAGCATAAACATAGCCGCCATCCCCCTTCCGTCCCCGACGCCGCCTGCGCCGATGACGGGGATTTCCACCGCATCCGCCACCTGGGGTACGAGGGTCATGGTGGTCAGCTCCCCGATGTGGCCGCCCGATTCACAGCCCTCCGCCACCACAGCATCCGCCCCGCTCCGCTCCATGCGCTTCGCCAGGGCCACGGAAGCCACCACGGGAATCACCTTGATTCCGGCTTCCTTCCACATGGACAGGTACTTTTCCGGGTTTCCGGCACCGGTTGTCACCACCTTCACCCCTTCTTCGGCAATGACTTTCGCCACCTCCGCGGCATAAGGGCTTAAAAGCATCACATTGACGCCAAAAGGCTTTTTGGTCATCTCTTTTACCTTTCGGATTTCCCCGCGCACCCATTCTGCGGGAGCGTTGGCAGCCCCGATTAGCCCCAGGCCCCCGGCCTCCGATACGGCGGCCGCCAGGTTATGCTCCGCCACCCAGGCCATGCCTCCCTGGATAATGGGATACTCGATGCCGAGACATTCCGTGATTCTTGTTTTCATGCTTCCGCTCCCTTTCCCTTAAGATACTCCATCACCGCTCCCACGGTGGTCAGATCCTCCAAATCTTCCGAAGGAATCTCCACGTCAAACTCCTCCTCCAGGGCCATCACCAGCTCAAACAAATCCAGGGAATCCGCCCCCAGGTCCTCCTTAAAAGAAGTGGCCTCCGTGATAGCTTCCTCATCCACATTCAGCTGTTCCCCGATAATCTCTTTCATTTTCTCAAGCATATGTCTGATCTCCTTTAATTTTTAATTTTATATGTATATCAGCCCTTTCAGGCTTCTTTATACCTGCCGTTTTTCCCGGATTTCCTACCACCGGAGGAAGGTGGCTCCCCAGGTGAGTCCCGCGCCGAAGCCGGCCAGCACGATTTTATCCCCCCTGTTAAATTTTCCCTGCCGGTTCAGTTCATCCAGGAGGATGGGGATGCTGGCGCCGGAAGTATTTCCGTAACGCTCCAGGTTCATGGGAAACTTGGAAACGGGCTGCCTCATCCGTTTTGCCACCGACGAGAGAATCCGCTCGTTGGCCTGATGGAGGATGAAATACTGAATCTCTTCTGCCGGGACTCCGGCTTTTTCCAGGACAGCCTCCATAACCTCCGGCACTGTCTTTACCGCAAACCGGAAGACCTCCTGCCCATTCATGGCCATGTATCCGAAAGCATCTTCCTGTTTATCCAGAAACGGGTTTCGCAGAGGTACGGCGCTACACTTAAGACATTCTCCCCTGCTGCCGTCCGCCTTCATAATAAACGGCCCTATGCAGCCCGCGGACTCCTCCCGCCTGACCACCGCCGCCCCGGCCCCGTCCCCAAACAGGATACAGGTACCCCTGTCGCTCCAGTCCACGGTCTTTGAGAGCGTATCCGCCCCGATCACCAGGGCTGTTTCGTATTCCCCCGACTCTAAATACACACATGCCGTATTCAGGGAAAACAAAAATCCCGAACAAGCTGCGCTCAAGTCAAAACACGCCGCACTTCCTGCGCCTATGGCCGCCTGCACCTCACAGGCCGTGCCCGGAAACAGGCAGTCCCCCGTGGAGGTGCCCACTATGATCAAATCAAGCTCCTCCGGGAAAATCCCTGCCTGTTCCGCGGCACGTTTCGCAGCTTTCACGGCCATGTCCGTGGTGCCTGCCTCTGTGATACGGCGGCTCCCAATCCCTGTCCTCTCACGAATCCATGCATCGCTGGTTTCCACCATCCGCTCCAAATCCCGGTTGGTGAGTATTTGGTCCGGCACATAGCTTCCGGTCCCTATGATTCTTATTCCCATAATGTTTTTATTTCCTTATTATTTGAATATCAAACTATTTTTGTATAGTATAGGCGGTTCTGTCTGTTTTGTCAAGAAAAATATAAGTATGACAACAGCATATAGATTATCCGTTGATAATTTAGGACATAAAAAATATAATGATATTACAAACACATGCAAAACAACTTCAATATGTCAACCGGAGTATTACTATGTCAGAACAAATTATACTGCCTGAGAACACCATAACAAGGGCAGAAGCAAAAAATGCTTTTCACGAAATGCGGAAGCAGGCAGCTGACATTCCGAAAAGGTATATCTTCCGCGAATATTCCCTTTCCGTTCCTGTCTGTATAAGTAAGAGGGGGTGTGATATATGAATGACCAGCAGATCGTCGCTCTTTTCTGGGACAGGGACGAGGCCGCCATCCAAAACAGTGATCTGAAATATGGAAAAACACTGCGGCAGATTTCTTTCAATATCCTTTCCAACCGGGAAGACAGCGAGGAATGTGTCAACGACACTTACATAAAGGCCTGGAACGCCATTCCGCCGGAACATCCCGTCAGGCTTTTTGCCTGGCTGGGGCGGATTACCCGCAATCTTTCCCTGAACCGTTTTTACGAATCCCACGCGAAAAAGCGGGGAGGCCAGGCCGCCGTCCTTCTCTCCGAATTATCCGACTGTATTCCCGCAGGGCAGATGGTGGAGGATGAAATCGACGGGAAGTTCCTGACCGAGACCATTGCCCGGTGGCTTAACAGTCTCTCAGATGAAGAACGGGTTTTGTTTCTCCGCCGCTACTGGTTCGGCGACAGCTTAAAATCCCTGGCAAAAATTCATGGAACGGAACCAAATAAACTGGCAGGCCGCATGTTCCGCCTGCGAAAATCCTTAAAAAACACATTGGAAACGGAGGGAATCTATCTGTGAAAAAACATCTGGCCAACGCAAATGAAATGAAAAAAGAGAAAAAACTCATGGATGCCATCACCGATGTGCCGGACGAAATGATAGAGGAGGCAAAAGAGAAAGGCGGGCTGCTGCCCGGTTCGGAAAAATCTCCCGGGAAAATCTTCCGGTACGCCCTGGCTTTTGCCGCCTGCCTGCTGCTTATCGCTGCCGGAATTTTTTCCCTCTCCAGGGCAAAACTCGGGAAATCCCCGACGGAAAATCCCCGGCTGGAAGCTGCCCGCCCTCTCATGGAAGTGTCCATGCCCCCGGCCCGCTCATTTGACGACTGGGAGACAGCCATGAAAGTCCGGGAGGAAAACCCCGTGGAGGAAAGCTTCACAGACAGCCTCTCAAGTTTTTCTTATGAGACGGCCTCCGCGCTTTTTGCCGGCGGAAATGAAAATATCAACTATTCCCCTGTCTCCCTGTACTATGCCCTGGCCATGGCCGCCACAGGCGCAGAAGGCGAAACAAAGGAGGAACTTCTCTCCCTGTTGGGGGTACAGGATACGGAAACCCTCAAAGAACAGTGCGGCAATTATTACCGCCGCTCTTACACGGAAAACGAAATTTCCACCCAAAAAATCTCCAATTCCCTTTGGCTGGATACCTCTGCCTCCTGGAAACAGAGCTTCGTGGAAAACGCTGCTGAAAATTTCTATGCTTCCGTTTTCTCCATGGAGCTCGGGACAGAAGAAGCGGCGCAGGCCATGTCCCACTGGATTAAAGAACAGACGGACGGCAGCCTGTCCCCCAATCTTTCTTCCGGCGGGGAAACAGCTTTGAGCCTCATCAATACGGTTCTCTTCCACGACGAATGGATCGACCAGTTCGATGAAAGCAAGACAAAACCTGACAGCTTTTACCCTTCCGAGGACTCCCCTGTCACCTGTGATTTTATGAACCGCACTTACGACTCCCATGGCTTTTGTGTGGGCGAGGGCTATACGCGCTCCAGCCTGTCCTTAAAAAACGGCTCCATGGTTTTCATCCTCCCTGATGAGGGCGTTTCTCCCAGAAGCCTCATCGATACGCCGGAAAAGATGCGGGAAACCTTTGAGGGCGGTGAAAGTTACTACGGCGAAGTGGTCTGGCAGATTCCAAAATTTGACTTTTCCTCGAGCCTGGAGCTGGGGGACACCTTAAAAGCCCTGGGAATCACCTCCGCCTTTGAAGAAACCGCCGACTTTTCAGGAATCACCGACGACACTGTCTTTTTCTCCGGCATCACCCAGGGTACACATATCGCCGTCAACGAAGAAGGCGTGGACGCTTCCGCCTTCACCCTCATCGACTATGCCGGCGCCGCCATGCCGCAGGGCCGGGCCGATATGCGCCTGACCCGCCCTTTCCTCTACGGAGTCACCGGGGCAGGAGGAGAACTGGTCTTTGTGGGTATCTGTGAAAATCCTGTAAACTGAGGATGGATTCCGGCGCCGGAATCCATCCTCAGTACAGTCTCTCCTGAATCTCCCTGGCGGCCTCAAACAGGCACTTCTTTATATGGGCAAAATTTTCAGGGTTCCGGTATTCTTCAATATATCCCGTGACGCCGATGGCCGCCGTGCACTGTCCTTCCCCGTCAAATACAGGGACGGCCATACAGCCGATACCGGCCGTAAACTCTTCGTCATCCATACCGTAGCCCCGCTTTTTGGTAATCTCCAGCTCTTTTTTCAGCTCTTCCATATTATCAATGGTACGGCCGGTCCGCTTATGGAGCCGGATACCCGATAAATACTGTTCCTTGGCTTCCGCGCTTTGATTGGCAAGGATTACTTTCGCCCCGGCGCTGGTATTGATCTCCAGAGGCATATAGAGCTGGGCCAGGACATTTAATTCCGCCGCGGACAGCGCCTGCTCCGTATACATAAACTGCCCGTTCTGAAAAACCGCATACTGAGCCGTCTGGTTGGTCCTGGCTGTCAGCTCCTGCATCACCGGCTTGATGACCTGCTTCCTGTCCGTCCGGTTCCTGTAGGCAGTCACCAGCTGAAAAGGCTTGTGGCCGATGGTATAGCGGGCAGGAGGCCCTTCCAGGACTGTCACATATTCTCTCCCCGCCAAATTTTTCATAATGCGGAACAATGAAGCCGTGGGAATCTCCAGCTCCCTTGAAAGTTCATTTAAAGATTTCGGTTCGGAGCTTGAAAAAAGCGCTTCTATTATATTGAGAGTCCGCATAACCGCGGGGACAATCACCATCTCATCCTTCAATCTTCCTTCCTCCTGCCGCAAAAGTCCTCCTATGGGAACAGGCGGTTTAAGGCCATCAAAAGCCCCTCCCTGTCATTGTCCGCGGTGACTTCCGACGCTGCGGCCTTTACCTCATCCGGGGCATTTCCCATGGCAACGCTTCGGCCCGTGGCCTTCAGCATATCCAGATCATTATAATTATCCCCAAAAGAAACCGTTTCCGCAGGGGAAATCCCCCACGCTTCGCACAACAGGCGAACCGCTTGGGATTTCGACGCCCGCCCGTCCATGATTTCCATCAAATGTGGCGCCGATTTGCAGATCATACACTGAGGAAATCGTTTCTGCAGCCGGACAACCATCTCATCCATAAGAGCCGGCGGGCCGACGCCCCACAGTTTATGGACAGGCGCCTCCTCAGGAATCAGCTCCTCCACGGACCCGCTGGCCGCATGCACCGATGTGATCTCCTCCTCCCTGTGAATCAGAGGGTGGCGCGCATCCGAAGCAGTCCAGATATCCCCGGAATAAGCGCAAAAACAACATTCTCTCGTTTCCGGCGGAAACTCTTCCCAGATCTCCAGGGCGAGAGCCCTGGAAAATCCAATGCTGGCGAGAACCTTCCGGTTCTCATCCTCCACAAAAGCTCCCCCGTAACTGATTATGGGGCCGCGAAAACCGATGGCCTCCTGTATGGGATAAATGGCCGCCGGCATACGGCTGGATGTCAGCACAAAAGGAATTCCCCTGCGGGAAATCTCCCTGACTTTTTCTGCCGTATCCGGTGTAAACCGGTGATCACTTCTGAGAAGCGTTCCGTCAATGTCACAAAAAACCGCACGGTATGAATCCATTTTCAAACCCCCCGCCCTTTAACCAGGCAATTTCAAAACAGCTCGTCTCTTTCAGCTCGTTTATTATAACATGAACCACTGTTTTTGTGGAACCTTTTGTTTGTCCCACAGGAAATTTGTGGTATACTAAAACCAGTATTCACACCATCGGATGACAAGGAGCGACCGGAGCAAGTATGCTTTTGTCAGCCGGCGGGGACAGGAGGCGCATATGGATCTCCAGACAGGAATCCGGGAAACCGTGTTGGAAGAGCTTCTTATTCTGGCTCAGAAATACAATCTCGATAAACTCATCCTCTTTGGCTCCAGGGCCAGGGGCGACTACCGGAAAACCAGCGATATCGACCTAGCCGCCACAGGCGGCGATATTGTGCGCTTTGCCCTGGACGCGGAAGAGGAAACCTCCACCTTATTATCTTTTGACGTCGTCAATCTGGACAGAACTGTACAAAAGGAACTGAGAGAATCCATTAAAAAAGAGGGGATTGTAATTTATAAAATAGAATCCTGCATGGCAGGATTCTCCGCCGGCGGCGGCTTGCGTCAGCAAGATCATTCCGCTCCGCCGCAGTGCGATCCCCCGGAGGGCTTTTGTCGTATGGGGAACGAAGGTTCCCATGCGACAAAAAAATATGACAATTTTTGTGCGGCACTAAAAAATCTCCATGCCGTCTTTGACTACAGTGAGCCATACGACAATGTTGTCCTGACCGGTCTTACGGCTCTCTATGAAATTTGTTTTGAACAGGCGTGGAAAACCATGAAGGAAATACTTGAATGGAACGGCGTCGCGGAGGCAAAAACTGGCTCTCCCAAGCAAGTTTTAAAAGCAGCCTACCAGGCAGGGATGTTTTCTGACGAAGCTTTATGTTACCGTCGATTGACAAGGACACACTCGCTCCAGTCTGCATGATTTGGCCGTTTTTCGGCGTTGTCCTCTATCAGCGTACATCCGGTACGCCTCTGTCGTCCGCCTTGTAAAGCGGCCAAATCACTGCAGCTGGAGTCAGAGAGCCGGGAAGAGGTAAATTTTGCCATGGACAAGGCACTTAAACGACGTGTACAGAGACGTACACGGAGCGAAAGTAACGCAGTCCATAGCAAAATTTACCCTTACCCGGCCGGATATGCTCTTGTCAATCGACGGTACATGCCCTGGCTGCCAGAAACAATGTCGCCCATGCTTACAACCAGGCCGTTGCCCTGGATATCGTCGCTTCGGCAAAACAGACTTATTATCAGATGTTCTCCCAATTAAAATCAGAACTGGAAACAAATTGGATACCCTAAAATAATATATAAATCCAGGAGGTATGAATCATGAGCAAGAATTACCGCGCGGAACTGGTGGGCGCTTTTGGAAATCCCATCGACGAAAACCCCACCGGCGTCATGGAAGAAGCGGCCTTTGCCGCCAAAGGCCTGAATTTCCGTTATCTTACGGTCAAGGTGGAAAAAGAAGACCTGGAAGCTGCCATGAACGGCGTAAAAGCCTTCCAGATGAAAGGAATCAACCTGACTATCCCCCATAAAGTCAATGTATTAAAATACCTGGACGAACTGTCGGAAGCCGCCGACATCATCGGGGCGGTCAACATGGTGGTCAATAAAGACGGCAAACTCTGGGGTGAAAACACCGACGGCAAAGGGTTCCTGATTTCCCTGAAAAACGAAGGCGTCTCCGTGGAAGGAAAACAGGTGAGTATCCTGGGAGCCGGCGGCGCCGCCAAAGCCATCGGCGTGGAATGTGCCCTCGCCGGGGCAAAAAAAGTCGTCATCGTCAATAGGAATCAGGAACGGGGTGAAGATTTAGTCCGTCTCATCAAAGAAAAAACCCCGGCTTTTGCCGAGTATATTCCCTGGGATTCCACTTACAAAGTCACCCCCGGGACAGATATCCTCATCAATGCCACCTGCATCGGCCTCTACCCCGACGTAAACAGCAAGCCGGACGTGGATTACGACACTGTCACCGCCCAGATGGTCGTCAGCGACGTGGTATTCAACGATCCCAACACCCTCTTTCTCCAGGAAGCCGCCAAACGGGGAGCCCATACCATCAACGGCCTGGGGATGCTTGTGAACCAGGGAGCCCTCAACTTTACCCTCTGGACCGGCGTAGAGGCACCTGTGGATGTGATGACTGAGACATTGAAGCGGGAATTTGGACTATAAATATAGAACTTTATAATACCGCTAATTCACAATCTTCTATACAATAAAGGCGCTATCGGCCCTCCGTTTCCTCCGCCTGGCGCCCTCTGCCTATCGGACAAAAGCAGAGGGCGCCAGGCGGGAGAAACGGAGGGCCGATGGCGTCTTATGTTTCTCAGCTCTCCACGACTTCCAGAATATCCATGGGACATGCTTTCGCGCAGATGCCGCAGGCGATGCACTTAGTGGGATTCTTTGCTCCGGCGGGCATCACCATGACACCGAACGGACATGCCTCCACACATTTGCCGCAGCCTACGCAGAGCTTCTTGTCAATGACATATGTACCCTTCGCATTCTGCTTGATGGCTCCATGTTCGCAGGTTCTGGCACACTTGCCACACTGTACGCACATAGCCGGCTTTACTACACCGTTCTTTTCCACAATCCGAATACAGGATTTGTCCGGGTCAAACTCCTTATAAAAAGCCTCGGAGCAAGCCGATACACATCCAAGACAGGCCATACATTCACTGCCCTTTTTCATTGTCAACTTCTTCATTTTTGTTCCTCCTACTTGTATTTTCCTTTTTTATTTTAAATAAGTTTACCGTATAATATTTGCGAACTGCGCTTCTCCCGGAGGGCTTGCGCCAGCAAGTTCCGCTCTCTTTCTTAATCCTCTAAATCCTGCTGAATTTCTTCAAGCATTATATCCAGTTTCTTATCTCTTTCTTTTTCGTCTTTTTCCCGCCTTAATTCTTCCAAATCTCTTTTAAATCTTCTCAACCAACCTTTCCATTGTTTATCAGTCATGCTCAAAACCTCCATTCTCCCGACCTCCTTTTGATTCCTTACCTTTATCTGATAATACTATTATGATTTATTCACATGAATACATCAAATCTTTTTTATATTTTCTTTTATAATTCTTCGGATAAACCCGTTTACACTCTCTCCTGTATTGCGGGTATATTCTTTTAATGCTTCATATTCTTCTATCTTGATATCTAGTGGAATCCGCTTATATGCCTTTGCCTTATATTTTAAAGTTGCCCTTACTTGTGCCTCACTGGTAGCCATATCCTCACGCTCCTTTCAAAATAAACCCCCATATCGGCATTGCAGATACCACCATGAATGAAAGGAGGTTCTTTTGAGCCTCCGGCGGATGCGCAGAAAATGGGAGAGGAAGATGTCACTTCGTGACCCCATTTTCACGTAGCTCAGCACCAGGGCGCTGAGCTTTCAAAATAATAATATCACGTCTTATATATTCGTACAATTATATAATGTGCACAATTTATATTCGTACGATTTGTACATATTGCCTATTATATATTTGTGTGAATATACCATGCTGATATCAGTGAAATACGTTCTCACAACAACCCCTGATATACTTCCCGTTTGGGAATCCCCCTGTCTTTTGCCACCATTCGCATGGCCTCTTTCCGTTCTATCCCCTTAGCCAGGTAATAATCCATATGTTCGGACAGGGAAAGCCGCTGCCAGCTTTCTTCCTCCTCTGCCTTAAGCTCTTCCCGCCTTTTTCCTGCAACGACAATCACCTGTTCCCCCCTTGCCTCTTCCGTTTCAAAACGGGAAACCGCTGCTTTAAGGGTTGTCTGAAACACCTGTTCAAAAGTCTTTGTCAACTCTTTGCAGATGGAAACCTCCCTGTCCCCCAATGTTTCATAAAGCTCTTTAAGGGTTCGGGAAAGGCGATGGGGCGCTTCATAAAGAATCACCGTCCGTGTTTCCTTTTCCAGTTCCTTTAAAATTTCCCTCCGTTCTTTTTTATCTGACGGGAGAAACGCTTCAAAGCAAAATCTCCTGGTGGAAAGCCCGGAAACCGTCAGGGCTGTTACACAGGCGGCCGGCCCCGGAAGGGACGTCAGCGAAATTCCGGCTTCATAACACTGGCGCACCAGCTCCTCTCCCGGGTCGGAGATAGCAGGAGTCCCTGCATCCGTCACCAGGGCCACATTCACGCCCGCCTCCATCTGTTCCACCAGATACCGGGCTTTATCCACCTTGTTGTGCTCATGGTAACTGGTCATGGGCGTCTTAATCCCAAAATGGTTCAAAAGCTTAATGGTATTTCTTGTATCCTCCGCCGCGATCAAATCCACTTCCTTCAGGATTCTCAAAACCCTCAGCGTAATATCCTCCAGATTTCCTATAGGTGTGGCGCAAATATAAAGCTGTCCCGCCATGGTTTTTCTGCCTCTCTTCCGTTTTTGGGCTTTCGGATTTCTCCATAAATCCCTCAGTAACCATAAATATCATAAATTTCCCTTGTATAAACTCCCGGGCGCTCATACACCACAAGGGGAGCCTCCACCCGCATCTGGGAACGGCCGCCCCGAAATGCCTCCACAAGCACCATATTTGCCTCTGATGTAAGGTATGGATGCACAAACTTCATTCTTTTGGGTTCCAGGTGGTAATTCTGCATTGTCCGAAACAGCTCCAAAAGCCGAGTAGGCCGATGCACCAGATAAAACCGCCCACCCGGCCTTAAAACAGCCGCCCCCTCCCTGGCCACGTCCTCAAAAGTACAGCGGAGCTCATGCCTGGCAATGGCTTTCGGCTCCTCCGGGTTTTTCAGGCCATGATTCTGACTCATATAAGGAGGATTGCAGGTGACCACATCAAAAGAAGCCCTTCCGAAAATCTTCGAGGCCTCCTTCATATCTCCTGTCACAATGGCAATCTTTTCTTTCAGCCCGTTGAGAGCTACACTTCTGGCAGCCATCTCTGCCATATCCGCCTGAATTTCCAGGCCGCAGAAATAATCTCCCTCCGTCTTTGCCTCCATCAAAATGGGAATAATCCCTGTGCCGGTTCCCAAATCCAACACCCGTTCTCCCTTTTTTGCCAAAGCAAAACCAGACAAAAGCACCGCATCCATACCAAAACAAAATTTCTGCGTGTTCTGAATAATGCGGTAACCATTCCGCTGCAGCTCGTCAATACGCTCATGTTCTAAAAGTTTAATTGTCACTCAGTTTTGATTTCCCTTCTTTTCTTTCGAGAGCTTCCAGTTTTTTAAGTTCCTGCTCTTCTTTTTTATCCAGTTTCTCCTTTTCCTTCTTTTTGCGGGGGCGGAATCGCAGCTGTTCTACTTGGTATTCCCGGATATCTTTCTCATCATTCTCCAAAAATACAATCACCTTTACCCGCTGGCGCAGCACATTGACACTGGCCACCTCACCGCGAAGCCCATCATCCGTAGTCACACGGTCCCCCACATTTGGAAGCTTGCTGTTTAAATAACGGTAGGTCTCCTCTTCATTTTTTAAACAACACATCAGTCGGCCGCATGTCCCGGAAATCTTCGTGGGATTCAAAGATAAATTCTGTTCCTTCGCCATTTTAATGGACACAGGAATAAATTCGGACAAATAAGAATGACAACATAATGCCCTGCCACAAATACCCACACCGCCCAGGATTTTCGTCTCGTCCCGGACGCCGATCTGGCGCAGCTCAATCCTGGTTTTAAACACCGAAGCCAAATCTTTCACCAGCTCACGGAAATCAATCCTCCCGTCGGCGGTAAAATAAAACAACACTTTATTATTATCAAAGGTATATTCCGCATCAATTAATTTCATCTCCAGATTATGCTTCTCGATTTTCTTCTGGCAGATTTTAAATGCTTCCCGTTCTTTCTTTTTATTCCGCTCTTCTACTTCGTCGTCTTCTTTTGTGGCAATCCGCAACACCGGCTTCAAAGGCTGTACGATCTTGCTGTCATCAACCTCCTTTACCCCCATAACCACATAACCATACTCCACGCCTCTGGCTGTCTCTACAATGACATTCTGGCCTTTTTGAATATCCAGCTCCCCCGGTGCAAAAAAATATATTTTATCCGCCGTGCGAAACCGCACACCCACTACATTCGTCATACAAAATTCTCCTTCATCACCAGCAGCATAAGCTCCATGGCCACCTCAAAATTCACATTGGCCCTGAGACGCATGCCCGCCTTATCAATGGCTTTCAATATTTTCTCTATTCCGTCAAAGGAAGTGTGATCTGCCGCTTCCTTAATATATTTATACTCATCCTTGAAAATAAACATGGACGTATCCCGCGTAGCCTTAAACATCAACACATCCCTGTACCACAACTGCATAAAATCCAGACATTCCCAGATATTCAGGTTTGCCTCTTTTATTTCCTTCAAAACACCGAACATCTGAGCAACACTCATATCCTGTACATGTTCCAAAAGCTTCAGGACAACCTCCTGCAGCAGTGCAAATTCATCCGAAGAAGCAAGTGCGATGGCCTTCCCCAGGTTTCCCCTGGCAAACGCTGCGCAGACGTCCGCCTGATGGTCAGATACCTTTTCATGCTCCTTCAAATACGTCTTAATCACCTTATCGTACAACGGCTTCAATTTAATCACCGTACAACGGGACAAAATCGTCGGCAAAAAAGCCTCCGAATTTGTCGCCAGCAAAAAAAGGACCACATATTCCGGAGGTTCCTCAATGGTCTTCAAAAGAGCATTCTGAGCCTCCGGCGTCAAAAGCTCCGCCTGATCCACAATATAAATTTTATAGGGGCTGCTGTAAGGCTTAATATCCACATCACCCACAATCTGCTCCCGCACTTCCTTCACTCCGATACTGGCCGGTTTTTCATGTCGGACATAAATCACATCGGGATGATTGCTGCTTACAAACTGACGGCAGGAATGACATACCCCGCACGCATCTGACTGGCCGTTTTCACACTGAAGCGCCATGGCAAAGGCATTCGCCAATGTCTTTCTCCCCATTCCCGCTTCTCCGGTCAATATATACGCATGGGACACCTGATGGCGCTCCAATGCATTTTTGAAATATTCTTTTATTTGCTCATGTCCCAAAATATCTTCAAATCCCAGCATTTGACACGCCTCCTTTTCCTTTGTTCAGTATAACACACTTTCCTTCAGCTTTTCAAGAACAACTGTTTTTATCTCCTCTTTGCAGACAGAGAGCTCCCTGTTCCAAAAAACCCGTTCTATCCCCAGCCTGTCCAGGTTTTCCTGGCAAAAATCTTCGCCATCTGCCAAAAACCTCCGGCACACTTCCGCGTAATGAGGCTCTTCCTCACACATCTCCCGTTTCACTGCCCGCAAAAGCCGTTCTCCATCTTCTACTTCTATATAAACAGGAACCAATGCCTTCCTTCCGTGATTCTCAAAATACAGCTTTGTATTCTCATAAGATTCCAGCGTCCCAATCATCAAATAATTGAACCTGCTCAAATCAATCTGTCCGTCGTCCATGGTAAAATAACTCCAGGGACCAAATATTGTCTCATAAGTACGACATTCCATCACTAAGCCTTCCTGCTTTTTTCGTAAAAGAAAAGCTTCATCCCGGAAAAAATACTCCCGTCCTTCTTCTTCCCCGCTTCTTTTTGGCCTTGTGGTATACATGGTGACCGTTTTGAGGTTCAACTGCGTATCCGACGCCAGCATCCGAAAAATACTGTCTTTTCCACATGCGCTCTTTCCCATAAGATAAAAAATCTTACCCAAAATCCTCCACCTCTTCTTCAATGGTCAACAGTTCTCCAGCTTCAAAATTCTTCGGTCCCAAAACTTCAAAACCTTTTTTTTCATACCTTTTCAACGTCTCAATTACCTGGAGGGTTACCCGTTCCCCCGACACTAAAATCGGAATTCCCGGAGGATACAAGTAGGCAAACTCACCGGAAATCCTCCCCTCGCATTGCTCCAGGGAAAAGGGGATTTTTTTCTTCTCTATGGCTAGGGCAGGTATCAAAACCACCTGTGGTTCCGGGAAAGGCTGAAAATCGTCTTTTTTTTCTTTTAGTTTTCCACAATTTCCACTGCATTTTTTGTTGATATCCACAAAAGCAGCAAAAAGATGGTGGAAAACTACAGAATTATCCGCCATTGACGTCATTAAAACCACATAATTTTCTGTACACATTTCCGGCTGTATCTGATAATCCCGCCGCAGCTTCTCATAAAGCTCTTTTCCGCTCCAGCCTGCCGCCCGGATTACCAATTTAGAAATGTCATAAGAAAACCCTCCTGCTTCACCTTCAGATAAAATCTCCGTATGGGAAAGGGCTTCCATTTTTTTCCGAAAATCCTGAAGCTCTCCCACATAGGACGCCATATCCTCTTTTCCCTCTTTACCGGCCGCATAACCGATACAGGAATCCATGGAAGCCATCAGCACATAAGAAGGGCTGGATGTCTGATACACCTGCAGATACCATTCCAGGCGTGTTTCATCAACCCATAGAGAATTTTTATGGAGAATCGCCGTTTGAGTCAAAGAAGGAAGTGTTTTATGAAGGCTCTCGACCACCAGATCTGCTCCACAGAAAGAAGCCGATTCACAGATATCCCAAAATGAAAAATGTGCTCCATGGGCAGCATCCACAATCACAGGAATTCCATGTTTGTGGGAAATCTCACAAATCCCCCTGATATCTGAAACGATTCCTTCGTATGTGGGGGAAGTTATTAAAACAGCTTCCACTTCCGGATTTTTTAAAAGAGCGTCTTCTACCATTTCCGGAGATACCGCGCTGCTCATTCCCCAGCCCGAAACCATATCAGGGCATAAATACACGGGGGCGATCCTTTGCAGGATCATTCCGTGATAAACGGATTTATGGCAATTCCTTGCCACCAGCAGCTTTCCACCAAAAGAAACACAGGCAGATATAGCCGCCAAAATTCCGCAGCTACTTCCATTGACGAGAAAATAACTCTTTTCCACTCCGTAAACAGCCGCCGCATTTTCCATGGCTTCTTTTAGAATTCCCGTGGGATGGTGAAGATTGTCAAAGCCATCTATTTCCGTAATATCAATGGTAAAAGGATTCCCAAAAGAAAATTTTTCACCTTTTCTTTTATGGCCCGGCATATGGAGCGGGTAAACATTTGAGTTTCCATATGCCGTAAGCCGTTCATATAATTTTGGCATTTATAGTCCCTGTTTTTTCTTTAAATACATTTTCTATTCAAAAGAAATTATATCATTTCTTTTGTCACTCATTCAAAAGAATCTCTTCCACCAGCTCCGCTGCATCGAGAATACATCCCTCACAGGAACGAAGAGGCTTTTTTGTCTCCACGCCTTTTAGTTCCCCACACACCAGGCTTCCATTTTTCTGCTGAAACCGCTCTGCAATCGTTCTGGAAAGCTTATAAGTCTGTCCTTTACTCACAGGTTTTTCCAAATCCCCGCAGCTGTTTTTAAGCCCTGCCAAAAACACGGCTCCCGAAACAGCCCCACAAGTGCCCTGCATGCCTCCCATTCCTGCCCCAAAGGCTTCACAGGCTTTAAAAGCCGTAGCCTCATCCATCCCAAACAGATCGCAATACGTACATGCAACTGCCTGGCAGCAATTAAAGCCTTTATCGTGACGTTCTTTTGTTTCCATCACTCTTGTATTCATTTTCTTAGCTCCTCTCCTTCAGTATAAAGCTGTTTCCCCTTACGCAAAGAAGCTCCTCCTTTGCCTCATTCAGCATGGAAATCACTTCCTTTGGCGCATAATCCCTGGGTAAGTCATTTCTGGGGCCGTGATATAAAAGGTCACCCAAAAGCAAAAGCCCCTCCGCCTTTTCTTCCTGATAACATTCCAACATTTTTTTACAATAATAAGCAGAACCATGGATGTCCGAAGCAATCATCAGCTTCATTACACATCTTCCTCCAGCTTTTTGGCGGCCATATCCATACAGCTTCCCTCAAACTCTTCAATGCGTCCGCCATCACAGGCCGCGGCGATCTCCGGGTCAATGGGAATCCTCGCCAAAACCGGAAGGCCATGAGCCTCTGCAATCTCATTAATATGGCTTTCTCCAAAAATCTGATAGTCTTTTCCATTATCAGGACATCTGAAATAAGACATATTCTCCACCAGGCCCAGTACCGGTATTTTCATAAGTTCCGCCATCTTCACTGCCTTCGCCACGATCATGGATACCAGCTCCTGTGGGGAAGTCACCACCACGATTCCATCCACAGGAAGGGACTGGAACACAGTCAGGGGTACGTCCCCCGTTCCCGGAGGCATATCCACAAAAAGATAATCCAGGTCACCCCAGATCACATCAGACCAAAACTGTTTCACCGTATTTGCAATCACCGGTCCTCTCCATACCACCGGATCTGTGTCACTTGGCAGAATCAGATTGATGGACATAATGGGAGTTCCTCCCTGGCTGTACACCGGAAGCATTCCCTCCCCGGAAGCCATCACCTTATCCTTCACACCAAAAGCTTTGGGGATGGACGGCCCTGTAATATCCGCATCTAAAATGCCACATTGATAACCTTTCTTACTCATGGCCACCGCCAAAAGAGAAGCCACCAGGGATTTCCCCACGCCCCCCTTCCCGCTGACGATACCAACTACTTTTTTCACATGGCTCATGGCATGGGGAGCCACCGAAAAATCCACCTTTGCTTTATCACAGCCTTCGCAGGAATCCTTTCCACAGGAAGTGCTGGAGCATTTTCTTTCTTCTGCCATGATGTTTCCCTCTTTTCTCTGAATTTGGAATTGCTTTCACACTGTATTTTTTATTATTTCCCGAACAGTATAACAGAATTACACGGGAGGTTCAATAGATTTCATACTCTTGCGAAAAATGCTTAGAGGAAATATAATTGATAGACTTGCTATTTAATGATATACTGTTAACATAGAATATTCTAAGAGGAAATAGTCAAAAATGAAATTTGAATGGGATGAACATAAAAATTTTATAAACAAAGAGAAACATAAGATTTCTTTTGAAACAGCAGCATATGTGTTTGGAGATCCTTACCGTCGATTGACAAGGACACACACGCTCCAGTCTGCATGATTTGGCAGTTTTTCAGCGTTGTCCTCTATCGGCGTACATCCAGTACGCCTCTGTCGTCCGCCTTGTAAAACGGCCAAATCACTGCAGCTGGAGTCAGAGAGCCGGAAAGAGGTGAATTTTGCCATAGACAAGGCACTTAAACGACGTGTACAGAGACGTACACGGAGCGAAAGTAACGCAGTCTATGGCAAAATTCACCCTTATCCGGCCGTGTATGCTCTTGTCAATCGACGGTATTATATTGAGATGTTCGATTTTGAGCATAGTGTCGATGAGGATAGATATATTGCGATAGGGAAGGTCGGAGATGTATTGTTTGTAGTATTTACAGAACGAAAAGAAACCATTCGATTAATCTCAGCCAGGCTTGCAACAAATGCAGAAAGGGAACTTTATTATGACCAGAACATTAATTATTGAAAGTGGACAAAAACCTACGGAGGAACAGCTTATCGAAGTTGAAGAGGCAAAAAAAAGCCCTATAAATTTTGATGAAGATTGTAAAGAATTGTCGCCAGCCATGATGAAGGCGTTTAGGAGTGCAGTTGTGCAGCGGAATCGTAAGAAAAAGGCTTAGGAATCGTTTGACTCCCTGAGCTGCTGGTTAGGCTTTTTATCGTATAGGATTCAGGTGCGGGAAGCCTATACGACAAAAGAGGGTATCCCTCAAGTCACTTTATGACTTTTGGGATACCCTCTCCCTCTAAAAATACAGTCTGAATTAATATCCCATATCGTAGTACTCATCCACATTATCGCTCACGACACAGGGGACTTCCAGATAGGTGACTTTCTCTGCCGGCGGTTCGCCATTCAGGAGATTATGCAAAAGATCTATGGATTCTTTTCCTCCACCCAGGAAAATCATACATGCGTCTACCGTACCGGCCTTAATGGCATCGAAAACTTCTTTCTGTCCGTCTGCCGCCACAACAATATAATCTTTGTCGGCGTCAGCGATTGCCTGGAGAGCGCCGAGGGTAGAATTATCACCATGGCTGTAAACAGCATCGATATCATCGCCGTATGCCTGGATATAGTCTTCCATGACCTTCATTCCCACGTCTCTTGCCCATTCTCCTGACTGCTCATCCAAAACTTCAATATTGGGATATTTCTCAGCCAAAGTGTCTACAAAACCAGCCTGTCTGTCATTGGTTGCAGAGCCGCCCAGGGTTCCCTGGATAATAACCACTTTGCCTTCTCCGTTCAGCTTTTCTCCAATATAATCTGCTGCCTGTACGCCGATCAGATAATTGTCGCCACCCACATAATAATCATAATCCTCAGAGCTGATGGTACGGTCAATCAGGATCAGCGGAATCCCTGCTGCCTGCACTTCCTGGCAAACGGGAACCAGAGGATCTGTGGAGATGGGGCACATGATGATGGCGTCCACACCCTGCTGGATCAAATCTTCCACATCGCTTGTCTGTTTTGCCGTATCGTTTCCGGCCTCTGTAATAATGACTTCCCAGTTTCCTTTCCCGATTGTTTTCACTGCCTCCTCGATCTCATTTGCCATGGCGACACGGGCCGGGCTGCTCATATGAGGAAGAGAAACGCCAATGGTGATTTTCTGGTCTGCAGAATCACCAGCTGCCGCTGTCCCTGCATCCGCTTTTGTTTCCGCCGGTTTTGATTCCTCCTGCCCCTTTGATTCCGCAGCTTTCGACTCCTTTTTGGTTTCAGGAGCTTTTGTTTCCTCTGCTGCCTTTCCACATCCGGCAAGGGCCATAACTGCTACCAGCAATACAGCAACTATCCTTGTGATTTTTTTCATTTTTTACCTCCTTGTATTTTTGATGGCTTTTTGCCATTCAATTCCAACTCCTTATTAAACCAGCTTTCTCCTTCTGGAATTATCCCAGATTACAGCAACAAAAATGATGATTCCCTTGGCCACATCCTGAAAATAAGCGCTGACCCTGGCCAGATTCAGGATATTGGAGAGAATTCCGACAATCAGCGTTTTCTGTAGCTTTCCTTCTCCGCCGCTCATACTGGTTCCTCCGATTACCGTAGCAGCAATGGCATCCACCTGATAATCCACGCCGATTGTGGGGTCAGAGCTTCCCAGCCTGGAGCCTAAAACAATACCGGTAATGGCCGCACAGACGCCAGACAACACAAACACAAAAATCTTGGATTTCAGTACGCTGATACCGGATACCTGGCTGCCTCCCTGTTTCCGCCCACCGCATAGGTGGAACGCCCCACCGTAGTATGATGGAGCACAAACCATAAAATAATATAAACCACTGCCGCGATGATAATCGGAACAGAAAGTCCGGCTACATAACCCTGCCCCCAGATTTTATAATCATCCCGGATTCCAAAAACAGGCTGCCCGTTTGTCATCAGGTTACAAAGCCCTCTCAAAATCAGATTCGTACACATCGTAACAATATACGGAGCCAATCCTGTATACACATTATAAGCATTGATGATACCAACAATGGCGCCAATGGCAAAAGCGGATAAAATGGAAAGTACCATCGGATATCCATTTACATTCAGCCAGATGGCCACCATACTGGACAGCCCCACAATGCCTCCCACGCTGATATCAATATTTCCGTTGATGATTACAAACGTCATGCCGAAAGCAATGGGAGCGGTTATCGAAACCTGACGGAGAACACTCATTAAATTAGAAACCGTACAAAATTTCGGAGCAACAATGCTTGCCACAATAAACATCACAATAAATACAAGCTCCACTCCAAACTTATTAAAAACAACAGAAATCTTTTTCGTCATCCCGCTTCTCCTCCCAATAGCGCAAGCCTCATTACCTTATCTTCGCTTGCCTCTTCCCGACCCAAAAATCCTGTGATCTTCCCATCGTGCATGACTGCGATTCTATCACTGATCCCCAGCACCTCCGGCAGTTCTGAGGATATAATAATGATTCCATGGCCTTCGTCTGCCAGATCGACAATATGCTGATAGATTTCAGCCTTTGCGCCAACGTCAACCCCTCTGGTCGGTTCATCAAAGATGAAAAGCTTTGCTCCTGTATTCAGCCATTTGGAAATCACCACCTTCTGCTGATTTCCTCCTGAAAGATTGATGACCCTCTGTTCTGTCCCGGTTGTCTTTGTATTCATCTTCTCGACATAATCAAGTGTAATCTCTTTCTCTTTCCTGTGGTTGATAACGGCCAGCCCATTACTGAAACTTTTGTAGTTGGCCATTGTCGTATTTTCACGGACAGATAACGTCATGATGAGCCCCTCACTTCTTCTGTCCTCTGTCGCCAGGGCAATCCCGTTTTTAATGGCTTTTTTTGTACTTCCGTTTTTGACTTCTTTTCCGCATACATACATCTTTCCGGAGGTCAGCTTGTCCGCGCCGAAAATGGCCCTCACCGTTTCTGTCCTTCCCGCGCCCACAAGTCCCGCGAATCCTAATATTTCACCGCGATGAACCTGAAAACTCACATCGTTTACCAGACGCCCGGCACACAAATTCTGAGCTTCAAAAACCACTTCATCATTTGAAATATAATCCCGTTTTGGATAATACTGGCTTAACTCACGGCCTACCATGAGGCTGATTACCTCTTCTTTTGTGGTCTCTGTGACATTTTTAGTACCGGTCATCACGCCATCCTTTAAAACCGTTACCCTGTCGCAGATTTCAAATATTTCATCTAATTTGTGGGAAATATAGATAACCGTTATTCCCTTCTTTTTAAAATCCCGGATAATATCAAATAAAATGTCCGTTTCCTTCTGGCTTAAGGAGCTGGTGGGCTCATCCATTATCACGACCTTTGAATTGACAGAGAGAGCCCTGGATATTTCCACCAACTGCTGCTGCGCAACACTTAAGGTCCTGGCCTTTACCCGGGAATCAATATCCAAATTCAACTGTTTAAAATACTGGCTTGCCCTTTTATGTACTTCTTTCCAGTTTACAAGTCTGTTTTTTTCTTCGGAAGCCTCCCAAGAAACACATTCTCACCTGCAGATAACATGGGAATTAAGGAAAGCTCCTGATAAATAATACTGATTCCTATTTGCTGCGCTTCCAAAGTGGAATGGACATTTACGGGAACACCATTTAATAAAATCGATCCTTCATCCCGTGTATACGCTCCTGCAATAATCTTCATCAGGGTGGATTTCCCTGCCCCATTCTCTCCACAAAGCGCATGGCACTCTCCCTATCGAAATGAAATATTAATGTCCTTCAGAACACATACCCCGGAAAAGGACTTTTTAATATTTTTCACTTCTAAAATATTAACGGAATCCATGACAGGCACCCTCCTTCCAACATATTTCACAATTCTCCGGTTCCTGACAAAGGTTTTATCTCCATAGAATTGCTTATATTATTGTACCGGAAATCAAATTATCTTTTCAATTTTAAAAACTGCTTAATTTTCCCCCAAAAACTTTGTGATATATTGTCAAAAAACCGCGAAATCCTACTATTTGTCTCACTATAAAGTCTATTCGTTTCATATTACGGAACTGTGTTTCAAAATATCAATGATGAAAGGATTATATTGCAATAACTTCATCAAATTTTCTTTTATTTTGAAATCTTCAAAAAATATGATGTTGACAAAGGATTTTCACTTTGTTAGTCTTGTCTTAATCTTGTAATTTTTGAATTTTTAGTACAAAGGAGATTTTTATATGAAAAATCTATCTGAAATAAGCAGTAAAGTTCCCCGCTCCACCATTCGCAAAATGTTCGCTTTGGCTTCTACCATAGAGAATCCCATCAGTTTCGCCATCGGTGAACCGGATTTCTGTACTCCTCCCAATATTATTGAGGCGGGAAAAGCAGCTCTTTCCAGGGGGGAAACCCATTACACGCCCAACAGCGGCATCGCTCCACTCCGGGAAGCCATCAGCAGGGACAGGCATACTTTAAATCTGGACTATGATCCTGAAACAGAGATTATTGTCACAGCCGGAGGTATGGAAGCCTTGTACCTTTCTTTGATTACACTGTTAAATCCGGGCGATGAAGTCATCATCAGCAATCCTTACTGGACCAATTACTACGGGCAGATTTTGATGTGCGGCGCCATTCCTGTACCTGTAGACGTATATGAAGAAGAAGGATTCATCATCCGGCCGGAGGATTTAGAACATGCCATAAACCATAAGACAAAGCTTCTGATTCTGACTTCCCCCTCCAATCCCACAGGGGGAGTAGCCGGATATGACAGGCTGGAAAAGATTGCCAAAATATGCTGTGAAAAAGATATTTACGTGATTTCTGATGAAGTATACCGCCATTTAATCTACGATGACGACACTTTCGTCAGTATCGCTTCCATGCCCGGTATGAAGGAAAGGACTGTTATCATAGACAGCTTTTCCAAGACCTTCGCCATGACGGGATGGCGTGTGGGTATGGCCCTTTCGGGCGCGCCCATTATCGGAACCATGGTAAAATTCCAGGAAAACGTAGCTGCCTGCGTCAATACGGCGGCACAGTATGCGGCAGTGGAAGCCTTGAACTGTTCACAAGATTCCGTGCGGAATATGCTTTCCGTCTATAAGGAACGCCGTTTGGTTTTGGTGGACGGATTGAACAGCATAGACGGCCTTTCGTGTATTATGCCCAAGGGAGCTTTCTATGCGTTTCCCAATATCAAAAAGACAGGACTCACCTCAGAGGAATTTTCCATGAAACTTTTGAAGGATGCCGGCGTCATCACTGTTCCCGGAACCGGTTTCGGTACGGCCGGGGAAGGCTTTATCCGCCTTTCTTACGCCACTTCCATTGAGAACATTAAAGAAGGACTTCTAAGAATCCGTCAGTTTATGACAGACTTATAAAAGTATAAAAAACAGGAGGATTGATTATGAGATTAAAAGGAAAAGTATGCGTGGTAACAGGTTCCTGTAAAGGGATTGGAGCTTCTATCGTGGAACGTTTTTTAAAGGAAGGCGCTATTGTCGTCACAAACTCCCGAAAACAGGAAAGTGTTGACCGTGCCGTTTCTGACTGGAAGGCAAAAGGCTTTGACAAAATAGACGGCTATACCTGCGACGTAACAGATAAAAAACAAGTTGCTGCCATGATGGAATATACTTATAAAAAATACGGCACCATCGACGTTTTAGTCAACAATGCCGGTATCAATAAGATTATAGATTCTTTCGAGCTTAGCCCTGAAGATTTCCGCTCCGTTTTGAATACAAACCTGTGCGGCCCTCTTTTCTGCTGCCAGGAAGCAGGAAAAATCATGAAGGAGACAGGCGGCAGTTCCATCATTAACATTGCATCTGTATTCAGCCAGGTATATACTTATAAACGAGTTGCTTACAGCTGTTCAAAAACTGCCATTCTGGCTCTCACAAACGTACTGGCTGTAGAATGGGCTGATTATAGTATCCGCGTCACAGCTGTTGCGCCCGGATGGTTAAAAACAGATATGGACGAAGCGGATCAAAGCTCCGGCGGCTATACGGATGAAGATATCATCGCAAGAACGCCTTTACACAGATATGGAAAAATCGAAGACGTGGCAAACGCCGTACTGTACCTGGCTTCCGATGAAGCCAATTATGTAACCGGCACCTGCTTTAATGTGGACGGTGGCTGGATCTCTTACGGTGGCTGGTGCAGATAACACTAATGTGACATCTGTACGGAAATACTATGGGCCACGTGCTTAATATGCTGTGCATATTCCAGGATTTTTTGATTATCCATACGCATGACGGGCGCTGAAATACTGATGGCTCCTACGGCAGCCTTCTCCTGATTCACAATGGGAGCCGCAACACAGCGGACGCCAGGTTCATTTTCCTCATTGTCCAAAGCATACCCGCGGATTCTCACCTGCCTGATCTGGTCCATCAGCTGGGAAAAGCTCCCGCCCTCAAACGTGCGGTCCTTCCTTTTGCTGCGGTTCCATATTTGGAGAATTTCCTGATCATCCAGGGTAGATAAAATTGCTTTTCCGACCCCGGTACAATACATGGGGGCGCGCACACCTTCCCTGGATGACATACGGAATGTATTGGTGTGGGAATCTGCTTTATAGGCATAAATGATAGATTCCCCTTCCGGGATAACCAAATGTGACACTTCGCCGCTGGTCTGGGACAATGAATTGAGATACGGACGTGCAATGGACAAAAGACTCAGGGAATTTACTATGCGGCAGCCTATTTCAAAGGTTTTTAAGGTAAGCATATAGTGGCGGCTTTCTTCGTCCTGCGTGACGTATCCCATGGACATCATGGTTGAAATTAACCTGTGCACCGTGCTTTTATGTAGACCGCTTTTCTGTACAAGCGAGGCAATACTGAGGCCCGAAACGCCTTTTTCAGCCAAAAGCTCCAAAAGAAGAAAGGTGCGCTCTACCGACTGGACATTGGTGTTTGCTTTTTCAACGGATAATTCATCCTTCTGATTCATAAGGACATCCTTCCTTATATTAAAGTTTAAATATAATTCTTACCCCTAAAAAAATATTATTACTATTATACACCGACAACTTAAAAAAAATCAAGGCATTGTCTGCTTCAGGCATGCCACTACCAACGTACCACTTAAAAATGGAGAATAACATGGATACCCTTTTAAAACGCATTTCATCAGTGGGAATTATCCCTGTCATAAAAATAGAAGACTTAAATACGGTCCTTCCCCTCTCGCAGGCATTATATGACGGTGGAATTCCCGCTGCAGAAGTTACATTCCGTACAAAACTGGCTCCGGATGCAATCCGGATGATTACAGAAAACCAGCCTGATATGCTTGTTGGCGCAGGGACAGTCCTGACATGTGAACAAGTGGATCTGGCAATCGACGCCGGTGCAAAATTCATTGTCTCACCAGGACTCAACCCCTCCGTTGTATCTTATTGTATAAAAAAGGGGATTCTCATTATACCAGGGGTCAGTACGCCAAGTGAAATCGAAACTGCCATTGGTTTTGGACTCACATGTGTTAAATTCTTTCCTGCCGGGGAATGTGGAGGAATCAAGTTCCTGAAAGCTGTCTCGGGGCCTTACGGCAATATGAAATATATTCCCACCGGAGGCGTTAACGCATCAAATATAAACGAATATTTAAGCTTTCCAAAAGTACTTGCCTGCGGCGGTTCCTGGATGGTAAAACCGGAGCTTGTAAAAGCCGGTAATTTTGACAGTATCCGTGAGTTATCTGCAGAAGCCGTCAGGACAATGCTTTCTTTTGAACTTGCCCATATTGGTATCAACTGTGTGGATGAAGAGGAAGCTATGAAAACCGCCAAACTGTTCTGCAAATTATTCCATCTTTCCTGTAAGCCGGGAAACAGCTCTATATTTGCAGGAAATATGGTTGAATGTATGAAACAGCCCTCCCATGGAGAAAAGGGCCATATCGGCATAAAAACAAATTCTGTTGAACGGGCAGTGTTCCATTTACAATCAATGGGGTTTGAATTTAATGAAGAAACAAAGAAAACAGATGCCGACGGCTCCATAAAAGCGATTTATCTTGCTCAGTCTTTTTCCGGCTTTGCAATCCATTTAATGAAGAAACAGTGAGGTTTTAATATGAATAAAAAAGTAGTGACATTCGGAGAAATTATGCTCCGGCTGGCGCCTGAGGGCTACTACCGTTTTGTACAGGCCGATTCTTTCGGCGCCACTTACGGAGGGGGCGAGGCCAATGTTGCCGTTTCCCTGGCAAATCTGGGGGTTGACGTGGCTTTCGTCACAAAGCTTCCCCGGCATGAAATCGGACAGGCAGCGGTGAATACTTTAAGAAGATTTGGCGTAGATACTTCTAAAATCGTACGCGGCGGAAACCGGATTGGTATTTATTTTTTAGAAAAAGGCGCATCCCAAAGGCCTTCCAAAGTCATTTATGACAGGGCCTCTTCTGCTATTGCGACAGCTGGAAAAGAAGATTTTGATTGGGACGATATCTTTGACGGCGCCAGCTGGTTCCATTTCACAGGAATTACTCCCGCCCTCGGAAGCAATGTGGCGGAAATCTGTGAGGAAGCGTGTAAAGCGGCAAAAAAACGCGGTATCACCATTTCCTGTGACTTAAATTACAGAAAAAAACTCTGGTCCAGAGAAGAAGCCAAAAAAACAATGTCCAGGCTGTGCCAATATGTAGACGTCTGCATTGCAAATGAAGAAGACTCAAAAGATGTCTTCGGTATTGAAGCTGAAGACACCAATATAGAGGGAGGGAAGCTGAATCACGATGGTTACATCAGCGTTGCCAGACAGCTTTCCGAAGCCTACGGTTTTAAAACGGTAGCCATTACACTGCGAACCTCCATTTCCGCCAGTGAAAATAAATGGGCCGCCATGCTGTTTGATGGAAAGTCCGCCTATTTTTCAAAGGAATACCATGTCACCATCGTAGACCGCGTCGGCGGCGGCGACAGCTTTGGTGCCGGTTTGATCTACTCTCAGTTATCCGGCATACCCTGTCAGGAGTCTTTAGAATTTGCCGTAGCTGCTTCATGCCTGAAACATTCCATCGAAGGCGACCTCAACATGGTAAATGTTTCAGAAATTCAGACACTGGTAAACGGTAACGGCTCAGGCCGTGTCCAAAGATAAAGCTTATTAAATTTTTATTTTATGAAAACAAAATCCAACCTAAAAATCTTATATGTACATTTTGCTGTCTTGATGTTTGGGGCTGCAGGCTTATTCGGAAAACTGGTTTCTTTGCCGTCCATCGCCATTACTTTCGGCCGTGTTGGCTTTTCCAGCCTGTTTTTACTTCTTTTTCATATTATTTCAAGAAGAAGCCTCCATTTAAAATCCGGAAAACATCTATTTATGATGATGCTGTCAGGTATAATCCTGGCAGCACATTGGTCTGTTTTTTATTATTCCATTCAGATTTCGACGGTTGCCATCGGGCTTTTGACTTCAGCAACCTTCCCTGTTTTTGCGGCCTTCTTAGAACCGCTTGTTTTCCATGAAAAAATAAAAGCTTCCAGTCTCATACTGGTTGCCTTTACGCTGTTTGGCATAATATTGGTTACTCCCGGCCTGGACGGAGGCGACTATTTCTGGGGCGCTGTCTGCGGAGTAATTGCAGGAGCACTCTATGCGGTCTTAAATCTGTTTAACAGGTATTACTCAGAACAGGATTACCCGGCTCCTTTAATCGCATGTTACGAACAAGGCATCGCAGCCGTCGTATTGTTCCCTGTCTGCCTTTTCACCGTAACGGTCTCTCCCAGCGCCAAAGATCTGATGCTGCTGGCTTTTTTAGGCATTATTTTTACAGGTATTGGCCACACCATATTCATCAGTGGGCTAAAATATATAAAAGTGCAGACTGCCGGAATTATTTCCTGCATGGAACCTGTATACGGTACTTTATTCGCTGCTTTCTTTCTTTCCGAAATACCGTCTGTACGGGAAATAACAGGAGGCATCATAATACTGGCAGTATCCGCTATCTCATCCCTGTCTCCTGGTAAACCTGTCTCACGTTCTGAAAACCATTAAGCATATCTGTTGCCTCTGTGGACGCATTTTAAATTTTCACCCATACATGCCCTCCTAAATATATTGACTAATAGGAGGTGCAAGATGAATAATATTGTCCTTATGGCATTAATTGCAACGCTGGGAACATGGTTCGTAACAGCTCTCGGCGCTGCAACTGTCGTCTTTTTCAAGTCCCCAAATCCAAAAGCACTGAATCTGATGCTGGGTTTTGCTTCCGGCGTTATGATCGCCGCCAGCTTCTGGTCCCTGCTCCAGCCAGCCATTGAGCGGGCAGAAGCTGCTGCCGGCCCGCCCGCCTATCTGGTGGCCACCATTGGATTCCTTTCCGGTGCACTCTTTATGTGGATTTCAGACAAAATTGTTTCCTTTTACAGGAACAAAACCAACAGTACACAAGGGAAACCCAATGAACGTCTAAACCGGATTATTATGTTAATCCTTTCCATTACCCTCCACAACATACCGGAAGGGCTGGCAGTAGGCGTTGCCTTCGGCGCCCTGCAAAAGGGCAGCCATACCGTAGAGAGCCTGATGGGCGCTGTTGTCATTGCTGTCGGAATCGGCCTTCAGAACTTTCCCGAAGGCGCCGCCGTTTCCATCCCCTTAAGACGGGAAGGCTGTTCCAGAAAAAAGAGCTTTTTCCTGGGGCAGGCTTCCGGCCTGGTGGAACCTGTCGCCGGGGTCATCGGCGCGTTGCTTGTGGTCTACGTGGAAGCCATACTGCCTTTTGCTCTTTCCTTTGCTGCCGGCGCCATGATCTTAGTCGCTGTCCATGAGCTAATACCAGAATGTCAGAGGAATCAAAAAGCCCAGCCTTATACCGCAACCATGGGAATCGTTCTCGGATTCGCCGTGATGATGCTGTTGGATGTAATGCTTGGGTAAATATGCTTTTTTCTAAAAAATCCGGCTCTGTCCAGTCAAAAAAAAAATGCCCAGAGCCGGAATCGAACCAGCGACACGAGGATTTTCAGTCCTCTGCTCTACCAACTGAGCTATCTGGGCGTGACACAAAGTGTCTAGTTGCGGGGGCAGGATTTGAACCTGCGACCTTCGGGTTATGAGCCCGACGAGCTTCCGAACTGCTCCACCCCGCGACATTATCAATATGAAGTTGTATGAGTGGGGGAAGGTGGATTCGAACCACCGAAAGCACTGCTAACAGATTTACAGTCTGCCCCCTTTGGCCACTCGGGAATTCCCCCGTTTCTTTTGATATTATTTTTATCCAATTCTCACGGCTTAACCATATCAGAATTGAACAGGAAGCCGATAATCGGACT